>JALFJQ010000028.1 GCA_022775085.1 Clostridiales bacterium | reverse complement strand
ATGGGAACTTTAGTTCTCAATTCGTGTCGAATTATAGCACGAGCATAACTCGATGTCAATACAAAATTCAAACGAATGTTTGACTAAATAGGAAAGGAGCGTTATAATGGATTTTGCAGAAAGGCTGATTCAGTACAGAGAGGCACACAATCTCACGCAGGAAGCACTTGCTGAACGGTTGGGCATCTCAAGGAGAATGCTCTATAAGTATGAAGCGGGAATCAGTGTTCCACGAGCATCCACGCTGAAAAGAATCTGTGATGAACTGCATATCTCTAGCGATGCGATGTTAGCGGAAGAAACGCAGCAGCTGGACCCTAAACAGGAAATTGATAAGGTAGTTCATGATGTGTCGGCGCTTTTTGCTGGCGGTGTTCTTCCTGAAGAAGATAAGGATGCACTGATGCACGCAATTCTGGATGCATATGCGAAGTCAAAAGAAATAAACAGCAGGAAATGATTTTACTTAGTTCCCACAATGTTTAATGTCCGGTTTATTACCCTTATTGCGTGCTATACTGAGAAAATACCGGAAGTAAAAACGGTTCATAAAGGGGGGCTTACCTTGACATTGCAGAAGATTTATCGTTTAGGAGAGGAACTGGTGGCAGTTGCCAACTCCAGAGACCCATTCCAAATAGCAGACGAAATAGGACTGCAAATCCAAATGGTAAAGGATTTTACTGTTCTGAAAGGCGTTTACATGATACTTCACGAAGTACCGTGGGCTTTCATAAACGACAACTTGGACGAACAGTTGAAACGAATTGTATGTGCCCATGAGATAGGGCATCACCTTCTTCATCAAGACCTTGTACGACAGACAATGCTTCAGGAATTTAGTTTGTTTGACCGCAAGAACAGACCAGAGTATGAAGCCAATGTGATTGCTGCGGAAATCTTACTGCCGGATGTAGAGGTTCTTGATATGATCTATCATTGTGGGTACGACGCTTTTCAGATAGCACGATACACGGGGTCAGATGTGAACCTTGTGGCGCTCAAGTGTGATATTCTGGTCGATAAGGGGTATGCTTTAAATCGAATTGACCATCAATCTGATTTCTTGAAGTAGTATTGTATTTTTCACATTCAAAGGCTCCTACAGCAATGCTAACTGAGCCAGTCCCATTAGAGCCTTTTCGGTTATACTCATTCACATACGACTATCGCAAAACACGCAGGAGCCATTTGGTTCCTGCGTGTTTTTTTGAAATATTTTCAGAATCCATGCAACGAACACGGATCATTTTACGCCTATACAAGTGAAACCCTTTGTTATAAAATAGACAAACAACTGGAGGTGATTCCTTGGAGGATCAGGGTATCATTGCCTTGTTCTTCGAGCGGTCTGAACAGGCCATTGAAGAAACAGACAAAAAATACGGTGGGTACTGCTACAGCATTGCCTACAACATTCTCTCCAACCGGGAAGATTCTGAGGAAAGCGTCAGCGATACATATCTGGCGGCGTGGAATACCATTCCGCCCCGGCGTCCCAATTTTCTGAATGCTTTTCTTGCCAAAATGACCCGGCATATTTCCATTGACCGCTGGCGCAAGCTCAGTGCAAAAAAGCGAGGCGGCGGAGAAATCATTCTTGCACTGGATGAATTGGAAGAATGCGTAGACACCCACAATGTGGAAACCGAACTGGCGAAAAAGGAATTGACACGGGTTCTTAATGCGTTCCTATCTTCCCTGCCGGAGACAGAACGGAATGTGTTTCTGTGCCGGTACTGGTATCTGGATTCCATCCAGACCATTTCTGAGGTTTCCGGCTTTAGTCAGAGCAAGGTGACTTCCATGCTCCACCGGCTGCGTGGGAAACTGCGGAAGAAGCTCAGTGAGGAGGGATATCTATGAAAGCGATAGATTTGCTGGTTGGCTTTGGAAGCGTAAAGGATTCTTTTGTAATCGGTGCAGAAGAATTCCGTCAGGGGAAACAGAAAGCACAGATCAAGCGGCTGTCCGGGCAGAAGGTATGGCTGATCGCTGCGGTGATTGCATTGATGCTACTTCTCGTTGGCTGTGCTGTTGTTTATGTTCTTAGAATGCAAAATCTGAAAGTTGGAGAATATAGCTTTTATATTCCAACGGAATATGATGAGGATGGCAATGTAATTCCTGTGGAGAGTCAGGAACCGATTATTATGCTATCTTTGCAAGGAACCAATATGGAGGCGCTTACCGAATGGGTAACCTTTACGAACACATACGATCAGGATGGAACGATTTTAATCGAAGCAGATGGGATAGGAAGCGAATGGGAACTGCCGGACAACTATCATCTCACCTACGGCTGTTACAGCCAGGAAATGGTGGACAAGCTGGATGAAATTGTAAATAAGTATCATCTGAAATTGCTGTCAAGCTACATACCCCTCAACTACTATGAAAGCAGCGTTCTACTGAACTCCCTTGGGCTGAAAGGATTGGTTAAAACCGATCCTGATGTTCAGGTAGAATATTGGGATGGAGATTTCCATTTGGAGGGAACCTTTGATCTGAATATGTACATCAGCATGGACATGGGGGATTGGAAATGGGAACGGGGCTCTGCCAGCTACCGGTATTCTCTGAAGGACTATTTCGATCCCATAACCGGCGGCATGCTGGAATCCATCGACTATACCCAATGGGACTATACCCGCAAGGACGGGAAAAAAGTGCTGCTGGTTCTGAGCGAGGGAACTGCCCGGATTTACGCGAACCTGCCGGATGCGTTTATTTCCATTTATCTGGACCCGGTTATCTGGGTGGACGGCGAAAAGGTTCCAATGACACAGACTGCCTTGCAGCAATTCGCGGAGCTGTTCGATCTGTCTGTCAAACCGCAGCCCACCACTATGGAGCAGGTAGAAAAATATAAAGCAGACGCGCTTCATCAATACGAAGCAGAACGAGCAGCGGCCCGTGCAGAACACGAAGCCATGTATGCTTCCGGTTACAAGGAATTTGTGGAATACCGTCTGGGAACCGCACCAAATCCGGAAAGTGTGTCCTATGTTTTGTATGATGTGAATGGCGACGGTGTTGAAGAATTGATTATTAACAGCCTGGATATTCTCTCAATCAAGGACGGACAGTCTTACAAGTATTTTGACCTCACCAATACCGGGGTCTTTATCGGACGCTTCCAGCCGTGTGAAGGGAATGTTTTTGAAGTCTATTGTGAAGATTTGGGAATGTATCAGCATTACTTCTATCAGGCAAATGCAGATTCAGCCTCCTTCATCACGGGTGTTTCCCAGGATGCCTCAGATGGCGCATGGTATCTGCATTCAAAAGATGGTGCCTATACAGAAAACAGGAAGCAGATAACGGAGGAAGAAGCTCAGAATATTCTGGATTCCTACACCCGGATCGAGTTCCGCTGGCTCCCCTTAAAGCGGTTCGGTGAGTCCCCCGTAAGCATGGATTATTCCAACCCTTATGCCCAGTATATTGCAGAAGCGTTGGTACGTTATGATAATGCCAAAAACTATACCTATGCGCTGATGGACTTAAATGGGGACAGCATCGAGGAACTGATTACCTGTCAGCCTGGGAGCGGCCAGGATACCGCGAGTCTGCGTATTTTTACCATTCAGGATGGTGACTTAAAGCAGTACGCAAGCGATATATCCTATATTTGCGCAGGCGGAATTCTGGAGAAATGTGAAGAAGAACAGGCAGATCAGGGGCGGTATTATGGTTTCTATCAATGTGGCGCAAACGGCCCTGAGTTTATTGAAAAAATAGTCCGTGATCCCTATACCCTGTACTGGGGTCGTGCACAAGCCGGTCAGGAAGGCAGAACCGTCCGGGAAGAGGAAGCCATGGAGGTCATCGCTTCGTATCAGCATCTAAATCTGGAAATGCGTCCTTTTACAGAGTATCCGATGGAATAAAAGACTGTTCCTGTGGCTTTATATTCTGATTTCCAGGCATCATTTCGCCATTCTCCTTAAATTCTCTGCGTTTTTCTTTGCGGCCTCACTCGCTGCTTTCTTCCGCTCCTCGCTGTACGGCGGTGTCGCCGAAAACTCAAGCGACCCTTGCGAACTTCGTAAGCCACACAACCATTTCCATCGTCATCCAACTGGCGGCATTCGGAGGGATATTTCCATGCGAATGCTGCCAGCCGTTTTTTCAAATCCGTGTTGTAAATGCAGACTTCAATCAGATCGTCCGCTTCAGTGAAATAGATGCATGTTTTGAAATGAAACCGCTCAGCCAATTTTCGATGAATGGATAAACTGTGAGAGCGGCTTCCTGGAGTAGGATGCCGCTCCCACAAGCAATCCGAACCTTGCTTCTTCGGGAGGAAGGTTCGGATTATTTTTCCTGGGAGGATATCATCCCCCAAAAATGGAAAGGAGAAGTTCCTCTAAATGGGTAGCTCCAAAGGACGGTTATCCGGTGAAATTACATGGACCGTTCTTTATGAAAAAATGTCATCATATGTTTTGAAATTATGCTGCAGTTGGTTCGGAGTGCCTTTCAACTTCGCTGTAAGGTTTAATGTATCCCAGATGATATTCAATGGTCAGGATCTTATCGATACAGCGCACTTTCACCAGCGGATCAATGGCTTCCATGATATCATAGGCAGCACGGTAGCCGCAATAAAAGCCGTCCAATGCTGCGCTGTACACCCGCTGCTGCCAGCCGCAGGCAACGGAGATCATGTGTTCCTGATCCTCTTCGGAGAGGGTGTCCATGATTGCAGTGTCGATCTGGTTACACAGCTCGATATTCTGAAAATTTTCATGGTGTCGCTGCATCTTGGGTTGCTTCAGCAGATCATCGCAAACCAGCTCCTGAAAGCCTCCATCGCTGGGATCGGCACCGCCGAAATGCTGTTGGAAGGCACCATAAAGTCCACACTTGAAGCCATACTGAGCAGCATAGGTACGACGGGCGATGTATGCTTCTTCCAAGTCCGTAAGATGCTTCCTCTGATCCTCTGTGAGTACCGCATGAAGTCGGGCCATTCCAGCATTGAATGAGTTTTCGATGTCAGCAAAATCCCTCTGGATGTAGAGCGTACAGATGTCCGCCAGATAATTGACATCGAAAACCCGTTTTTCCATCCCGTTAAGCAAATCTTTTACTTTCATTTTTTATGTTCCTCCTGTATACTTGTATTGTAGAGGTTTACCTCATGCGTACAGTATACCAAGGACGTAGTATCGAAATCAGTCGAAAGCTGTCGCTGAAAAAAAGAAGCCGCCGGGTGTCATACTCGGCAGCTTAGAATCAAATCTTCTTTTTGATGATGGGAATCATACTCTGGCACAGTTCCATGAGAGTCTTTGCCTGTTCTTCTGTCAGATTGTTTGCGGAAGCGCAGCCCCGTACGATAGCGTCAGCGGGAGTATCCGATCTGCCAAGCAAGTAATCAACAGAAACGTCAAGAGCTTCAGCGATATTACACAGAGTTTGAAGGCTTGTATTCCTGGCACCATTTTCGATATGCCACAATGACTCCACGGCAATACCAATCTTTTCTGCCAGAACTTCACTGGAGATATTCTTTTCTCTGCGGCTTGAGCGGATTCTCTGCCCCATTGCAATTATGTTGATATCCATGTAGTACACCTCTACCAAATTAGTACAGTTTCTTTAGTATATAGAAACTTGATTCTCAATAGAATGAGCTATTTTGTAGAGGTTTACGCAGCGCGTAAAGAAAAGCTGATTTTCTTCAGAATGTTGAAAAAGCACAGCATGAGCAGGACTTTTCGAGCTCGCGGATCCGATGAAGAGATTCAATCCATGTTCAGCGATATCTCGGTTCATGTAACTCAATTGCCTATTGAAGGGTAACCGCGTTGTATCTTCATTATCAGAAATATAAAAAAGTTTTAAGATTGCTTCGAAGTGTTTGTGTGTAATTCTTGGATGTGATATAGTAAGTGCAGATCAACTGAAAAAAGTCTGTTGCAATGGTGCAGGAGCATCCGTAACAGACCGGCCGTGCTGGTGCAATGCTTTGGCGGTTGATTATGGGTAATTATTGAAAGAGGAGAGAGGTTCGATTCCATGGCGCGGAGATCAACAAGAGAGAATAAGAACATTTATCAGACAACCCGGGAAAATCTTGCGTTTACCCGTGAAGAAGCAAGTGAATTGCTTGTTACGGTTTCCCCGGAACGAATCGAGAAAATAGAAAACGAACGGACGCTGCCGCATCCGGACGAGGTTCTGGTCATGGCAGAAAAATATCGCCAGCCCAGTCTGTGTAATTATTACTGCGCTAACCAGTGTCCGATCGGGCAGCAGTACGTTCCCGAAGTAAAGATCAAGGATTTATCTCAAATCGTTCTGGAGATGCTGGCCTCTCTGAATTCCATGCAGAAAAAGAAAGACCGCCTTATTGAAATTACTGTGGATGGGGAGATTTCCGGAGACGAATTGGAGGATTTTATTTACATTCAGAAGGAGCTGGAGCGGATATCCATCGCCGTGGAAACGCTGCAGCTATGGTCGGAGCAAATGCTTGCCACCGGTAAAATCGATCCGGCACTGTATAAGGCATATAAAGAGAAGTGAGACTGCAATGGTTTCCTACTAATGAAATAACAGTTTACCAAACCAAGGAGAGAATTACATGAAAAGGAATTATGTAATGATCTTGTGCATTGTACTTCTATTAGGCTTAATCGGAGGTCTTTACATTTATCAGAACAATCAAAAACTCGATGACATTCCAACAAAGGAACTGGCTTGGATGCAGCTGGATTCAAAGGGTGTGGATTTCGTTCTAAACCAAATCAAAGGGCATTCAAGAGATGATATTTTAGAAAAATGGGGAGAGCCGGATAATCACCTTTTTGGTTTTTGGGGTGATGTGTGGTTGATTGATAGCGAGAATGTTACTTTACTATGATAGCAAAGGAAACGTTGAAGATATTAAACTCAATGAACTAGATTGAGATTTAGAGTGCAATAAATCGGAATTTGGGGTGATGAACTTGGAATGTTTATTTGCTTATTCATATCTTTGGGCGTGGGGTTTTTGCTCTATGCAGGAATATAATGTGCATTTAGACAGATTGTTTTCTGAAGCACCTAACAATAAAATACTTTTAGAGTTAGAAGAGTGCTCAAACAATTATAAGGAAACTTTTGCGCGATTGAAAAGATATTTTGAATATGAGACAGATACTTTTGACTCATATATATTCGGTAAGACTCTTTTTAATGGTTTAGAAATAGTGTATAAATCCGATGTTTATACTATTGCTGAATTTGGAAAGATATGTTACCAACTTTGGAATCTGTTACCGGGATTCTTAGTGCAAGAGCCACCGTTTCGGACATTAAGTTATGCTGATGATCCGTTATCGTGGGGAGATGAAAAACAATCTCGGATAATGTATGAGGCAGCGTTTAGTTTTTATAAAGGTTAGCGATAAATTCCAGTTTATGTGGGAGATAGCGTTTATGAAATAGCTGTGGGATAGCTGCACTAATTTGCGGAATTGGTGGAATTAAGCCATCTAATTTGCGGAATCAATCCTGTATTTTGTTGTAGCTCCTCGATAGAATATTGCTATACAGGAAACGGAAGGTTCCTGAATTCTAGGAAGGAGTGGTTTTATTTGAGTGTAAGGGAAAGAATCTTGGCAATCCGGATCATGGAGAAACTGAGCAAGTTTCCGGAGCAAGCGGATGCGCTGGGTATTGTCGCGGTGAACAGTACATCTCATGGAAAATGCCGGACAGAGTCCGAAAATAAGCTGTAAGAAGCAGAAAGTCGAAAGGAGAATAGAAAATGGATTTCTTAATTGGTTTGGGTGTCGTGTTGGCTGCTATTGTGGCATTGATTGCGGTTGGCTATGTGAAGTCTCCTCCCGATACAGCGTACATCATTTCCGGTTTCCGGAAGCCCAGAATACTGATTGGTAAGGCTGGCATCCGGATTCCGTTCCTGGAAAGACTGGATAAGCTGTCCTTAAAGATGTTCTCTGTTGACGTGAAAACGACCGATTTTGTCCCCAATGCCGAGTACATCAATGTCAAGGTCGATGCAACAGTGAAGATCCGTATCGGTCAGAGCGAAGAGATGATGACCCTGGCTTCCAAGTTCTTCCTGAACGAAAGCGAGGACATGATTATCCGCCGTGTCCAGGATACCCTGGAAGGCAATATGCGTGAGATTGTTGGCCAGATGCGTCTGGAGGAGATGGTCACCGACCGCAAGGCGTTCGGTGAACGCGTTCAGGAGAATGCCATTCCGGACCTGCAAAAGATGGGTCTGGAGATGATCTCCTTCAATGTCCAGTCCTTCTCTGACCAGAACAACGTCATTGAAGACCTGGGTATTGACAACATCTCTCAGATCAAGAAGGGCGCTGCCATTGCCAAGGCGCAGGCAGACCGTGACATTGCGATTTCCCAAGCCCAGGCAGCCAAGGAGGCAAACGATGCCAAGGTCCAGTCTGAGATGGAGATTGCCGAAAAGCAGACCTCCCTTGCCATCCGTCAGGCTGAGCTGAAGCAGCAGTCTGATGTTAAGAAAGCTGAGGCGGATGCAGCCTATAAGATTCAGGAGCAGGAGCAGAGAAAAACCATCGAGGTCACCTCTGCGAACGCAAATATTGCAAAGGCTGAGCGGGAAGCAGAACTGAAGGCCCGTGAGGTTGAAGTCAGGAAACAGTCTTTGGACGCGGAGATCCGCGCGAAGGCCGATGCGGAACGCTACCGTCAGGAGCAGGAAGCCCAGGCACAGCTCTTCAAGCGCCAGAAGGATGCTGAAGCCAAGCGCTTTGAGCAGGAGCAGGAGGCTGCCGCAGCCATGAAGATGGCAGAGGCAGAACGTTTCGCCAAAGAGCAGGAGGCAGAAGGTATTGCCGCTGTCGGTCGTGCGGAAGCAGAAGCCATCCGGGCAAAGGCCCTGGCAGAAGCGGAAGGTATCGACAAGAAGGCCGAGGCTATGAAGAAGTACGGCGAGGCTGCTGTGGTTGAAATGATCATGGCTGCGTTGCCCGAAATTGCCCGGAATGTCGCCGAGCCTCTGAGCAAGGTTGATAAGATCACCATGTACGGTGATGGCAATTCCACGAAGCTGGTATCTGATATCGTCAATTCTACCACCCAGATCACGGAAGGCATTTCTGAGGGTATGGGCATTGACCTGAAGAGCTTGCTGATGGGGGCACTGGGCGGAAAGCTGGCATCGGAGAAAAATCCCACTGTTGTAGTTGTTCCCCAAACTCAGACGGATGATAACCAGTAATTCGTAAACATCACAATGGGCCTCACAGTGATGTGAGGCCCTGCTTCTAAAATGGAAGGAGAGAGACTATGAACTACTATTACGGCCCCGGGTTTGGCGGCATGGGCGGATTCGGCGGATTTGGTCTGTTCGGCATCATGTTTACCATCGTGTTCTTGCTGGTGATTGGAACATTTGTTGTGATTCTCATAAAGGGCATCGGAGAATGGAACACGAATAACCATTCACCCAGACTGACCGTTCCTGCGACCATCGTGACCAAGCGCACGGATGTGACCCGGCATCACCAGAATGATGCCGATGGGTTCCATCATCATCACACCTCTACCAGTTACTATGTGACCTTTCAAGTGGACAGTGGTGACCGGATAGAGTTTCATGTCTCTGGACAGGAATATGGCCTGCTGGTGGAAGGAGATCAGGGAGATCTCAGCTTTCAGGGAACAAGATACCTTGGCTTTGCCCGAAAGGAGCGGTTACAATGAAACGAACCCATATTTGTCCCAAATGTGGCGGCACGGACATCCTTCGCATAGAGGGAAAAGCCGGCGCCTATGGCACCGGTAACAATATTATGACCGGAATGACCATCTTCTCTGCGGTGCTGGTGCACAGATATCTCTGCTGCAATTGCGGCTACAGTGAAGAGTGGATCGATCAGAAAGATATTCCAAAATTGAAGGAAAGAAATTAAGATAAACTGCATTTTTGTGCTGGGAGGTAACCTATGCGATATGAAATCAAAGGCGGGAATTTTCCCGTAGTCATCTGCAATCTGGAAAACGGAGAGAAGATGATCACCGAAAAGGGATCGATGGTCTGGATGAGTCCCAATATGCAGATGGAAACCCACGGCGGCGGTTTGGGAAGAATGTTCTCCAAGGCATTCTCCGGTGAAAGTATGTTCCAGAACCACTATACAGCGCGGGGCGGAGCAGGAATGATTGCCTTTGGCTCCAGTTTCCCGGGAGAGATCAAAGCTATCACGATCGGCCCTGGTCAGGAGATGATCTTGCAGAAGAGCGCATTTCTTGCGGCAGAGGCAGGGGTGGAGCTGTCTATCCACTTCAGCAAGAAGCTGGGTGCGGGTTTCTTCGGCGGTGAGGGCTTCATTATGCAGCGTCTGTCCGGGCAGGGCACAGCCTTTGTAGAGATTGACGGAGGCCTCATCGAGTATGAGCTGAAACCCGGCCAGCAGTTGGTGGTGGACACCGGTAATGTGGCAGGCTTTAGCTCCAGCGTCCAGATGGATATCCGGACGGTTCCCGGTGCCAAGAATATGCTGTTTGGCGGCGAGGGCGTTTTCAATACCGTTCTGACCGGCCCCGGTCGCGTGTGGCTGCAAACCATGCCTATCTACAACGTGGCAAACGCCATTCGCCCATACATCCCCACGGGTAACAACTGATTCTTATGGAAGTTGAGAAAGAAAAGATTGGCTGCTCTATTTGGGTGAACTGGGAAGAACAGGTGATCTCATTTCAGAAGGCGGATGGGTTTGAAGAACTGCAGTATCCATCCCATGAGGAGATGCTCCGTTTCGCCATTGATAAAGGCTCCGAAGGATTTGGAATCCAATAAGAGGTAAGAATATGAAACTCTACATAAAGGAAAAGGTCTTTACCTGGGGTGATCAGTTCACGGTAAAGGACGAACGCGGTAATGATAGGTATGTGGTGGAGGGTGAAGTTTTCAGCTGGGGCAAGAAGCTCCATGTCTACGATATGATCGGCAGAGAAGTGGCCTTCATCAAGCAGGAAGTATGGAGTTTTCTCCCCAGATACTATGTTTTCTGCGGCGACCGACAGGTTGCAGAGATCAAGAAGGAATTTACCTTCTTCTTCCCGAAATACAGGATTGATGGTCTCGGCTGGGAGATTAACGGCAGCTTCATGGCCCATGAGTATGAGATCACACAGTCTGGTCGGACAATCGTCAGTATCAGTAAGGAATGGATGACCTGGGGTGACAGCTACGAGCTGAACATAACAAATCCTTCTGATGAGATCGTTGCACTGGCTGTAGTTCTGACAATAGACTGTGTGATGGAGGCCGCCGCTACTGCCGCATCCAGTAGCTAAAATGCGTAGCGGGCTGCCTTTGTGAATAGGTAAGGAGAATGCCTCATGACGATGAAGAAGATATATATGGTTGCCAGCATCGTGGCATTCTTACTGCTTTTTAGTAGTTGGATATGGTGGGGCAATACTGCACTGGAACTAAATGAGTATGAGATGATAAGTAACCGGATTCCGGAAGCCTTTTCAGGCTTCCGGATTGCCCAGATTTCAGACCTGCATAATGCGCAATTCGGTGAAGGTAATGAAGGGTTGTTATCCCTGCTTGCTCAGACTGATCCCGATATCATCGTGATCACAGGCGATCTGATTGACTCCCGTCATACTGATATTGAAATCGCGCTTGAATTCTGTGAATCAGCAATCGAAATCGCTCCAGTCTATTATGTCACCGGCAATCATGAGGCCCGGGTGACAGAATATGAAGATTTGAAAAAAGGTCTGGAGAAAAATGGTATCATGATTCTGGAAAACGAGAAAGTCCAGCTTGAGCGTGATGAGGAATATATCACTCTGATGGGCATTCATGATCCCAGCTTCACGACGGATTATTTATTTGGCGAAGCCGAATCTGTAGCTGCAGCTACTCTCAGTGAACTTCAAAATGAGTCTGACAGATATACGGTATTATTGTCTCACCGGCCGGAGCTGTTCGATGTGTATGTTGATTCTCAAATCGATCTGGTGTTCAGCGGCCATGCTCATGGTGGTCAGTTCCGGCTGCCATTCATCGGCGGCCTGGTGGCTCCGAATCAGGGATTTTTCCCGGAGTATGATGCAGGACTTTTCTCCAAAGAAAACACGACTATGGTCGTCAGCAGAGGAGTGGGCAATAGTATCATCCCGTTGCGGTTCAATAATCGCCCGGAGATCGTCGTTGTTGAATTAATTCGTCAGTAATTACACCACTTGTTTTTTCAAAACGATATGATATAATACTGGTGGGCCAAGGTCTGCCCCCTCTTTGGTCCACCAGATCCTGCAGGAATAAAAGCAAATGAGAGAACTGCTAAAGGAGGGGGAGCGTTGATGTCTAAAATTTTCATGTACGCTAATAAACTACTTGTTAAGGTCACCGGTCATAAATACACAAGCACAACCGTTAAGTTGCCATTCATCAATATCTCATTTGCCCCTGCACAAACGACAGCTCCTAAAGTGCGGTGTTCATAAGACGGTTAACAGTCACAGTAGTTTGAACTGCTGTGGCTGTTCGTGTATTTTTTCTGTTATGTGATAATATGGAACCGAACAGACCGACAAATCGGAATTTATCTATCTCGTTTTATCTCGGAGGTACAGTATGGAAAGAAAATATCCCACAAAAATGTTTTGGTTCTTTGTTCTTACAAATTTCATGTTCCACTTTTTCTATTTGTCGGTTCCTGGAATTATCCTTTGTATCGTCGGAATTTGGGTGAAGTCTTGCCTGTGGATTGGACTTGCCGTCTTGGGACTTGATGTGATTCTTTCAATCGTTGATCAGTTGCGTATCCGTAAAGTTGCCGTGGCACATAGTGATAATCAAGAGTTCAATGAACTGATGGACACATTTTGTAGTTCTGGCGGTTTTGAAGCATTTGGAAAGATTTTGGACGAGAAAATTAAGTCCAGTCCCACTATCGAATCTCAAGAAGAGGAAATCTGATATAGTCAAATACCAGTTTGTCGAACAGATACAAGGGCGCACTTCTATGCGGGGCAACTCCCGTATATGCGCTGTGTGACTGAGCACCCCGGACTTTCAGGTGTCCGGGGTGTTTTGCGTCACTCCGTTCCGAACGAGGGGCTGCACCCCTTGGGCCTCTAAGCGGCTATCCGTGCAGACTTAGTCAGCAGAAACGGTTTTACAAACCGTTCCCGCTGACCAGGTTTTATATCGTGAGTCTGACCGTCAGTAAATGCTGGCGGTCTTTTTGCATCTAAATTTCTAGGGAGGTCATTCAAAGATTCCAACCTCATCGTTTCCCATCGAAATTCCGGGCAGTGTCCGAGTGAGAATTCATGCTGATGGGCATAAAGGGAGCTATTCAATGAGTTGGTAATAATGGGAGGCGGGTTCTGCAGGTCTTTTCATTCGAGATGATTCAGTAACTTATCAACAAAGGGTTTCTAAAGTGTTTTTTGGGATTCAGAAATTGGCAAGCAGTGTCTGGGTGCTACCCAGCCTTATTTTGCTTGTTGGGGCGAATCCCCCAATCCCCGAAGATCATCCCTGCGCTGCGGGATGGCTGCGCATTCTGAAAGAATGCTTCTGATACACGGCATTAGAAAACAGGAATACCACCACATAAACGCTTCAAGTATTGAAATGATCAAGTAATCCCTCAAAGGCTCGGAGAAATACCTCTCCGAGCCTTTATAAATCCTCCATAATGAAAATTGATTTTTTCAAAAGAAAAAAGTAAAATATGCGTGACCGATCCAATCCAAAATCCCTCTTATAGGGTGAGAACCAATAAACAAGGAGGTGAACCTGAGTGGAAGATGCAAAAATCATCGATCTGTACTTTGCTAGAAACGAGGATGCTATTTGTCAGACAGATGCAGCCTATGGTAAAAAACTGTTTGCGTTGGCTGACAGAATCCTTCATGATGCGCAGGATTCCGAGGAAACCGTCAGTGATACATACATGAAGACCTGGGAGACCATTCCTCCCCAAAGACCCTCGTATTTCTATGCGTATCTCGCAAAGCTGTGCAGATATTTCGCTCTGGGTAAATTGGATTGGAAAACGGCGGCCAAACGAAAGGCAGAAGTGGTGTCCTTGACAGAGGAAATGGAGCTGTGTATTCCGGATCAGAGAAAAGAAGCAGAAGCCACAGGCAAAGAAATCGGGAGAGCCATGAACGCGTTCCTGGAGAGTATTTCTCAGGAGAGCCGTGTGATCTTCATGCGGCGGTACTGGTTCTGCGATACCATTGCAGAAATCGCTGAGCGATATGATATCAGCGAGAGCAAGGTAAAAATGCGGCTTCATAGAACCCGGAATCAGCTGGCTGACTATCTGAGTAAGGAGGGCATCACGGTATGAATGGAAAAGACCTGTTTCTTGGCATGAATTATGTAAATGCAAAGTTTGTCAATGAGGCAGAAACAGTAAAAGAGCTGAAAGGGGAGCGTAAAGTTGTATCCTTTCGGAAGGTTCTGTTAATTGCTGCAGTAATTTCCTTACTTGCGATTACCATCACAGCCTGTGCTTATGCAATTCAGCGTATCAAAATGAATCTGGTACAGCATAATGCGTCTGCCCAGACTGAAACAATCAATACCGATATAGAGCAGTCTGTCGAAACACTTCTCGTAAATGTTCTGACTGACTGTTATCCGCAGGCTATTCCAGAGGGTTATAAAATTCTGTGCGGCAGTCCTCTGAGCTATACTTCTCGGAATATTGACTATCGTAATAGTGATGGAAACTCCATAATTTTCTGGATTTCTACGATTGCGACAGATGAATCCGTACCACTGAAACCTCCAGTAGAGGAATCTACATTGATGCTTTCCTGCGGAGAAGCGAGATTGCGAAGGAACGAGGATGCACAGGTTCTGAAATGGACTGATGAAGATAGCGGTTATTCCGCTAGTCTGTTCACCGATGATGTGAATATTGATCTGTTGCCAATGGCAGATAGCGTAGGCTTTGGTTCATCTATTCCTATTTCTGTTTGGTATCACCATGGACAGGAATGGAATCCCTGGTATCCTCAGACTCTGCCGGAAGGTTACACCAGTACCGAAGTGGCTCCTGTTTCTGACGGTTATCAGAGCTTTACCTACACAAATGGCAGTAATACTATTCGATATGGCATCTCTACAAATAGAGACTTAGTCCCCGGCTCAATCAGTGAGGAAGGATACTGGGAAGACACTGAAGTAAATGGTACAGCAGCGAAAATCCTGCGTAATCAAACCACACAGAGAACGCTTTTCTGGGAAAACAAAGAAGAAGGATTTTACGCTTTCCTTGAAACTATGGATGAAACAATAGATCTGGAAGCACTGGCCGAGAGTGTTGGTCCTGGCGAGAAAATGGAAGTTTCTAAATCTTACTTTGGGCCGGACTATACTATTGAATTGGAACAGGAGCCTACAACCTATATTGAGTGGCAGAGCGTATATCCTCAGAAGATACCAGCAGGATATGAGTTGGATACCGTTGGCGATCGGGCATACGGACAGCAGACCATTGTCTGGCAGAATTCCGCAGGCGAAACCATAACCTATACTTTGTATTTACGCCTCGGACAGTATGGCCGGGAGTTTGACGGTTTCGGTCAGCCGGAAGTTGTATCTATCAATGGTCACACCGGATACCGGGATGGAAATAGTCTCCTTTGGACCGATGAAGAACTGGGATTTGCCTATGATCTGCATGTTACTGGCGATCTGGATTTGATCGCGCTGGCAGAATCTGTTGGCCCTGGCCCGGAACTGGAATTTACAAACGATACCACCGCAGAAGCCCTTGAGCAGCTGGGTGATTATCAAATTACTGATTTGCCAGACAAGATGGTGGAAGACGGCCTCTCCGGTGCTCCGCTGGAGGGCGAAGACGATTGGTATTCCTATGTCCGCAGATGGTATTATGACAAGACCAATAATGATCAGGTCTATTTTACCTACGAGACCTATCTAACCGACTGCTCTACAGAAGAAGATGTTCTCAGGCTGTTTGTAAGCGGAATGGCAGAGCCTGAATTTGTGACCATTAACGGTTATCCAGGCATAACCATGCAGGATGGAAACAGAGCTTATGTTGCGTGGATGAACGGCGACGTAAGCAAGGGTGTCAGTTTCCAACTGTTCAGCGAGCAGTTTACCGTTGACGAACTTTTGAAGATGGCTGAGAGCATTCAGAAGCAGTAAAACTTGATAAAGTAAACCCGGGACTGTATGCAGATATGGTTCCGGGTTTTTACATCTTCTCAATTTTAAGAAAAGTGCTATGATATAGTGTGACGTATCCAGATAAGAATCGTACTACTAGGGTGAGGAACAAAAGAAAGGATGTGATCATAAGTGGACGATGCAAAGATCATCGATTTGTTCTGGGCGAGAAATGAAGATGCTATCCAGGAGACGGATAAAGCCTATGGCAGAAAACTTCATGTGCTGGCTAATAAGATTCTGAACAATCGAGAAGACGCGGAAGAAAGCGTGAGTGACACTTATATGAAAACCTGGGAAATCATTCCTCCCCAGCGGCCAAATTATTTCTATGCATTTCTGGCATCCATCTGCCGGCATTTGTCCTTCCACAAGGTGGATTGGAGACTGGCAGCAAAAAGGAATGCTGAGGTTGTCACTTTGACTCAGGAAATGGAGATGTGCATTCCGGATACCAGTCGTGATCGAGAACTGGAGGGCAAGGAACTGGGGCGTGTGATGAATGCTTTCCTGGAGAGCCTGCCCAAGGACACCAGACTGATTTTCTTGCGGCGCTACTGGCATGTGGATACCATAGCAGAAATTGTAGCCCGGTATGGGATCTCCGAAAGCAAAGTAAAAATGCAGCTGAGCCGCACCCGGGCAAAGCTGTGCACTTATCTGGAAAGCGAGGGAATCTACGTATGAACGGACAGAATCTGCTGATTGGCCTGAGCCATATTGATCGAAAGTTTATTGAAGAATCTGAGAATGACACGATTGGTACCAAGAACAGTACCCATAAAGAACCTACGCAGGGGAGAAAGATTTTTCGCAAGCCTCTGCTAATTGCAGCCATTGTTGCTCTGATGCTTTTTCTGATGGGCTGTGCTGCAGTGGTACTGCTCCATCTGAATGATTTGAAAATAGGTGAACGAACCTACACCCAGCATCCTCTTTACCTGGAAGATGGAACCAAAACCCCAGCAACGGAAAAGGTTCAAGAGATTATCGCTTTGCAGGGCATTGCCGAGAGTCCCAATCAGCAGGCAGCAAAAGAATGGTATGATTTTCTCCAGTCCTACGACCAGGATCGTGCCTTAGCCAATCATGCTGAGGATTTTTCCATACCTGCTGCTTATCATGCCTATGGGGTATACACCCAGGAGATGGTTGACAAAGTAGATGCGATCTGTCAGAAATTTGATCTGAAATTGGCGGGAGAAGGCGCTTTGCTGTTGACACAGGTGGAGGACCGTATCCCGGAGATCCTTGGCATCGACGGAATTCTGAAGAAAGGGACTTCGGCGCAAGCTTCCTATGTTGGAGGCAGGTTCTATGAATGCGGAAACTTCAATCTGGACTACCGGATCACGGCAAATGGGTTCCAGGAGGTTTTTGTGGGATACTCTTATGCAGACAAGGCGTATTTCAGCACAATGTATTTGACGATTGAAGAATCGGAAAAGGTTCAGGAATGGAATTACACAACGGAGGATGGTACACAACTGCTTTTGGTCAAAACGGTTGACCGTGGTTACATCTTCTGTGACCGGGAAGATGCATTCCTGCAAATAACCCTTGGCAGCAAGCTGGAAGACCTTCCGAATATGACAAAAGCGGATATGGAAGCGTTTGCGGAGGTTCTGGATTATACCCTGAAGCCTGACAAGGTGGAGAATATGCACGCTCTGGCTTTAGAGCTGGATGAACTGTATCGTGCCCCCACCGCTGTGGATCCCGAAGAAGAGGCCCGCCGAGAGGCGGAATTTGAAGCCCACGAACGGCATGACAGCTTTGCGGATTTGATTGCCGATATGCGGGACAATGAGGAATATTTCACCAGATACAGCGGCAATACCTATCTGGACTTCTGGGAGACCATGGAATACTGCTTGATGGATGCAGACGGGAATGGCACAGAAGATCTGATTCTTGGAAGAAACGGGAATATTAACGCAATCTGGACCATGAAAGACGGAAAAACCGCCGGGCTTCAGGGCAGCTGGGCGCAAGGTTACCTTTGTGAAGGATATATTTTTGAGTTCGCAGTTCGGGAAGACGGTTCCCATTACCATAGCTACACAAGCCTGATAACCGGAGAGGGATTGGGGGAGATTTCCTACTATCCCAGTGATGGGGTCTGGCGTTACCAGAAAGGAAATGATATAAAAGAAATCACAGAGGCGGAAGCCTTTGAAATCATGAATTCCTATGCCCATGTTGAGCTGCCGGAAATGAAGCCTGTTAAGGATTTTCCGATGAGTTAACAATTGCATTTCTCTTTTCAATCAAAGTACCAGCCGATGAACGCAGAGCCAGCTTCCCAGTGTAGGAAAGCTGGCTCTTTTCTTTTTTGCAAAAAATGTTATGATGGGTGTAACCTTTTCGCATTGGATTCTTACTATTAGGGTGAGGAACAAAAAGAAAGGAGTGGTTCTGTGTGGAAGACGCAAAGATCATCGCTTTGTTCTGGGAGCGGAATGAGCTGGCGGTCAAGGAGACCGATACTGCCTACGGCGGCAAGCTCTACGGCCTGTCCAACCGAATACTGGGTAACCGTGAGGATGCGGAAGAAAGCGTGAGTGATACCTACATGGAAACTTGGAAATCGATTCCTCCCAAACAGCCAACTTACTTTTATGCCTTTCTGGCATCCATTTGCCGCAACCTGTCCCTGAACAGGCTGGACTGGCGGATGGCGGCAAAGCGTAACGCCGAGGTGGTGGCGCTGACGCAGGAGATGGAAAGCTGTATCCCGGACAGGCGGCAGGAATCGGAAATTGACCGCCGGGAGCTGCGGCGGGTGTTGGAAAGTTTCTTGGAAAGCCTGTCCAAGGAAAGCCGCCTGATTTTCCTGCGCCGCTATCTGTATGTGGATTCCGTAGCGGAGATTGCGCAGCGGTACAGCATCAGCGAAAGCAAGGTCAAAACCCAGCTCCACCGCAGCCGACAGAAGCTTCACACCTACCTTGAAAAGGAGGGGATTCGCGTATGACTGGGAAAGATTTGTTCATCGCGTTGGGCAATATCAGCCCAAAATACTACGATGAAGCGGAAAATGATACCATTGCTTCCTCGCAGGGACACAAGTCCCTGCGTAGGCCCCTGTTGATTGCGGCAGTGATTGCATTGACGCTTTTGCTGGTGGGCTGTGCAGTTATCTATGTCCTGAGCTTAGAACGACTTATCGTGGTTGATCATACAGATGAAATGGTTTC
Organism: Clostridiales bacterium; assembly: GCA_022775085.1. Lineage (GTDB taxonomy): Bacteria > Bacillota > Clostridia > Oscillospirales > Oscillospiraceae > Faecousia. The sequence goes on along the minus strand of JALFJQ010000028.1, from coordinate 115,827 downwards.
TGCGTTGGAAAATGGCAAGTCAGAAACGATTCTTGACGAAAGTACGGAAACACTCCCAGAAATAACCCCGGGGCCGTTTGTAGCAGAAAAAGTTCTCTCTATACAGGGGTATGAGGGTAGTCCTGCATATAATGCTTTGCAGGAATGGCTGACATATGTTACAGACTACATTATTCGTAATCCCGAAGTCCGTTTCTCGAATGACTTCCAGCGTCCAGAGGCATACACAGATTATCCCTGTTATTCTCAGGAAATGGTGGATAAAGTGGACGAAATTTGCAGCAAATACGGGTTACATCTTTTAGGCAAGTCCTTATTTATAATTGATGCTGAAGGGATGGAAGCAAATGGTTTGTCAGATGTTCTTTCTGAGGAGGTAGCACCTCGCTGTTTTTACGGACATCTTTATCAGGACGGAAGCTTCGTTGCTTCGGGAGAATTAGAATTTTCCGGCGACTACGAAAAAATAGTTCAATTTCAAATGCATAACATAAAAAAAGATGCATTTTATACTGTTCATCTCGGATTGAACAATATTTCTAACTATGTACAGTGGAATTATACGACACAAGACGGATACAGTGCTCTGTTAGCACTAAATGATACGACTGGATTGATTTTTGTGGAAAACGAAGGACGTTTTATTTCTATCATTATTGACGAAGTTCCTGATTCCAATATGGTTTTTACTGGGCTCCCCAATGATAAGCAATTCCTGGAAAAGGTTTGTGACTGCTTTGCGTTTTCAGATTTAGAGAATAAATAACAATTACTGAATATTTCCACGCCTGCATCCAAAATAGGATGCAGGCTCTTTTCTTATTCTGAAAAAATAATATAATTAGGTGTAAGGTTTTAAGATAAAAAACGGTCTATAAGGGTGAGGAACGAAAACATAAGTGAGGTGACCCCAAATGGACGATAGCAAAATAATTGAACTGTTCTTCGCCAGAAATGAAGATGCCATCAAGCATACGGATAATACCTATGGCCGCCGGCTCTTTGTTCTGGCAGACAACATCGTCAGAAACGATCAGGATGCGGAAGAAAGCGTAAGCGATACTTACATGAAAGCATGGGATACGATTCCTCCTAAGAAGCCCGTGCACCTGTTTGCTTACTTAGCCAAGATCTGCAGGAACTTTGCTCTGAAGAAGCTGGATTGGAAGGCTGCGGCCAAACGGAATGCGGAAGTGGTCAGTCTGACCCAGGAGATGGAATTATGCATTCCGGATATGAGCCGGGATGCAGAGCTGGAAGGGAAGGAACTGGGTAGAATTCTTTCCACATTTCTGCGAACGCTGACACCGGAAAACCGGATGGTATTCGTCCGCCGATACTGGTATGTGGACACAGTAGCAGACATTGCAGCCCGGTATGGTATCAGTGAAAGTGCTGTCATGACCCGGCTCAGCAGAACAAGAGACAAGCTCCGTGTGTATCTGAAAAAGGAGGGAATCAGAGTATGAATGGAAAAGATATTTTCATGGGATTACGCTATATCGATGAGGATATTATCGAAGAAGCTGAATTCGGCGTGTTCCCGGAAAAAACGGTCCATAGAACCATCCGAAGACCGCTTCTGGTGGCTGCAATCATCGCCATGATGCTGCTCCTGGTGGGCTGCGCGGTGGTTTATGTGCTGAGAATGCAGGATGTGAAGATCGGGGAGGCAACTGAGACTCGCGACTATCGTCTGGTGGATGGAACCTATGTGGAGGATCCCCATGAGGTCAATCAGAATGTGCTGACACTTGCAGGGCTGAAAGGAACCAAGGCGTATCAGGCCTGCGCAGATTTCTTCGCCTTCAAAGAAGAATATACGCAGAATATGGAAACTATGATGAACAACGGCACCCTGCCAGAAGACTTCTTTGAAAACGACACTTACGGCAAGGCCATGAATGAAAAGGCATCAGAATTGGCCGCACAATATGGTCTGAAACCAGAAGGAGAATATCTGAACTTCCGTACCACCAGAAATATGTGTGATGCGCTTGGAATTGAGCGGTTTGTGAAGGAGTCTGAGGAGATTAGCGCCAGAATCTCCGGGGGAAGCTGCTATAATACGGGTAACTTCTACCTGTATTTCGACTTTGATTTCCCGGAAGAACGGAACTATGAGGTGTTGAGCACATCTGGATATCTCCGCTGGAACCGGACGGACTGCTTCAGCCAGGATTATGTTGCTTTGGTGGATACGGGCGACTGGATTGAACGGAACTATACTACCGCTTCCGGCAGTAAGGTGCTGATCCTCCAATCCCCAACTCAGGAGACTGGATATATCCTCTGTGACAGAGGGGATGCTTTGATGAGCCTGAGTTTGAGTGTGAATATCGAGATTCTCAGTGAGGATCATGGTGTTGTTACAGCCGAATATCAACATATGACTGACAGACAGATTGAGTTGGTAGCGGATGCCATTGACTTTGCAATCCAGCCCAAGATTCCCACCCAGGCTGATGTGGATGCTCAGGCGGAGATTCCGCAGGAAGCCACACAGAATGGCTATACTTTGCGGATGAAATCTGTGGAAACCGATGGCTATGTCGCCCGGATTCTTTTGGGCGTCACCGCTCCCGAAGGCACGGTGCTTCCCACAGAGGGCAACCTCATTTTCGCCAATCAGTGGGGAGATCTGACCCCCGCCAGCGGCTCCGTCAGTGACAGCGGCGGAACCATTGAAACCATCGACGATGGCGATGGCAGAGATAACACCATTGATCTGTTATTGGTGATGGATTGCACCATGGCAGACGGAAGCGCGCCTTTTTCTGACGGAACCACTTGGAATCTGTATTTGGTTGACATCGTTTATTCCAATTGGGACGCTGCCAACAGCCACCTGGTGAAGGATATACTTGCCGAGGGAGAATGGCAGTTCTCCATCACCTTTGATGAAACCAACGGCGACTATCGGGAAATGGAACTGCTGGCAAGTCCCATGACACTGAAGGCGTGCATTGGCTGGAGTGAGGACGGAACAGATGCGCTGGAGGCGTTTACCGTCACATCCTTCAAGCTCCGCAAATTCAGCAGCAGCTTGCAGTGGGACTTGATTCCCGACTACCATGGAACCAAGGACTTTGGCGCCTCCGCTGACTTTTATGGCTGGTCTGACCAATCAGGATACCACTCTGCCTGTGTCGCTATGAAAGATGGTGCAAAGATCGACCTTCCGATCAGGAATAAGGTCGTCGATTTGGATCAGGTAGACTATGTCCTCCTGCCCGACGGCACCAAACTGCCGGCAACCAATACGCAGTAACATTCCATACACAATCACGCAGGAGCCATTTAGTTCCTGCGTGATTTTTTGAATAATACTTCAGATTCTATCAGGGAGCGCTGGACCTTTATGCCTCTACTGTGGCAAGCAGCAGCTAAGATGCGTAGCTGGCTGCCTGGTGAATAGGAGTCGATAATAGCATTAGGAGAATGTCGCATGACGACGCACAAGTAGGTCAGCATTGCGGAATTCTTCCTGCCTTCAAGTAATTGGCTCTGGTGGAGCACCACTTATTCCCACTTATTCCCATAAAAACCGGCTAAAATCTAAGGTTACGTCTGCGGCAAGCACCTCGCCGGAGGGAAGCTTCAGTACCCATTGCCCATTTTCAAATAGCAATTGAATCTTCTCCCGGAACTCCTCCGGTGCCATCTCATTGTAATCCGTGGTGTGAATTCGGTTGATGTCATCAACCGTACAAACTTCTCCATTGATGGTCGGTTCCATATGCGCTCGCGGAGCGTACAGGCCCAGAACATACTCCCCGTCTATGTAGCCGAAGTTTACACAATCCATTCCTCCAGAACCAGCACACATAACGCTCATGCCGTTACCATGAATGGCTATACCATTGACACACCAGATATTTCCGGGAAAATACAGATCCGCAATTCGTTCCACCCGTCCTTCGGCATAGGTAAATACTGCCAGACTGACTCCATCGCCGAAGATCAGCTCCGGTGTACCGTCTCCTTCAAAGTCATGGATGCCCAGATACACATAGGTATCTTCCGGATAGCGTAAGTTATCCGGGTCTGCAAGAAGCTGCTGCCGGTCACATTTGATTACGGAAAGGTAGGCTTCCTGCCAAGTAGAGCCACCAATAGAGGATGGGTCATTCCATGGTATCCTATTGTCGGAGCCATCCGTTTGCAATGGGGCTGTTGTTTCGGAAATCACCCCGGTCATTTTTTGTTCAGGCTCTGTGGTCACAGCCGTGGGAGAGGATTTTCCGCAAGCAGTGAGAAGAAACGCAAGTAATACGAATATGCATAGCTTTCTCATGTTCATTGCTCCTTAATCCAGCGGACGATAAACAAAACCTTCAACATCATCGGGTAAGTCTGCCCTGCTTACGATGATTACCTCCACATAAAAATGTGTTCCATTTTCCCCATTCAGTGCGTAAATATAATTGGCAGGGTTGTTATCGTACTCAAACACAAAATAACCTTCCCCCCAAGATAGTCTGGTGATGGTGTTTGAGTTTGCATATGTAGGTCTGGCGCCCTGAATCACTGAGGCAATGAGACATTCTTTAGAAAAATCACAGGTGTCATAATATGGGATTCCAGGGCAATAGGAATCCATGAATGTACTCCAGTCCTCTTCATTCAGAATCAGTTTCGTTCCAAATCCCGAAAAAGCTTCAAAGGCTGCCATATCGTCTAATGAGATTGTGGAAAAACCTCGATAGAGGTAACGAAAATCAATGGAATCGCCCTGATTCTGCGGCACAGCAGGATCAGCTGGCAATTGTGCGCCGGTTGATTCTGATATTTTTGCTTCCAAAGGTGCATTGGAGTTTGTCACTGCGGGGTCGGCTTTTCCACAGGCGGTGAGAAGAAGCGTAAGCAATACGAATAAGCATAATTTTCTCGTGTTCATTAGTCTTTCTCCATTTCCGTTTTTGTGTCATCAGCTCTGAGTTTCCAGTATGCAGAGTATATTGACTGAAAACTGAAGCAAGTTTTTTCACATTGTGTATGGCTCGGCATTTCGCCTCGCATCCATCACTCTTTAATCCAGGGGACGATAAACACAATCTTCAACATCATTGGGTAAGTCTGCCCTGTTTACAATGATTACTTCCACATAAAAATGTGTAAAATTATCCCCATTCTCGGTTAATGAATCTGGAAAGTTACAACCTGGTTATAACCTTCAAAATAGAGCGGTGCCGTGTTTTCAACATCCTGAAGAAATGCCACATCACCGGTGATGCTTTCTCCTTTTGATAAAGTCCGCCCTTCAAATTCATCTGGCCCCCATATACAGTTGGGTAGTTGGCGGGTCACATCTTTAATGAAACTGTTGCTGTTTTCACAAGGAATAAGGAAGTGGACTCTGGCAGCTGCCCACGATGCAGGATAGTTCTCCGCAAAGTAAAGAGTTTCTAGATCACCATCCTCATATGTTACCTTCAATGTAACCAGGATATATTCCTTTCCTTGCTCCGGCGCTGGAAGCTGTGTCCCCTGAGAAATCATCTGTTGCCAAGCAGCCTCCCCTTCCAGAACATTTTCTACCGCCATTGTCAGTCTGACAGGAACAGAATCCCCCTCTGGGGTGAGTGAATACCCATCGAAGGTCACAGGCTCACTGTGGAACGAATTGGAAGCCGGTTTTGTTTGAGAATCAGCATTGTTTGATGCCGAGTCGCCGCTTTCCTGACGCGGAATTACAGCGATGGAATCGCCAGCTTTACCCTGCATTTCTGTTTCCAAGGGTGCATTGGTGTTTGCCACTGCGGGGTCGGCTTTCCCGCAGGCAGTTAGAAGAAATAAAAGCAATATTAAAAGGGTAAAAATTCTTGTTTTCATAGTGTTCTCCTATTTCATTAGTAAATAATCATTGACGGGTTCCAATTTGTATAGCTGTCCCTTGGATGTATTCTGCGCCAGTTGATATACTCTGCGAGGGTCATTTCATGGTATCCCATTGTCGGAGTTATCCGTTTGCAATGGGGCTGTTGTTTCGGAAATCCCCCTGATTACCTCTTGTTCCGGCTCTGTGGTCACAGCCGCAGGAGAGATGTTGGTCAGTAGGTCAGCCACTCGACTTCTTCTTTGCTGTCCTGCTCTGCCACGGTTTCCCAATAAGCTTCCTTCGAAACTTCTTGCCCGTTGCAAAAGAACATGACTGTATCAGCAGTCTCGGTCACATTGCAGATTTTTATGTATTCCCAGCTATTGTCTGTGAAATTCAGGCGGGCATATCCTGTATCGGCCACGCCTCCCAAGTAACCAAATGTGCCATCCTTCTTTAAGTCGATCATTTGGCGATAGGTAAAGTCATAGCCAACCACGCTGTCATTTTCATACCGTAACACTAAGAAACCAAAGTCAGACTGTTCGTTTTCTGTTATCCCAAGCACAATCTCGGGCACATTATCCTGATCCAAATCAATAATAGCATATTTTGTAATTTTTACAGCATCGTCCATACCATAAGTCGAGCAGTAATCGTCAATGGTTAATGTTTTCTCAAAATCGTGGCTAAAAAATGTATTCGCGCCTGAAATGACCTCTAAAAGCTTTGTCTGAATGGTCTCCCAACGATCGATTTCCCTGTATGGTTGTGTTTCTGCAGGAAAGGATGGCTTTTCTATAAGATGGGTCGATGCCTGTGGATCTGTGTTTGAGGGAATGCGGCTTTGTATTGCGCAGGAACACAGCAGCGCACAAATAATACTGCAAGCAAAAAAATATCTTGCTTTTTTCATTTCTGATTCTCCTTGTGGCTTGTGATAATATAGATTCAGCTAATTTTCCAGATAAGTAATCGAGCAATCCAATTTTGCTTATGGCGCATCATCATCCAATATCGAGTCGGCACCTTCCTGAGGCGGGATTACGGCGAATGTATCCACCATGGCTGCAAACCGCGCGCCATGCCCCTCTGCTGCTTCCAGATAATACCGACTGGTGATGCGGAAGCAACCACCCTGTTCGTCGGAGATGTAGTCCCGGACTTCAACAGGGGAGTCCCATTCTTGACCGTTGCGCATGGAGAAAGTGATTCGGTTTCCAGCAACTGCTTCCGTAATCTCCCATTGGCTTTCCAATTCTGCCCGTTCCTGAGAAGCTGTCTGCTCATAGGGAATGTCCAAATGGATAATTTCAATCTCACAGTTAGGCAGAGAGGGGTCTGGCTGAGGATTCATAAGGGAAGCAATCTGTCGCTCCCGTTCTTCTTCGGACAGCAAGGAAAGGTAATCCCCATAAATTTCCAGTACTTCTTCCCGTGTCATTGACTTCAAATACGGACGAATATAGGTGATGTCGCCCTCCTTCACCATAGTATAGCTGTCAACATCGTAGTAAATTGCAAATCCCGGCTGAGGTGCTTCGGCAGTAGCTTCCGGTTCCACACCATCTGCTACATAATCGCCCTCATACTCCATTCCCTCAATATTTATGGTCATTTTCTTTGGCGGGAAAAGGGCTTCAATCAGGCTGGTAACCTTTTCTTTCACATATTCTACAGCTGCCACACCGGGAGCGGTGTTCAAGAATACGGTCAGCATCAGGATCAATACAATTACTGCCGCCAGCTGTCGCATATAGCGCAGGCGATGCGGTTTCTTGCTGCCTGCACGAAGCTGTTGTGCTTCCAATATGTATTTTCCCTGTACGCCACCCAGAATATCCAACAGTTCCAGATTGGTCATGCCAAGCCCTCCTCTTGCAGCTGGGCATAGAGCCGCTTGCGGATACGAAATAGCATAGACTTTACCTTACTGACGCTAAAACCAGACTTTTCCGCGATTTCCTCGGTGGAATCCAGATACCAGTAGCGGCAGAGGAATACACTCCGCTCCGTTTCTTTCAGCGTACCAAGAAAGCGGTTCAAACTGGCCAGTATTTCCTTGCGAATAGCTACATCTTCAGCACTTTCTCCACCAACGCATTCGCTCAACTCGTCCAGCGCAATTTCGATCTGACCCTCGCCCCGCTTGAAAGCGCGGTACTTTCTCCACCGATCAATGGAAATATTCCGGGTGATTTTCCCAAGAAATGCCGCCAGTGCCGGGGGACGCCGGGGAGGCATGGAATTCCACGCGGACAGGTATGTATCACTGACGCTTTCTTCCGCATCCTCCTGATTGGTCAGGATGTTGTAAGCGATGCTGTAGCAGTAGCCGCCATACTTGGTGTCCGTTTCCTTGATTGCCTGCTCCGAGCGGTCAAAATATAGTTTGATGATCTGATTATCCTCCATAATAGAGGTCCTCCTTTTCTCTCTGAGTGTTTCACCCTTATATACGGAGAGATTTCCATTTGGTTGCACATATTTCAAAAAATTTTATCACATTTCAAATAAAATGTGAACCCATAAAGGAACGGGTCACTGTTTTATACTGCAATCACTTTTCATTGATTCGTCAGAAGCGGCTCCCTATCGAAAGTATCAATGTATAAAAGGTGGAAGATCAGAACTGGCAAGCTTCTCATTTTAGGAACTGTGCGTTGTCATATTCTTAAAGTTCTATTAATACTATAAAAATGTCTTGACTTTTTTGTCTACATGCAGTAGAGTATAATTGTCTACTGGCAGTAGAGTGAAAGGAGGCAAACATTATGGCTGAATATAAGCTTGGTGAAATCGAGACCATTTTTGCAGATATCATCTGGGACAATGAGCCTGTGTCTTCCCGCCGTTTGACGGAACTGGCGGAAGAACGCTTGAACTGGAAGCGTACTACCACCTATACGATTTTGAAGCGGCTCTGTGATCGAGAGCTGTTCCAGAATGAGGGAGGTAAGGTAACTTCTCTGGTAAGCCGGGAAGAATTCTATGCCCGTCAGAGCGAGATGTTCGTTGATGAGACATTCCACGGCTCTCTGCCTGCATTCTTAACTGCATTTGGTAGCCGTAAAAAGCTGTCGGATGCGGAAATCGATGAGCTGCAGAAAGTCATCGATGCAATGAGGGGGGAATCCCATGGGTAATCTGTTTTCGGTTGTTTTGAATATGAGCATGACAGGCAGTATTGTGATTTTACTTGTTATGCTGGCCAGACTCATTTTGAAACGAGCGCCGAAGATCTTTTCCTATGCACTCTGGGCCGTGGTGCTGTTCCGACTCCTTTGCCCGGTGGCATTGACTGCGCCTGTTTCGGTTTTAAATGCATTGGAACCGAAGGTTCAGGAAGCATCGGAATCAACCAGTGTGATTTATTTCATTCCAGCTGAAGTTAACCAGAATCCGGATTTCACTTTTGTTCCGGCTGAAAATCAGTCTGGGACGGAGCCAGTGCAGGTAGAGGAGCCTGAGCATACTCGCTTGGATCTTATGACGGTTGCTTCTTATGTCTGGCTCGCCGGAACGGGTATCATGATTGCGTATAGTGTCATCCAGTATGTCCGCCTAAGACTGAAATTGATTGGCGCTATGGCTTACAGGGGAAATGTGTATCGTGCCGATTACATTGATACTCCCTTTGTTATGGGGATTTTCAGCCCTAAAATCTATTTGCCCTCCGATGTACCCACGAATGAACGAAAGTACATCATTGCTCATGAACGGCACCATATCAGCCGTTGTGACCATATCATCAAACTGCTGGCGTATTTTGCGCTCTGCATCCATTGGTTCAACCCTCTGGTGTGGGCTGCATTCATTCTGGCAGGCAAAGATATGGAGATGAGCTGTGATGAAGCGGTGATCAAGCGTATGGGTTCCCAGATCCGGGCGGATTATTCCGCATCGCTTCTGCGGCTGGCCACCCATAAAAAGATCATTGCCGGCATGCCCCTGGCTTTTGGCGAGGGTGATACGAAAGGTCGTGTCATGAATATGGCAAAATGGAAGAAGCCCAAGCTGTGGGTTAGTATTGTTTGTTTTGTGCTGTGTGGCACTATTTTGGTAGCTTGTGCAGTCAATCCAAAAACAGTAGACGCCTCAGCCGACAAGAACTCCACAGAGATCACCGGTGAGATAACCTGCGCCGATAGGCTGAACATCCGCGAGGAACCCGATCTCTTAAGTGCTGTTGTTGGCAACTACTATAACGGTGCAATCGTTACCATCTTGGAGACCAAGGACGGATGGGGCCGGACCGATATGGGCTGGATATCCATGGACTATGTCACTACGATAGATGATACCACTTTGGATGATCCTGCCGAATCGACACCTGTTCCCAACAAGCTGAATATCCGCAAGGAACCTGATGCGTCCAGTGCTGTGGTTGGTCAATACAGCAACGGTACAACAATTACCATTCTGGAAACCAAAGACAGATGGGGCAGGACTGATCAGGGATGGATCGTCATGGACTATGTTAAAACCGTAGATGGCATCACTGTAGTTGATACCAGTGATTTTCAGCCTACTGTAGATGGTTCTGTTATCATTACTGATACGGATCTGGTTCAGTATGGTACACTGAAAATGCTGCTTCCTTCTGGATTTGCTGCCAAAAATGAGGATAACGCAGTAGTGCTGACAAAGGACTCGATAGCTGTTGGCGGTATAAGACATTGGAATTACCCGGAATTTCAACCCTCTGATATCGTTGAATTGAAGAAGGAAGAGACAGGGGCACCCATTGGATATATGTCCGGCAGCTCTGCTTATGGAGATATGGAATATGAAATCTTCTGGGATGGAAATCCGGAAGGCCTGAATGAGCAGCATGAGTTCTTCATTGATGGAGATATTGTGTATGATGTTTGGTATGACCAGAATCTAATTTCGGATGGCATCGCTGAGCGGTTCCTGAAGACCGTAGCCATAAATGCGGATCCTGTTATTGAGGAAAATCCGGATGAACAGACAGCCTTAACAAAGTGCCGTGCTGTCTTAGATGCAATTCAGAATGGCAGCTGCCATATTGTTGCTGAAGAGTCCAGCGGAGGTGATTCCCAAAGCCGTTGGTCCACGTCCAATTACTATCAGAATAACGGGAACTGGTTGATGATTGAGGATGTCGACCCGGAGAAGGAAAATATCGTAGACGGAGAACAATACTCTGTCAGAATGGCTTTCATGGTTGCAAACAATGTCCGCTATAGCAATGAAGGAAAATGGGGTAAGGCCTATACGGACATCGATTGGAGAGAAGACAACCTAACGTTCAACGACAGCGTAAAGCCATGGCTGGCTTCCTTCCAATGGGATGATGCGGTTGCCTACATGGATACTCTGACAGATGCAAACGGCGAATGCGTCATGCTCCGTGTGGATGAGAAATATAAGGATTCCGATGAGTATGATCCTCATTATTTCCTGTACTTCAATTTTGATCCTGATGGCAACTTTGTAAATGCACAATTGCAGATAAACCTCTTTAGCTCAAATGAGCTTTCGATCACAGAATCCATCGTTTCCATGGATCCGAAAACAGTGAATGCGGAAATTCAGAAAGAATATCGCAGAGCTATCGGATAATTCATATTTCCAAAATGAAAAGTGCAGTTTCTTACGGAGGCTGCACTTTTCGTTTTGGCACCACCAACAGCAAAACACACCGGAGCGGTTCATTCACTCCGGTGTGTTTGATTTTTCACGCATACAGGCTGGGATTTCCTCATTCCTGCTTGATATAGGATTGCAGAACATAGCCATATCTGCCGTTGTAATTTACAAACGCATATTCCTCATCCAATGCCAGCATCAGGAATCGATCTCCTACCGGTATCTTTTCCAGAACTGCGGCCTGCACACTTGGGGCTTCTCTTAAACTGATGAATTCATTACACTCAGGAAGCCACCAGGAACGCGGTGCAGGGTCAAAGGTATCCTCAACCGGATAGGAATCTGTATCGGTGTAGTGCCACCATTCTTTCTGATAGCCTCGGAAACCGTTTGACTCCATAATCGTTTCCAGAAGCTTGGCATTCGCAGCAGCCTCATCCGTACAATCCGAATAATCCCGGTCTGCCAATGCCGTAAAATTATCAAATCCACTAGGCATCGGAACTTCTTCCCCATTTACTTTCACCAGTGTAACATCTACTGTGTTACCCCGGCAATGAGCGGATGCGCTATTGGCGGGATTGGATACATAATTTGGATCCGGATATGCGTTCCACAAAGCCCATTGTGCAGAAACAGGCCGGTATGCGTCCCAGATTTTCAAGGTATATCCTTGCTGCTCCAACGCTTCCTGAACATTCGCCAGCTTCTGGAGTGTGCCATAGCGGAGAAATGCTTCCGAAAAGGCATAGATTTGTTTTTGGGTGAAATTATCCTTCGTCGCATATGCCAGATCCTGATCGATTTCCGGAAGGAAATCAGCAACCGGAACAATTTGGCTATCATCCGGCTCATAGGTGCTTTCCACTGTATCCTCTGATAGATTCAAACCAAACAGCTGATACAACCGTTCGTTGTCTCCAGGGAATTCATAGCACACACCATCGGACAGATATGCACCACAGCTGTCTGTTGCAACAGACACCGTATAGGCCCGACCATTTTCAAGAGTTACCGTCAGCTGAGAGGTAAACCAGCAGGCGGACATATAGCCTAGGGGCTTCCCGGAGGTGAGAATGGCTTCCAGCTGCGCAAGCTTCGGGTCACCCCTCACAATCGAATACTGCATACCGTCCAGCACCAGAGAAGCGGACTGAATGCCTTTGAGGTCAGAGGGTTTAACCGGATTGTGCCCGAACTCCTGCAAGACGGGTTCCAACAATTCCGTCAGGGGTTTGGAGGTTTCCACGGAATATCCATCGGTGGTTCCCATATGACGCAGATACAGGCCCTGACTGTCCTTGTGCACTTCCAGATACGCGTCATTATAGTGAATGTACAGTCCATAATAGGATTCCGCGTTCGCTTCCACAGAGATTCTTTCCCGGAAATTCGTTACGGCATTCCAAGCCTCAATCCATTCCTCCTGATTGGGCGGGCAAACATAGCCCATACCGTCGATATTCACGGCGCTTGTGGGGTGCATCATCACGGTCAGTTTTCCCTGGGGTTCAGACTGGCTCAGGGTCAGATCTGCCAGATAGGCCGAACCATTGCCGCCCTGTGTCATCGCCCAGTCCCACAGCATATCCACCATTTGCTCACCGGTATACGCACATGTAATGCGCGCAATGCAATCCCCGTTAATATTGAAGCAACACAATGCGCCCGAATCATGACGGATTACCAGCATCCGTCCATCTTCATAATACAGCTTGATGGCACGGCGAAGGGTTCCCGGGCCGGTTACATCGGGAATGTTGTACTCAAATTTCCAGCTGTCCGTACTGGCGGCAAGTTCCTCAAGGCTCATGGATTTCTCAGGAGCACTGCGGTTGATGGTGGTGTCATCCTTCCATTCCACCCGCACTGGGTTGAGATAATCGAGGAATTCAGACGGCACCCCGGCAGTTTCCCCTAGAGTTTCTTCCGGGGCAATGGCTTCAGCGTACTTTTCCTGGAAGGACGCCCAAATCAGAATGACGCATTCCTGATTTTGAAGTCTGTCTCGACATTCCCCATAGTCCTCATTGTCAAAATTAAAAAGGAAAAAGCCATCCCCGCCACAATCAAAAATCGCAGCACCCAGCAGAATTTCCTTATCTTGTGTAAGCTGAATATCTTTTGAACCGTACCACGAATAGCATTCCAACAGATAGGTCTCCTCCGGCAGAGGAATGGTTTTATTCAGAGATGCGTCACTTGGTTTTGTATCAATTTGAACATGGTAACCTGTAAGCGAATCTCCGTCCATCTCCTTGGACATGGAAAGGTGGATTTCCTTTACCGTCTCCGGAATCACGAGGGGCGTGCTTTCCACACAGACACCGTTCTGCCACAGCTCTGCATAAACCGTTGCCGTACTGATTGTATTGCCCATATTGATTTTGAAATCGGCTGTTTGCGGCTTTGTCGGCTTCGTTTTCTGACCTTTGACGATCAGATAATCCTCATTTCTTTCGGGATTTGTCAAAAATCCCACCGCAACTGCCAGGCAGGCAATTACAGCAATCAGAATCACCCAGAAGGACGGTTTTCTGTAGTTCAGAATTCCCTTGATTCGTTGCTTCACCCCCACCTCACCAAAGGCCAGGGGACAGGCGGTGATGAATTTCCGTGGCAGGGAGCAGGAAAGAAGCACTTCGGAATATGCCTGCTTTTGGGAAGCGGTCATGTTCCGAATTACTTTCTCATCACAGGCAAGCTCAATATCCCGGCACAGCAGACCATAGGCAATCCAGACCAGCGGGTTGAACCAATGGATGCTGAGCAGGAGAAACCCAATGGGTTTCCACCAGTGATCCAGTCGAGCAATGTGGGCACGCTCATGGGCGATTACACTGTCCATTTGCTCCTGCGTTAACTCCGAAGGAAGGAAAATGCGTGGGCGGAGCATCCCCAGAATAAAGGGCGTGGGGATTCTGTCACAGAGGTAGATATTGCGCCGAAAACGGATGTTTTCCCGGGTGCGAGCGCGAATGCGAAAATAGCTGATGGCTGCATACAGGAGCATTGCGACTACACCCACCGCCCAAATGCCCATGGCTGTGGGCAGATAAAAGTTGGAGGTGCGATGTTCCACCGTGGGTCCGTCCGGGGAGGAATCGGTCCTGCTATAATATGGGATTTCGCCCATGGGCTTTTCCGTTTTTTCATTGTACTGAATGTATGCAATCTGACCGTTGTCCGGGTGGTATGTTCCCACGTGATTGAATACAGACAGGCTGGAGGAAATTGAGAAGGGGCATATCAGTCGCAGAGCGACCAATGCCCAGAGAATGCAAATATACTTTTTCGGCACCTTCCGCAGAAGGAAGCGAAGCCCAATCACCGCTGCAATCAGAATTCCGGAAGCGGCGCTCATATTCAGGAGCTTTACGAAAGCAGAATACATGGCTTACTCCCTCCCCATTTGCTGAATCATTCGCTGAATTTCCGCAATCTCCGAATCGGTGAGCTGCCTCCGCTTTGTAAAAGCCGCCATAAAAGCAGGGAGCGATCCGCCAAAGGTATCCTCCACGAACTTCTCGCTCTGGGCGGAAGTATAATCCTCCTTGGTCATCCGGGAGCTTACAATGCCGCCCTCATTGCGGAAAAGCCCCTTGTCACAGAGCCGCTTCAATACGGTGTAGGTCGTGGATTTTTTCCAGTCCAGCTCTTTTTGACAGAGAGCTACCAGCTCCCGGGAAGAAAGCGGTTCATGGCTCCAGATAATATCCGCGAATCTGGATTCCACAGCACCAAGTCTGAGATCATCCATTTTGATTGCTCCTTTGGTTTACATTTTGTAGACTATTGATAGTCTACATCATTTAGACCAAATTGTCAATAGCTCCTTTGCATTCTCGCTGTAAATTAAGAAAATCATAAGGGAAATTCTCACAGAAGCAAAAGGGAAAGTGAATATAGCGCAAAGTAATGAATGAATCGGAAATAGTAATATTTTGGTAATCCCGCCGAGCAAATACTATGGTATACTTACATCAGAAAACAACATATATCTTTCGGAGGCGTGGCATATGGAAAATCGAATCCTTATCATCGAGGATGACGTGGCAATCGCCCAGACGCTGAAATTGAACCTGGAATGCGCGGGCTACGCTGTCACGTCTTTTGATAATGGGCTTTCTGTCTGGAATGCGCTGGAGCGGGAACACAACTATGATCTGGCGCTGCTGGACATGATGCTGCCGGGGGTGGACGGCTTTACGCTGCTGCCAAAGCTGAAGGAATACGGCATTCCGGTAATCTGCCTCACCGCCATGGGAGATGCCCAGCACGAGGTGCAGGGTTTGCGGGGAGGCGCAGAGGATTACATCTCAAAACCCTTTGATATGCTGGCACTGCTGGTTCGCATGGAGAAGATACTTCAGCGCAACGGGCGGCTGAATCAGGTCTACCATTTCCGGGACTTGACGCTGGATACCGCTAATCGGAAGCTGACGAGAAACGGATCGGAAATTCCCCTACCCCCGCTGGAATTCGATGTATTAGCTGTTCTGATGAAAAATAAAAACCGTACAGTGTCCAGAGATCGCATCTTAAACGAAATCTGGGGGCAGGACTACTTTGGAGATATTCGAACTGTGGATGTTCGGATTGCAAATCTTCGGAAAAAGCTGGAGCTGTCTGAGGAAATCCGAACCATCTCAAAAGCCGGTTACCGGCTGGAGGAACGATGAAACTGAAAACAAAACTGACCGCTATATGTGCGGTGCTGCTGTCCCTTGTGGCGATAGCACTGTCCGGTGCCATGCTCTGGCAGGTACGGGAGCAGTCCTACAAAAACCTGACCCAGCGTTCCGAGGAAAAACTGGCAGGACTGGTAAGCACGTTCGGAGAAGCCGTTACCCGTAATTATTCCACAGCAGGAACGCCAAGCTCCCAAAAAGCAGTTTTGCAATATTGCTTCCGGAATTGCGGTGTGGACGGGAGTGTCCTTGCCGCAATGGGAGAGCTTCTGTCCGCACCAACCCAGATTGACCCTAGAACCTACCTGGATGTACATCTGACGGATGGCGTTCAGACCACCCGATGCAGCACCGGAGGAAAGGATTACCTGATCGTGGGGCGTGCTGTGGAATTGAGGCAAGTTGAATGCCAGGTGTATCTTGTGGCGGACGCCTCTTTTATCAGTCAGGAGCTGAGTGAGCTTCTTGTCCGTTTTCTTCTATTGGCACTGTGTATCTGCGTTTTGGGGCTTGTCGGTGTACGATGGCTGATTCACCGGACACTGGCTCCGCTGTCACAGCTACAGGAATCCGCAGAGCATATCACGGATGGGAACTACGCGGAGCGGGTTTGCGTTTCTTCCAAAGATGAAGTGGGGCTTCTTGCCGAAGACTTTAATCATATGGCGGCGGCTGTGGAAAGCCATATTCAATCCCTGACAGAGCAAAACATCCGGCAGCAGCTCTTTATTGGAGGCGTAACCCATGAGTTAAAGACGCCGCTGACATCTCTGCTACTGAATGTGGATACGCTGCGTACCGTATACCTGCCGGAAGAAAAGCAGCAGGCGCTGCTGGAATCCATGGATGGTCAACTGCATTGGTTGGAGCAGATGGTTCATAAGCTCCTGAAGCTGATTTCCTTGGGCAAATCTGCCCAGATAAAACCGTCCTCTGTCCCTGAGCTGTTGGAACAGGTCAGAAAAATGGCAAGGCAAATCTCGGAAAAGTATGGGACGATTCTGGAAATTTCCTGTACGGCAGATATACTTCCCATGGACGAAGATCTTCTGTGTTCTGCACTACTCAACCTGATTGAAAACAGTGCGAAAGCATCTGCCCCCGGGCAAACCATCCGCCTTCGGGCAGAAGGAAATATGTTGGAGGTTTCTGACAAGGGCCGGGGGATTCCCAAAAAGGACTTAGACAGGATCACAGAACCTTTCTATATGGGCGACCCTTCCCGCAGCAAGGTAAATGGCGGATTTGGTTTGGGACTTGCCCTTGTAAAAGAAATTGCCTTGGTTCACAAGGCAATACTAGATATCCAAAGCACCCCCGGCGAGGGAACCACCGTCCGGCTTGTGTTCCCCGAAAGCGGTAATCAAACGGTAATATCGCGGTAAACTCTTTCCAGACGGGCTGTGGTATGCTGTAGCCATCAGATCTCCCAGAAAAGGAGAAAGAAAGGATGTGCAAACATGAAGAAAAATAAAATGCAGATGCTGTCCTGCTTACTGGCGATTACCATGCTTTCCGGGTGCTCTGCCCATCAGACCCAGCCAGAGGCTACCAGTATCAATCAGGCGATGCTCATTGAAAAGAGCGCTCAGGAGCAGGAACGCTATTCTTTCCCGGAAACATTCACCGGGGATTGGACAGCCCAGGAGGGCAAGCTCACCATCCACGCGGATGCCCAGGTGGTGGCAGAGCAGGGCGTGGTGCTTCCCACTGCCACTGTGACCCCCAGAGAATTTACCCAGGAGGATGTGGATAGTCTTCTGCGGGTGTTCCTGAAAGGAGAACCGCTTTACAGCTTTGTTCAAACAAAGCAGGAGCTTCAGGACTGGCTTGACTACATCAACTCCCCGGAGTGGAAATCGGACCCGGACAAGCCCAATTCTCCGGAGCAGTTGGAACAGCGCAGAAAGGAACTGAATGACTGGTATAACGCCGAAATAGCCCAGGCTCCGGACGAGAAACCGATTGTCCACGGGTTCGCTGATTCCGGTAAACCCAATGAAGTCAGCGGCTTCGCAACCGTAGATGGGGTCAAATATGAGATAAACATTCAAAACGAAGTAGGCGAGTTTTGGACAAAGGCACAGATCATTCGGCACGATTTTAAGTATTGGGACAAGCAGGACTGGGGCGGAGTTTCCAAAGAGGATGCCATCCGCCAGGGCAACGCGCTGATGCAGGAGCTTGGTTTTGATGCCTATGTGCTGGACGATGCACAGCAGCAGCCCAACAGTGGCGAATGGCAGCTGGTCTATGTGCCCACCGTAAATGGCATCCGTCTTTCCAGCGTCCGGGAGGATCGCTTTGAATCCCATGAGGGCAACGCCTATAACAGCTTCCAGTACAGTACCTACCATTGTTCAGAGGAAACAAATCCGGATTCCGTTTCCTGGCCCATGGACATCATTTTTATCAGCGTGGGAGGAGACGGTATTCTCTCCTTTACATGGGACTCTCCCAGTACGGAGCCCGTGGTAAAAGAATCCCAATCCGCCCTGCTCCCCTTTGACGAAATCGCATCCATTGCCAACACTATGCTGCCCATTGTAGTCATAGGGCCATCGGAAGCCAGAAGCCTCGTTGACATTGACCGTATCAACGGTTTCGATACCCATATGGATGTAGAAATCACAAAAGTCTCTCTCACTCTGATGCGTATTCGTGACAAAGGCTCCCTGCAGGGCACCATTGTTCCGGTCTGGGACTTCTGGGGAACCTGGGATTGGTATGAGCCTGGGGAGGATGCCTCTGATACTATGAGAAAAGGCGCAAACTACACTACCCAACCCATGCTGACCCTGAACGCCATTGATGGTAGCGTGGTGAGCCGGCTGTTTGGGTATTAAATTGATCCTCCCACCATGTTCTACATTTTTACCTAATTCCTGTAAGATTTCCGTTGCCCGTGCGTCTAATAAGCGAAGGAGGTGAGAGCGTGACCGAATTTGCACACATATATGAAACCTATTTCAGAGATGTGGAATTGTATTTGCGAGCCATATGCCGGGACGAGGCCCTGGCAGAAGAGCTGTCAGAGCAGGTGTTTTTCCAGGCGCTAAAGGCGCTTCCCACCTTCCGGGGAGACTGCGATATTCGTACCTGGCTGTGCGCCATGGCGCGCAACGCTTTTTTATCCCATCAGCGAAAAGAAAAATCCACGGAGAGTATCGATGAAATTCAAATTCCGGACCCCCGAAAAACGGTGGAAGAAAGGATAACGGATCAGGAGCAGGCCATGGCTAGCCCTTTGCAGTCCGGTACAGGTACTTGTTCTTCAGCAACCATGCTACAAACTGCTTTTCGGGCACCTGAATCTCCTTGGCGGTGGTACGAATGTTGGTGCAGTCCTCAGCGGTAATGAAGGAATCGAAATACTCCACCTTGGGTTTTGCGGCTTTCGCTTCACTTTCCAGCCGCATCCGCTGACCACGCTCCTTCAGCATGTCAGAAGTAACCTTGTAAATGATGTCAGGCTCGTTCATCAGTTCATTCAGGAGATTGTCGGTCATGTAGCCGCCAGTCTTGCGAATACAGGGCAGGACTTCTTCAAAGACCCAGTGCTCAAACTTCTCTGCGGAGGGCAGCTTGCTGTGGATGATCAGCCGGTACAGATCGCCCTCTGCAATATAGGACAGGCTTTGAACACCGCCCGGAGTAAGGGTGTCGCGTTTCGCGACACCCTTGCAGTGCCGCTGCAACGCAGCTCGGGGGTTGGAGTAGCCAAGCGCGACTGCTGCATCATTGGCACAGAAGAGGTACTTATCTCCCTCCCGCAAAATCCGCATCTGGCCAAATTCGGGGTTGTCAAACACTTCGAGGCTCAGGTTTTCGTTTTTACTCATTTTTCATCCTTTCTTTTCGAGGCTGTTTCGGTGGCTCGATCACCTTGAGATGATTTGTTTTGTTTTTCTGTAGAAAAACAAAAAGAGCGGTTACCAACCACCGAAAAACTTCGGTAGTTCATAACCGCTCTATGTATGTGTATTCAGTTCGCCACCATATCCAGTGGAAGATTGCAAGATTGCACTTATTTTAACACCCCAGGTACATTGCAATCTTGAAGGGATAGTAACTGATGGCATCCTCCTTCGGAAAAAATACCATATTCTATCGAAATAGCCGGGATCGTGATGATCTCGGCTATGCCATACCATTATGAAATTCGTTAATTTGTGAATGTTGCCTCAAGAAAAGTCAAAGACTTAAGTGCTCGTTCTGAACAGAGGGACAGGCTGCACGCATCCTGGCAGGTGTGTTGGATGACATCCACATTCTCAAAGCCATCCAGCACGCTCTGTCCGTCTTAAATGGAGGAAAGGTGTTCCAGATCAAGCTGGTATACACTGACGACCCCAATACCCACCTTCTTATGCGCCTGCTTCTTTGCGTCCTCAAATGTTGTGGACACACGAAGCGACTGCTTTCGGAAATCAAAATCCGGGGTTTTAATGACATGATCACTGCCAAGATAGACTACCATGCTTTCCATCTGAATTACCTCCTGAACACAAACATGGAGCATTGTATCAGTTTCCGCATGGGGAATCAATAGGCAGGATTCATAAAAACCGAGCCATAAATTCTACTTGACATAAGGTGATTAACAGGAACGGTATATCATGCTGGTCAAAGCAGCCGACAGTATTTCCTTCCCCGAATACCTTGGATTCAGCCAGTCTGCTAATGCTTCCTCAGGAAGAATTACAGGCATCCGGTCGTGGATCATGGCAATGTCTTCAGACGGTGAGCGAGTCAGGATCGTGAATACGGGCTTATTGTTTTCAAAACGATAAATTCCGGCCAACAGCATTCCATGGGATTCTCTTGGGGCGATTGCATACTTTGTCTTTCCAGCCTCAGCCTTCTGCCATTCAAAATAGTGGGCAGCCGGAATCGCGCAGCGTCTGTGCTCCATTCCGTCTGCGAAGATGGGCTTTTGTGCGGCGGTCTCGCTGCGGGCATTGAACAGCAGCTTGCCATTGGGAAGGTGGTATCCCCACAGCATCCCAAAGGGCTGTGGTTTCAGCTCCCGATTGCTGGCAATCACCGCTGCCACATCTCCGGGACTGACCTCGCCGGTTTTTACCGTCACATTCCTGCTCTCCAGGTTCTCCATTACTTTACGGAGCATGGCGATTTCGCTGTCCTCGGGAACATAAAATCTGCCGCACATAAAACCACCTCCGGGTCAGTATCGTAAAGCAAAAAGGGCCGGTCACCCAACCGCCCCAACACTACCATCATAGCATAGCGCAGAATCAGCGTCAATAAAAACTTGCTGGGAAGTTGAGATTTCTCCCGGTTGTACAGAAACTGTGGTATTATTTTATCACTTATTCCGTCTTGTAATCCACAGCTTTTCATAGTATCATGTAGATACAGAAAAGGAGTGAGTCCAATGATCATGTAACTCCAGGATGCCTGAGGAAGGATATCCAATCTGTAGAAAGCGAGGTCAAATCGATGATGCTAGATACCAAGAGTGAATAACAACCCTCAGTATTGCGTTGGCGTACTGAGGGTTGTTTTTTTGCCTCTATAGCATCTCATTCAAAGGATGTCGCGAAACGCGACACCCTTACCGACCTACTACGCTTTCTCTGAATTGACTGCTTGGTTATCGAGCCACCTTCTGCCCTTATAGGCGGATTCGGCAACCATCTTGATGTCCTCCAGAGGTAACCGAAGCAGTTCCCTATAAAGCCTGTCCATTTTCATGCCCTTATCCGCTTCATCAACATAGAAGAGAATTTGCGGGCAAATTTCCAGCGTATGAATGATTTTGGAGAGTAGATCATACGCGACATTACTCTGACCGCTCTCTATCTTGCGGACAGTACGGATATCGATGCCTAACTCATCAGCCAGATACTCCTGATCCCATCCTTTTTCTTCACGGGCTTGCTTGACGAGCAACCCCAGAAACTGATTCGCATAATTCAAATCATAATCCACAAGCGAACACCTCCGTTTTTAGTATAGCAGAAGGTTCAAAACATTTCATTTCATATTTGCCTGTATTATATTTCCTATCTGAATACCACGACCATTCTGGCAAACGGAGCAGTATACGCTGACATGATTTTGAAAGCCGAGACTAAGGGGCGCTCCTTGGAATATCGAGTTTGCGGTCAAAGGGTGTCGCGAAACGCGACACCCTTCTTACATTGGATCATCATACCACCGTCTATTCGGATCTACACAATCATAATAATCATCATAATTATCGTAATCATCGAAATAATTTGGGTTGCCTTCAGCGGAAACGAATGGATTTCCGATAACCCCTTTGGGGATTGCTTCTGTAAACAACCAGACAAGATTGAGCGCAAAGTCAGCCCTCGCAGTACGCTGGTGCTCATTATTGAATTCATAGAAGGCAATACTGGCGAGGTCATCAATTAGTTCGCTTACATCTTGTAAGGAGGGGAGTTTCAGCTTGGTCTTTGTAATTCCCAACTCCCTGTTGAGAAAGTGATACTGTTCTGCTGTGATTTTCAAAATGATAGAATTCCAAACTGTAGGGTCAATCATGATATACACCTCCTAATGCGTTTTGTTGATTTAAGTGGGCGTTTGGGGATATGAAAAAGGGTGTCGCGTTTCGCGACACCCTTTCGAGAGAAGCATATTGATTTCAGTTATGGTATTTGAGCCTTGAGGATTTGTCGGTACTTTGCATAGTGCGTGCTCGGTGCATAGTCGATGACACATTGCTTCGGAATGTGGTACTCGCCACGAATTTTGAAACTCTTAACAGTTTTATTTTGAAGCAGCCGTCTGGCCTGAACCTCTCCCAAACCGCCGAGCATTTTGCAAAACTCGTTTAGGATTACGACATCATCGTACTGGCTCCAATAGGTTTAGATCATTCATATTCAGTTATTCCCGATTATGTAAGCAAATTGGAAAAAACGCTGGTGTATTATTTTATTTGTGTTACATAATGGGGCTGCCTTTAAGATGTAGAAGATACATCTTCCTCATTGGCGGCCTGCATCTTGAACTGCTCCATGGCCTGCTTGGCCTGGGGAACGTTGATCCGGTTGCTGTTGCTGCTCATTTGGACTCTCTCCTTACTTTTCGTTTGTTTTGGAAAGGACACCGGTCTCGGAGTGAAATCGGCTTTTTCTTTCCGCAACCATAGCTTTTCCCGGATCGAAAATGAAATCCAAGTGAAAGTAAGGAAAGCGTTGCAGATTTTGACAGATTTTTTGCTCTGGGCCGTGGATTTACGGCAGATAGAATTCCCGATACCACTGTGCAAAGCTGCGCAGCCCCTGCCGCAGGGGCGTGGCGGGCCTGAAGCCGAAGTCCCGCTCCAGGGGCGTGGTGTCGGCGTAGGTCACGGGCACGTCGCCGGGCTGCATGGGTACCAGCTTTTTGTGAGCTTCGAAATCATAATCAGCAGGCAAAACCCCGGCGAAAACCAGCTCCTGCTGGAGAATGTCCACGAAATCCAGCAGATTTTCCGGATTCTGGTTGCCGATATTGTAGACGGCGTAAGGAGGGATGGGCAGACCATCCTTGCCGGTTTTCTTTTCCGGCGCGCCCTGCATGACCCGGACAACACCTTCCACGATGTCATCAATGTAGGTGAAATCCCGCTCGCAGTTGCCGTAGTTGAAGATCTGGATCGTCTCGCCATTGCGCAGCTTGTCGGTGAAGCCGAAATAGGCCATGTCGGGCCGCCCGGCGGGGCCGTAGACCGTGAAGAACCGCAGGCCTGTGGAGGGGATGCTGTAGAGCTTGGCATAGGCGTGGGCCATCAGTTCGTTGGATTTCTTGGTCGCGGCGTAGAGGGACACCGGATTGTCCACCCGGTCGTCGGTGGAGTAGGGCACCTTTTGATTGCTGCCGTATACGCTGGAGCTGGACGCGTAGACCAGATGCTCCACCGGATTGCGGCGGCAGGCTTCCAGAATGTTGTAAAAGCCGATGAGATTGGACTGGATGTAGGCATCCGGGTTGACGATGGAGTAGCGCACGCCGGCCTGGGCTGCCAGGTTTACCACAATGTCCGGATGGTATTGGGCAAAAATGCTGTCGATCGTGTCCCTGTCGGCAATATCACCCCGGAGAAATACCCAATCGGACGCCGGGTGCTCCGCAGCCTTCTTCCCGGTCTGTTCCAGACGCCAGTGCTTGAGGGACACGTCATAATAGTCATTCAGATTGTCAATGCCCACGATCTTCACCGGGGACTGTGTTTCCAGCAGCCGCCAGACCAGATTGGAGCCAATGAATCCCGCGGCACCGGTGACGAGGATGGTTTTGTTTGGAAGATCGATTTTTGTCATAGTTTTCGGCACCTCATTTTTCCGCGTCAGCCCCGGATGTCCAGCAGCTGCATCTGGCCATGAAAACGGATCTCCACGCTGTCTGCCGGGAGGAATACACAGTCCCCCTTGTAAAGGTTTCGGCTCTGCGTTCCATAACCCAGAGCACCGCAGCCGCCGACGCACAGAAGTACCCGGAAGCTCATGGGGTCAGCCCGGAAGGTCACCCGCTGCCGCCGCTCGGTGTTGACCAGCAGACGGTGAACCTCAAAGTATTTGCACCGGCACAGCAGTTCGCTGGCACAGCCCGGACGATAGCGCAGAACCCGCATGGGCTGTCGGGGTTCGGCGCTGGTTTTCAGATTGGCAACGGCCAAAGCCTTGCCGATGTGCAGCGGGCGTTTCTCACCGTTCTTATCTACCCGGTCATAGTCGTAGAGCCGGTAGGTCAGATTGCTGCTCTGCTGGATCTCCGCGATCAGTGCTCCCGCACCGATGGCGTGAATGGTGCCCGCTTCGATGAAAAAGACATCGTCCTTCTGAATGGGTACCTTTTGCAGGAAACTGCCCAGCGTCCCGTCGGCGATGCTTTTGCGCATAGTTTCCCCGCTGACATCCCGGTTCAGGCCGTAGACCAGATGGCTGCCCTTGGCGGCGTCCAGTACATACCACATTTCCGTCTTGCCCCGCTGACCATTTTCATGGGCAGCGGCGTATTCGTCTGTGGGGTGGACCTGCACCGACAGATCCTTCCGGGCATCGATGAATTTGACGAGGATGGGCAGTTCGGCCCCGCTGTCCGGGTGTGTGCCCAAAAATTCCGGATGCGCTTTGAGTATTTCGGTCAGACTCTGCCCGTCAAATTCGCCGCCCACGGCGAAACTGGGGCCATCCGGATGGGTGGAACACTCCCATGTCTCCGCCAGCGGTACCATGGGGATTTCCTTGCAGAATTCATCGTTGAGACGGCTGCCGCCCCAGAGGTAGTCTTTCCCTGTGGGCCGCAGAAAAATCGGTTCTCTCATAGCTCCAGCTCGTACTTTTTCTTGTCACCCACGCTGATATTGTCACCCAACTGTACTTCGATCAGCTTCAGCGTGGTGTCTGCCAGCACCGTGTGGCGGCAGCCGGCCTGCATGGTGATGACATCGCCGG
Organism: Clostridiales bacterium; assembly: GCA_022775085.1. GTDB lineage: Bacteria > Bacillota > Clostridia > Oscillospirales > Oscillospiraceae > Faecousia. Next base: position 90,265 of record JALFJQ010000028.1, on the reverse strand, counting down.
GGGCAACCTTCTGCTCCATGCCGTCCACAATGGTTCGTCCCTCACCGGAGATTACCACCCAGACCTCGTCCCGGTACTGGTGGCTGTGGTAGTTCATGCTGTGGCCCGGATTCAGGGTGACCTTGATGGTCATGGAGCCGTCCTCCACATCCAACACCCGGAAAGAGCCCCAGCTCTTCTCGGCAAACATGGTCTGCTGGACAAATTTGTCAACAAAGGGTTTGATATAGCTGCTCTGCTCCTTATCGGACACCAGAATGCCCTCAGGGGAAGCGGAGATCACCACGTCGTGCAGGCCCATGGCAAGAATGGGCACATCCATTTCATTGACGATATGCACGTTTTCACACACATCATTCAGCACGCCCTTGCCGATGACCGGCTCCTCCATGGCCTCCGTCAGGGTGTTCCAGGTGCCCAGATCCATCCACTGCCCTGCAAACCGCTGTACCTGAATTTTGTCCTCTTTTTCCACAACTGCGTAGTCAAAGGAGATTTTTTGCAGCGTATCGTATTTGTTAAACAGATCCTGATAATCGGTAAAATCGATGAGTTCATGGGCCTTGTTCAGCACATATTTCAGTTTGTAGGCGAACACACCGCCGTTCCACAGGGCACCCTGCGCGATATACTGCGCCGCCACATCGGCGGTGGGCTTTTCCTTAAAGGTTCTGACAACCGCGGTCGGATCCGCGGATTCGGGGATGATGTAGCCGTATTTCTCGGAAGGGTAGGTGGGCTCAATACCCATGAGGACGAGGTTTGCCTCGCCCTTATCCGCCTGCTGAGAAAGACCCTTCAGCGCTTCAAAATAGTCATCATTGACATAAGGGTCTACCGGGCACACCACCACGGATTCCTCCGGATCCACACTCTGTACATCCGCAAGGTAGGCGGTGGCCAGCGCAATGGCAGGGAAGGTGTCCCGGCGGCAGGGCTCCACGGAGATGCCCACGGAATTTCCCAGCTGATTGTGAATGGCGGAAACCTGCGTCTTGGAGGTGGCGATGGTCACGGTGGCGGCGGCATCCGCTTTTTTGATCTGGCGGTACACCCGCTGTACCATGGACTCATAGTCCCCGGCCTCGGTTTTGAAAAGCTTAATAAACTGTTTGGAGCGGATGTCATTGGAAAGGGGCCACAGCCGCTTACCCGATCCGCCGGAAAGCAGGATAATATTCATAGGTTCCTCCTGATTCTGAAACCACAGGGCAGGGTCATGACCCCGCCCTGCGAAATTGCTTATCGCTCTGCCCGCATGGGATTATTGAGGAAGTCCTCGTAGGCAAGACGGATGCCGTCTTCCAGTTCGGTTTTGTAGGTCCAGCCAAGGGCCGTGGCCTTGGACACATCCAGCAGCTTTCGGGGGGTGCCGTTGGGCTTACTGGTGTCCCACTTGATTTCGCCGGTATAGCCGATCACCTTGGCAACCAGCTCCGTCAGCTCCTTGATGGTCAGCTCCTTGCCGGTGCCGGCATTGACGGTTTCGTCACCGGAATAGTTGTTCATTAAGAACACACAGAGATTTGCAAGGTCGTCCACATACAGGAATTCCCGCAGAGGGCTGCCGTCACCCCAGCAGGTGACCTCGCTCTTGCCCTCCACCTTAGCCTCGTGGAAGCGACGGATGAGGGCCGGGAGGACATGGGAGTGGGTGGGATGATAGTTGTCGTTGGGGCCGTAGAGGTTGGTGGGCATGACGGAAATGTAGTCCGTGCCGTACTGCTTATTTAAGAATTCGCAGTATTTCAGGCCGGAAATCTTCGCCAATGCGTAAGCCTCGTTGGTTTTTTCCAGCTCGGAGGTTAATAGGCAGCTCTCCTTCATAGGTTGGGGCGCCATTCTGGGGTAGATGCAGGAGGAACCAAGGAATTCCAGCTTCTTACAGCCGTTCTTCCACGCCGAGTGAATCACGTTCATTTCCAGAATCATGTTGTCATACATGAAGTCCGCCAGAGCGCTCTGGTTTGCCACGATGCCGCCAACTTTCGCGGCAGCCAGGAAAACATATTCCGGCTTTTCCTCCGCAAAGAAGGCCTCGACCGCATCCTGACGGGTCAGGTCTAATTCTTTATGGGTGCGAGTGACAATGTTGTTGTAGCCCTGCCGGTTCAGTTCCCGGACGATGGCGGAACCAACCATGCCCCGGTGACCCGCCACATAAATTTTCGCGTTTTTCTCCATCATAATGCGGATGCCTCCTTCATGGCCTTTTCCCGCATGGCAAGCTGACGGTCATGGACGGCCATAATGCGCACCAGCTCTTCATAGCTGGTTTTCTGGGGATTCCAGCCGAGGACGGTTTTCGCCTTTGTGGGGTCACCCCAGAGGTTATCTACGTCGGTGGGCCGGAACCACTGGGGGTTGACGGATACCAGCAGCTTGCCGGTCTCGGCATCGTAGCCCTTCTCGTCAATTCCCTTACCCTCCCAGCGAATGGTCATCCCATTGGCAGCAAAGGCCTTCTCGGTGAAGTCCCGGACGGTGTGCTGCTCGCCGGTGGCAATGACAAAATCCTCGGGGGTCTCGTGCTGCAAAATCATCCACATACACTCGACGTAATCCTTGGCGTAGCCCCAGTCCCGCAGAGAATCCATGTTGCCCAGTTCCAGATGATCCTGCAAGCCCTCGGCAATCCGTCCAGCCGCCAGCGTAATCTTCCGGGTGACAAAATTCTCGCCCCGGCGCTCGGATTCATGATTGAACAGGATGCCGTTGACAGCAAACATCCCGTAGGCCTCACGGTACTCCTTGGTAATCCAGAAGCCGTACTGCTTGGCAACGGCGTAGGGAGAATAGGGATGGAAGGGGGTGGTCTCCCGCTGGGGAACTTCCTCGACTTTACCGAACAGCTCCGATGTGGAGGCCTGATAGAACTTGGTCTTTTTGGTCAGGCCCAGAATGCGGCAGGCTTCCAAAATTCGCAGAACGCCCAAAGCGTCCACGTCGCCGGAATACTCGGGCACGTCAAAGCTGACCTGTACATGGCTCTGAGCCGCCAAATTGTAGATTTCATCCGGCTGGACGATGGAAATAATCCGAATCAGGGAAGAAGAATCGGACAAATCGCCGTCGTGAAGTTTAATTTTATCCAGAATATGATCGATTCTCGTGGTATTGGAAATGGAAGCCCGACGGGTGATGCCGTGGACTTCATAGCCCTTTTCCAGCAGAAATTCCGCCAGATAAGAGCCGTCCTGACCGGTAATGCCGGTGATAAGCGCAACTTTAGACATAATAATCCTCCGAATCAAAGATCACAGCCGCTTGGGCGATATAAAACGCATTTTCGTCAATATGGGCATACTGGCACTATCATACCGCATTTTCGGGGGAAAATCAATCCACCTTTGCGGGAAAAGCCGCGTTTCCGGGCTTTTCTTTTGAACCGGGCTGTGGTATACTGGCTGGGAACAAACCAGCACACGTCGCAGGGCGGGGCATAACATAAGCCCTGCGATGGTTACCATATAGAGAAGGTTGAACGATATGAAAGCAGAACGAAATTTCCCTAAGTTTATCATCACTGCCAAGGGCACCCGGTGGGTGGAGCAGGGACACCCATGGATCTACGAGGGCGAAGTTGTCCGGGAGGAAGGGCAGTGCGAAAACGGCTGCCTTGCCGATGCGGTCAGTGAAAAGGGCAAATACCTCGGCACCGGCTTTGTCAGCCGCCAGAGCAAGATCCGCCTGCGGCTCCTGTCCCACAACGCCAATGACCGGTTTGACGAATCCTTTTGGCAGCGGCGCGTTCAATACGCCTGGGACTACCGGAAAACCGTCATGGGTGGGGATATTTCCTGCTGCCGCCTTATCTTCGGCGAGGCCGACGGCTTTCCCGGCCTGACCGTGGATCGGTTTTCCGATATTCTCGTGACCCAGACCCTGTCCGTGGGCATGGAGAAAATCAAGGATGTGGTGTTCCCGCTGCTGGTGAAGGTCCTCCGGGCCGACGGGCAGGACATTCGGGGCATCTATGAGCGAAACGACGTTGCCATTCGTGAGCTGGAGGGCCTGCCCCAGAATAAGGGATGGTATCCGCTGGAGGGCGAAACGCCCCCCTTAAGCACTGTGACAGAAATCTGTGAAAACGGGATTTTTTACCGGGTAGACGTGGAAAACGGGCAGAAAACCGGTTTTTTCCTGGATCAGAAATACAACCGGCTGGCTGTGGCTAAGCTGGCGAAAGGGAAACGGGTTCTGGACTGCTTCACCCACACCGGCTCCTTCGCCCTGAACGCCGCCATGGGTGGGGCAGAGCACGTCACGGCGGTGGACATCTCCGCCTCCGCCATCGAAATGGCAAAAGCCAACGCCGAACGGAATGGTCTGACCGACAGGATGGACTTTGTGGTGGCGGATGTGTTTGATCTGCTGCCGGAACTGGCATCCAAGGGGAAAGCGCCCTACGACTTCATAATTCTTGATCCCCCGGCCTTTACCAAGTCAAGAAAAACCGTGGACAGCGCCCAACGGGGCTACAAGGAGATTAACCTCCGGGCTTTGAAGCTGCTGCCCCGGGGCGGCTACTTCGCTACGGCCTCCTGCAGCCACTTCATGCCCTCGGAACTGTTCGTGAAGATGCTGCGCTCGGCGGCTCTCGATGCGGGGGTGGAGCTGCGGCAGATCGAGGCCCGGCAGCAGGCTCCGGACCATCCCATCCTCTGGAACGTGCCGGAAACGGATTACCTGAAATTCTACATCTTTCAGGTGGTATAAAACACATCGGCCGGAAGCAGTTCGCTTCCGGCCGAGTATTATCTGTGGATGTAGCGCAGCTGGCAGGTATCCCCGCCCTTGGCAATGGTCTGGGGCAGATCCAGCTCCGCGCCAAAGCAGGAGCCGATGCCCCGGTCACCGCACATGGCGTGGCCGCACAGCACCGCGATCTCCTCGTCGGTGCAGCCCTGCTTCTGCCAGGCTTTCACCAGCGGGCAGTAGTGAAAATCAATGTCCAGATGGTCGTCATCGCAGCGCAGAATGTCCATCTCGAACACCTTTTGGGCAAAGAAACCGAACAGGGCCTTTTTCAGTCCCTTCAGGGAATTGCCCATGCCGCCCTTTTCCTTCAGCAGATTGCCCTGATACACACCGCAGCGGCGGATGGCCTGGGGCACGTATTCCTCCGCGGGCAGGCCTTTTTTCGCGGCCTCGTCGCACAGAAGATACATCCACAACGCACGGTGCTCCAGCTGCTCCCGGATACCAACAATCAGAGGATTTCTGATTTTTGCCTCATTTTTCACGATACTCATGATTTTATGCCGCCTTTTCTCAGATTTTTCAGTTTTTCCAGCGTCCATGCCCGGGTGTCCCGGAAAGCGCCGGTCCGACACAGGATTATCAGGTACAGACAGTTGGGCAGCACCGCGCAGATCGTGCCGATGGCCAGCAGCTCAGGGATCCCCGTCAGAGAAACACGGCTGCATACGGCGTAGGTCACAGCGCCCACCGCAGTGGTGATCAGCGCGTATTTCAGATGCCGCAGCAGATACCGGTTTACGGAATAATCTGTAAAATAATGGCGAAACACTACCCGGGAGCCGAACAGCTGCCCGATTCCCGCCACGGTAAGAATGGTGGCCCAGAGGATACCGGCAATGCCGAAATGCTTGCCGAGAAAATAGTTCAGCGTGATATTTCCGATGCCCTCGGCGATAGCAATATGCCGGCGCTCCCAAAAAAGGCCCTTGGCGGTGGCGTATATTTCCAGGACATCTCCCATTTTCAGCAGATAAAAATAGACGCAAAACAGAACCATGGTGGAGACCGGCAGCAGCATATCCCTGCCGACCCAGAGAGTCATAAAGGGCTGATACAGGCACAGCATACAGATGCTGCACCAGCCCGCCAGCCACATATACAGAAAATTCATACAGTTCATGTCACGGTGGTTTTTTGCCTGGGTTTCCAGCTCGATGCTGTTGCCCGCACCGGCGTTTACGGACTTGATAAAAATTTGCATCAGAGCTGTCAGCGTGTTCATGATGTAGTAGTAGTTGCCGTAGATGGCGGTGGCGGTAAGCCCCAGGAACATGGAGATAAAGACGCTGTCGAAGGAATTGCGGCAGACCCAGGAGACCCTGCCGATCACCGCACCCTTTACTTTCTGAAGAATGTCCGCCCGGGTCTGGGGGGAGATGGCACCCTGAGGGGAATAGCGGGGAAAGGTTTTCCGGACACACAGGTAGGTGCACAGATTCCGGCCGATGGTGCAAAGAGGCAAGATGGCCAGATAGGCGTAGTAGTTTCGAACCGTCAGCAGCAGCGCGATCTGCCCGAGATACATGAGGATCTTCGTAAACAGATCGACTCTGATCATCAGGTCGTCCCGCTGGAAGGCTGAGGCCAGGCTGGCATAGTAGGCAAACAGGAAATAGCTGGCGCAGGTGTCGAACAGGTATACGAGATACACAGCCGTCAGGCTGATGTCCGACGGCCAGCTGCCGTTGATCAGCTTCGGCAGAAAGGGGATCAGAGCGCAGCCGACAGCCAGAATGACCAGACCAACTCCGTGATAGATCTTTCGGTAATAGCTCAGCAGGGCGTTGATCCCGGCGTGGTCGTCCGCCGCGATGGCGCGGTACATATGGACCACGATGGCGGAGGCGAAGCCAAGCTCGGTCATATTCAGGACCGTCAGAATGGAGCTGAAAAGCCCGTTCAGGCCCAGATACTCCGCGCCCAGGACCCGGATAAAGATGCTGCGGGTGAGGAAGGGGAAAAACATGAGAATGATCTTGCTCAGGTAGCCGTAGGCCACATTTCTTGCCATGTTTTTTGTGCGTTCCAGCTTCATTCCTGTTTCTCCTTTGGATTGCTCGACTTACGGGTCATGTGTTTGCTTCCAGCACCCTGCCGTAGATCTCCAGCAGGCGGCTATAGTTTTTCTCCGCCGTGTATTCAGACAGATAGGTTTCGTAGGTGCTCTGACACAGACCGGTGCAGGCCCGGACAGCCCGGATCAGATCCTCCGGGGAATCCGCCCGGAACTTTCGTCCGGATACGCCCTCTGTGACGATGCTGCCGGCGTTCCCCAGATCAGAGCAGATCACTGGAGTGCCAACGCTGAGGGCCTCTACGATGCTCATGGGGAAGCCCTCATACCACTGGGTCGGCAGGATCAGACCTTTGGACGCGCCAATGAGATGCCGCAGCTGCCGGTTGTCCACAAAGCCCGGCATCCGGATCTTCGTCAGGCTGTTCTCCGCCAGAAAAGACCGGCACCAGTCCTCCATCGGCCCCGTGCCGCAAAGCAGAAGCTCCGGCGCGTCCGCTCCCATTTGCTTCCAGGCTTCCAGCAGCACCTCGATACCCTTTAGCCTGTCCAGCCGCCCGGCAAACACAAAGCGGTTCTCCCGCGCTTCGGCGGGAAGAATGGGGGCGTCCACCGCCTGCGTAAAATTCGGCTTGACGAATACCCGCTCCGGCCGGATCTGCGGCAGGCTCAGCAGCTTTTCACGGTTAAAATCTGTCAGGCAGATGTAGCTGAGCTTTCCATAGATTCCCGTCATCCGGTGGAATTTGGTGCTGAGCACGCAGGCCAGGGTCTGCAGGCGGCTGTCCCGGTAGCAGCGGTGCTTCACGGCGCAGCCAAGCCCCTTCGTTACACAGTCCTCACAGATGTGCCCGTCCCGGTAAAAGGTGGCGCCGGGACACAGCAGACGGAAATTGTGTACCGTCTGCACCACCGGCACGCCCTCTGCCGCGGCGGCATAGTACACCGCCGGGCTGACAAGGTTCAGGGTGTTGTGGACGTGGACGATGTCGATGTGCTCCCGACGGATCAGCCCGCGCACCTGCCGGTAGGTCTCGGGGTTGAAAACGGTGGTCAGAGGCAGCAGGAGCTTGCGAAAAAGGGAAAAATCCGCCAGCTCCTTGTTGTCCCGGAAATAAGGAATCACCCGATGGCCGCCTTTTTCCAGCAGCCGCCGCTCATTTTCCACGACAGTGTCCTCGCCGCCGGGGATCCGGTAAAAATTATGGACCTGTAAAATCGTCAGCTTTTTGTCCATATTGTCTTATTTTCCTCTAAAAATCGTATCCCAAAGGAATTTGGTGTTGGTATACAGGTAGCGCTTGAACAGCCGTTTCGGGTCCTGCATCAACCGGTACAGCCATTCCAGACTGCACTTCTGCATCCACATGGGCGCCCGCTGGATGTTGCCGGCATAGTAGTCAAAGCCCGCGCCTACGCCGATCATCAGACCCCGGACCCGGCCCTGATGCTGGTTCATCCAGATCTCCTGCTTGGGAGCACCCAGGCCCACCCAGACAAAGTCCGGTTTCGCCGCGTTGATCTGCTCCACGATCTGATTATCCTCTTCCGGTGTCAGCGCCCGGAAGGGAGGGCTGACCATGCCGCAGACCTGCAGGCCGGGATAGTCCAATGCCAGCCGTTTGCGCATCCGCTCCAGCGTCTCGTCGGTGGAGCCGTAGAAGAAATGGCGGTAGCCCTTCGCGGGGGAAACTGCCAGCAGCCGGAGCATCAGATCCGGGCCGGTCACCCGCCGGGCTTCCTCAAAATCGTGGCGGCGGCTGTAGGCCGACAGAGGCCCGCCGTCGGGCAACACCATCACCGCGCCGTTCTGAACCTTCCGGTATTCCTCGTCCTCGCTGGCAGTCACGGTGGTGTGGACATTGGCGACGCAGATGTACTCGCCCCGCCAGTTTTCCAGCTGGCTTTCCACCAGCGCCACGGTTTTTTCCATATCCGTTACCGCGACCCGGACCCCCAGAATATTGGAGGTGTCGAACAGCCGCAGACGCACTGTCCGAAAGCCGCCGATCAGATCGACCCGGCTCCGGCTGCTCAGATAGGGGCCGAAGCTGGGTACCAGCAGAACCTCCACGCCGTTTTTCTCGCCGACGGTGACCAGCTGCCGCAGAGCATCAGGCGTAATATCTTCCTGCACGGCAATGAGCTTTTTGATGTCCAGCTGCCGGATGCACCCCTCCAGCCGGTCAAAACCGCCCAGATAGTCCGGCATGGTCTCCATGGGGGACTCCGCCACATATCCAAGGCAACGAATTTCGCCGCTCTGGTCCTCTGCCAGCGCCTGACGCAGCCGCGCCGTCCCGGGGCCGGCGCCCACCAGCAGGGTGTTGTCGCTGCCCTTGGTCACGGAATACTTCATATAGAGCCGGGACAGCAGAATCCGCTTTACCAGCAGCACCGAGGAGGAGCACAGCAGGAACATGATGAGCAGCAGACGGCTGAACTGCTCCAGCCGGAAAATATAGATTACCGAGGTCATTACGAGGCAGCCTAACAGATCACCGAAGGCGATGCGGATCAGTTCTCCCTGCAGCCCACGGAATTTCATAGTATCGTAGCTGCCCAGGAAGTCATGGATCACCACGAACACCACGGCGTACAGTACCGCCAGGTATCCGTAGGTCAGGGTGTCGGCAAAGGCGTAGCGCTTTCCCTGCGGTAGAAATACCCGGATCACGCCGCACACATAGTAGGATGCGATGATCAGCAGCAGCTCCGCGGCCATACTCACCAGTTTCTTTGCCCTGTCAGTTGTCCCCATGTTTTAAACTCCTTCCATGCCGCTATATTTGAATATTATACAGCATTTTCCCCCGTTTTGCAATCCTCACCGTCAGATTCTTTCCTTCGGCGGCAGAGAACGGCAGAACAGGAGGAAACGGAGAATACTATATCAAAACGATATAGAAGCACCTCTGATTTTGGTATTTTACTTTTTCCTATACCTGTATTATGATGATGCCAGAAAGAAAAAGCGTCGGGCATCGAAGCCCGGCAGCAAAAGGAGGAACCAATATGAAAACCGTGAAGAAGCTGGAAGCTCTGTTGGAAGAATACTACGAAACCTTTAAGCACTGATTTGAGAAAGGAGCAGAACCATGAAAACCGTGAAGAAGCTGGAAGCCCTGCTGGAAGAATACTATGAGACCTTCAAGCATTGATCTGCGGGCGGAATGAGGAACGATATGGTCAATACGGACAATTCATAACCCCCGTCATGCGCGGCAAGCGGATGACGGGGGTTATTTTTGCACTATTCTTCCAGCAGCTCCGGCGGGTGCTCTTCCAGATCGTCGGAAACATATTCCCAGAAGGTCTGGGAAAGCTCCGACAGGGAGGCGCTGCGCTTGCGCACCAGCAGATACCGGGCCTGACGGGACGGCTCAACGATCCGGCGGCATACGATCCCGGGCATGGGCTGAGGCGTGGTTTGGGGAAAAATTCCGATGCCCAGATTGGCGTGGGCAATGGCGAGCACATCCACAAAATTGGAATGTTCACCGATGATGTTCGGCTCCGCCCCGGCCAGACGGAACCAGCTGCGGATCTCGTCAATCCGGGAGCGGCGGTGGGGCACGATCAGAGGCTGTCCCGCCAGCGCTCTCAGGGGCAGCGGTTCCTCCGGGCGGTCCGACAGAGGATGCCGGTCGGACAGAATGGCGCACCACGGCTCGTCGCCTACCACAATGCCCTCCAGATGCTCGCTGTCGTAGGGGGCGGCGATGATGCCCAGTTCGATGAAGCCCCGTTGGATCTGTTCAATGATGTCGTCGCTGCTGCCGTTGACAATCTCAAAGCGCACCAAAGGGTATTCCTCCCGGAAGCCGGCCAGCCAGCGGGCAGCCAGAAAGGGTGCCCGGCCGGCGACGCTGCCAAGACACAGGGTGCCGGACAGGCCCATTGCCAGCGCGCCGATTTCCTCCCGGGCCCGCTCCGCCAGATCCAGCAGCTGCTCTGCCCGGCGGTAAAGGAGCTTTCCCGCCTCCGTCAGCTGCAGGCTCCGGCTGCCCCGGATAAACAGGGGAGTGCCCAGCTCCTCTTCCAGTGCCCGGATCTGGTTGCTCAGGGGAGGCTGGCTCATGTTCAGCCGCTGGGCTGCCCGGGTAAAATTCAGTTCCTCGGCAACCACCGAGAAGTAATTCAGACCGCGAAGATCCATGCCGTTTCCTCCTTCGTGGTGTTTTACTGCTTCCGTCCTTTGCCGAAGGGCAGCCGCGCCCGGACAAGGCCCAGCGCGTAACGGAATTCCTCCGTATTCAAAAACACCAACACGCAGAAGGGGATGGACAGGGCCACCGCCGCCGTACCGTTTGCCAGAACCTGGAGAAACAGGTTGTCCAGCCGCACTGCGGACATAAACCAGAGAATTCCAGCCTCCCCGGCCAGAAAGCTCAGCAGGTAATAACAGAACCGGGTGACGAATTTCCTTACGGGCAGATGGAAGAATTCCCGGTAGAGCAGCTTGACCTTCAGCGTCAGCTGCACCAGCGTGGTAACGGTGGTGCCGAGGAAAATGCCCACCATGCCAAGCTTCATGCCCAGAATCACGGACACCACCAGATTGGTCGCGCCGCCTATGATGGAGATATTCTTATTTTCCCGGAACAGGCCGGAGGCCGCCAGGGCTTTCCATACCGCCATCCTGCAAATATCAAGGAACAGGTTCAGACAGCAGACCAGGGATACGACGCGGGGCAGCAAAAAGTCCTCTCCCAGCCAGAGCTGGACCACCGGATCGACACAGGCGAACATCCCCAGACATAGGAGGAAACCCAGCACGTAAAAAATATAATTCATCCGGTTCAGTACCTTTTCGCAGTGCTTAGGCTCCTCCGTGGCCAGCAGATTACCCAGACTGCCGGCGATCCCGCCCATGACCTGCGTGCGCAGCTGGCGGATGATCCCGAAGAGCACATTGTAGTTGGAGTAGTAGCCAACCTGCAGGGTGCTCACCAGTACGGAGATCAGGATGTTGTCCGTGGACTCCACGATCTTCCAGGCCAGAGAATCCACGAAGAGGTACTTGATATTCTTAAATACACCGGCTCTCTCTGATTTCGGCAGACTCCTGTCCTTGCGCAGATAGGGGTATTCCTTCCGGACATAGACTGCGGCGGCCAGGTTGTTTCCAAGACTGCACAGGATCTGCACCCAGAGGTAGACCATAAAGTTTCGGGTCAGGTACAGCACCGCCACAGTGGCGGCGGCAGTCACCACCCGCACGCCCAGGGTGATCAGGGATGTCACATATTTCTTCTGATCCGCGATCAGCAGGGAGGAACGATCCCCAAGCAGATAGGAGGCCGCCACCCGGAGCACGAACAGCACAAAGACCCGCTGGATATAGGGGACAGGGTAGTCCACTTCCTTCACCAGATACTGGATGAAGGGTGTCAGCAGCAGCCCCAGCACCAGCACCGCCAGCGTCACGTAGTTGTATGCCGTCCGGAACAGCGTCATCAGCTGGCAGACCTTTTTTTCGTCGTTTTCCGACAGGGGCTTATAGAGGTTATAGATGATTGCCGAGCCTACGCCCATCTCTGTCAGCGAGAGAATCGCGATGACCTCCACGAACAGGCCGTTCAGGCCCGCCGCCTGAATGCCCAGCACCCGGATCAGCGCGGTCCGGGTCACAAAGGAAAGCACCGTGATGGCAAGCTGCACGAACAGCGCGGCGGCGATATTCTTTATGGTGTTATCGGTTCTGTTTTTTGACATTCATGGCTCCTCTAAAAATGGCATAATGCTCCCAATGCAGTATTTATCGGCATTCCCAGGCGATTCTGATCAATCAGCTATTTATCTGATTTTCTGACATATTTTTCCGAACACCTTCATAGGAAGCAGGAAGAAGTTGTACCGATTCCAGAATTTGTATCTGAAAGCGGCTTTCTTCAGCGCACGGTAGATGGAAAGGTCCCGCCGCATGAGAAGGCCTGTCAACGCGCCGCTGTTCAGGGCAAACAGATAGTCGTCGGGGCGGCCCTCATACAGATCCCGGTATTTTTCCGTCAGGAACAGCTTCCCTTCAATGTACTTTCGGCCGTCCCGGCGGAAGGTGGAATCCTGGCTGACATAATAGTTTACCAGCGGCTCGGGTACATAGGCAAGCCCGTAATGGGAGACCATGCGGATCCACAGGTCGTAATCCTGACAGACCTTAACATTGGGATCAAAGCCGCCGACAGCCCGCACGCATTCGGTCCGCAGCAGCGGGAAGGAGGTGGAACCGATAAAGTTGGAGCGCAGAATGGCACTGAGAGGATCTTTGCTTGGAACAGTCAGGTGCTGGTAACGAACGCCATTCTCCGAAATCTGCCAGGAGTCGCATCTCACCAGCGCCACGTCCCCGGTCATGCAGGCCATCTGCTTTTCGATTTTCTCCGGAAGCCATTCGTCGTCATCGTCCAGAAAGGCGATATAGCTGCCTTTCGCCGCGGCCAGACCGGTGTTTCTCGCGGCGCAGGCACCCTGATTCTTCTCATGAACCAGATACAGGATCTTCGGGTCCAGCATGTTCAGCATCTGCCGGATGCTTTCAGACAATTCCCGGTCGTCCGGACAGTCGTTGACCACGATCAATTCCATGGCGGGCCAGGTCTGCCGCAAGACACTTTCCACTGCCCGACGGAGAATCTCCACCGGGCGCCGATAGGTGCTGATCACCGCGCTGACAAGTTCCATTTGCTGTTTCTCCTTTTTCGTTTGGGAACGATATTGGCTTTTGGGAATAGAAATCTCTAAAACTGTGTTTAGCACACATTATACCGCCGAAACGGCTTTTCGTCAATCATTCCCGGCACTGCCGGGGATTTTTCTTTTCCGTTTCGGTGCCGTCCGCCCCTTGCGGCAGGGCGGGATCTGTGATAAAATATAATTTCACGCGAAAGGGGGCGGATAGGGTGGACGAAAAGCGGAAGATTCTGAGCAGGTATTTTGGCTACACGGAGTTTCGGGGCGCGCAGGAGGAACTGATCGACGCTGTCCTCGCCGGGCAGGACGTTTTGGGAATTATGCCCACCGGCGGCGGAAAAAGCCTGTGCTATCAAATTCCTGCCCTGATGCTGCCCGGGCTGACACTGGTCATTTCTCCCCTGATCTCCCTCATGCAGGATCAGGTGCTGGCCCTGAAAACCGCCGGCATCCCCGCCGCCTACCTCAACAGCACCCTGTCTTTGGAGCAGCAGAGCCTGGTTTTCCGGAATCTGCGGCAGGGCCGCTACAAAATTCTCTACGCCGCCCCGGAGCGGCTGTTGGGGGAGGGCTTCCTTGCCATGGCACGGGAAGTGCCCATTTCTCTGGTTGCCGTGGACGAGGCCCACTGCATTTCCCAGTGGGGGCAGGATTTTCGGCCCAGCTACTTGAAAATCCCTGAATTCTTGCAGAGCCTGCCCCAGCGGCCTGTCGTCTGCGCCTATACCGCCACCGCCACCCCCGCTGTCCGCCGGGACATTCAGAAATGTCTGGGCCTGCAAAATCCACTGGTGAAGGTCACGGGCTTTGATCGGCCCAATCTGCGCTTTGAGGTGCGGACACCCGAGAGCAAGCGGGGCACGCTGCTGACGCTTCTTGCACTGCGCAAGGACAAAAGCGGCATCGTCTACTGCTCCACCCGGAAAGAGGTGGATCAGGTCTGTTCTTTCTTGCTGGATCGGGGCTTTGCCGCCGCCCGGTATCACGCGGGCCTGCCGGACGAAGTGCGCCGGCAGAATCAGGAGGATTTCCTCTACGACCGGAAAACCGTCATGGTGGCTACCAATGCCTTCGGCATGGGCATCGACAAATCCAATGTGTCCTATGTCATTCACTACAATATGCCCCAGAGCATGGAGAGCTACTATCAGGAGGCCGGGCGGGCAGGCCGGGACGGAGAGCCGGCAGAATGTATTCTGCTGTTCGGTAAACGGGACATCATCACTGCAAAATTCCTCATCGAAAAATCCTATGAGGAAAGTGAGCTTCCCGATGAGGAACGGGAGGCTCTGAAGCAGCGGGACATGAAGCGGCTGTGGGACATGGTGGACTACTGCCAGACCCCCGGCTGCCTGCGGCAGTACATCCTCGGCTATTTTGGCCAGTACAACACCCCGAAATGCGGAAACTGCGGAAACTGCGCGCCGCCGAAAAAGGAAACGCCCCCGCCTGAACCGGAGGAACCCGACGTACTGGGAACGAAGGATATTACGAAAGAAGCGCAGATGGTGCTCTCCTGCATCAAACGGATCAACACGGCGCTGGGGCATAGCAGCACCATCACCATGACCGTGCTTGTGCTTCGGGGCAGCAAGGACAAGCGCCTGCGGGAAAACGGGTTGGACAAATTGAGCACTTACGGCCTGATGAATGCCTACAGCCGGGAGGAGCTGCGGGAGATCATCGACCAGCTGGTGCAGCGGGGATACCTGAACTGCGGCAGCAGTGAGATATTGGAGACGACTGCGGCGGCGGGAAATGTGCTGTTCCGGGGAGAACGGGTGATTGTCACCATGGAGCAATCCGCCCTTGCCCGGCGATTCCCCCAGTCCGGCACCGTCACCGCAGACTCCGGGCTGCTGGCCGCTTTGAAAGCCCTGCGCCTGAAGCTGGCGGAGAAGGAAAAGGTGCCCGCTTTTGTGATCTTCTCCAACGCCACGCTGGAGGATATGGCGAAAAAGCAGCCGAAAAATATGGCGGAATTTCGCACCGTGTCCGGTGTGGGCGCGGTCAAGGGCCAGCGCTACGGGGACTTGTTTTTGAAGGAATTGGAACGGCATAGGAAATGACGGGAGGCGGAAACCTCCCGTCATTTTTTTGTAAATGATGCTTAAAACAGAATTGTATAATTTATCTTGATTTCAATTGCGTCATATGCTAGTATAAAAAGAAATCAGGACTTATGTGCCTGCAACTGAAACAGCAATAAGCGAGGGAATACACAATGAAAAAACTTTCTGCCGCCCGTTTGGCGGAAACCGTCAGGGCAAAGCGTAAAGCCAGAAACCTGACCCAGGCACAGCTGGCGGATCTGACCGGAATCAACCGCTCCATGATCGGACGGCTGGAAAACGAGACCTTCAAACCCTCTACGGATCAGCTGGAAGCCATTGCCGGGGTGCTGGATTTTGAGGTCACCGACCTGTATGTGGACGAAACAAAAGCGATCCCCAAGGCCGGTGTCAAAGCCTGCAAAATTGCCGTGGCGGGCACCGGCTATGTGGGACTGTCCATCGCCACATTGCTTGCCCAGCACAACCATGTCACCGCTGTGGACATCGTCCCTGAAAAGGTCGATCTCATCAACAGACGAAAGTCCCCCATTCAGGACGAGTATATTGAAAAATATCTGGCGGAAAAGGAGCTGGACCTGACTGCCACGCTGGACGGCGAGAGCGCCTATCGAGATGCGGATTTCGTGGTCATTGCTGCCCCCACCAACTATGACAGCAAGAAGAATTACTTCGACACCTCCGCGGTGGAAGCGGTGATCGAGCTGGTACGCAAGGTCAATCCCGATGCCGTCATGGTCATTAAGTCCACCATCCCCGTGGGCTACACCGCCTCCGTCCGCAAAAAATACGGAACCTCCAACATTATTTTCAGCCCGGAATTCCTGCGGGAGAGTAAGGCCCTGTACGACAATCTCTACCCCTCCCGCATTATTGTCTCCTGTGACGAAGCTACCCGGGAAAAGGCGGAGCTGTTTGCGGCGCTTTTGCAGCAGGGTGCTGTCAAGGAGGACATCCCCACATTGTTCATGGGCTTTACGGAAGCGGAAGCGGTGAAGCTGTTCGCCAACACCTATCTGGCTCTGCGGGTCAGCTACTTCAACGAGCTGGACACCTATGCCGCCACCAAGGGCTTGGTTACCCGGGACATCATTGACGGAGTGTGCCTGGATCCCCGCATCGGCAGCCACTATAATAATCCTTCCTTTGGCTACGGCGGTTACTGCCTGCCCAAGGACACCAAGCAATTGCTTGCAAATTTTGCCGACGTGCCCCAGAATATGATGACTGCCATCGTGGAGAGTAACCGCACCCGGAAGGATTTTATCGCCGATCAGGTGCTGGAGATCGCCGGCGCCTACGAAGCCAACGACGCGTGGAGCGCCGAAAAGGAGAAGGACGTGGTGGTGGGGGTGTACCGCCTGACCATGAAGCAGGGTTCCGACAACTTCCGCCAGTCCGCCATTCAGGGCGTCATGAAGCGCATCAAGGCCAAGGGCGCCACCGTCATCATCTACGAGCCGACACTGAAAGACGGAGAAACCTTCTTTGGCAGCAAGGTCGTGAATAATCTGGAAAAATTCAAGAAACAGTCCGGCTGCATCATTGCCAACCGCTACGACAGCTGCCTGGACGACGTAAAGGATAAGGTATACACCCGGGATATTTTCAAGCGGGACTGACAGGATGGCTTACTGATTTCGTTATGGAGTTAATGCTATGAGTAAACGACCGGTTTCCTCGATTGACATTGCAAAGTTCTTTTTCTCAATCTGTATTGTGGTTCTGCACAGCGACGTATACAGGGGGCTTCCGGGACTGCTTCCTTCCCTGGCGGAGAAGCTTATTTTGCGGTTGGCCGTTCCCTTTTTCTTTATCGTTTCGGGATATTTTCTTGGAGTGAAGCTAAAAAGCGGCAGTGTTGAGACCAGTATAAGACAATATGTTGCCCGGCTACTCCCTCCTTTTCTGGTGTTCGGCGCGATCAATACCGTTCTTGAGATGATTAAGATGTATCAAAGCGGATCCGGTCATATCGCGGTTACTGTCATACAGCACCTGCTGTTTTATCCCTATGGCGCGCTGTGGTATGTTTCCGCGAGTATGCTTGGCGCGTGCCTTCTGATCCCGTTCTTAAAACGGAACCGACTGAACCTTGCGCTTGCCGTGGGGGGCGTGCTGTATTGCTGGGCGCTGCTTTGCAATAATTACTATTTCCTCACAACGCCGATCCGCTGGATCGTGGACACCTACCTGCGCATCTTCATAAGCGCGAGAAACGGTGTGTTTGTCGGTTTTTTCATGCTGGCCATCGGTATCAAGCTGTCAACGATTGATATTCCGGCAGTAAAAGTCAAGGGATGGACGGTGCTGTTTTTCCTGCTGTACGTTGCTGAGATCTGCGTGGTCCGAACGTTCCCCTCTGCGGATGATGCCGCGCTGTATGTTATGCTGCCGGTTTTCGTTGCCTGCTTTGTGATCACCCTGCTGCAAATGCCGCTTTCGCTGCCGGAGAGGGTTTCGAGATTGCTCAGAAGTCTCAGTACAGGGATCTACTTTCAGCATCGGATGTGGCTTTCCGTCATCGCGCTGCTGAGCATTACGCAAAACCGCGCCATTGCTGCGGGACTTACCATTGCTGTTTCAATTTTGTGCTGCGTGGCCGCGCAGCACGCATTAGGAAAGGGTAAGAGCAAATTACCACGAAACCTGTAAAAACGGATAATTTTGCATATAAAAAGTGGCTGTTTCTTTCACGAAACAGCCAACTTATTTGTTAAAACCGGAAAGTGTCCTTTAATCCCCGCAGAAGTGTATCCTTGCCGCTGAGGGTGAGGGGAGTGCCGTCCGCCATGGTGTAGCCGCTGGGGTCGGCGCTGCCGGGATAGCTGCCGGTGACCTCGGGCCATTGGATGCCGATCTCCGGGTCGTTCCAGGCCAGACCGCCCTCGTCGCCGGGATGGTAGAAATCCGTCACCTTATAGCAGAATTCCGCCGTCTGGCTGAGTACCAGGAAGCCGTGGGCAAAGCCCTCGGAAATGTAAAACTGCTTCTTATTTTCCGCTGTCAGCTCCACGCCGTACCACTGGCCGTAGGTCGGGGAGCCGGCCCGCAGATCCACCGCTACGTCAAAGACCCGGCCCTGGATCACCCGCACCAGTTTGCCCTGGGGGTGTTCCTTCTGGTAGTGCAGGCCCCGCAGCACGCCTTTGACGCTCATGGACTGGTTGTCCTGTACGAACACCATGTCAAGGCCCGCCTCACGCATATCGTTCTGGTTGTAGGTCTCCATAAAATAGCCCCGGCTGTCGCCGTGGACGGCAGGCTCAATGATGTACAGCCCGTGGATGGGGCACGCTGTTACCTTGATCTGACCCATAGTTTTCTCCGATCTGTTGTTTGCTTCAGCTTTCAATCAGCCTGTCCAGTCGGGAGGCAAAGGCCTCAATGGAGAACTGACGGGCGTCCTCCACCGCCTGATGGCGCATGGTTTCGTAATTTTGTGGGGCCTGAGCGATGCTTTTCAAGGCCTGTGCCAGCGTTTCCGGGGCGTTGTCCGGAAGAAGAATGCCGCTGACACCGTTTTTTACCAGTTCCGGCAGGGCGCCCCGGCTGCCGCAGACGCAGATCAGGCCGCTGGCCATGGCCTCCACCACGGCGATGCCGAAGCCCTCGGCACAGTCCGGGACATGGACAAATACGTCCGCACCGGCCAGCAACTCCGGCACATCTGTCCGGGTGCCCAGAAATTCCACCTTGTCCGCGATGCCCAGTTCCCAGGCAAGGGCTTCCAGCGCTTCCCGATAGGGGCCGTCACCCACCACGATGAACCGGTATGCCGCACTGGACAGCTGACTCAGTGCCCGAAGCGTGGTCTGCACGCCCTTTTCCTCAATCAGCCGGCCCACATAAATGATCCGCAGAGGACCCTCCGGGCGGCGCTGGGCGGGGTGAAACCGCTCTAAAACCGCCCCGTTATAGATGACCGCGATATGATCCTCCGGCACACCCAGATAATCCACCAGACTGTCCCGAACCGAGTTAGAAATGGCGACAGCTTTGTCAGCCTTTCGGAAAGTATAGCGGAAAATTTCCTTTTTCACCGTCAGACTGACTTTTTCCCCGGTGCCGCAGAGGAAATGGGCATCGGAATGGGCGTAGCAGAACACCCGGATCGACCGGTGGCGGCGCTTTGCCAGAAGGGCGGTGAGACGGAGCAGGGGGGCCTCGTGGTGGACGACCACTGCCTCCACCCGTTCCTGCCTGCATATTTCCAGAATCCGGCGGCATATCCGCAGCGAGCCCTCCCGGGGCTGGCACATCCGGAATACCTTACAGCCGTGAGCTTCCATTTGATCCGCCGCCGGGCCGCCTTCCCATGCGAATGCAAACAGGTTCTCATGCTGGGAGTAGTTTACATAATCCCGGAGCAGACTCTCAATGCCGCCTGCCTGCCCGGATACCAGCAGATGTATAACTTTCATTTGCTATTCACTTCTCTCAAATCCCACAGCCCTCAATATATGGTCCAAAATCCACATTGATCCGGTGATGTCTGTCCCTGTCCTCTTCCGGCGGAAGCTTGCGATAATCCCCATAAAAATAGACCAAGTATGCCTCACGATCCCGATACCCCCAAAACATCTCTGTTTCAAAAGGAATCTGCTCCAGGTGGGTGACCCAGTCGCGTTCCAGGGACTCCTTTTGATAGGGGTAGGAGCCGCAGGTGACAACCTTTTGGGTTTCCTGACCGTTATACTTCACAAGGATTCGCTTGAAATAGTTTTTCACTGCCTCGTAAGGGAGTATCTGCGCCAGCAGCCAGGGACCCCAGTAATTGATTTTTTCCCGCAGGGGCCCCTTCCGAAGACGTTTGCCCATGCCCTTCTTGATCCAAAGCAAGCGCTTGCATATGCGACACCGTCTGGCTTGCTTTTTCCGCTCCTTCTCATCATCGGGGACGTTGTCATAGGGGAAAACATCCACAAAAATTCCGTCGTGAATCTTCGCGTCCCCTGAAAATTCCTCACGGAAATGGGTGCCATTCAGGCAAATCTTCCCGAAAGGCATGGGATAATCGGGAACAGTGTCCCAGGTCTGAAGAAAGAACCGTTCTCCCAGCTCGGTCTTGCAGGCTTCCAGAAAGCGCTCATAGTCCTCCCGAAGCATACCAATATCCATATCATCGTCCCATGGGATAAACCCGCCGTGACGGACGGCCCCCAGAAGTGTACCTGCTGTCAGGAAGTACGGAATATTGTGTATCTGGCAAATTCGCTTGATTTCCTTCGCGATTTCCAGCTCCAGCCCGTGAATCTTTTCCAGCTGCTCGTTTTTGTCCATATTGCTATCCTCCCGTCTCCTATGATTTGTTGAGATCACGTTCGCGCCGTGTCGTTCCGGTTTCGGGGGTTCTTGGCAAATACACGACCTCGACCCCTTCATCCTTCAGAAAGTCGAATTTCCCTTTCCAGTCGTCTCCGATCACAAAGGTATCCACACAGTATTTGTGGACATCCGTCTTCTTCTGCTCCCAGCAGGTCTCCGGGATCACAAGATCTACATACCGAACGGCTTCCACCAGCGTTTTGCGCTGCTCATAGGTAAAATAGCACTTTTTCCGCTTTTCGTTCCAGTTAAATTCATCTGTGGAAATCGCCACAATCAGGTAATCTCCCAGTTCCTTTGCCCGCTTCAGCAGATTGATATGCCCATAATGCAGAAGATCAAATGTGCCATAGGTAATCACACGTTTCATTCCGGTTTCTCTCCCTCCGGTAGTTTTGTTGCCGTCAGACTGTCATTTCGCGTTCCCAGCTGGGACGCGATGTCTGCGTCCACGATTTCCTCGCCGGTCTTGTCCTTCAGCTGTTCCATGCTTTCTTCGCTCAGGCCGTTGTTGACCTCACAGTGCATATCGCAGGTGGAGCAGGCGTCCAATTCTTCCTTGCTGACCTTGCCGTCCCGATAGTCCCGGCAGATTTTATTTTCGTACATGGAGTAAGGCTTTTTCAGGAACAGGGCCTTGAGTTTATGCCAGACGACCCAGGCTGCGGGCACCCAGATATACTTGTGCATGGCGGGGCTGACGGAGCCAATCATCCAGCAGTCCCGGTCGCAGCAGCGAACCTTCTTCCGCACGGCCTCCGCTTCCGGGCTGTTCCACAGCGCGTCCCAGCTCTGCCGGTTCAGGTTGCCCATGACTTCTTTATCCTTGGTGCCGTTGCAGGGCATCACATCGCCGTAGGGGTCGATGAAGAAGGTGTCAAAGCTCATGTCGCAGGGCAGCAGCCGTTTCTGTCCATAGATATAGTTGATGAGGCCGTGGTTAAAGTAGGCCCGGAACCACTTTTTCGGGCTGCTGCTTTTCAGCAGCTCATTGACCAAATCTTCAAAATTCTGTGCCACCATGGGCCGGTCGTGTATGATATTTTTCGCTTCCACGAAGTAGAAAGAGTTGTGCAGGGACGCGGTTGCGAACTCCATGCCCATCTCGTCAGAGATCTTGTACAGCGGCACCAGATCGGGGGCGTTCCTGTCCTGCACGGTCATGCCAAAACCCACGTCCTTCATGCCCATGTCCCGCAGCGTCTTTAACGTCTGGTAGCCCCGCTGGTAGCCGTTGGGCAGGCCCCGGATCTCGTTGTTGGTTGCTTCCAGACCCTCTATGGAAATGCGGATACCGATCTGGGGGAACTCTTTGCACAGATCCACAATGCGGTCGGTGAAGAAGCCGTTGGTGGAGATGACGATGCGGTCGGACTTCTTGTACAGCTCCCGAACGATGTCCTTCAAATCCGTGCGGATGAAAGGTTCTCCGCCGGTGATGTTGGTAAAGTACATTTTGGGAAGCTTGCGGATGGTTTCGATGGAAATTTCCTCCTCCGGCTTGGAGGGGGCCTTATAGCGGTTACACATGGAGCACCGGGCGTTGCAGCGGTAGGTCACGATGACCGTGCCGTTGAGTTTCTTTTCTGCGGTTTTCTTCGCCATGGTTTCCTTATTCTCCTTTATACAGTTTCATCAGCTTTTCCGTATAGCGCGCCACGTCGTCAAACCGGACATCCGCGCAGTTTTCACTGTAGCGGTCGGTCAGCTCCCGGTT
The DNA here is from genome assembly GCA_022775085.1 of Clostridiales bacterium. Lineage (GTDB taxonomy): Bacteria > Bacillota > Clostridia > Oscillospirales > Oscillospiraceae > Faecousia. The sequence goes on along the minus strand of JALFJQ010000028.1, from coordinate 67,677 downwards.
TTCCCACAGGGCCTGAATTTTTTCTTTCAATTGGGCGGCATTTCCGCTTTCAAACAGCTCGCCGGTTTTGCCCGGCTCGATCAGCTCCGGGATGCCGCCGATATTTGCCCCCAGCACCGGGGTGCCGTACATCTGACTTTCCATCACGGAGAAGGGGCAGTTTTCATACCACTCGGAAGGATAAACAGAGAACCGTGCCTCCCGGATGAGGGTTTCCAGCGCTTGTCCCCGCTGGAAGCCCACATTCTGAATGTTGGGCACCCCGGCAATCTCCTCTTCCAGCGGGCCGGTGCCCGCGAAAATAAAGGGGATCTCCGGCAGGGCTTTACACACCTGGATCAGCGTATCAATGCCCTTTTCCCGGCTGAACCGGCCAAAATACAGAACATAGTCCTTTTTCTCCGCTTTCTCATAGGAAATTCTGTCCACGAAGTTGTGCATCGCTACGGTTTTCCCCGCAAACAGGGGATTTGTGCCCATTTTTGTCTTCAAAAATTCCGAACAGCAGATGATGACGTCGATATTTTTATAGACGCCGCAGCCGTTCCACAGCACTGCCTCCAATGTACCGACGGCGCTTTTTGCCAGAGAACCGTGAATGCACCTTCCCTTCATGCAGTTCAGAAAATGCCCGCCGAGGCACTTTTCGCAGTTTTCCCCGGTATTTGGATTGCTGCACATATGGTTGGGGCACACCAGCTGAAGATCATGGGCAGTATAGACCACCCGGCAGGGGTGGCCTTCTCTTTTCCACTTGGCGATTTCCAGCAGGATGGAAGGGGTCAGCTGGTAGTTGAAGTTGTTGAGGTGGCACACGTCGGGCCGAAAATCCTCCAGCACCAGCCGCAGCTTTTTCCGGGCCTCGGAAGAATAGATGGTCTTGATGGGGTAAGTCAGCTTGCTGAGCTTGGAGCCGCCGTGAAAGTCCATGTCGGAGGTGTAGGCGTTCACCCGGTTTCCCACGCAGCGGCCCGTGTGCTCCATGCCAAAATACTGAACCTCGTGGCCCTGGGATTTCAGGTAATCGCCCAGCCTGAAAATATAGGTCTCCGACCCGCCGTTGGGGTGGAGAAACTTGTTAATCATCAGAACTTTCATATCTGTTTCCCCCGGTACAGCGCCAGCGTCTTGTCCACCACGTCGTCCCAGCCGTATTTGTTCAGGATAAATCCGGCGGCGTTTTTCTTATATTCGTCCACCGTTTCCGGCTGGTCGCAGAGCATTTGCAGCTTCTCCCGCAGGTCTTCGATGTCGCTCCTGTGGAAGTGTACGGCCTTGTCCTCCACAACCTCGGTGCATTCGGGAATGTCCGAGACCAGGCAGCAGTTTCCGTAGCTCATGGCTTCCAGCAGACTCAGAGGCATACCCTCCAAGTCTGACGGCAGGGTGTACACATAGGCATTGCTGTACAGCTCGTCCTTCAGCTTCCCCTGCACAAAGCCGGTGAACAGAATACGGTCATCCCCCGCTGCCAGTGCTTTCAGCTCCCGCAGGTAGCTGTCCGTATCGGAGCTGCCCCCGGCAATCACCAGCTTTTTGCTGGTTTTCACCTGCTTAAATGCCTCGATCAGATAGGTTTCACCCTTTTCCGGCACAATTCTGCCTAAGTACAGGATGTAGCCGTCCTTCTGCAGCTCCCATTTTTCGCAGATACGCCGGGGGCTTTCCAGAGTGGGCGCGGACACGCCGTTGGGGATAAAGCGGGTGGCTCTTCCATAGGTGTCAAGGAAATACTGCCGGACGTTTTCCGACAGGACGATGATCTCGTCGGCAAACCGCACCGCCACGTGCTCCCCCAGATGGATGAATTTGGATGCAAAGCCCCCGTTCCACTTTTCCCGCTGCCAATCCAGACCGTGAACGGTGACAACAACCCGCTTGCCGAACAATTTTGGCAGCCAGCAGAAAAAGGCGGGGCCTTCCGCGTGGATATGCACCACGTCATACGTTCCGAAGGCGCTGCGCAGGGCGGCAAAAAAGGAGGAAATCACGGCGGCGTAGCCCTTGCGCTCCAGCGTGGGCACCGTGACCAGCCGGATGCCCCGGTAGACGCTGCCCGCAGGCAGCTCATGCTCCGCACCGCTGACGTGGTGGCCCGCCCGGTTGTAGCAGGTCACGCCGTGCCCCCGCGCCACAAGACCGGCGGACAGCGCTTCCACCACCACCTCCACACCGCCCTCGTTGGAGGGGATGCGCTTGTGTCCCAGCATGGCGATGCGCAGTTTGTCTGGCATATGCTGTCCACTTCCTTCCTGTCCTGTGTCTATAATCGTGTCCATTATACAGTATTTTCCCCGGCACGTCAATCAGGGAACCTCTGAATAAATCGGCTGCGGCTGGACGGTGAACCTTTTTGCCAATTTGTTCAGAGCTTCCCTGGCTTTCGGGGTTGACAGCGGCACCGGCGGCGTATATGATGGAGAACATGCGGGGCGGCTATACGCACCGCAAAAACAGGGACAGGAGACCGCTATGGGCCGCAAACTGATGACAATTCTGCTGGTTCTGAGCCTGACGCTTGCCGGCTGCGTACTGCCGGGGAAGAAAAGGCAGCAGTACCAGGCCGCTTATCTGGATGTATTCGACACCGTGACCAGCATCAGCGCGGTATCGGACAGTGAGGATGTCTTCCGGGAACAGGCGGAACAGATTCACAGCCAGCTGCTGGAATACCACCGGCTGTTCGATATTTATAACGACTACGAAGGAATGAACAACCTGAAAACGGTCAACGACAGCGCAGGCGCTGCCCCGGTGGCGGTGGATGGGGAGATCATCCGGCTTCTGAAGGATTGTCGGGATTACTATGAACTGACAGGCCACGCGGTGAACGTGGCTATGGGCGGCGTTCTTTTCCTGTGGCACGAGGCCAGGACCGCAGGCCTGGAGGATCCGGACCACGCCCGCCTGCCGGAGGAAGCGGCTTTGCGGGAAGCGGCTGCCCACACAGACTGGGCGTCCGTGGAGATTGACGAGGAAGCGGGTACCGTATATCTGTCCGACCCCCGGCTTCGGCTGGACGTGGGGGCGGTGGCCAAGGGCTGGTCCGCCCAGAGGGCGGCGGAGAAGGCTCCGGAGGGCTTCCTCATCAGTGTGGGCGGCAACGTCTGCGCCACCGGGCCGAAGGACGGCAGCGGCACCCCCTGGGTGGTGGGGATTACCGATCCCGACGGGGGAGAGGGGTATCTTCACACCCTGTATGATACAGACAGCGCCATTGTCACCAGCGGCGACTACCAGCGCTATTATGAGGTGGACGGAAAGCGCTTCCACCACATCATCGATCCCCAGACCCTGTATCCGGCGGAACGCTTCCGCAGCGTCACCGTGATCTGCGGCGATTCCGGCCTTGCCGACGCCCTGTCCACGGCTCTGTTCATCCTGCCGCAGCCGGAAGGGGAGGCACTGGCTAAGAAATGCGGAGCGGAAGCCATGTGGCTGGACACGGAGGGGAACCGTTTCTACACCGACGGCTTTGAAGACTGGATCTGCCAATAAACAATGCGTCCATGAAGGCTGACTGCCATTCATGGACGCGATTTCATGCTGGTCAAAAAAATAGCTTCCAGCGAGGAGTAAAGTAGACAAGAAAAAAGCTCCCCTTTAGCGGGGTGTTCGTAAGACAGTTAAATTCCAAAATCTGAAAACCATTGGTTTTCAAGGGACGGCGTGGCTTTTGTCACGCCGTTTCTTCTTTCAGAAGTTCGTCCAAAGGGATAAACCCGATGCCGTCATACTGGATGTGGATGTGCTGGGTGCGCTTGCCGTTGACCTTCACCGGGGCATCCACATAGATTGCCTTCACCAGTTCTCTCAGGGCATAGGGGTCAAGCTCCTCAATGCCTACATACTTGTGCGCTTTCTGGATGAACTTCTCAATGTTTTCGTTCTGTCGTTCCTGTACTTCCATTTCCTGAAGGAGCGTGACGACCTCCGCTTCCAGCTGCTTCTGTTCGGCTTCGTAGGTCTGGCTCATCATGTCGAAGCGTTCGTCACTCAGCTTGCCCTTGGCGTTGTCTTCGTAAATCTTAATGAACAGCCGTTTCAGTTCGGCAATCCGCTTCTCATTCCGCTCCAACTGCTTCCGGGCGATTTCCATTTTCTCAGAGGATTCCACCCGCAGGTGCTGCTCCATGACGGAGATAAAGTGCTGCTGATGCCGCAAAATATAGCCGGTGACCAACTGAATGTGCCGCAGAACCAGATGGTTCAAAACCTTTTCCCGGATGAAGTGGGCACCGCACTTTTCTTTGTGCTTCCAGTGCAGAGAACACTCGAAGAAAGCACCTTCCGGCTTATAATTGTTGGTTGCGCCATAGTAGAGCTTTTCCCCACAGTCAGAACAGAATACCAGGCCGGAGAACATACTGGTTCTGCCGGATTTGGTTTTGCGGTGCCGCTGTTCCCGAATCTGCTGAACCTTCTCGAATACCTCTTCTGAAACAATGGCTTCGTGGGTATCATAAAAAATTGCCTTGTCCACATCGGAATTGTGCCTCTGCTTTTTATCCCAGATGGAATTGGTATAAGTCTTGAAGTTGACCGTACAGCCGGTGTATTCCCGCAGTTCCAGAATATGCACTACCGTACTGCTGTGCCATCCGCATGGATTTTCTGGAATAGCATTGGGGGTATTCCTTCCGTGGCTCTTGTGATATGCGGTAGGAGTCAGCACCTTTTCCGCTTTCAGCTGGTTGGCAATCTGCGATGGGCCACGTCCTTCCATGCACAGGTCAAAGATGTGTTTTACAACCTTGGCGGCTTCCGGGTCAATGATCCAGTGCTTGGGATTCTCTGGGTCTTTCACATAGCCGTAGGGAACATTGGTGGTCAGCGGAACACCCCGTTCGCCTTTTGCCTTGTTGACTGCCCGGATTTTCCGGCTGGTGTCACGGGCGTAAAATTCGTTGAACCAGTTTTTGATTCCGGCGAAGTCATTGTTGACACTGTTGGGATCGGCGGAATCGAAATCATCATTGATGGCAATGAAGCGAACGCCGTTCTGTGGGAAGGTGAAGTTGGTGTACAGCCCAGTCAGTGCGGAGTTTCTGCCCAGTCTGGAAAGGTCTTTGCAAAGGATAATCCCCACCTTGCCGGATTCCACCTGTTCCAGCATACTCTGAAAGCCGGGACGGTCATAATTCGTGCCGCTGAAACCGTCATCCACGAAGAATACCGGATTCGGGAAATGATGCTCTTTTGCATACTGCAAAAGGATGGATTTCTGATTTTCGATGGACAGGGATTCGCCCATCCGCTCGTCCTCCTGAGACAGTCTGCAATAGAGGGCGGTGATTTTTTCGGTTGCTCCTAACATTTCTGTTTCCTCCTTAGATGGAGCAACTGTCAGTACAGGATTGGTTGGCTCTATTGTATCAAAATTCGTGGTGTTTGTCATTGGGAATCCTCCACTTTTTCTGTAAACTTTTTGGCGGTGATGCGTTCCAGCTTGCGGAGCAGACTGTCCGTTCCCTCAAAGCTGCCGGTGACGGTGTAAACTGTCCCGGAGATTTCTTCCGTGATGGTAAGCTGGGGAATCCAGTAGGCGGAGAGATTCTTCACATGGATTCGACCGTCCTCACCGAACCAATAATTTCCACACCGTTGTTTTTCGGATTGCAGGGAGAAACGGTATTCGGGAGCAGCGTTCTCTGCTTCCGGTAAGATCGTAGATTCTGATTTTTGTTCTTTCATAAATTGCGTCCTTTCTTTTGATTGACAGAATGAAGGAATCAGATTTCCTGTTCCTGCTGATGGTTTCGATTTTGTGTCTGCTCAATATCCTTGCGGGCGGAATCCACATAGGATTTGATTTTCCAGAGCTGTTGAGAATCCGCCCGGATGGATTTGAATTGGGCATAGGTTTCCTCATGCTCCTGTTCCAATCTGGCATACTCTGCATCCAGCTTCTGGCGGTCAAATTTGCCGTCCGGGAATTCTGCGGACAGTTTGCGGCGAGCTTCATAGAACTGTTTCAGTTCGGCAGCGTGGTCCGACTTGTACTTCTCTTTGGAGCGGGTGAACTTGATTTTCTGCAAGCCATCGTACACGGGCTTCATCTCATGGTAGGTAGCCAGATAGTCCGGCAGCTTGCGGATTTCTTTCATGCGGGCAGTCTGGCTGTCCAGCGTTTCCTTCAAAGCGTCAGAGGATTCCCGGAGCGTGTTCACCCGATCTTCCAGCGTTTCCAGATCGTGAATCCCGTTTCCCATAAGGTAGTTGAACAGGGTATTCATTTCCTTCAAATTGTTGATTCTTGCTTTCTGGGAATAGGCTCCGGCGTTGCGGCGGTCAAAATAGGCTTGCAGCAGGGAAATCAAATCCGGGGATTTCGGTTTGGACAGTTCTGCCTTTACCTCTTTGAGCCATTCTGCCAGAGCGGCAATCTTCTTTCGGATATCCCGAATGGCTGCATTGGTTGCTTTGACCCAGCGGTTGAACTCACCTTTCTCCGTGGGGATGCCCTTGTGCCCCATTGCCCGGACGGTGGGGCCTTCGTGAACAGTGGGCAGTAAATCTACGCCCTGTCGTTCATAGCTGCGGTGGTCGATGCGGCAGGGCAGCTCTTTTTCGGCAAACTTGGCGTTACACAATTCCGCCCAAGTTTGCCGCCAGTGTTCCAGGGTTTCGGGACTGCCCCAGTCGGTGGTGGGGACGGCATTGAACACATAGTCGCCGGTTCCATCCGGGATGCGGTTGCCGTCCTCGTCCAGCACATATTCTCGTCGCTGCTTGTTGCCCCACTTGCCGTTCGGCTCTATGGGACGGATGGGGCACATCACATGAAAGTGGGGATTGAAAATACCGCCATCTTCCTTGTCCGGGGAATGGACGGCAAAGTCCACGATCATGCCCCGGCTCACAAACTGCTCCAACAAAAACTGCCTTGCGAGATGGATGTTCTCCTCCATGGAAAACTCGTTCTGCAAGGCAATGTCAAAGCTGTATGCAAGCTGGGCTTTCTTTCCGCGCTCCACTTTTTCCACGGCGTTCCAAAGAGTTTCCCGGTCAGTGTATTCCGGCGGGGCGTGGGCGGGCAGCAGAATTTCGGAACAGACTACGCCGCCCTTACGGGTATAATCGTTGTCCTCGCCGTAGTATTCGCTGTGGAGCTTCTCGCCGGAACGGTAGGCAGCTGCGGCAACGGCGGACTGTCCGGCGCTACGCTTGATTTGGGTGACATGAAAATGAAACAGTGCGATGTTCAAGCCCTCCCTTGGTCATGAGCATGGAGTGCTTCCGCAAGCAAAGTCTGAACCTCCGGCAGAGCAAAGACGGATTCCGCAAAAGCATAGAACTCCACCTCCGTCAGAGCTTTCACTGCGGGAGCAACACTCTCCACAGCGGCACCACGGGTGATGAGCCGGTGAGTGCGCTTTTGCCGTTCGCCTTTCTCACAATAGGCAATCCGGTTTTCGTACTGCTGTACCTTGTGTTGAAGCTGGGCAAGCTGCCGTTCACAGGCTGCCCGCTCGGCTTCCAATTCGGATAGAGTTTTCTGTTTTGACATTTTTGCAAGACCTCCTAAAGAGTTGGATAAAAAATGACCGCCAGCATTTACTGACGGTCAGACTCACGATATGAAAACTTGATCGGCGGGAACGGTTTGTAAAACCGTTTCTGCTGACCAAGTCTGCAAGGATAGCCGCATAGCGGCGCAAGGGGTGCAGCCCCTTGTTCGGAACGCAGTGACGCAAAACGCTCCGGACATTCAGGTGCCCGGGCCGTTCAGTCTCACAGAGCGCACATACGGGAATACCCGTATAGAAGTGCGCCCTTGGTTCCTTAGGGGAAATTCAGAATCTTCTTTGAAAATCTCTCCGTTTTTCTCTTTCCACAAGCGCACGGGCATATCGAACATGGCTTGCGTTTCCGGCGTGGACATTCTGAATATTCGCCACGCTCTGCCATACATCCTCTGGGCGAACGATCTGCTTCGGGCGGTAGTCGGCGCAAAGCTCGATTTCCCGGTCATAATATTTCACGCAGCCGGTGTGCATCGCTATGTAACTTTCCCACGCATCGTCAGCGGTTTCAAACCCATCCAGCAATTCCTCACGGGTGGACTGACCGTATTTTTTCATCAAGTAATAATACCATGTCGCCATCGTATCACGAAGCAGTGCCTGTCCTTCCCGTTCGTCCAATCCGTCCATGCTGATTGGGTCGGCAATGACCGTATGGATCACATTGCCATCGTACTTTTCGTGCGGGTCAGCCAAATAGTGAATGACGGGAACAATCTTACAACCGGTTTCCTTTGCCAAGCGGTACGCACCGGGCCAGAAATCCAACAACAACTTGTCTGGGGTCTTATTCCACACCCCCTCCGGGAACAGAATCAAATCCATACCCATATCCAAAAGGTGTGCGGATGCTTCTGTCGCAGCCCTTTTGCTTGCTTTTACCTTTCGATTGCAAATCACTACACCGTTGACATAAGCTCCAACACCATCTAATCTATTGAATAGAGCTGGAATGCTGCCAAACAATATATAAGCGTGCCGTGCAGCGCCAATAGATGCGGCAATATCATCTTCAAAGCAATGTGTCGGGCACCAGATCACTGGCTCCTGTGGTATTTCAATTTTTCTTTCTATTACCTGCTTGTACTTCATAAAAGCCGGAAGCAGCCTTAGAAAGATCGGGTGCAAAATTTTTCTGATGCGGATACTTGTCTTGGAGATCATCTTATCCGGGTCGCAGGAAAGCAGCGGGCGCATCAGCTTAACCATAGGCCAGAACAGAAACGACGGCTTAGCATCACCAAAGAAATCCGACGGGCCTGCCACGGTATCACCCAAGTCAGATAATATTTTTTTGATTCGTTGTTCTTCGGTCATTTAGATTTTCCTTCTTTCTCAATTCCTGCGTAATTCTTTGCAATGCAGAAATCGAATATTTGCTCCACTCTGCGGCGGCTATAATGCTTTGCTCTGCTATCTTTCTTGCAACAGGAACGCGTTCTCTTTGCAGGGGATCAGCTTGTCCAGATGGGCAAAGGCATCCTCCGGGTCTGTATATGGATGGTAGATGCAAGAACTCTCATATTCCCAGTCGATGGGCGGGTATTCTTCTACGGAGTAGAACAGTTTCTTTCGCTCTGCATCCATATCCAATTCCCTGCGGCTGAATGTGCCGTTGCGTTCCCAAAACGTCCAACGCATGGCTGCCAGGGTATCTCGCAGGGCGGAGATTGCATCCGCCTTGTTGTCCTCCGGCGAGAACACCATTGGCTCACCAAAACGGACAAAGCACTTTTTCTGTTCACGGTCATATTCCAGCACAGTCGGAATGATCTGCGCTCCTGTTTCTCTGGCAATATCAATAATGCCCCACTTCATGGGAAGCATCAGCAGATTTTCCGTCAGATTCCATGTTGCTTCCGGGAACATAACAATGGAGCGGCCTTTGCTCAGGTAAGCGATCATAGCCAGCTTGGATGCCGCCATATCTGCCTTATCCTTGCGGTCAACAAAGATCACACCGTTGAGAATAAAGTACAGCCAGTCGGAGAAGCCCAGGCGCTGCTTTCCCGAAAGGATATACGAGCGCTGCGGTGCTATACGCCCCATGATCGGCGAATCCGCAAAGCAGGAATGATTCACGGCGTAAATCACCGGCTTGTCCGGCAGCAAACGGCAGGGCTGCTCGATGATAACCTGATACGGCACACGAAAGCCGGCAATCAGACTCAGCGCCGGGCGAATCAGGTCTTTGAGCAGCATGATCGCCTTGCTGTCGGTGATAGATTTGTTCTTGCTTATTTTCTCTGTGGTTGTGAATTGGTTCATAAGCTGGTTGTTCCTCTATTTCTCCCAATTCTCCTGCATATAGTTCACAAGGTCGTATTTCTTATCCTCTTCCCGGCGGGCAAGGGGTAAGCAGGGAGTGGGTTGACGCGAAGATGTACGGCACGCCCTTTTCCAGTTTGGGATAGCGTTCCACATGGATTCTGCACCCCGATGCCAGACGCAGAAGCGGCCGCAGAATCGGATGGAGCTTTCGTCGGAACCAAAGCCCAAAGGGCGTTGTAAAGGTTTCGGGTGAGGATTTCTCAACCCGTGTTAATAGAATGTTTTTCCACATAATTTGTCCTTTTGAATATAAGTCCGGATTATTAGCTGCAGTACTTCCGTGTTAATCTCCTATTCGAACCCACATTGCCGGGCGAACGCATCCTTTGTTGCTGTTCACGTTGCCGTCATCGGTGTCAATCGTACCATCGGAATTAACGCTGCTGGCATCCTGACTGGTTTCGCCGGGGGTTCTCAGCCACCACCAGCAAGTGCCGAGCGATTCATTATGGGGATATACTTCACTTGATAGGAATCAGATTTTCTATATCACCTTTTAATGCTTCGTTATCTCTTTTGCCGTTGCTATGTACTGGGAAGGTATCTCGAATCTTATAATGGGTAGGTAAAGAAAAGTCTGCTAACTTGTCAGTACAATTCTTATGTATCTTTGCAATGATCTCTCTTTCATTTTGTTTGCAACCATCTTTTAATATGATGTGCGCAACAACCATATGCTTGTCTGTAGTTTGTACCACCTTGCAATCACTGACAGAATCGTCCTGTAAAATTACTTCTTCAATATCAAACTGGAATACTCGCTTGCCATCATTTGTATAATAACAGTCTGTTGCACGACCAAGAATAAAGACTTCGCCATCTTCGTCCACATATCCAATATCACCTGTGCAACCCCAAACGATTCCGTTTCTGTCTGTATAGAAGTATTCATTGGTTGCTTGCTCGTTTTTGAAATATCCCTTCATACAAGCAGGCGAATCAACTCTAATTTCGCCGCGCTCTCCGTATTTCATTTCTTCGTTGGTGTCCACATCAAAAGCAGAAACAGTAACACCCTTAATGGGGTAGCCAACGCCATTTAATTTGCTATGCTTAAATGATGATACAGTTGCAGAGCCGCCCAATTCGCACATACCGTATCCTTTCATCAAAGGGACTGTCATATTATGTGCCTTAAAGAAGTCGTTGATTGCAATTTCCTGTGCTTTCAAAATCTTCTCTCCACCTGTAATGGGGTATCTCATATTGGAGAGATCAATGTTTTCGCATTCTTTTGCTTTAATTAAACCTAACCAAAGACTGGTAGCAACGACCGTCATATTGGGTTTGTATTTAATCATATCTTTCACAAAAGAATCAACAGAAAAAACAGGCTCCAAGACCAAGGTCATTCCGTGTGCGACAGGGTTAAGCATTGACAAAACATTTCCCGTTGAAAACCAAATAGGAATCATCGCAAGGAAAGTGTTTCCTCTTTCGTGCGGAAAATCCTTGCTTTGGAAATGTGTAAAAATTGCATTAACACCATCATTTGTCAACACAATTCCTTTTGAAGCACCTGTTGTTCCTGATGAGTAAACCATAACCACAGGTCTGTTCGGCTCGTACTCAACTTCCGTATCACTAACATAGGTGTTGCCCGATTTTACAAATGAATCCCAAGAGCAATAGCGCTTGTCATTAGCACGGAACTCAATCAGCTCTGTACTTTGTTTTGATTTGATTTCAACAAGTTTTTTAACGAGAAAAGGCAAGGAAGAAATAGCAGGTAAAATAACGATTTTGTTTGTGTTGATAGTTTTCACTGCATCTTTCATATAGGGGAACATAGCATCTAAAATTATCGTTACTTTAGATTCTGCTTCATTTAATCGAGCAATCTTTTGTTCTGTTGTGAACAATGGATTGATAAAGTTTGCCAATGCACCAATTTTACTACACGCAAGCACTAAACAAAGAACTTCGGGTGTGTAGGACAAGCACATGCTAACACAATCACCTTTTTCAATTCCGTTTGCTTTTAATGCTTTCGCATACTTGTCGGTCATCTCAAACATCTTTGCGTATGATGTTTTAAAACCATTAAATATGATCGCAATATCGTTTTTATAGTTAATATTATTATCGTATATATTTCGATAGACAGTTTTTGGTGGGATTAAATCCTTTGACCATTTCTCTGTGTAGTGTTTCAACCAAGGCTTGTCAATCGAGGGATATCCCGTGAGTTTCTTTTCTTCCATAATCTCTTCTCCTTTCCCACAATCATCAAAAAGTGTACCTTTTGACAGCAGGGTGATATTTCGATTATACCGTGATTCTTACGCAAATTCAATATTTTTCCAAGCAAATCTCTGCGCTTTCTATGTTTTTCTCTTTTGTGCAGGTTTTGTCAAAAGGTACACCTTCTGACAGCATTCAATCTTCCGTATCGCGCCGCAGCAGGCGGTATTCCCGCAGACGGCGATAGAACGTCGCCTCGCTCATATCGCATCGCGTTAGCGCCTCCGAAATCGGAAGTTGCTTTTGCTCCCACGCGGCAACAATCTCCCCAAAATCAGCGGGGATTTCCTTTTCCTGTCTGCCGAACCGAACGCCCCTCGCCTTGGCAGCGGCGATGCCCTCCGCCTGCCGCTGGCGGATATTGGTACGCTCGTTTTCCGCCACAAAGGACAGCACCTGCAATACGATGTAGCCGTAAATTGTTCCACTCAAATGCGTTTCCTCCATTATTCCATAGGCAAATTTCTCCTGTTTCAATTCATTGTACATTATCGCTGGTTTTCCAAAGTCTAATGAGATTTCGCGTAATCGCTGGACTTTCTGCGGCGTTCTTCGCTGTATGGCGCTGTCAGACGAATACTGATTCTATACTTGTCTATCTCAAACCACAGACCACCCTGTCCGTCATCGTCGGTCTGCCTACAAAGCTCCGGGTATTTTGCAGCATAGGACAGCAGCCGCTTTTTCAGCTTGGTATCGTGGGTGTAGATTTCTGCGGTTGGGTCTTTGGCATTGTAGAATACCTCTGTGACCTTTTGCTTCTTTGTAAGTCCTGTTTTCATAAAAAATCTCCTCATTTACAAATTTTTTCCCGGCTCTTGAGCCGGGAAAGTGTGGCATTTTTTCGATAGAATTTGTCTGGACGATGCAGGATATGTTCTGGCTCCTGCTATCATCAAATTTTCAACTTTCCCAGCTCTTGACCGTAGTTTTACCCCTTTCCATTGGTGTGGCTCCGCAACCAATCCAGCAGGTCTTGCTTCATTACCAGTTTCCGCCCGCCAATCCGCAAAGTGGGGAAATCCGGGCTATTCAGCAGGTTGTATGCCCCGGCTTTGGAAATGCGAAGCACCTCCGCAAGCTGCTTGGCATCCATCACATCAGGCATGGTTTCCAATAGTTCTCTGCTCATAATCTCCTTTCCGGCATCAAAAAAGCAGCCACGAAAAATCGTGACTGCCATTGTACCTTGTGTTAAGTTTAGTGCTTGTCAAGAAAAACGCTGTACTCCCCGGAAACGAAGTCCTCATAAGCCCCAGCCAGCTTTTCAATGCGCTTGCTGACTGCGCTGGGCGTTTTGAATCCGGCTTTCTCAGCAATCTCCTTCAAAGAGCAACCCTCATAGCGCAGCTGCAAAATCAATCTGTCCTGCTCGGTCAGCTTGTGCTTGAACTGCTCCATGCTTTGTTCGGAAAGTACCGTAGCTTCAAACTCGCCCCGGGGATCGGCAATGTCATAAAGCTGCTCACCGTTGATACCTGCGACGTTTTCCAGCACGTCCTCCAGAGAAATGTGTTCTGCGGTACGGCTGTGATCCCAAGAGCGCATGAAATCCCGCTTGTTGATGTTCTTACCGGTGTAATCCGCTACTTGTCGGTTATTCCAGATTTCATCGATCATGGGCTGCCAGTTCTGTTCCTCCACGATCATATCGGTCAGATTGCCAACCAGATTTCCGAAGTGCTGATAGCTGAGCCATGGCAGCTCCGAATCCTTGTCCATCAGGAACAGCCGCTGGAAGCTCCACTCCATCTCCGTTTCAAACTTCTGCCGGAAATGCTTGATGATTTCATAGGACAGCCGCCAGAGCGGAAAGTCGCCGGAGTAGTTTGACCAGTTACCGGGGATGTCGTGTTTTACGCCACCCTTGCCCGGCACCTGGAAGAATTGCCATGCTGACCAGGCATAGCAGTCCCAGACCAGTTCCAGAAAGGCTTCCGACTCAATCAGCTTGCGATGTTCCTCGGAATGTAAAAGTTGGTGAATGTTCCGTGGAAGCTCCAGATACGCCGGACGCTTCTCAACCAGTTCCTTCGGCAGCGCGTAAAACAGCGTTATCCAGGACAGATTGCTTTCTTGCGGAATCTCCATGATCCCATCCGCCAGCACCACATAAAAGCTATAAGGGTTGCATTTTTCCATATTCATCACCTCGTTCAATAGATTTCCCCCCCCCATAATATATGGGCACCAGAATCGTTGTTTTTTCCAATCACTGCAAAATTTTTTGAAAAATATTTCTGAATCAAGATTTGCCGTGTTCCGCATCTATTGTAACCGAAAAGTTGGAATATGTCCATTCTTTCCAATGAGGACAAAAAAATAAGCGATACCCGGTCAAAACAACCAGGTATCGCCTATTTTCGTGTTACCAACCCTGCAAGACAGATGCCGTAATAAATAATTCATAGAATTACTGTGTTACGGCCACCCGCCTTTAGCCGGGTGTTTTGTCTGTCGATTATTCCAATGTCAGATGGTTGTGTTCCAGTGCGGCATGGATGTTCACGGCGAGGAACGGGGCGACCACAATGGCGATGACCGCGTTGAAGGTGGTGGCGGGGAGCTTGGCGATGACAGTGGTCAGGGCGGCGGCGGGGGTCAGACCCTTCAGCAGCAGACCGCTGTAGAAGTAGCTTTTTGCCAGATACAGCACTGCGTAGGTCAGTGCACCGGCGACAGTGGCGACGGTTGCTTTTCCGTAGCCCCACTTGTCCTTGGCCTTCCAGACCACCAGACCCACCGCCAGACCGTAAGCACCCTTGGTCAGGAAGGTGATCCAGCACTCGGAGATGTACAGGGGATTGGTCATGTCATAGATGGCGGAACCCAGGCCAGATGCCAGACCGCCCAGCCAGGGGCCAAGCAGCAGGCCGCTGAGGGCGCACATGATGTTGCCAAGATGGAAGGATGTGGTGCCCGCGATGTCGATGGGCAGGGTGATGCGCAGGGCGGAGCCTGCCACGGTCAGGGCCGCCATCAGGGCCACAAATACGATTTTTCGGGTGGAGATTTTCTGCTTCTTTTCCATGTTTGTTGCCTCCTTGCTTTTGATGGGCCTATTATACCGAAAACTGGTATTAAATATAGAGCCAATAAGGAAAAGAAAAATAAGGTCAGAATATGCGGACAGCCCGCTGCCGGAAATCGCCACGGTATTTTGGAACTTCCTGTTTACACAGCCGACGTACTGTGGTATGATAACGAAAAATAACGAACTACAGAGGTTTTTCAATGAACTACATTGTTATGGATATGGAATGGAATCAGCCTTGGCCCGGTTCTCCTTCCTCCAAGAAGGTGCTGCCCGTTCAGATCCGGGGCGAGATCATCCAAATCGGCGCGGTGCGTATTACGGAAGCCGGAGAAATTGCGGACGAATTTCAGGTCCTGATCCGGCCCAAGTTCTACCGGCATCTGAACCGCCGGGTCAGCAAGCTCACCGGCATCAAGGAGAATCAGCTGCGGGACGAGGGCGTGGCCTTTCCGGAGGCCATGGAGCTGTTCCGGAATTGGTGTGGTGAGGATATTGTGTTCCTGACCTGGGGCTTCGACGACATCGGTATTCTGCGGGAAAATTTGCAGCTTTTCGACATGGACACCGCCTTTACCGACCGTTGGTATAATGCCCAGATGATCTTCAACGCCCAGACTGACGGCTCCAACTCTCAGAAGGCTCTGAAAACCGCCATGGAAATGCTGGGTATCGAGGCCACGCGCCCGGCTCACGACGCGCTGGGCGATGCCTATCACACCGCCCTGATCTGTGCCCGGCTGGATCTGAAAAAGGGTATGGCAGAGTACGATGAGGCCGTAAAAAGCCATGAAAACGGCTTCCACGGGGCGGAACTGCCCGGCTGTATCGCCCGAAAGGTGTTCTATGACTACGCGGACAAGCGGGCTGCCCTCAGCGCCATGTCCGGGGAGGAGAACCTGTGCCCGGTCTGCGGCGGGCGGATGCTTGGTTCCCGGTGGTTTGCCCAGCCGGGCCATCGGTATATGGACTTGGCCACCTGTCCGGAGCACGGAAAGTTCCTGATCCGGGTGCGGCTGTCGCTACAGGAGAACGGCCTGACCAGAGTCAGCCGCCTGACCTACGAGGCCACCTCCGAAGCGGCGGAAGCCTACGCCCGCCGTGCGGAGAAGGCCGACCCCGAGGACAGCGCCAGCCGTCCCCGCCGCCGCCGGAGAAGAAGACCCACGGCTCCAAAACCGGAGAGCAGCGAAAATAGTTGAAAGCGTGCACGGCAAAACTGCCGTGCATTTTCTTTTGAAATTGATGTAAAGGAGACTTGACATTTAGTGGGAACCGTGCTAGCATAATGTCAAGCTAGCTTTACAAAATAAGTTGAGGAAGTGATGCGGTGAAGAACCGAATTGAGGAAATCCGAAAGAGCCGCGGTATTCGTCAGGAGGAATTTGCAAAGGCGCTGGGGGTGTCCCGGCAGACCATCAGCTCCCTGGAAACGGGACGCTACAACCCCTCCATTTTTCTGGCCCATAATATCGCGAAGTTTTTCGGGATGACCATTGAAGAAGTTTTCCTGTTTGACGAGGAGGAATTGGTATGAAAACGAACAGAAGAATGATTCTCAGCATTTTTTGGGTAGTACTGGGTGCGGCTCTGCTTGGCGCGAATCTGGCGGGCCTGCTGGGCGACTACTGGGGCGGTCTGGGCGGCGGCCTGCTGGGTGTAGGCGTTTTCCAGATTATCCGCAATGTCCGGTATCTGCGCAACCCTGAATACCGGGAGAAGGTGGATACCACCAATCAGGACGAACGGAATAGATTCCTTGCGAATAAAGCCTGGGCCTGGGCGGGCTACCTGTATGTGCTGGTGGCCGCTATCGCCACCATCGTCTTCCAGATCATCGGGAAACAGGAGCTGGCTGTTGCCGCCGGATTCAGTGTGTGCATCATCATGGTATTCTACTGGCTCAGCTACCTGTATCTGCAAAAGAAATACTGACGCAAAAACGGCGCACCGATCGGTGCGCCGTTAGCGTTATAGAAGGGTACTTTCCCACTCAGCTTCCCGGAAGCCGGTGAGAACCTTGCCGTCATCGGTGACGACGATGGGCCGCTTGACCAGCATTCCGTCGGTGGCCAGCAGCCGCAGCTGCTCCTCTATGCTCATGCCGGGCAGCTTGTCTTTCAGATTTAAAGCCTTGTATTGCAGGCCGCTGGTATTGAAGAATTTTTTCACCGGCAGGCCGCTGATTTCCAGCCATTGGGACAGTTCCTCATAGGTAGGATTCTGCTCCTTGATGTGCCGGGCTTCATAGGCGATGCCGTGGGTGTCCAGCCAGGCCTTGGCCTTCTTGCAGGTGGAACAGGGAGGATACTGTAAAAACAGCATATCGACCCCTCCTTACTTCACGAAATCATTGACGATGCGGATGATTTTCTGCACATCCTCGTCGGTGAGATACAGGTGCAGGGGCATGGTGATGATGTGCTGGGTCACCTCGTGGGCGTGGGGACAGGTACCCTGGGCGTAGGTGTACATGGAGAACTCGGTGTTGTCCCGGTAGTGGACGCCGCCGTAGATGTCGTTCTTCGCCAACTCGGCAAGCAAAGCCTCCCGGTCAGGTACCACCAGCTCATAGATGTGGAAGGAGCACTCCTCGGGATGGGGGGCAGGAATGATCTGAATTTTGGGGTTTTTGGAGAAGCCCTCGTCGTACATCTTCACGATCTCCCGGCGGCGGGCATTTTCCTCGTCCAGATAGGGCAGCTGGGCCAGCGCGATGGCGGCCATGATGGCGTTGCCGTTGTACTTGTAGCCCAGATAGTCCACGCCGTAGTTCCACTTGTAGGTGCCCTCGCTGCTGGTGCGGGCGTAGGTGTCCTTGTTAATGCCCATCCAGGAGACCTTGCGGCACTCGGCATCCAGCTCCCCGTCGGCAAAGCAAATCATGCCGCTGTCGCCAGTGGGCAGATTCTTGACGGCCTGATAGGAGTAGACCGCCACGTCCACGCCCTCCCAGGTGCCGGGGGTCACGCCGTTCACCCGGGTGCCGGACATATGGGCGGCGTCCAGGATCAGGTGCAGGCCATGCTTTTTGCAAACTGCCAGAATCTTGTCCAGCTGGCCAACCCGTCCGCCGTAGCCCACGAAGATGACAGCCCGGGTCTTATCGGTGATCTTCTTCTCCACGTCAACGGGGTCCAGGCACAGGTACTGGTCCACGTCGGCAAAGACGGGCTTCATGTTTTCGTAGAGGATGGCGTGGTTGGTGGAGACGAAGGTCACGGGGGTGGTAATGATCTCGTCTCCGTCCTGCCAGCCGTAGCGGCGCTTCAGAATATTCACCGCCAGATGCAGGCCGGAGGTGTTGGAGTTTAAGTAGCAGGCGTAGGGGTGGCCGGTGTATTCCTTCCACTTCTGCTCAAATTCGGCGGTCTTGAAGCCGGAGCCGGTCCAGCCCTTTTCCAGACACTCCCGAACCTGCGCGAGGCACTCGTCAATATGGAACTTGGGTTTCAGAACTTGAATGGTAGACATAGTATCTCTGTCCTTTCCTTAGCAGAATCCATAAAATCATGGAGCTATTTTAGTCTAAATTGCGGGAAAAAGCAAGGGGATTATTGGCCAATCCTCAAAATCCGCTTGACGAACTGCTTGAAATAGTGCAGTTCAAAATAGTGGTGCCAGCGGAAGGGCTTTTTTCCGTCCAAGTAGTCTCCAAAGAAGGCGTGGCCCGCCCGGAAGCCCTCGTAAAGGGAGTCGGCAAAGGGGCCGTACCAACTATCCTGATACCAGTTGTAGCGGTACAGGTCTGCGTAAGCCTTCATGTAATTCACAAAGCAGCGCTTGTAGTGCTTTTTCGTCAGATATTTTTCGTCCGGCAGCTGGTAGCCCCGGTCCTTGGCGAACCGTTCCAGCTCCGGGGTGCAGCCCATGATGAAGGGGCCGACGAAATCAATGGGGTAGACGGGAATATTGGCATCAATGTAGATGACATTCAAGTCCCGCATCCGGTTCACGTCGGTTTGG
The DNA here is from genome assembly GCA_022775085.1 of Clostridiales bacterium. Lineage (GTDB taxonomy): Bacteria > Bacillota > Clostridia > Oscillospirales > Oscillospiraceae > Faecousia. The sequence continues at coordinate 48,576 of JALFJQ010000028.1, read as the reverse complement.
TTGTCATCGCTGATGACCAGCCGCTCCACAATTTCCACAGTCTGCCCGTTTTTACCAAAGAGCATATTGTGAGGCAGGGAGCCGGACAGGGAGGCCACAATTTTCGCGTTGCGGATGTAGTGGATCATCCGATCCAGCGGCACCTTCTCCGGGTAGAGAATGGTGTAGCCGTTTTTTTCATAGAAATTATCCAGAGAATCAAAGCCGAATTCAAAGGGCTGGCCCTTTTTGAACTGGCTGCGGCTGAAATAGATTTTTTTCGGGGTATCCCAATCGGACTGGGGAACCACATTGTCCGCCACGGCGTCGAAGACCCGCAGCAGCTTTGGCGTGTAAGCCTGCCGCATATGGATGCCCAGCTCCGGCACAATGACCTCCCGGTAGCGGGTGGGCTTGTTGATAATTTCCAGTCTGTCCCAGATTTTCAGCAGCTCCAGAAACAGCCGGTAGTTGCCCTTAATTTCCCGCTCCTCGTTTTCATCCAGAAAGAAAACGTATTTGTCAATGGTCTGGTCGTTTTCCAGAAAATACCACAGCCGGGTCACACCTTCAATGAGGAAATGGCCCCAGTGGTTCACCAGATACCCGCAGTAAACCACCTTTTCGTCCCGGTATTCCGCATTTTCCACGGGATAGCTGCCCTCCACCCGTCCGGGAATAGAGGACAGGGGAACATATTCCCCGTTTTCATCCACCACGCCGCCCTTGCCGAAGAGCAGGCCAAAGCCCCGGCGCAGGGGGAGAACTGTGGCGTTGCTTCCCTGCCAGAGGGTGGGATTCTCCCTGACCTCCACGGGGTCATCGTACCATTTTTTTAGAGCCTTCGCCTTTTCCGGGCGCAGGTATCGGTAGTCAATGTTCATGGCATCCTCTTTCCGGCTTTACCGATGGTAATGAAGCAGCCGCTTGATGAATTGTTTGAGGTAGTGAATCTGGAAATAGTGCTCTTTCAGGAAGGGCTTGTCGCCGTCAATGTACTCCTTAAAATAGGGATAGTTGTCCTCGTAGGATTCGTACAGGGAATCGCAGATCTCCGGGTACCACGGCTCCATGTGCCAGCGATAGCGGTAGTTGTCCTGATAGGAGGCCATGTAACCCTTGAAGCATTTGTCCCGGTAGGCCTTGCAGCGGTATTCTTCCGCCGGGGGTACCAGACCCTTGTCCGCGATGAATCTTTCCAGAATGTGGTTGCAGCCAACCATCAGCGGGCCGGTGGTGTCGATGGGGTACAGGTGGAAGTTGGCATCGATGGGGGTAACGTGGAGCTGCCGCATCTGGTTGATGCCCACCTGATGGTCGTCGTTGATAATGAGCCGCTCCACAATGGTCAGCGTTTGCCCATTATTCGCAAAGAGCATATTGTGGTGGACGGAGCCGGAAATGGTGGCGATTTCGGAAGCGTTCCGAATCAACCAGATCAGGTTCGACAGGGTGATGGTCTCCGGTGCCAGCAGGGTAAAGCCGTTCAGCTTAAAGAAATTGTCCAGACAGTCAAGGCCAAAGTCAAAGCCGTTGCCTTTGGCGAAGCTGCTGCGGGTAAAGTAAATTTTGTCGGCCTTCTCCCATGCGGGGTCAACGCTAATGTTGTCGGCGATGGCATCAAAAATCGCCAGATATTCCGCAGACCAGAAGTGCATACACTGGAAAGCGATTTCCGGCACGATGACCTCCCGGTAGCGGGTGGGGGTGTTGATGATCTCCAGTTTGTCCCAGATTTTGAGAAGCTGGAAGAACTCTTTATAGTTGCCCTTAATCTCCCGTTCCTGTCCCTCATCAATGAAGAATACGTATTTATCAACGGTCTGGTCATCGCGCAGGGCGTACCACAGCCGGTTGACGGCCTCCACCAGAAAATGCCCCCAGTGGTTGACGAAATACCCGCAGTAGACCACTTTTTCGTCCTTATAAACGGGATTTTCAAAGGCATAGCCTTTGCCGATGCGCTCCGGAAATCCGGACAGCTCTACATACTGCCCGTTTTCATCCGCCACGCCGCCCAGTCCGAACAGCAGGCCCTCATTCACGACCTCCCGCAGAGGAAGGATCGTGGCATTCCTGCCCTGCCACACCGAAAGAGACTGCTTTTCAGGGAAGGGAGTATCATACATCCGTTTCAGCCACTGGGCTTTTTTAGGGCGCAGATAGCTGTAGTCGATCTGAAACATGGCCGAACCTCTCTTTTTCAGCGATTGCCGTACATTTTCTCGTAGTAATTCTGATACTCGCCGGAGATAATGGTCTGCCACCACGCCTTGTTGTCCAGATACCACTGAATTGTTTTCTGAATACCGTCCGCGAACTTGGTCTCCGGCAGCCAGCCCAGTTCATTGTGGATCTTGGTGGGGTCGATGGCGTAGCGCATATCGTGGCCCTTGCGGTCGGTGACAAAGGTGATGAGGCTCTCGGGCTTGCCCAGAGCCTTGCAGATGATTTTAACGATGTCGATGTTGCGCATCTCGTTGTGGCCGCCGATGTTGTAGACTTCGCCCACCCTGCCTTTGTGGAGAATCAGGTCGATGGCTTTGCAGTGATCCTCCACGTACAGCCAGTCCCGGACATTTTCGCCGGTACCGTAGACCGGCAGGGGCTTGTCGTTCAGGGCGTTGGCAATCATCAGAGGAATCAGCTTCTCAGGGAAGTGGTAGGGGCCATAGTTGTTAGAGCACCGGGAGATGGTCACGGGCAATCCGTAAGTACGATGATAGGCCAGCACCAGCAGATCGGCGCCTGCCTTGGAAGAAGAATAAGGAGAGCTGGTGTGGATGGGGGTCTCCTCGGTGAAGAACAGATCCGGCCGGTCAAGGGGCAGATCGCCGTACACTTCATCCGTGGATACCTGATGGTAGCGCTGGATTCCATACCTCCGGCAGGCGTCCATCAGCACCTGGGTACCCAGGATGTTGGTTTGCAGGAACACCTCGGGATTTTCAATGGAGCGATCCACGTGGCTCTCGGCGGCGAAGTTCACCACCATATCCGGATGTTCTTCCTCAAAGAGCCGATACACGCCCTCCCGGTCACAGATGTCCAGCTTCGCGAACCGGAAGTTGGGTTCGTCCATGACAGGCGCCAGCGTGGACAGATTGCCTGCGTAGGTCAGCTTGTCCAGACACACCAGCCGATAATCCGGGTGTGCTTTCATCATGTGGAAAATGAAATTGGCTCCGATGAATCCGGCGCCGCCGGTAACAATAATGGTCATGGTGACCTCCTTTATTTCTGCTGTCTGACCTTGAAACTGACAAATTTCTCCTCAGCAACCTGCCGCAGGTGGTGCCCATAGGGAGATTTTCCGTAAAGGTCGGCGGATTCCAGCAGCTGCTGGGTGGAGATCCAGCCGAACCGGAACGCGATTTCTTCCGGGGCGGAGATCTTCATGCCCTGCCGCTTTTCCACCATGTGGACAAACTCCGCAGCTTCCAGCAGGCTCTCCATGGTGCCGGTATCCAGCCAGGCAAAGCCCCGGCCGAAGATTTTGGCGTCCAGAGTGCCCTGCTGTAAGTATAGATCGTTGAGGGAGGTGATCTCCAGTTCACCCCGCTTGGAGGGTTTGACCTGCTTGGCAAGCTTGGAGACACCGGCAGGGTAGAAATACAGGCCGGTGATGGCATAGCTGCTCTTGGGATGCTCCGGCTTTTCCTCTACGGAGAGCACTTTTTCGTTCTCGTCAAATTCCACGATGCCGAAGCGCTGGGGATCCGGAACGTAGTAGCCGAAGATGGTGGCCCGCCCGGACTCTGCCTTGTGCCGGGCCTTCTCCAGAATGGAGGAAAAATCGTTGCCGTAGAAAATGTTGTCGCCCAGGATCATGGCGCAGGGCGAGTCTGCGATGAATTCCTCTCCGATGAGGAACGCCTGAGCCAGACCGTCCGGGGAGGGCTGCACGGCATAGCTCAGGTGGATGCCGAAGTGACTGCCGTCACCCAGCAGATCCTGGAAGCGGGGGGTATCGGTAGGGGTGGAAATGATCAGAATATCCCGAATGCCGGCCAGCATCAGGGTGGACAGGGGATAGTAGATCATGGGCTTGTCATAGACCGGGAGCAGCTGCTTGGAGGTGACCTTGGTCAGTGGATAGAGCCGGGTGCCGGAGCCGCCGGCGAGAATGATTCCCTTCATACGGATACTCCTTTACACTACGGAAGAGCAAACTCTCCCTTTTATCCTGTTATTTTACCATAGCGCGGCTCAAAAGTAAACCGTCTTTTCGGCAAAAAGCCCGCCGCAAAGTAGGCGGCGGGCCGGGGTTAGTCGGTGGGCGGGGTATGTGTGAGGATGCGCCAGAGCTTGCGGGCAGCCCGGATGGACAAATCTTTTGTTTCCATCCAGTAATAGCGCAGCTTCCAGCGGTACAGGAGGGTTTCTATTGGGTTCAGGGTCACGCCGGACTTGCTGGGCCGCAGGCCCTTTTTCAGCATGAGGTTCATTTTTTCGATCTCAAACAGGTAAGGCGGCTTGGCGCAGTAGCGGGTGCCGAAGTGGACAATGTGGCCCTGCTCCACTATGGGATGCCATTCGGTGGCATAGCGGCAGGTGCCGGTGAAAATGTCGTGCTCCATGAAGGTGGCCTCCCAGGGGTGGCCGTAGTTGGCAGGGTCGGCATCCATGGCGTGCATCCCGTGGGCGGCCATGGCAAGGCAGAGCACAGTCTCGTCGGCGTAGGGCGCGCAGAAATCGGGCCAAACGTATTCGTCGTAGTGCTTCGCTATGTTCTGGCACTCATCGTAGAGGGCATCGCAGGCGGGGCCTTTGCGGATAAAGTACAGGCCGCCGCAGATGTCCGGCTTCCAGTGGACACGCCCGTTGTACTGCCCAATTTTTCCGTCCTGAAACAGGCCCTTTTCCGAGTCGATGGGATAGTTCGTGCCGCAGCCGGTAAAGTCATCGGCGCTGGCAAAATAGGCCCACAGGTCGTTCAGATCGGCGTAGACAAGGCAGTCCGCGTCGATGAAAATGGTTTCGTCAAAGGGGCAGCGCTTCAAAAGCTCAAATTTGTTGAAGTATACCCGGGGGCCGGGCTGAAACAGGATCACTTGGTCGAAAGCCTGGGTGTATTCGTTCTCCTTGTCACACAAAATGGCGAAGGGAACAGGGGCATCACAGTACAGGCGGTAGGACAGCACCAGATTTTTCGCCATTTCGTAGTATTTGTCCCGTCCGGTAGCGATGGTAATAAAGCCTCGTGTCATGAGATTCGCCCCTCCAGCGCAGATATTTGATGATGTCATTATAAGAGAGCACAGGATGTTTGTCAATGGAAATCCCCGGCCCGGCACCGCAAAATGCCGGAATCCGGCTGGCAGAAACACGCTCTTTTATCCGTTCCTCCAATGGAATCCCCGGGGACGCTGTGCTATAATTGACCGGAAGAAAGAGAGGGAGAATCCCATGCAAGTCAATATCTGGACGTTTGTGATTGTTTGCCCGCTGATTTTTCTGGCGGGCTTTGTGGACTCCATCGCGGGAGGAGGCGGCGTGATTTCCCTGCCGGCCTATCTGATCGCCGGCGTTCCCATCAAGCTGGCCGCGGGCACCAACAAATTTGTCAATGGATGCGGAACGGCGCTGGCGTCCTATAAGTACATTGCCTCCGGCAATGTCGACTGGCTGTGTGCGGTGCCGTCGGCCGTCGGTTCTCTGATCGGGTCGGCGGCAGGCGCTTCACTGGCGGTCTATCTGCGGGAAGAGGTGCTTCAGATGGTGGTTCTGGCGGCACTGCCGGCGGTGGCGCTGATCCTGTTTTTTGTCCGGGATTTCGGACAGGCGGAAAAACCGCCTAAATCCCGGAAAAGCACACTGGTGCTGTCCGGTTTCATCGGCCTGGCCATCGGAATGTACGACGGGCTGGTAGGCCCGGGCACAGGAACCTTCCTGACCATCGCCTTTTCCGCGGTGCTGGGCTTTACGCTGCTCAAATCCTCCGGCTGCGCAAGAATCGCCAACCTGGCCTCCAACATTGCCGCTATGGTGGTGTTTCTTCTCCACGGAGAGGTCCTGTTTTCCGTTGGTATGCCGGCGATGCTCTGCTCCATGCTTGGCAACTACATGGGCTCCCGCTATGCCATCCGGGGCGGCAGCGGCAAGATTCGCCGCGTGATGTTTATTGTGCTGGGACTGCTGTTTGTCAAAGTGGGCCTGAATGCGCTGGGAATTGCTGATTTCTGATACTGATTCTCTTTTAAAATATTTAAGGCAACACCGCACAATGGGAGCCGCGGGCTTCAGCGGATCTTTTGTCCCAAACGTGCAGTATGAAAAATGGGAAATACATCGAGTATTCCCGCATTTTCCATACTTTCGCTTGGGTCAAAATCTCTCGCCGAATCTCCTAGCCCCATTATGCGGTGCTGCCTTAATCAATCCGGATTAAACATTTTATTAGAGAATCATATGAGACGGGAATATGTGATTTTCTATTCCGAAAATCACATATTCGGCAACGCCATCAGGCGGTGCCTTCTCGATAAAAATTGAACATTTTTATCGAGAATTAGTATCAAATGGGAAGGCTTTATGCAAAAAAGCGCCCGCTTTCCAGATTTGGAAAGCGGGCATTTTTATGTAGCTCAGTCCTCGGTAAACAGCCGGTCGCGGCAGTACTGAATAATGGCTTTTCTGGTGATCAAACCGATGAACGCGCCGTAATCATCCACCACGGGGACAAAATTCTGGTTGGATGCCCGGTCGATCAGGTCGTGCATGGACGCGGTGATGCGGACGGGTACATTGTCCTTCCGGCGGGAGATCTCCATGATCCGCCGGGCCTCCGCCTGCCGCATATCCATATAGCACATATTCTTCAGTGCCCACAATAGATCCCCTTCGGTCAGGGTTCCGCGATACTCGCCGCGGCGGTTCAGAATGGGAAGGGCGGAATAGCCGGAAGCCTCCATCTTTTCCAGCGCCTGTCGTATGGTAAAATCATCGTGCAAATACGCGCACATCGCCTTTGGTGTCAGGAAAAATAAGATACTGTTCATCGCCTACTCCTTTACGGTTCCGGGAAGGGGCCTCGTGCCCCTGCAGTCGTGACTATTATAGCACAAACCGAAAGGAAAAGTATGAATTTTTATCGTTATTTTGTCTGCTCAGCGTCAAAAAATTTATTATTATTTTATGCAATATACACAATTATTCTGTAAAAGTAAACTCTGTGCAGTCGAAAGTGGCAAAATAATCCTGAACCGTCTCCGCCCGCCGGATCAGCTTGAAGCTGCCGTCCGGCTTCAGCAGAACCTCTGCTGAGCGAAGCTTGCCATTATAGTTGTAGCCCATGGAGAAGCCGTGGGCGCCGGTGTCGTGAATACAGACAATGTCGCCGATCTCGATCTCCGGCAGGCTGCGCTCGATGGCAAACTTGTCGTTGTTCTCGCACAGGCCGCCGGTCACATCGTAAACATGATCCAGAATCGCGTCCTCCTTGCCCAGCACCGTGATGTGGTGGTATGCGCCGTACATGGCAGGGCGCATCAGGTTGGCGGCGCAGGCATCCAGCCCGATGTACTCCCGGTAGATGTGCTTCTGATGCAGCACCGTGGAGATCAGGTGACCATAGGGCGCCAGCATAAACCGGCCCAGCTCCGTGAAAATCGCAATGTCATCCATGCCCTGTGGGGTCAGGATCTCCTCATACTTCTTCCGGACGCCCTCGCCGATTACGGCGATGTCGCAGGCGGGCTGCTCGGGCCGATAGTCCACGCCCACACCGCCGGACAGATTGATAAAGGAGAAGTGGCAGCCCGTGGCGTTGCGCAGCCGCACCGCCAGACGGAACAGCTGACTGGCAAGCTCGGGATGGTATCCATTCTGGGTGGTATTGGAGGCCAGGAAGGCGTGGATGCCGAAGTGCTTGGTGCCCAGCTTCATCAGCCGGTTGATGGCCCCGGCCATCTGATCCTCCGTCATGCCGTACTTGGCGTCCCGGGGCATATCCATGATGGTATTGCCTAACGAGAAGGAGCCGCCGGGATTATAGCGCAGACACACCGTCTCCGGCACCTTGCCCTCCGAGATTTTGTCCAGGAACTCCACATGCGTGGCATCGTCCAGATTGATATATACGCCCATTTCGTAAGCCTTGCGCATATCCTTTTCCGGCGTCACATTGGAGGAAAACATGACATCGTGGCCGGTACAGCCCACCGCCTGGGCCAGCAGAAGCTCCGCGTAGGAAGCGCAGTCACAGCCGCAGCCCTCCTCCTTCAGAATCTGAATGATGTAAGGGTTGGGCGTTGCTTTTACGGCAAAATACTCCCGATAGCCCTTGTTCCAGGAAAAGGCTTTTTTCAGGGCGCGGGCATTGGCCCGGATACCTGCTTCGTCGTAAATATGGAAGGGCGTAGGGATCTGTGCAATGATCTCCTTTGCCTTGTCCAGCGTCAGAAACGGTGTCTTCTTCATAATTTTACCTCTTTCCAAACAAATAAAAAGCCCCGTGCGTCGGGCACAGGAAAACACACAGTCTTTTCCCGGCAGCACAACATCCATTGGATGACAGTTCCGCGCATATTCTGCGCGGCCCCAGGAAGTGCCCCTTGGCGCAAGGCGCGTCCTTCGGCGAAAGTCCCTTTCCCTGATTCAGCAATTGCCTGACCGAATCGATACTGATGGCTTCCGCAACCTCAGCCGTAACGGACTCATTGTACGCTATGCGTGAACATTTGTCAACCCAAAATCAGACTCTACCGGCGGTAGAATCGGTCTCTCTCCCCGTAATAGAGCGTAGAGTGCAGCGGTAGGTGGCATTTTTGACCGTTTGTGGTATGGTAACAGCAAACGAAAGCGAGGTATTGTGCATGAAACGAACAAAACTGTCTGACCGCCAGCTGCCGGACTACTCCCGGGGTGAGGAACTGATGAACATGATCACTCACATTGTGGGCGGCGGGCTGGGAATCATCGTTCTGCTGACCTGCGTGGTGCGCTCCGCTCTGAACCAGAATTACTACGGCATCGTCAGCTGCACCATCTACGGCACCACATTCATCACCATGTTCACCATTTCCAGCGTCTACCACGGCCTGAAGCCGGGCATGAGCAAAAAGGTAATGCAGGTCATCGACCACTGCACCATCTATTTTCTCATCAGCGGCACTTACACCCCCGTGGTGCTGTCCGCTATCCGGCCCCTGCATCCAGTGCTGGGCTGGAGCCTTTTCGGCTTTGAGTGGCTGCTGGCCATTGTGGCCTGCACCCTCACCGCCATTGACTTGAAAAAGTACAGTGTGTTTTCCATGATCTGCTACATCGGCATGGGCTGGGCGGTGATTCCCTTCGCGAAGCAGACCATGCAGGCCCTGGGCCTGCCGGGCTTCCTGCTGCTGCTTCTGGGCGGTATTGCCTATACCGTTGGCTCTGTCCTCTACGGGCTGGGCAAGACCAAAAAGTGGATGCACTCGGTGTTCCATATTTTCGTGGTGTTGGGCGCGGTGCTGCAATACTTCGCCGTGCTGCTGTATGCCATTTAGTAGTATCCAGCACGTTAAGTCTACCCGCTGCCGGGCGGCTTCGGGACTTTCACCCTATAGAGCGTGCGCTCACCGGGCGCACATAAAGACAAGTGCGCCTGAAGAGTCATTACTTCAGGCGCACAGATAATATAAATCATCGAATCATGTGATCAATTGTGAACGGTATTCTATGGTTATCGATACCCCATGTTCCGAAGGTTCTATAATCAACATAAGCAGAGAATAATCCTAATGCCACGAGAACAGCACCGATTACAATCAGATACTTGAGTTTATTCTTGATTCCAAAGAAAAGAGCAATCAAACCAATCACGAATAAACAAATATTAATCATATCTTCTCCTATTCTTATTCTGCTTCTTCTGTCTTTTCCGGCTCTTCAAAGCCGTCAAACATGGCGGTGGTGGACGCATCGCCCGCGGCTTTGCCCTCCATAATGGTCTCAAACTGCTCGCCGGTCATGGATTCACGCTCCATCAGGAAATCCACCACAGCGTTGAGCTTGTCGGCGTTTTCCGTCAGGATGTTCTTGCAGTGGGCATAGGCCCGGTCAATGAGGGCTTTGACCTCGTCGTCGATGGTGCCGGCCACCTTTTCGGAATAGCTCTTGGTGGTCTGATAGTCCCGTCCGATGAACACCTCACCGCCGTCCAGATAGGAAACGGTGCCCAGCTTCTCGCACATACCGTAGCGGGCTACCATGTCCCGGGCCAGCTTGGTTGCCCGGTCAATGTCGTTGGAAGCGCCCACGGAAATGTCACCGATGAACAGGGCCTCCGCTACTCGGCCGCCCAGCAAGGAGATGATCTGCTCATACATCTGATTCCGGGTCAGGTTGGAGGAATCATCCCTGGGGAGCGACCAGGTAGAGCCAAGAGACTGGCCACGGGGGATGATGGTGATATGGCGCACCGGATCATGGGTAGGCAGATGGTACATGGTCACGGCGTGACCCGCCTCGTGGATGGCCGTCTCCTTCAGATCCTTCCGGGTCTGGACACGGCTCTTCTTGGCGGGGCCAGCGGTGATCTTCATCAGGGCCTCGTTGAGATCCTCCATGTTCAGCACCGGGCGGTTCTCCCGGGCTGCGAGGATGGCTGCCTCGTTCAGGAGATTGCTTAAGTCGGCTCCGGTAAAGCCAGCGGTGGAGCGGGCGACGGTTTTCAGGTTCACGGAACCGTCCAGCTTCTTATCCTTGGCGTGAACCTTGAGGATCTCCTCACGGCCTTTCACGTCAGGGCGGCCCACCTGAATCTGCCGGTCAAACCGGCCGGGCCGCAGCAGCGCCGGGTCGAGAATGTCCGGGCGGTTGGTGGCGGCCAGCACAATGACCCCCTCGGTGCGGGAGAAGCCGTCCATTTCCACCAGCAGCTGGTTCAGGGTCTGCTCTTTTTCGTCGTGTCCGCCGCCCAGGCCGGAGCCGCGCTTGCGGCCCACCGCGTCAATTTCGTCGATGAACACAATGGCGGGAGCGATCTTCTTGGCCTGCTCGAACAGGTCCCGGACACGGCTGGCGCCCACGCCCACGTACATTTCCACGAAGTCAGAGCCGGAGATGGACAGGAACTGCACCCCGGCCTCGCCCGCTACCGCTCTGGCAAGCAGGGTCTTGCCGGTGCCGGGAGGGCCGACCAGCAGCAGGCCATGGGGGATCCGTGCGCCGATCTCGGTAAACTTCTCGGGATTTTTCAGGAAGTCAACAACCTCCTGCAATTCTTCCTTTTCCTCATCGGCACCTGCCACGTCCGCAAAGGTGACCTTCTTTCCGTCGGGCACGCCCAGAACAGTACGGGCCTTGCCGAAATTGTTCAGGGGATTGCTGTTGTTGGCCCGGCCCGCCATAAAGCCCCAGGCAAACAGCAACACCAGCCCCACGATCAGAAGGGGCAGAATCAGGTCATAGGCAGAGGCTGCCTTTTCCGGGCGGAAGTGGTAGTATTCCAGCACGCCGGAGTTGTACTGCTCCAAAAACAGGTCGTCCATTTCCTCACGGAAGCGGTCGGTATCCGCCAGAGTGGCCGTCACCGTGGACTCTCCGGCGTAAGGCTCGTACAGGTTCATGGTGATCACATTGTCATCCACCACAAAGGATTTGACCTGCTGATTCTGAAACAGCCCCAGCACTTCGGAATAAGGCACCTGATCCTGGCTCTGAGTGAACAGGCCGCCGGTCCAGAAAAACACCGCGATCAGCAGCACCAGATACACAATTATCGGGATAATTCTACGATTTTTCAATTAGGTTCTCCTTATTTTGTATATACTTCCGGCTTCAAAATGCCCACATAGGGAAGATTCCGGTATTTTTCATTGTAGTCAAGACCATACCCCACCACAAAAGCATTGGGGATGGTGAAGCCCACGAAGTCTGCCTGCAGCGTCACACCGGGGCGGCGGCGCTCGGGTTTATCAAGCAGTGTGCAGATTTTGATGGAAGCGGGGTTTTTCTCCTTCAGATGGTTCACTGTAAACTCCAGAGAGTTGCCGGTATCGAAAATATCCTCCAGAATCAGCACGTGCCGTCCTTCGATGTCCGCAGTCACATCCTGCCGCACCAGCATTTTGCCGGTGGAATTGGCGCCGGAATAGGAAGACAGCCACATGAAGTCCATTTGGCAGGGCACTTTGATTTGCCGCACCATGTCGGCGTAGAACACCACCACACCCTTGAGGACACCCACGATCACCGGATTTTTGTCCGCGTATTCGGCAGTCAGAATCTTGCCCAACTCCCGGATCCGATTCTGAATTTGTTCTTCCGTCAGAAGAATTTGCTCAATATCCTTATCCATTCTGTTTCTCCCCCTGAATTTTTTCAAAACGAACCGTCACGGCGGGAAGCGAATCCGCCGCCCGATCCAAATTTACGCCAATGGAATAAACACCCAAAATCCCAATTTCATCGCACAGCACCGGGATGTCCTCCCGCTGGGACGCTGGGATCTTTCGGTCAATGAACAGCTTTTTGAGGCTCCTGCTGCCGCCGGAAAGCCGCAGGCTGTCCCCGGTCTGCCGGGAGCGCAGGAAAAGCGTCCCGGATGGGCACACGGTAAACGTGTCTGTCGAATTGACGATCTCCTTCGCCGGTTCACAGGTCACAAGAAAGCCCCCAAACTCTGTCCGGCCGGGACATAAAAGGCATTTTTCCCCCAAATCCCCATTTTCGGCAAGAACCGTCAGCCGGTCATAGCTGCGGGACAGGGTGATCCCGCCCGGAAACGCTGCCTTTGCGGAAGGGCTGTCGGAAAACACCAGCGCTTCCGCCTGTGAAATGTGGACATCCTCCGGTTCCGGGATGCCGCTCTGCTTCAGGAACGCTTCCAGCGCACGGCTTCTCACCGCCCTGGGCATCTGTCTGAGAGTCTGCACATCCGGGACATCCGCAAAGGTACTCTGCATAGCCAGACATTCTTCATCCAGCCGCAGCCGCAGGGCCATTTTTGACAGATTTTCCCCGATTTTTGGGTTCTCCTGCCGTAAAAGGGGCATCACACGATGACGAATGCGGTTGCGAAGAAAGGCGTCGGTATCGTTGGAGCTGTCCTCCACGTGCGGAAGGCTCCACTCCTCAAGGAAGCCTTCCACCTCCTGCCGGGTGACGCAGAGCATGGGGCGAATGAGGTTTCCCCGCTTGGGCGCAATGCCCCCTAAGCCTTTCAGGCCGGTGCCCCGGATGAGGTGCAGCAGCACCGTCTCGGCGTTGTCGTCGGCGGTGTGGGCTGTGGCGATATTGCCGTCCAGGGACTGTAAAAAGGCATACCTTGCGTCCCGGGCGGCGGCTTCCAGCCCCTTCTTTCCGGGCTGCACCTGTGCTCCACCCAGGTGCAGCGGAATATCATACCGGGAACAGAAGTCCCGGACAAATTTTTCGTCCCGCTGGGATTCTTCCCCCCGGAGATGGTGGTTAAAATGGGCTGCCTCCAGCCGAATGTCCAGCTTTTCCTTCAACAGGTACAGGGCAAACAGCATTGCCACAGAATCTGCCCCGCCGGATACCGCGCAGACCACCCGGTCCCCCGGCGAAATCAGCCCCTGCTCCCGGATAAATTTCAGCAGCTTATTCCGCATGCTTCCACTCCCGATCCGCAAAGATCTGGTACTGGCCGATCCATTGCAGCTTTACCGCGCCGGTCTCACCGTGACGGTTTTTCGCCACGATGCACTCGGCCACGCCCTTTTCCTCCGTGTTTTCGTGATAATATTCATCCCGGTACAGGAACATGACCGAGTCCGCGTCCTGCTCGATGGCGCCGGATTCCCGGAGGTCGGACAGGATGGGCCGCTTGTCGGTACGGCTCTCCACCGCACGGGACAGCTGACTCAGGCAGATGACCGGGACATTCAGTTCCTTCGCCATAATTTTTAAGGACCGGGAGATTTCGCCGACAACAACCACACGGTTTTCATTGTTCTTGCCGTATCCGGAACCCTGCATCAGCTGCAAATAGTCAATAACAACGAGGCCCAGATTGTCAAGCCTTCGGCACTTTGCGCTGATGTCCGCCACGGTGACGGTGGGGTTGTCGTCAATGCGGATGTCTGTTTGGCTCAGAGCGGCGGAAGCCATACATAGCTTGGTCCACTCCTCCTCGCTGAGCTTGCCGGTGGCCAGCTTTTGCAGCTCCACCAGACTCTCATTGGCCAGCAGACGCATGGCAAGCTGCTCCCGGGACATTTCCAGGTTGAAGATTGCCACGGTTTTTTTGTATTTTTTTGCCACGTTCACCCCGATGTTCAGAGCAAAGGCCGACTTACCCATGGCAGGACGGGCAGCCACCAGCAGAAGATCCGATTTGTTCAGGCCGTTGATTTTGGTATCCAGATCCCGCAGACCCGTACTCAGGCCGGGGATCATGGAATCCGACTGGGCAAGCTCCGTCAGGCGGTCAAACACCTTGTGCAGGGTGGTGCCGATGTGCTCCAGGCTGTCCCCCCGCTCGCCCTTGCGAAGAGCATATATCTTCTTTTCCGCCGATTCCAGCATTTCCGCCGGGGTGCCCACCTCGTCGGAAACCATTTCCTGAATATCCGCAGCTGCCTGATTGAGGCCCCGCAGCATGGCCTTGTCCCTGACGATATTCGCGTAGCGCACCACATTGGCAGCGGTGGGGGTGATCTCCATGAGCTGCAGAATGTAGTCCCGGGAATTGTCGTGGTAATAGCCCAGCTCCTTCAGCTTGTCCAGCACCGTCACCGGGTCGATGGTCTGGGAGAAGTTGAACATGGTGTAGATGGTTTCATAGATCTCCCGGTTCTGCTGAAGATAAAAATCCTCCGGCTTCACCAGTCCCACCACATCAGTGATACAGCGGCTGTCGATCAGAATGGAGCCCAGCACCGCCTGCTCCGCTTCCAGGGACTGAGGCGGCTGCCGGGAAAGCAATTCTTCATCCATGTTTTCTTCTCTCCTTTCCTCAATGATGCTTCCGCTTCGCAGACGGGTGGGTCACTGCCCCGCCCCTACAGAAGCGATTGAAATCAGGCTTCCTCGATCTTGACGGTCAGGGGTGCGGTGATCTCATAGCCAAGCTTGCAGGTCACGGTATAAGTGCCCACATTCTTGATGGCATCGGAAATCACGATTTTCCGCTTGTCCAGCTTGATACCGGTTTTCGTTTCCAGTGCCTCAGCGATTTCCGCGTTGGTGATGGAGCCAAACAGCCGTCCGTTTCCGCCGCCCTTGGCAGTGACGACGACGGTCATCTCCCGCAGCTGCTTGGAGACCGCCAAAGCCTCCGCCTTCTCCCGGGCGATGCGCTCCTGGGTTGCCTTGTCGTTCATACGCATGGTGTTGATGGCATCGGGAGTGGCCTCGATGGCCATTTTCCTGGGCAGCATGAAGTTGCGGGCATAGCCGTCGGAAACCTCCAGCATCTGGCCCTTCTTGCCCTTACCCTTAACGTCCTGCAATAAAATCACTTTCATAGTACAATCTCCTTATTTAAGATACAAGATATAAGATAGAAGATACAAGATATGGATTCGGTGACATGGCAAGATATATTGTATCTTGTATCTTCCGTATCTTGTATCTATGCAAACCGCCTTAGTCTTCGTAGAACCGATCTATCGATTCCACCAGCCTGTCAAGAACCTCCTTGACGTCGGCGTTCTTTACCTGCGCCCCGGCGGTTGCGGTGTTGCCGCCGCCGCCCAACGGTTCCAGAATCATCTGCACATTGGCAGAGCCGATGCTTCTGGCCGAAATGATCACCTGGTCGCCATCGGGATACATCACGAAGGACGCGGTGATGCCGGAAATATTCAGAAGCTCGTCCGCCGCCTGGGCCGCCAGAATCCGGCTGGTAGGCGTATTCAGGGCGGCAATGGCGATCTCCTGCCGGTAGAGGCGGGAGGCCTTGATGATCTGGTACTTGGTCATGGTGTCCTGGAAGTCGTTTTGCAGCAGCAGTTTCACTTCCGTGGTGTCCGCCCCCAGCCGCCGCAGGGCTGCCGCGGCCTCAAAGGTGCGCTCCCCGGTGCGGACGTTGAAGAACTTGGTGTCCAGACAAATGCCTGCCATCAGGGACTTGGCCTCAATGGGAAGTACGTCGTTTTTCTCCACCGCGTATTGCAGAAGCTCCGTCACCAGCTCCGCCGTAGAGGAGGCGTAGGGCTCGTGGAGGTTGACCACCACAGGGTTGATATAATCCGCCGCCCGGCGGTGATGGTCGATAACGCAGACCTTGGTAATGGCCTCCAGCAGCGGCTTGCACTCCACCTGATCCGGACGGTTGGTATCCACCACGATCAAAATGCTGCGGTTGTCCGCCATCAAAAGGGCATCCTGCCCGGAAATAAAGCAGTCCCGGTACTGGGGCTCCGCCAGGATCTGGGAAATCAGCTTCGGTGCGGCATTGTTCTCCGTATCAATGACGATACTGAACTTTTTGCCCCGTTTCCTGCACAGGCAGCAGACACCCATGGCGGCGCCCACGGCATCCAGATCGGCGTTTTTGTGACCCATGACAAACACATGGCCGCTCTGACCGATCAGCTCCATCAGGGAATTGGCGGTCACCCGGGAACGAACCTTGCTGCGGTAATCCGCCTCCCGGTTCCGTCCGCCGTAGAAGCTGAAATTAAAGCGATCCTTCACGACAGCCTGATCGCCGCCCCGGCTCAGAGCCATTTCGATGCTCAGGGCCGCGAAGTCGTAGCCTTCCTCAAAATTCGCGCCGTCCACGCCCAGACCAATGGAAATAGATGCGGGCAGTCCGGAGGGATTTGTGATCTCATGGATGCTTTCCAGCAGTGAAAATTTGTCATCCACCGCCCGCTGCAAATCCCGTTTTTCGAAAATGAACAGGAAGCGGTTGCGTTCCAGCTTCCGCAGCAGGCCGTTATAGCCGTCGGTCCACTGGGTGATGGTGTCGTTGAGCCTGGCGTTCATATTGGAAATGGCGCTCTCCGTCAGGTTCTTGGTCAGTTCTTCATAATTGTCAATGAGGATGATGGATACCACCGGACGGGAGCGGATATATTCGTCCCGGATCTGGTACAGCTCCGTCAGATCACTGAAATACAGAATCCCCAGCATGGTGCCCCGGCTGTCCTCCGCACGAACCGTAGTGCCATAGACCCGATAGCGCCGGGCGCCCAGAGCGGCATCCTGCGGACTTTCCGTCTTGCCGGATTCCAGCCAGTCCAGAGGGAAGTCCGGCAGCACTTCCTCCAGCTGCTGCTCCATCATGGTATCCGCATAGCCGGTCAGCTCGCTGAAGCGGTGGTTTGCCCAGATGATTACCCCGTCTCCCAGCCGGATGAGTACCGCCGGAAGGGGGCTCTCCCCCTGAGAGGTAGCCTCCAGGGTATTGGATACCGACTGAACGTAGCGCTGAAGCTGCCGGTTCCGGCGGTTTCGGTTCATGACATACAGCATGAATACCACCAGCGTCACAGCCGTTTCCGCAGCCGCCAACCAATAGCTCTCCTGCAGCAGCGCCGCCGCGCAGAAGGCCGCCATCACGAAAAAGTATACACCCATGCCGGGTTTCAAGAGCCTGTCCAGCTTTCTGTTCACCTTTCCGCCGCCTCCTTGAGCATAATACTATTTCCCGATAAATATGGTTGACCCCATTTTATCCCGCGAATACTTCACAGGCCGCCGACCGCTTTACAGCGGTCTCATAAACCGGTATTCAACCGTTTTATGAAAAACAAGTCCATAGTAGATTGCTATTATAGCAAATCCCACCAAATCCCGCAACTACTTTTCGGAGATTTCGTAAAAAAGGCTTTATAAATTTCTGTATACTTTTGCGTCATTTTGTGATATACTATTGTTGACGTTTTCCGGGTTGGGCTTTTCCGGGAACAAACACCGCGCTGTTTGCGCATTTGAGGAAGAAATAGACTGCAGGCATTTTTTCGGGGCGAAGGCGATTCAGGGCCTGAAACCTACGAAAAATGGCTGCCTGCTTGTGTTGACCATTTTTTGACGTTTCCGCTGCGAAAACTCCTTCGCGGCGGCAGAAAGGAGTATTGTTTTGGCTGAAAAACTGAAAATTATCCCTCTTGGCGGTCTGGACGAGATCGGCAAGAATATTACGGTGCTGGAATACGGCAAGGACATGATTGTGGTGGACTGCGGCGTGGGCTTCCCCGAGGAGGATATGTACGGCGTGGATCTGGTAATTCCCGATTTCTCCTATCTGGTTGCCAACCAGAATAAGCTGCGGGGCTTCTTTATCACCCACGGACACGAAGACCACATCGGCTCCATCCCCTACGCCATGCGGGAGGTAAACTGCCCCATCCACGGCACCGCCATGACCAACGGCCTCATTAAGCTGAAGCTGGAGGAGCATAAGCTGGCGGACAAGGTCAAACTCATCACCCACAAGCCCGGTGATGTGGTGAAAGCAGGATGCTTTCAAGTGGAATTTATCCATGTGAACCACTCCATCGCAGACGCCGTGGCCTTCGCCATCCACACTCCCGTGGGCACCGTGGTTATGACCGGCGACTTTAAGATCGACCCCACCGCCAAGGACGGCATGATGGATCTGGCCCGTCTGGGCGAGTTGGGCAGCAAGGGCGTGCTAGCCATGCTGTCCGATTCCACCAACGTCGAGCGCAGCGGCTACACCCCCAGCGAAAATCTGGTGGCGGAGAGCCTCGACCGGCAGTTCCGCAACTGCGACCAGCGGATCATCGTCACCACCTTCGCCTCCAATATGCACCGCATTCAGTCCATCATCGCCACGGCCCAGCGCCATGGGCGGAAGGTGGCTGTCACCGGGCGGAGCATGGAGAATATGCTCAAAGTCGCCCAGGAACTGGGCTACCTGAAGGTGAAACAGGGCACCATCGTTGACCTTGCCTCCATCAAGAGCCTGCCCAAGAACAAAATTGTCATTGTATCCACCGGTTCTCAGGGTGAGAATATGTCCGCCCTGTACCGCATGGCTTTCAACACCCACAAGCAGGTGGAGATCACCGCCGGTGACCGCATCATCATTTCCGCCTCCGCCATCCCCGGCAATGAGAAGGCCGTGTCCAAGATCATCAACGAGCTGTACCGCAAGGGCGCCGACGTGATCTACGAAAAGAGCGAGGGCCTCCACGTATCCGGCCACGCCTGTCAGGAAGAGCTGAAGATCATTCACGGTCTGGTGAAACCCCGGTTCTTCATCCCCATTCACGGTGAGCAGCGGCATCTGCAAATTCATTCCAAGCTGGCCCAGACCATGGGCATGAACCCCAAGAATATTTTTATCGGCGAGATTGGCACTGTGTTTGAGCTGACCGGCAAGAGCTGCAAGCCCAAGGGCACCGTAACCGCAGGCAAGGTTTTTGTGGACGGCACCGGTGTGGGCGATGTCGGCAGCGTGGTGCTGCGGGATCGGAAGCACCTGGCCGAGGACGGCATGATCGTGGTCTGCGTGAACCTCAGCGCCGAGGACGGCAGCATCATCACCGGGCCGGACATCATCACCCGTGGCTTCATCTACGTCAAGGAATCCGAGCAGCTGATGGAAGCTTTGCAGGGTGTGGCAACGGAGGCCATTGAGCGCTGCCAGCGTAAGGGCATCCGGGACTGGTCCGCCATCAAGTCCACCATCAAGAACGACCTGAGTGGCTATCTGTACAAGACCACCAAGCGTAATCCCATGATTTTGCCCGTGATTTCCGAAATCTGATACAAAAATGTCATTGCGAACCAGCCCGAAGGCTGGTGTGGCAATCCCCCAAGGTTTTAGGGCAACACCGCATAATTCGGCAAGGAAGCTCAGCGAGAGATTTTGTGCCGGTTCTTTCGTTCCGAAAACGCGGGAATACTGTATGTATTTCCCGTTTTTGGAACTGCTTAAGCTGGTGCAAAAGATTCGCTGAGATCCGCAGACGCTTTTTGTGCGGTGCTGCCTTAGAGTACGAATGGGATTCCCACGCCAGTGTTCGCTACTTCTTCGCAATGACATTTTCTTTTTGAGGCTCTATGAATTACTATTTCGCCCCCATGGAAGGGCTGACGGACAGCATTTACAGGCTTCAGCACCACCGGTTTTTCGGCGGCGTTAACCGCTATTATATGCCCTTCTTCTCCCCCACCATCCACCGCACGCTGACAAGCAAAGAGACGCGGGAGCTGCCCAGGGCGGACAGTGTTCCCTTCACCGTCGTTCCCCAGGTGATGACCAAGTGCGCGGAGGATTTTCTCTGGGCGGCGGAGGTCGTCCGGGATTTGGGCTATAACGAAATCAATCTGAACATCGGCTGTCCCTCCGGCACGGTGGTCGCCAAGGGCAAGGGCAGCGGAATGCTGCGTGATTTGGAGGAACTTACAAAATTTTTCGACAGCATTTTTGCCGTTTCTTCCCTGCCGGTTACTGTAAAAACCCGGATCGGGCTGGAATCTCCGGAAGAATTTCCGGCGGTTTTGGAATTATACAACCGCTATCCCATCAAAGAACTGACCATTCACCCAAGAGTGCGGAAGCAATTCTATGAGGGTCAGGTGCACCTGGAATGGTTCACCTATGCCATGCAGCACAGCGCGATCCCACTGTGCTTCAACGGAGATATTCGTACTCTTTCCGATGTCAGCGTCTTGCAGGAGGAATACCCCGGTCTGAATGCGGTGATGATTGGCCGTGGATTGATTGCCGATCCCGGAATGCTCGTCGGCGGCACGGACATTGGCACATTGGAATCCTTCCTGAACGCCCTGATGGACGACTACGCGGTGGAATTTGCCAGCTGCCGCAATGCCCTGTTCCGCATGAAGGAAAACTGGGCCTATCTGCATGACCGCTTTACAGGCAGCGACAAACTGTGGAAGAAAATGCGCAAGACCACCGACGCCGCTGAATTCCGGCGGCTGAGTGCCGAACTACTCCATACCTGTCCCATGAAATAAAAAGAACTGTCATTCCGAGCCAGCGCGCACGCTGGCGTGGGAATCCCCTTCGGTTTACGCAGCCGTTCCTTGGATTGAGGGGATTGCCACACCAGTGACTGCGGTCACTGGTTCGCAATGACAGTTTTTCTTGCTTTTTGCGTATTTTAGATTGCTTCCTCTTTTCTGCGGAAGACAAAGGCGGCGGCAGCCAGCAGGGCCGCAGACACGCCGGCGATGATCCAGACGTTGGAGTCGCCCTCCACAGGTTCCGCAGCGGACTGCGCCTGAGACTGAGTCTGCGTTGCTGCTTCTTCGGCTTCCGCGTTCAGATCCACAAAGCCCAGCAGAATCTTGTCAAACTCCGCTTCCATGGGGTACTGTTCCAGAATGCCGCTGAGGGCCTCGTTGGCCCGGGCGCTGATGAGGTCGCTCTTGGCGGATTCCTTCCAGACGGGCTGGCTGTCCACGAAGAACATCAGGTGGTAGCCGAACTCCGTCTTGACCAAACCATAGTCACCGGGCTGACGGATGTCGTCAAAGCACCAGTCGTTGAAAGCCTCTACCATCTGGCCCTCCTGCACACCGGAGTACAGGCCGCCGTTGGAAGCAGAGCCATCCTGAGAGTGCGTTTTCGCCAGCTCCGCGAAGCTCTCCTCGCTCTTGTCACCCTGCTCAAACTGCTTCAGCAGCTCCTCGGCCTTCTGACGGCTAGCTTCCCAGGCGGCATCCTCGAAGGTATCGGTGCGGATGTTCTCGCTGGTGGCCCCCTCGGGCATAATCAGCACATGGCGCACATCCACGGTCTTTGTGTCTCTGGTCAGGCCGTTGGAAGCGTAGGTCTCCTCGTTGGCTGTGAAGTAATCCTCCACCTCCTGATCGGTGGGTGCGTCCTTCTCGCACAGGTCGGAGAAGTACATACTGCCCGTATAGTACAGGTTCAGGAAATGCTGGTAATCTTCCAAATCCGCGCCGGGGCCGACATCGCTCAAAAGCAGCGCTTCGGCGTTTTCAAAGCCGTACATTTCCGCCGTCTGTTCCAGATTTTCCACCGCGGCATCCAGCTGTGCCTGCATTTCCGCGTCCAGCTGGTATCCGGCTTTCTCCGCCTCCGCGGCGGTGGCCTGATAGTTGCGCCAGCTGTTCAGAGCGCTGGCCAGGAAGAACTGCTGCCATGTACACGGATAATCCGCCATGGCGCAGGTCTGCACATCCAAAGGCTTGGTGGTATCCATCCCCAGCATGGATGCGTAGGCACCATAGCTGCTGAGGAAGTTGCGAACCTCTGTCCAGTAGAACATCTGAAGCTGGCTGTTGGTCAGGGTGTAGTCCCCCACACGGGCCACCACGGTATCCTTCGCGGCAATAACATCGGCATCGGCAGCGGTGTAGGTGCCCTTGGCCGTCTCGTCATCGGGATTTCCATCGGCAGGGATGGTAGCGGGGGCTTCCGTTTCGGTCACAGTCTCCACGGAGGCATCCGTCTGTTCCTCAGAGGTAACCGTCACACCCATCCCGGCGTAAATCAGCGCGACGACCAGCGCTGCCAGCACCACCACGGCGGCAATCACCAGTGCGGTTTTGCCCGGGGTCATTTTCTTTTCTTCCTTGTTATCCTTGCCGCAGTCCGGACAGATCGTTGTTCCTTCCGGCAGCTCAGCCTGACAGAATTTACATTTTGCCATGAAAAAATCCTCATTTCTCCTTAGAGTCAACGGCCCAAGTTTACCACGTTTTTCAGCAGATTGCAACGGTTGACACAGAATATTTACATTTGCCAGCCAAAGCCTTCCCCTTTGGGGAAGGTGCCCCCCAGTGGGGGGGGCGGAAGAGGGTGGAACAGCTTTGGACACCCATCGGCACCTCGGCAAAACGGTATTTCCCTCTTCCGACCTCGCTTACGCTCGGCCACCTTCCCCAAAGGGGAAGGCATTTTTCCTGATTTGCGTACTTGCAAAGCTTCCCCAAAAATGATATTATTTATAGTTGAGATATTGTCCGCAAAGGAGCAGCCTATGAATACCAAAACCACCGTCATTTCTCAGGCCCAGCTGGATGAACAGTTCGCCTGTTGTGATAAAATCGCCGCCTATTGGAAAGAAAAGGGCGTCACACCCACAGCCTATGTAGAGACCTACGGCTGTCAGCAGAACGAGGCCGACTCCGAAAAGCTCCGGGGCTATCTTGCCCAGTCCGGCTATGCAATCGGCACAGAAGCCGAAGGAGCGGATGTGGTGATTATGAACACCTGTGCCATCCGGGAGCACGCGGAGCAGCGGGTCTTCGGCAATCTGGGCGCCCTGACCCACACCAAGCGCCGCCACCCGGAACAAAAGATCTTCCTGTGCGGCTGCATGGCGGGGGAAACCAAGGTCTCTGACCGCATCAAAAAAAGCTATCCCCATGTGGACGGCGTGTTCTCCACCCACCATCTATGGCAGTTCCCGGAGATTCTGTGGAACGTGCTCAGCGGGAAGAAACGGCAGTTCTTCATCACCGATGAACCCGGCTCCATCGCCGAGGGCATCCCCCAGGTGCGGGACTCGAAGTTAAAGGCGTGGGTGTCCATCATGTACGGCTGCAACAATTTCTGCACCTATTGCATCGTGCCCTACGTCCGGGGCCGGGAGCGCAGCCGGAAATTTGAGGACATTCTGGCGGAGTGCCGCTGCCTGATTGAAAATGGGGCCAAGGAAATTACCCTTTTGGGTCAAAACGTCAACTCTTACGGAAAAGATTTGCCCGAGGGGAAGGATTTTGCCGACCTGCTGGCAGCCATTGCCCAGCTGCCGGGAGATTTTCTCATTCGCTTCATGACCAGCCATCCCAGAGACGCATCCGAGAAGCTGTTTGACACCATGGCGAAGTACCCCAAAATCGCCAGGCAGCTCCACCTGCCCTTCCAGTCCGGTTCCAGCCGGGTGCTGAAGGCCATGAACCGCCACTATGACCGGGAGACTTATCTAAATAAGGTAAACTATGCGAAAAAGGTCATGCCGGATTTGGTTCTTACCTCTGATGTCATCGTGGGCTTCCCCGGTGAGACGGAGGAGGAATTTGAGGAGACCATTTCCCTGATTTCTCAGGTACACTACGACAGCCTGTTCACCTTCATTTTCTCCCCCCGCCCCGGCACTCCTGCCGCCACTATGGATGACCCCACTCCCAAGGAGGAGAAAAACCGCCGGTTTGATCGGCTGTGCGCGGTGCAGAACGCCATTTCCGAGGAAATTCACAATAATTACATTGGAAAAACCATGCGCTGTCTGGTGGACGGCCGGGACAAGGATATGCTCACTGCCCGGACAGAGGGCGGACGACTGGTGCGCTTTGCGGGCAGCGATGACCTGATCGGCACCTACCGCTATCTCACCATCACCGGTGCGACGACCTGGAGCCTGACGGCTGAGGATACCATTGCCCAATTCGTCCGGGAATCCGGGCTGGAGATTTCCGAATATGACGCTTATTATTACGGCTATCCCGCGCTTGCAGACGAGATTCTTGCCGCCCTGCTGCGGGGTGACAAGCGAGCCACTACGGGGTTAAAGTGTCTGTACGAGCTGGAACAGGAGCCGCTGCCCCGGGTTGGGCAGTATTCTGTGATTCTGGACAGTCAGGGACTTCCCCACTGCATCACTCGCATTACCAAAATCGAAATCACGCCCTTCCGGGACATTTCGGAGGCCTACGCTTTCATCGAGGGTGAAGGCGACAAGTCCCTTGGATACTGGAAGGACGCCCACCGGGAGGTATTCACCCGGGAATGCCGGGAGGACGCAGGCATTGAGTTTACCGAAGACATGGAATGCGTCTGTGAGTATTTTGAGGTCGTGTATCAGAAATAAAGGAAAAGGAACCGATTTATGGCAAAGCCCGAAAAGGAACTGACGCCCATGCAGCGGCAGTATCAGCAAATCAAAGAACAAAATCAGGACTGCATCCTGTTTTTCCGTCTGGGCGACTTCTACGAGATGTTCAACGAGGACGCCAAGCTGGCCGCTCGGGAGCTTGACTTGACCTTGACCAGCCGGGATCGCTCCAAGCCCAAGGAGGAGCAGACCCCCATGTGCGGTGTGCCCTACCACAGCGTGGATTCCTACATCGCCCGGCTGGTGCAGAAGGGCTACAAGGTCGCCATCTGTGAGCAGATGGAGGATCCGGCCCTTGCCAAGGGGCTGGTGGAACGGGACATCACCCGCATCGTCACCCCCGGCACCGTGACGGAAAGCTGTATGCTGGACGAGAATAAGAACAACTATATGGGCTGCGTTTACGGCGAGGGCGGTAAATTTGGCCTTGCCTTCTGCGACGTGTCCACCGGCGCGTTTTTTGCCACGGTCTGTGGGGATGCCCAGAATGTAGCCTCGGAACTGGGGCGGTTTTCCCCCAGCGAGGTGCTGCGCTATGGCAGCAATGTAGATTGCGAGCCAATTGATGACGCCATTTTCCGCCGCTTAAACTGCTGCGTGGACGAGGGAAAAAGTGAACTTTTTGTCCTTGAAAAGTGCGAAGAACTTCTGGAAACCCACTTTTCTCAGAGCCTTGCCCAATTGGGCCTTGCCGGAATGCCCGCCGCTATTATTGCCAGCGGCGCGCTGCTGCAAACTCTGCTGACCCTGCAAAAAAACGACCTGGCCCACATCCGCCAGCTGCAATATTACACCACCGGGAAGTTCATGGAACTGGATTTGGATGCCCGGCGGAATCTGGAACTGACGGAGACCATGCGCTCCAAGGAGAAAAAAGGCACCCTTCTGTGGGTTCTGGACAAAACCCACACCGCCATGGGCGGGCGGCTGCTGCGCTCGTGGCTGGAAAAGCCGCTGCTGGACCCGGTGGAAATCACCCGCCGCCACGCCGCCGTGGAGGATTTGGTCGATAACGTGATTCTCCGTGGGGAGCTGGAAGAAGCCCTGCGGGATGTGACCGACTTGGAGCGGGTCATGACGCGGATCGTCACCGGCACCGTCAACTGCCGGGATCTGCTGGGCCTTGCAAGGGGCTTCCGGGCGCTGCCGGAGGTCAAGCGCCAGCTGCAAGGCTGCGGCGCACCTTTGCTGCAAAAATTGGAGCAGGCTATCGACCCCCTGACAGACTGCGCCGATCTCATTGAAAGCACCATCGTAGACGATCCTCCCCTCACCATCCGGGAAGGCGGTATCATCCGCAAGGGAGCCGACCCGGAAGCCGACCGACTTCGGGACATCATGGAGGGCGGCAGCGGCACCATCGCCGCCATTGAAGCTTCCGAGCGGGAGAAAACCGGCATCCGCACATTAAAAGTTGGCTTTAACCGGGTATTCGGCTACTATATTGAAGTTTCTAAGTCCTTCATAGATCAGGTTCCGGAAACCTACATCCGCAAGCAGACCCTTGCCAATTGCGAGCGCTACATCACACAGGAACTGAAAGACCTGGAAAATCAGGTGCTGACTGCCAAAGACCGACTGACGGCGCTGGAATACCAGATTTTCACCAGGCTCCGGGAGCACCTTGCCCAGCAGGCAGCACGGGTGCAGCTGACAGCGCAGGCAGTGGCTGCTGCCGACGTGCTGTGTTCTCTCGCCGCCGTGGCGGTGCAGCGGGGCTACTGCCGCCCGGAGATCACCCTTGGCCGGGAAATCTCCATCACCGACGGACGGCACCCGGTTGTTGAGGCCGTTTTGAAGGACACATTGTTTGTGCCCAACGACACCAATCTGGGAAGCGACGATAATCAGGTTGCCATCATCACCGGCCCCAACATGGCCGGTAAGTCTACCTATATGCGGCAGGTTGCCCTCATCGTGCTGATGGCCCAGATGGGTTCCTTCGTCCCCGCGAGGTCTGCGAAAATCGGCATCGTTGACCGGGTCTTCACCCGCATCGGCGCCAGCGACGACCTGGCTTCCGGCCAGTCCACCTTCATGGTGGAGATGGCGGAGGTTGCCACCATTCTGAAATACGCCACCTCCCGCTCCCTGCTGATTCTGGACGAGATCGGCCGGGGAACGTCTACCTACGACGGCATGGCCATTGCCCGGGCGGTGCTGGAATACGCCGCCAACCCCCGGCGGCTGGGAGCGAAAACCCTGTTCGCCACCCACTACCACGAGCTGTCCACCATGGAAGAAAAGCTCCCCAATGTGAAAAACTACAACATTGCCGTAAAAAAACGGGGCGAACAGATGATTTTCCTGCGAAAAATCGTCCCCGGCGCGGCAGACGACAGCTACGGCATTGAGGTTGCGAAGCTGGCAGGCATCCCCAACGTGGTGATCTCCCGTGCCCGGGAGATTCTCGCCGAGCTGGAAGCCGAGGGTTCCGCTCCCGCCCCCGCTGCCGTGAAAGAGCCGGACGATCAGGTGAGTATGCTGGACTTAACAGGACAGCAGGTGATCGCCGCCCTGTCCGCCGTCACCGTGGAGACGCTCACTCCCATTGAAGCCATGAACGAACTGTACAAGCTGAAAAAGCTGCTGGATTAACTATGAGAAAGTCTGTTTCTGCCCGCTCATGCCCCAATTCTCAGGAGACGGTGTGCGGGTTCTGCTATCTTGCCTTTCAGCTCCTGCTGCTGCCGACGCTGCTGACCATGCTGAATGCCCAGCTTTCCGCCCCGCTGCGAGAAGCGGAACTGAATTTCGTATTCTACCTCATCAATTTCATTGCGGTGCTTCTGATTTTTCACGATTTTCTTGCCAGCGCCGCCAATCAGGCCGTCCGCCATCCTGCCTACCTGTGTCAGGCCATTATTCTGGGTCTGGCAGCCTACTATGCCTGTATGCTGGTAGCCGACCGGGTCATCGGCCTGCTGGTGCCGGGATTTTCCAATTACAACGATTCCGCCATCGCCGTGATGGGGCAGGAAAACCGGCTTCTCGTCATCATCGGCACGGTGCTGCTGGTGCCGCCGGTGGAGGAGTGCTTCTTCCGGGGGCTGATCTTCCGGAATCTCTATGGAAAATCCCGCTGGGCTGCCTACCTTGTGTCCATGCTGGCCTTTGCCCTGATCCACATTCTGGGCTACGCTGGACAGTACACCCCGCTGGAAATCCTCGTGGCAGTGCTCCAATATCTGCCCGCCGGGCTGTGCCTTGCCTGGAGCTATACCAAGGCTGACACCATTTTCGCCCCTATTGCCATTCACGCCACAGTTAATTTCATCACCCTGACCTCATGGAGGTAACGCCATGCCCAAAATTCATCAATTGTCCCCTCACGTTGCCAACCTGATTGCCGCCGGTGAGGTGGTGGAGCGGCCTGCCAGTGCCGTCAAGGAGCTGCTGGAGAACGCCGTGGACGCGGGGGCTTCCAAGGTCACCATTGAGATTCGGGACGGCGGCATGACCTTTCTGCGGGTCACGGACAACGGCTGTGGAATGTCCGCCGAGGATGCCCGCACTGCCTTTCTGCGCCATGCTACCTCCAAGCTGCGCACAGAGGAGGATTTGGCTGCCATTGGGACCATGGGTTTCCGGGGCGAGGCTCTTGCCGCCATCGCCTCCGTCAGCCGCATTGACCTGATGACCAAAACCGCCGGAAGCCTTTCCGGCGTGAAGCTCCATCTGGAAGCCGGGCAGATCACCGAGGAAGCCGAGGCAGGGTGTCCCGACGGCACCACCATTCTGGTGCGGGATATGTTCTTCAACACCCCCGCCCGGATGAAATTCATGAAATCCGACACCGTGGAAGGGAGCCGGGTAGCCGCTGCCGTGCAGATGCAGGCTCTGGCCCATCCGGAGGTGGCCTTCCAGTTTCTCCGGGACGGCAAACAGGTGCTGTCCACCCCCGGCACAGGAGGCTTGCAGGCTGCCATGTACTGCGTCTACGGACGGGACTGCGCCAAAATGGTCAGCGTGGAAAGCCGCTGGGAGGGCTATACCCTGACAGGCTACGTCTCCCTTCCCACCGATGCCCGGCCCAGCAGAAGCCTGCAAACCTTCTTCGTCAACGACCGGCCGGTAAAGTCCAAGCTGCTGATCGCAGCCCTGGAGGAAGCCTACCGCAATCAGATCATGGTGGGCAAATTCCCCGCCTGTGTTCTCCATCTGCGTCTGCCTGCCAGCGCCGTGGATGTGAACGTCCACCCCGCAAAGACAGAGGTGAAATTTCTGTCGGAAAAGGCGGTATTCGACTGCGTGCACTACGGCGTGCTGGGTGCTCTGAATAAAAAGCCCGACCGGCCCCAGATTCAGTTCAAATCCGTAGGGGTCGATGCCCACATCGCCCCTGTCCTTCCTCAGTCACCTACGGCCTCAGCTCCCCCCAAAGGGGAACCGAAGGCGTCAGCTTCCAAAGCAGAGCCGAAAAAGGAACCCTTCTTCCGCACCATGACGGCAGAGGAATACAAGACCTTCTCCGCCGTTCTGAAAGACGCTCCCAAGCCCAAACAGCCTGCTGCGGCTGCGGCAGCTCAGAAGATTCCCAAGGCAGACAATATGCCCCTGCGGGAGTTCGTGATGCTGCCCCAGCTCCATGAGGACAAGCCGGAACCTGTTTCCAAACCCGCTGAACCCCCTCAGCCTGCTGTACAGACGGCTCCTCCCAAGGAGGAACCGGTTATGGAACAGACTTCCCTGGAAATGCCCCCGGAAATTCCGTGGCGCATGGTGGGCGAGCTGTACAACTCCTACATAATCGTGGAGCAGGGGGAGGATGCCTTCCTCATCGACAAGCACGCCGCCCACGAACGCATTCTCTTTGAAAAGCTGAAGGCCAATCCCGAATCCATTTCCGCCCAAAGCCTATTGCAGCCGATCCCCGTCCGGCTGAACCCCGCCGCCGCAGGCGAGCTGCTGAACAATACCGCCCTTCTGGAAGAGCTGGGCTTTGAAATTGAGGAATTCGGAGAAAACACCCTGCTGCTGCGGCAGATTCCCATGGATTTAAGTCCGGAAGCAGCGGCGGAAGCGGTGGAAACCCTCGCCGACGATCTGCTGAACGGACGCCGGGAGAGCAAGGATACCGTGCGGGATACCCTGCTTCACACCGTGGCCTGCAAGGCCGCTATCAAGGCGGGCTGGAAAAATGACGAAAAGGAGCTAAAGGCAGTTGCCGAGGCTGTCATGGCAAGGGAAGACCTGAAATACTGTCCCCACGGGCGGCCCATCTGCGTTTCCCTGAGCAAAAAGCAGCTGGAAAAGCAGTTTAAGAGATCATGACCATGAAAAACAACTTTGCCCGGAAACTAAAGGCCTCTGCGCTGCTCAGCGGTGGGCTGACGCTGCTGTTTTATCTACTGTACCGTCTGTTCCCGGTGGGGATTCTGCTGTCACTGACCATCACCTTCGGAACCACTTTCTACCACTTTG
The DNA here is from genome assembly GCA_022775085.1 of Clostridiales bacterium. Taxonomy (GTDB): domain Bacteria; phylum Bacillota; class Clostridia; order Oscillospirales; family Oscillospiraceae; genus Faecousia. The sequence continues at coordinate 18,469 of JALFJQ010000028.1, read as the reverse complement.
CCATGCGCCTGCTGGTAGGCGTCATCGTTCCTCGCCTTGTACACGAGGGGGCGGAGAATCGTTTCTGGTTTCGGCAGAAACGGTTTGAAGAAAAACTCTATGGAACGCTGCAGGTAAAACAGTGGAAAAAATATCTGCCCACCTATGCGCCGGAGTCCTTCGACCTCCGTAAGCATTCGCTGGAGGAGGTCATCCACACCTGCTGCTGTTCCGAAGCGGTTCACGAGTGGATCATGCTTCTTAGCTTCCTGCCGGTTCTGACAGTTCCCATCTTCGGCGCACCCGGGGTATTTTGGGTAACCTCCACACTGGCCGCCTTATTTGACTGCTGCTTTGTCATCTTGCAGCGCTATAACCGCCCCAGATTCATCCGTATTTTGGACAAGGAGCGCAAACGCCTATGAATCCGATTATCTGCATCGCCGGACCGACAGCCTCCGGGAAGACCTCACTGGCGGTAGAGCTGGCGAAGGAATTGAATGGAGAGGTGGTATCCTGTGACTCCATGCAGGTGTATCGGCGCATGGACATCGGCACCGCCAAGCCCACTGTGGACGAAATGCAGGGAATCCCCCACCACATGATCGATGTGGCGGAGCCGGACGAGGATTTTTCCGTCAGCCGCTACTGCCGCCTCGCCTCCCCCATTGTGGACGACATTGTGGCCCGGGGAAAAACCGCCATCATTGCTGGCGGCACCGGGCTTTACATGGATTCCCTCATTCGGGGAAATGCCTTTGCCCCCTTCCCCGCCACCGGCGTGCGGGAAAAATTAGAAGCGCAGGCCGATGCCGAGGGCATGGAAACCATGCTGAATTGGCTCCGCTCCGTTGACCCGGAGTCCGCCGCAAGGCTGCACCTGTCCGACAGGAAACGCATTATACGGGCTTTGGAGGTCTATTTGGAAACGGGGCAGACCATCACCGAACACAACCGGAAAACCCAGGAAATCCCACCAAAATATACCCCCTTGTGGCTGGGGCTGGACTTTGCGGATCGGTCGGAATTGTACCGCCGCATTGATCTCCGGGTGGACAGTATGCTGGAAATGGGTCTGATTGCGGAAATAAAAAGCCTTCTCGCCAGCGGCATTCCCGCCAAATGCACCGCTCTGCAGGCCATCGGCTACAAGGAGTTTGTCAACGCCCTGAATGGAGAGGAAACCATTTTGCAGGCAGCGGAGGAAGTGAAAAAATCCAGCCGGCACTATGCTAAGCGGCAGCTTACCTGGTTCCGCCGAAACCAGGCCATGCACTGGCTTACCCGGCAGACCGGTCAGAAAAATGAGGAAGTTCTGACAGCTGCTCGACAAATTATTTACGATTTTGACAGTTGAAATCTGTTAGGATGTGTGTACCCAGTCGGGAGGCGTCCGTGGGGAGTAATGCGGCGCCAAAAATTAAGAAAGAGGGTACATACATATGAATGAAACCATGAATTTACAGGATGCCATTTTGAAGGAGGTTCGCCGGGACCGGGTCCCCGTGACGCTGTTCCTGATGAACGGCTTCCAGCTCCGGGGGGTCATTACCGGCTACGACAGCTTCGTGGTGGTTCTGGTGACAGACGGCAGGCAGCAGATGATCTACAAGCACGCCATCTCCACTCTGGCCCCCATGAAGCCGCTGAAGGCAGCCGCAGTTCCTGCGTAACGCAAAAGGCGACGGAGCACATCCGCCGCCTTTTGTTTTTCCCAGACCACAGTAGGGCGGGGTCATGACCCCGCCGACCCGGTAGGAATACAGATGCGCCTAGATCGACGCAAAACGAACAATTCTGAAAAGACGCACCGATGCAGATAACTTGGTGCGTCGGCGGAGTCATGACTCCGCCCTACGAAACTCAGATAAAGCACAATATATACAACCAACAGAAAGAAGAATGAATATGTCCATTGCTGAAAATGTTGCCCGTATCCGTGCCGAAATGGAGGCTGCCGCCCGTTCCTGCGGCCGTGACCCCAAGCAGATCAAGCTCTGCGCCGCCACTAAAATGAACGATGCCGACGCTGTTCGGCAGGCCATCGCCGCCGGGGTGGACTGCTGCGGTGAAAACCGGGTGCAGGAGCTGACCGCCAAGCTGGCTGAGAACGCCTACGCGGGGGCGCCGGTGCATTTCATCGGGCACTTGCAGACCAACAAGGTCAGGCAGGTGGTAGGAAAGGTAGACCTCATTCAGAGCGTGGACTCCGAGCGGCTGCTGCGGGCCATCAACGCCGAGGCCGCCCGGCAGGGCATCCGGCAGGACATTTTGCTGGAAGTGAACATCGGAAACGAGGAAAGCAAGTCCGGATTCCGGGTGGAGGAAGTCCTTCCAATTCTTGAAAAAATCGGTGAATTTTCAAACGTTTGTATGAAAGGACTCATGGCAATCCCCCCAATTTCGCGTTTTCCGGGAGAAAATCTGCAATATTTTCAAAAAATGTTCCAATTAAGTGTTGACATCAGGGAGAAAATCAACGATAATGTCCCAGTGGACTGTTTATCGATGGGAATGTCCGATGACTATCAGGACGCGATCACCTGCGGCAGTACCATGATTCGAGTGGGCACCGCCATTTTCGGTGCCCGTGACTATACCAAGCTTTCATCAAACTGATGCGCATATACTTAGGAGGATACACAGAATGAGCTTATGGGATAACGTAAAGAAATTTGCCCAGCCCTACGCAGATGACGACTACGACGATTACGACGAAGACGACGAATACGCCGATGAGTACGAAGAGCCCGCTGAAACCCCCGCCCGCCGTGCGCCCCGCCGTGCCCCGGCTCCCGCCCCTGCTGCGGAGGATCCCGAGGAGCAGGATGATTACGGTTTTACGCCCGCTCCCGCTACTTCTGCCGCTGTCAGCTCCGGCTTTAACGGTCAGGTTCTGAACATGAGCGGCAGCGCTTCCAACAAGCAGGAAGTGGTTCTGTTCCGTCCCGGCAGCTTTAACGACACCTCCAAGGCCGCCGATGACCTGCGCAGCCATAAGGCTGTTATTGTCAACATGGAGAATGTGGACAAGGCCATGGCCCGCCGTGTGGTGGATTTCCTGTCCGGCTGCGTTTACGCTCTGGACGGCGATGTCAAGAAGATCGCCCAGTCCGCTTACCTGTTCTGCCCCCACAATATGGACATTGTGGGTGATTTGGAAACCCTGCAGGCAGAAGTGGAAAGCTACGTCTGATTTTCTTGCCCTTCAGGCGGATTTTTACCGGCTGACCGCCATTTCGGTCATTCTGTAAAAATCCGTTTTTGGGGCTGTTGATGCCCCTGTCACAGGCAGCGGGCCAGTAAAATTTTTGGAAGGAGAACCAAACTATGTTTACACCGCAGCAGATCGATCAGGTCTCTTTCGGCCGCTCCACCTTCGGCGGCTACGATATGCAGCAGGTCGACGAGTTTCTGGAACCTCTCACGGAGGATTATGTGACCCTGTATAAGGAAAATGCCCTGCTCAAGAGCAAAATGCGTGTTCTGGTGGGCAAGCTGGAGGAGTACCGCAAGAATGAAGCCTCCATGAAGGATGCTGTGATCAACGCACAGAAAACCTGCGACAAGATGGTCGCCGAGGCGGAAGCCAAGTGCGCCAGAATGCTCAATAACGCCAGCGCTACTGCCGCCGCGGCGGCTCCCGCACCTGCCGCTCCCGTGGCTCCCGCTGCTGCCAGCATGAACTCCGATGCCATTGTCGCCGCGGAGAATGCCCGGGTCCAGGAAGCCCGCAAGACTGCCGCCGCCAAGATCAGCGAGCTGCAGGATCAGCTGAAAACCTGTATTCAGGCTCTGGAGCGCATTAAGGATGCCAACGCCCCCGCACCGGCTCCCAAGGCAGCCCCCGCACCCATGGAGAGTGCCGATGTTGCCGACGAGATTGCCCAGAACATCGAAGCCATGATCGGCTCCACCGTGGACACCGCCCCCAAGGCAGCTCCCAAGCACCCCACCAACAACGACACCACCACCAGCAAGTTCGCCAGCCTGAACCTGCAGTTCGGCCGGAACTACGATCCCACCAGCAAGTAAGCTGTAAAATCCAATATTCAAGGCTATGATGGGGACACGCGGGTTTGCCCGCCGCCTACAGAGAGCTGCCGGAAGGTGCAAGGCAGCAGGCAGGAGCAAAAACCGTATCACCCCGGAGCCGCGCACCGAAGTTTATACGAATTCTTGATTGAATACTTTAATCGCTTTTCGAGAATGAATTGTGTCAGAAAAGGCAGATGACGCCGCTGGGCTGACGCCCAGCAAGGAAGATAACGCATTCTGACGCAATTCAGGCCGGAAAGAATGAAAGTGTTCAGTCAAGGATTCGTATATAAAGTAGGCTGCGCCGGGAGCGCCCGTTATCGCGCATACGAGTGCCGGTGAATAGCCGGAACAAGAGTGGTACCGCAGAGGTTTACGCGCCTTTGTCTCTTATCCTAAGAGGCGAGGGCGCTTTTTAGTTGACAGTTAATAGTTGATAGTTGACAGTTTTTGTTCCATTGGGATCGTACCGCGGCGGCTCCTTAACTGTCAACTGTCCACTGTCCACTATCAACTCAATATCACTATGGAGGTAAGAAATCCAATGGAATACAAAAACACCATCATCACCCCAAAGACCGACTTCCCCATGAAGGCCGGTCTGCCTGCCCGGGAGCCTGCCATGCTCCAGCGCTGGGAGGAACAGAATCTGTACGAAGCCATGCTGGAAAAGAACAAGGATCTTCCCCGGTTTGTCCTGCATGACGGCCCTCCCTTCAGTAATGGCTATATCCACATGGGCCACGCCCTGAACAAGACCCTGAAGGACTTCATCGTCCGCAGCCACGCCATGATGGGCTACTACACCCCCTATGTCCCCGGCTGGGACAACCACGGTCTGCCCATCGAGCGCGCCATCGAAACGTCCAAGAAAAAGCTGAACAAGGATCTGTCCGTGCCCGAGTTCCGGAAGGCCTGCGAGGACTTCGCCGAGGACTTCATCCAGAAGCAGATGGGCGGCTTCAAGCGTCTGGGTGTTGTGGGCGACTGGAAGCACCCCTACCGCACCATGGACAAGCATTTCGAGGCGCAGGAGGTCAAGGTCTTTGGCCGGATGTTCGACAAGGGCTATATCTACAAGGGCCTGAAGCCCGTTACCTGGTGCCCCTACTGCGTCACCGCCGTGGCAGAAGCGGACATTGAGTACAAGGATGACCCCTGCACCACCGTCTACGTTAAATTCCCCATGAAGGACGATCAGGGCAAGCTCTCCCAGTTCGACCTGAGCAAGACTTACTTCGTGATCTGGACCACCACCATCTGGACCCTCCCGGGCAACCTGGCCATCTGCCTGCACCCCCGGGAAAGCTACGCCCTGGTGAAGGCAGACAACGGCGAGACCTATATCATGGCCGAGGCACTGGTCGAGAAGGTCATGAAGATCGGCGGCTTTGAGAATTATGAAATTCTCGCCACCTACCCCGGTTCCTTCTTCGAGAATATGCTGGCTCAGCACCCCTTCATGGACAAGACCTCCCGGCTGGTCAACGCCGAGTACGTCACCATGGACTCCGGCACGGGCTGTGTCCACACCGCCCCCGGCTTCGGTGCCGACGACTACCAGACCTGTATGCGCTACGGCATGGAGCTGGTGGTGCCCGTGGACGACTACGGCCGCCACACTGACTATGCTGGCAAGTATGCCGGGATGAAGACCGAGGAGAGTAATCCCGTGATTCTCGCTGACATGAAGGAGAGCGGCGTGCTGTTCGCCTCCGAGGAAATCGTCCACTCCTACCCCCACCACGACCGCTGCAAGAAACCCGTGATCTTCCGGGCCACCCCCCAGTGGTTCTGCTCCGTGGAATCCTTCAAGGATCAGGCCATCAAGGCCATTGAAAACGTCCAGTGGTATCCCGCCTGGGGCCAGGACCGCATGACCAGCATGATCCGAGAGCGTGCCGACTGGTGCATCTCCCGTCAGCGCCGCTGGGGCCTGCCCATCCCCGTGTTCTACTGCAAAGACTGCGGAAAGCCCGTGTCCACCCCTGAGTCCATTGAGAAGCTGTCCAAGCTGTTTGACGAGTTCGGTTCCAACATCTGGTTCGAGAAGGAAGCCATGGAGCTGGTGCCCGAAGGCTTCACCTGCCCCCACTGCGGTGGCAAGGACTTCGACAAGGAGAAGGACACCCTGGACTGCTGGTTTGACTCCGGCTCTACTCACTACGCTTCCCTGATGCACCGGACCCCCGAGCTGTGGCCCGCCGACGTGTATCTGGAGGGCGCCGACCAGTACCGGGGCTGGTTCCAGTCCAGCCTTCTGGTGTCCGTGGGCGCTCTGGATCAGGGCGCTCCTTTCAAGCAGGTGCTGACCCACGGCTGGACCGTGGACGGCCAGGGCCGGGCTATGCACAAGTCTCTGGGCAACGGCGTGGATCCCGCTGACCTCATCAAGGACTTCGGTGCGGACATCGTCCGCCTGTGGGCCGCTTCCTCCGACTACCACGCCGACGTGCGCTGCTCCAAGGAGATCTTCAAGCAGATCGCCCAGAACTACCTGAAGTTCCGCAACACCGCCCGGTACTGCCTGGGCAATCTGAACGAGTTTGACCCCAACAATCTGGTTCCCGTTGAGGAAATGGAAGAACTTGACCGCTGGGCGCTGACCAAGCTGGACGAACTGGTGAAGCTGTGCCGCAAGGCCTACATGGGCTACGAGTACCATGTGGTCACCCACGCTATCAACGATTTCTGCGTTGTTGAACTGTCCAGCTTCTACCTCGACATTCTGAAGGATCGGCTGTACTGCGAAGAAAAGGACGGCCTCCGCCGCCGCTCCGCTCAGAGCGCCCTGTTCCTGATTCTGGACGCCCTGGCAAAGCTGTTCGCCCCCGTGCTGGCCTTTACCTGCGACGAGATCTGGCAGTCCATGCCCCATCGGGACAGCGACGACAGCCGGAACGTGCTGCTGAACCAGATGCCCGAGAACTTTGAAGCCTACGCCCTGGACACTGCCGCTATGGAAAGATGGAACGTCATCATGAAGCTGCGGCAGGATGTCAACGGCATTCTGGAGAAGGCCCGGGCCGACAAACGTATCGGCAAGGCTCTGGAAGCTCATGTGACCCTGGCTACCCAGGATGCCGAGCTGAAAGCCGCCTGTGAGGGTGTGAACCTGGCCGAAATCTGCATCGTGTCCACCTGCACCTGGGACGATGCCGAGGAATGCGCCGAGGTCGGCACCGGCGCCAACTACCCCGCCCTGACCATCGGTGTCAGTGAAGCCAAGGGCACCAAGTGTCCCCGCTGCTGGATGCACAGCGAGCAGGCCAACGCCGAAGGCCTGTGCCCCCGCTGTGCCGCCGTGGTTGCCAAGCTGGAAGTTGAGCTGTAATCGCATACCGGCCACAGTTTCCGCTGTGGCCGGTTTTTTACACAATTCGAAAAATAATTCTTGACATTTTCAAAACCCGTGGTATAATATGCGTGTTCGGTTCGAGACGCCGGTATAGCTCAGTTGGTAGAGCAACTGATTTGTAATCAGTAGGTCGGGGGTTCGAGTCCGTCTACCGGCTCCAAAAACCGGATGGAGACTCGTAATCGAGCCAATTGCATATGGGGGAGTTCCCGAGTGGCCAAAGGGGACAGACTGTAAATCTGCTGCGTTTCGCTTCGATGGTTCGAATCCGTCCTCCCCCACCAATCTGAAAAGTCCTAGAGCCGCAACGGCTTTGGGACTTTTTCCTTTTATTTTTGTCCAGTTTTTGAACGCTAAAAAAGACGAAAAAATACGATAATATAAAGGCTAATTGATGTCAAAATGATGTCAGCTTTTTGACTTGTAAGCTGAGAAACTCCCTCCCCGAAAAATTGGAGAGGGAGAATTGATTTTTATAAATCCAGCAGCCCGCTTTCCTCGCGGTCGTCCTCATATGTCCGTCTGACTGCGGCCGCTGTGGCCCGTCTGCAATCGGCGCGGGCGCAACTATTCTGCCACAATATCCACATTGGTTTCCTCGGTCATGGTGCTGAGCCATGCGCCCAGTTTCTCCCGCAGCCCAGCCGGTACCGGCAGGCCGCACAGGAGCATATTTTTCAGTACGCTGGTAGCTTCATACAAAAAAACAGCAGGGGAACAGCTCCGTGACGCCCATCTTCACAACGCCACAGGCATCCAGAACGTTTCTGGTATCCACCGGCAGCCAGCCCAGCACATCCACGTGCATCATCATGTCAATGGCTGTGAACAGCAGCACACAGGCCAGCATACCGGCCTTGCGGATAGCCCCATCGATGCCCACGGCGGAGTTCCACTTGCGGTACTTCGCCGCACGGAGAGAGCCGAATACCATGTCGGCACCCACGGCGGTGCCGGTAAGTTGGCCAGCTTCTGAAATCCTCTCTGCAATATCCTCGGTCAGATATTCCGTTACAGGCGAAAGCAACTGAACGGCATAATCTCCGAGAACTTCGATCTGGTCAGCAGTCAGCATGGTTTTTCACCGTCCTCCACAGCGTCCGGCATATCGTCCATGGCGTGGTCGTTTTCCTTCACAGGCTTATCTACCTCGCCCTTTTCCTCCCAGCGGTACAGCCCGAACTCCCGGATAGCGTCCTTGCAGTCTGCGCCGAACCTGATACCCCCTGCTCTCAGCATGGCCAATGTCAGCCGTATGCCGTACAGCACATCATTTTTCGTCTTCCGCACGGAAAACCGCCCGTGCCTGCGGATACAGGCAATAAAAGAAGCCGCCGACGGATCCACGATGATGTGGTGGATCTCCCTGTCACCGGCCAGCTTTTCGACCTCCTGATAATACTCCTCGTCCGTCAGCTGATGGCTGCTGTCCCTGCCGGAGTGGTAATATTCCTTCACACGGACGGCCCGTCCGCGATTCACGCACCACAGGCCAGCTGAGAACGGGTTCAGAGTGCCATAGCCACAGGAAATGTACCATTCCCCGGATTCCGGCAGCTTGGCCGCAACGTGCTTTTCCGGGTCAAATTCATAAATCAGGCCCTCGCCAAACACCACTCACCGAGAATATACCGCCGGTAGAAGATGCCGGTATACATAGCCATGTAACGCTCCCTGATGCGCTCAGACATCATACGACTGGCAGTCAATAATCCCCGGATGGGTATTGGTCGCGTAATACCGATCCCGCTCTCCCTTGTTCCGCAGGCATTGCCTTGGGAGAGAGTCCGTCATATATGTCTTTTGGTACATCGCATCCCCAATATATTTCTCATTCTTCAGCATTTCCACAATGGACTCTCTGGACGAGTACCTTCCCTGGGCGGATTATGTGCTCTGCTGTTTGCCGAAAACCGCTCAAACGGATCATCTGCTGGGTGAATCCAGACTTCGCAGCATGAGGCGGATGCTGTACTGGTGAATGCAGGGCGCGGAAATCTGATTGACCTGAACGGATTGTGCCGCGTGCTGAATGATGGGCATTCAATCCACGATTGATGCAATGGAAATCGTTGACTTTGATTGCTGTGATAGACAGGCGAAAATTCGGAATCTGCTTCATTATTGCGGGAGTCACTGCCCATTCTGTGGAGGTTTACAAGATGGAAATAACGAAAATTGAACTAAAAATTCTGATTAAGGAGTTTTTAACTGCATCGAACAGGGTTCTCCGTGCAGATTTTGAAATCTATTGTAGCGAGCTTCGGAAGTTCTTGTCATCCGTTTCATCCGGTCATCCAGGTTGTCGTTAATGAATGCCCATGGTACTTCGTGAAGAATCATGTAAACGCCTTTCAGAACAGTAAAATCCTTTACCATTTGGATTTGCAGGCCAATTTCGTCTGCTATTTGGAACGGATCTCTGGAATTGGCATTTGCCACCAGTTCTTCTCCTAAACGATAAAGCCTATGCAATGTCAAGGTAAGCCCCCCTTTATAAACTTTTTTTGCATTGTAGTATTCTCTCGTAGTATTCTCTCGTAGTATTCTCTTAGTATAGCGCGCAATAAGGGAAATAAAGTGGACAATTAACATTGCAGGCAACGAAAGAAATCATTTCCTGCTGTTCATTTCTTTGGCAAGAATCTCCATGCGAAATGTTCAGAAATCCCCTGTTGCGTACACCGCTCCTCGAGATCACCTCGACCGGCGGAATTGAGCAGTCGTTCCGCTGAAATTGAGCAATGGCACCGCCCGGATTGAGCAACATCGGTGTTATAGTAAAGTGTTTGCTTTTTTAGTAAAACGGTGTATAATGTTTACAGAATAGATACTAGACTAGGAGATTTCGCCATGGGTATTAAGGAAATTGCTGCAGCGGCCAATGTATCACCTGCAACGGTATCGAATGTGCTGAACGGAAAAAATAATGTCAGTGTTGAGACAAGAGAGCGGATTCTGGAGCTATGTGAAGCAATGGGATATTCTGCGGGCCATCACGGGAAACATAATATGCAGAATGCCAATCGGACGATTTTGTTCAACTTCAGTGACTTTGACAGGCAATTCTATCTGAAAATAATCCAGGGAATCAGCGACTATGTCTATGCGAATGACTATGATCTGCTTATTTGCACCTCAAAATCTTGTAAGCGCTTTATGACAAAGAAAATAACCAGCGGGTGTATTATGCTGGACATGCATTGCCCGGATGAACTGTTATTGGAAAAGGCGGCCGAGGGCTATCCAGTGATTGCCATGGATCGCGTTCTGGAAGAGCCGTTTATTAAGAGCCTTGTAGTGAACAACTATACCCCCATGTGTGAACTGGTGCAGACATTGGTAGACAAGGGGTACCGGGATTATGCTTTTTTAGCCGGGTTGAATACGGATGATACGCGGGAACGATTCCAGGCGTTCACATCGGTTTTACAGAAAAATCGGATTCCATTCAAGCGTGAGGACTATTTGCTGGGGGATTTTCGCGAAAAAAGTGGCTATCGCGCGGCAAAGTTGTTGATGATTTCCGAGAAGCTTCCGGAAGTATTAGTGTGTGCCAATGATAATATGGCAATCGGCGCTATGAGGGCATTTCGGGAAGAAGGGATACGTGTACCGCAGGATATTGCAATAACAGGTTTTGATGATACGCAGCTTGCGGCAGATATCGGATTGACAACGGTTGCGATTCCAAACTATGAAAGGGGATATTTGGCTGCCCAGTATCTAATCGCACTTCTAAACGGGGAGACCGATTACAGCACATTCAGAATTACAGCAACTGTAAAATGGCGGGATTCCGTACTCGGCAGACCACCGAGGAGAGAACGGTAGCCATTTCGTTAGCGAGAAGCACAATAGTAAAATTTAATGAGTATAAAGAGATAAAATTCTTATATTTTACTTTTTGATAACTAAATAATTTACTAAAGATGCGGCTTTTTCTGTGCAATTGCTCAGAAGAAGCCGCATTTAATTATTCAAAAAATAGAACATAAACCGGGGCGCTTGACATCTTTTTGCGAAAAGTATATGATAGCTTCGAAAGCAGGAGGTTAGTAAACCTGTTTTATTAAAAAACGAGGAGGAACTCAGAAATGAAAAAACACGTCAAACTGCTGTCATTACTTCTTAGCTTGTGCATAATGATGACCTGCTTTGCAGCATGCGGAAACAGCAGCAGCCAGCCCACACCAGGAAGCTCTGACAAAAACACCTCGGCGGAACAGCCCGTACCCGCAAGTAAGATCACGCTCTTCCAGCAGAAAGCTGAGATTGCAGAACAGCTTCAGCAGATGGCCAAGGCTTACACGGCTGAGACGGGGGTTGAAGTTGAAGTTTGGGCCCAGGCTGGTGACGAATACTACACTAATCTGAAAACCAGCCTTTCCAGTGAGTCCGGGCCCACCGTGTTCACTCTGAACTCCGATTCCGAAATCAATGAGGTAAAAGATTATTTGGCTGACCTTGGAAAACTGAGCTTTCTCGGCAATATTCAGGAATCTTTGCTGGCTGTGCGGGATGGCAAAACCGTCGGTATCCCTATGACTGTTGAGGGCTTTGGCCTGGTTTATAATGGCACTATGGTCGACATTTCCAAGATGACTGATACGGATGCACTGGTTTCGATGATTGCTGAGAATTCGGCAAATGGCATTGACACGCTGGGATTGTCTCAGGAGGACTATTTCCTTGCCGGACATATGCTGAACTTCCCCTTTGCATTACAGGAGGATCCGAAAGCATTCTGCCAGAAGGTTTACAGCGGTGAAGTGAAATTGGCGGATGTACCGGAGTTCCAGCAATATGCGCAGATCCTGTCCGCCATCCGTGAGCATCAAACCAATCCCATCGAGGTTACCTATGACACGAACTGTGGTGATTTTGCCACAAGTAAGACTGCAATGATTCATCAGGGCAACTGGGCTTACGGTGTTATGTCTGCCTATGATCCCAAGTTTGATATGGGCATTACAGGTCTGCCTATTAATGGAAATTCCAAAATTTGTGTCGGTGTTGCCAGTGTGTGGTGTGTCAATGCTGACGCGACTGCGGAAGAGCAGAAGCTAGCCATGGATTTCCTAACGTGGCTGTATACCAGTGAGACTGGCACCCACTATATGATGGATGAGTTCGGTTTCATTCCTGTTGTTGATAGCATGGAGTCCAAGAGTCTGGATCCCCTGTCTACCGCCGTCGCAGAGGCAGTTGCAGAAGGCAATATCCTGCCCTGGACATTCAATACGGAATGGCCTGCAGGCATCATCAGCACCGATCTAGCTCCGATTACGCAGGAATTCTTCACTTCTAGTATGACAGGGACAGAATACCTTGAAGCGCTGAATGCGGCGTTTGTTGCAGCAGCAGGGGCGTAAAGCGTTTTTGATCCGCTGCCCTGTATGGGGCAGCGGGTTTTGTAAAGATTGCCAACAAGTTTGGAGGATGACCCATGAAAATGAAAAAAGGTTGGTACGCGTTATTTGTAGTACCGCTTATGATACCGTTTTTACTTACCGTTGTGGTGCCGTTCTTACAGGGTATTGGATACTCCTTTGTATCCTGGAATGGTATGGCCAAAACAGCGAAAGTCTTCGTTGGCTTTCAGAATTACATGGCGGTTTTTTCCGATAAACGTTTTATTGACTCCTTGGTCCGAACCACTTTATTTACGGTGGTAACTGTGGCGATTGTTAATACATTGGCACTGGCCTTTGCATTATGGACGACGTCAAGAATAAAGGCACGCAATGCTGGCAGAGCGATGTTGTTTATGCCATATCTCATTGGCGGACTGATTCTTGGTTATGTATGGAATTACATTTTGGGTTATGGCATGTCCTTGGTTGCAAACGCTACCAACAATTCAACACTCTTTTTCAACTGGCTGTCTAATAAGCAGTATGCCTTATATGCCATGATCGTAGTAGCCACTTGGCAAATGGCAGGTTATATGATGATTATTTATATTGCGGGTCTGGAAGCGATTTCAGGCGATGTCCTGGAAGCTGCGCAGATCGATGGAGCCAGTGGATGGAGGAATCTGATTTCCATTAAGCTGCCGCTTTTGATGCCGTCCATCACGATCTGCTTGTTCCTGACGCTTTCCAATTGCTTTAAGATTTATGATGTCAATGTATCGTTGACTGGTGGCGGTCCAGCAAATGCCACAGAAATGATTTCAATGAATATCTATAATGAGATTTTTGTGAAGAGTAATTTCGGCTTGGGACAGGCAAAAGCAGTTGTATTTTTCTTCCTGGTAGCGCTGATTACATTTTTCCAGGTGAGGATGACCAGTAACAAGGAGGTTGAATGTTGATGAAAAAAGCGAAATCAACACTTTCGAGTGTTCTATTGGTTTGCCTCAGCCTGATTTGGCTGTCTCCAATTTACATTATTCTGGCAAACTCTTTCAAGTCTCGCGACGAAATGTACGTTAACCCGCTTGGAATGCCGGTAAAGTTTAGCCTTGAATATTATAGCGGCGCAATGGAGAAAATGAATTTTCTGCGAGCGTTTGGGGTTTCCCTTGTGATTACCATTGTCAGTGTCGCAATTATCGTGGTGTTGTGTGCGATGGCTGCATGGATGATGGCTCGCTCTGACGGAAAGCTCAGCAAGGCGATTTACTACACGCTGATTCTGACGATGCTGATCCCATTCCAGACCCTAATGATGCCGTTGATGCAGGAAATGAACTCCCTGGAAAAACTATTGGGGATTCAGATTAAGGATACCATTGGCGGACTGATCTTTATGTATATCGGTTTTGGCGCAGGGATGGGTGTGTTTATGTTCTACGGGTTTGTGAAAGGCTCGCTCCCGCGCACTTTGGAAGAAGCAGCAATCATTGATGGCTGCAACACATGGCAGCTGTTCTGGCGTGTGGTGTTTCCGCTGATGAAGCCTACGATAATCACATTGGTGATCCTTGATGTGATTTGGATTTGGAACGACTACCTGCTTCCCAGCTTGACATTGAAGAGTGCAAGCAACCGGACAATTCCCATTGGAACGCAGATTTTCTTCGGTCAGTACACCATCGAATGGAATATGGCAATGGCTGCGCTGATGCTGACCATCATTCCCGTGGTTGTCTTCTATCTGTGCGCTCAGAAGCATATTGTCAAGGGCGTAGCAGCTGGCGCGGTTAAGGGATGATAAGCAGGAGAATCACAATCAGAATCATTATAAAAGGTGAGAATTAGTGAATAAAGTATATAGTGTTGAAGACTTTCCTCTAGATGAAAAGACAATGATGCTGCATGAAACTTTGTTTCATAACGCGAACGGCTATATTGGAGTCCGCGGCACACTTGAGGAAGGTGTTCCGCAGGAATATAACACGATGCGCGGTACCTATGTCAATGGCTTTTATGATGTGATTCCAATGAAGCAAGCGGAGAGTCTGTGCAATCTTGTCGAAGAAAAAGAAACGATGGTAAATGTTGCCGATGTACAGACTATGCACTTGTCATTTGATGGAGAAACGTTTTCCCTGTTTTCGGGCGAAATCACTAACTTGATTCGAACACTTGATATGGAGGCGGGAACGACAACACGCAGTATGCAGTGGAGCTCTCCCCACGGGCATGAAGTTCAGATTCAATTCTGCCGCATGGCTAGCTTTACCCATAAGTCTGTTTTTACCATTGCGTGTAAGGTCACATCGCTTAACTTCGACGGTGAATTAACGGTTTCCTCAAAACACAGCGGTATTGTTGCAAACTATGCCAATCCGTCAGACCCACGGCTTGCCGCGGAAGGCCGCGCCTATTTGCGTCCCCAGGCAAATATTCTGGAAAACGGTGTATCCTATCTGGTTACACACACTACAAAGAGTAATTTGGAACTTTGTACGGCTGTGGCGCACCGTTTTTCAAAACCGGGATCGTCGCTTGTAACATATAGCGCAGATGCACATTGCTACGATACCAACTATACTTGCCGGCTGCACCCGGGTGAAACACTGCTGGTAGAAAAGTATGCTGTAATTCAAGACTCTATAAGAAGCGATAATTGTCTGCAGGATGCCCAGAAAGAAATAGAAAGCGTGTATGGAAAACTGGACGCTCTGTATCAGCAACAGAGGGAATATCTGTCAGAATTCTGGAAATGCGCCAATATGGAGATCGATGAAGATGACGAAAGCAATTTGGCAATCGCTTTCAACATGTATCAGCTATTGCAGTCCTGCGGCAGTGACGGCAAATGTGGTATTGCTGCAAAAGGATTGTCTGGAGAAGGATACGAGGGGCATTATTTTTGGGATACAGATATCTATATCCTGCCGTTCTTTGTTTTGACGAATCCAGCGCTTGCCCGTGGATTGCTGAATTTCCGCTATTCCACTCTGGATGCAGCCAGAGAAAATGCGAAACTCGTTGGTCACCAGAGAGGTGCACTGTTTCCGTGGAGAACGATTCACGGAAAAGAATGTTCCGGATACTTCCCGTCTGGAACAGCACAATATCATATTACCGGTGATATCGCATATGCGGCTGTGAAGTATTATCTGGCTACAGGTGATACCGAATATCTGATCAAGGAGGGTGCTGAAATCCTGATCGAGACGGCCAGACTATGGTGCGACGTTGGAAACTGGAATGATGGAAAGTTTATGATCAACGATGTGACCGGCCCGGATGAGTATACATGTATTGTAAACAATAACTATTATACGAATGCATGTGCTAAGTATAACTTGAACTGGGCGGTCAAGGCAGCAAATATTCTGCGGAAGATGGACGCATTCCAAGCATTAGCCGACAAACTGGCGCTGAGGGATGCGGAGCTAGACGAATTCCAGCGCGCGGCGGACGCCATGTATCTTCCATACAACGAAAAGCTGGGTATTAATCCTCAAGATGATTCTTTCCTGCAAAAACCAATTTGGGATCTAAAAAACACGCCCAAGGAAAACTTCCCTCTGCTTCTGCACTACCATCCTCTTGTCCTCTACCGCCATCAGGTCTGTAAGCAGGCGGATACCGTTCTGGCATATTACCTATTTGACGGCCTGGAGGACAGGGAAACAGTGGCCCGTTCTTTTGCTTACTATGAACCCATTACGACCCACGATTCTTCCCTGTCTACCTGCATTTTTAGTATTGTTGCCTCCAGCTTGGGTGAAAAGGAAAAGGCATGGAATTATTTTGGAAGCAGTATCACACTGGATCTGCAAAATAAGCACGGCAATACCGGCGATGGGATACATACGGCGAATATGGGCGGCAGCTATATGGTAATCGTAAATGGATTTGCCGGCGTACGCATTCAGGAGGACGGCCTTCACATGGCGCCGTATCTTCCTGCGGCGTGGAGTGGATATCGGTTTCAGATGCAGTACAGAGGGAGCAGTCTGGAACTCTCTGTGCATAAAACAGGGTATTGCATCTCTTTGCTGAATGATGTGCCTGTAACAATACTACTTCCAGGAACAAGCATTGTTTTGGATAGGAAAGCGAGTGAATATGTGCAGGCTTGGCAGGAGGGATGACCATGGGATTTAGGGGAATCATTTTTGATCTGGACGGCGTAATCGTATCGACAGATGAACAACACTATCTTGGCTGGCAGGCTCTGGCAGACAGGCTTGGCATTCCATTCAGCAGAGAGGTGAACAGCCGTTTCCGCGGTGTCAGCAGGATGGCCTGTATGAATATTCTGGAAGAACTCGGCGGCAAGCATTATACCGACAGTGAAAAGATTGCTTATGCTGACTGGAAGAACGAATATTACCGCGAGCTTCTTACCCAGATGTCCCCTGCTGATCTGAGCCAGGAAGTCCGCTCTACGTTAGACGCTCTGCGAGCAAGGGGTCTCAAGCTCGCTGTCGGCTCATCGTCGAAAAACGCAAAATTCATTCTTCAGCGCATTGGATTGTCTGACTATTTTGATGCTGTCTCCGACGGAACAAATATTTCAAGGTCGAAACCCGATCCCGAGGTGTTCCTGAAGGCCGCTGAATACCTCGGCCTGACACCATCGGATTGTCTGGTGGTGGAAGATGCCGTTTCCGGTGTGGAAGCGGCTCATGCTGGCGGAATGAAAGCTGCTACTGTAGGCGATGCTGCAGGTAGAGGCTGCGGGGACTTTATCTTAAGCCGATTTGCCGATCTCCTTGCATATATCTCTTAAACTTCTTCAAAATAACCATTGATAAATACTGAATTATGGCCTTATCGTTGCCTGTGATAGCGTTTTCTGCTGTAATTGAAGGTATTTGAGCTGAGGAAGGCCTGACTCCAAACTCCTAAGGCAAGGAAATTTTCTTAGGTAAGGGTGTTCTATGGAGCGCATGGGCAGCACAGGGGAATAATACACAGGTAATACGAACGATAACGCAATCTGTTACTTGTCACCTTAGCAATCCACATCCCATCAAAATACCCCCAGACGGTAAGTAATCGTTCCCATCTGGGGGTGTGTAACTGTTTTACTTGGGAGAGCGCTTGAATGGCATTCAAGAGGTCAGCGGTTCGATCCCGCTTATCTCCACCAAAAAGTCCTTACTAGAACTTTTTGGCTCAAAAAAATTTGAGTCGTTCTGGTAAGTTTGAATAGTGTGAGGCAATCCGCCACTTTCAAAGAATTCTTTGGAGTGGCGGATTGCGTTTTCTATGGATTCTGACAATTTATTGATGCCTAGCAGTTTTGGACTTTGCATACGCGTCCAGAATTGCGTGCATCAGTGCATCCTTATCTTCTTCGGGAAGAACACCGCCGGCAAAAAGCGCCGATACATCATGTACCACCTTATCAATTTCCTGCTTGGGGTCCGGCTGCTGCATTTCTTCCCCTAACATCGCATCGCTGGAGATATGCAGTTCATCGCAGATTTTTTTCAGCGTGGATGCTCGCGGAACGCTGATGCCTGCTTCATACTTATAGAGCATTCTCCTTGAAATACCCAACCGTTCCGCAAGTGCCTCCTGAGTAAGATTGTGTGCTTCTCTGTACTGAATCAGCCTTTCTGCAAAATCCATTATAACGCTCCTTTCCTATTTAGTCAAACATTCGTTTGAATTTTGTATTGACATCGAGTTATGCTCGTGCTATAATTCGACACGAATTGAGAACTAAAGTTCCCAT
>JALFJQ010000015.1 GCA_022775085.1 Clostridiales bacterium | reverse complement strand
TGCCGGGGGAATCTGGGGAGCAGCCTGCCGCAGAGCAGGAAGCGCGGGATGCTGTAAAGCGGGCAGATGCAAAGGTGCAGAGTGTTTTGACCGGACAGATCAATCCTGCGCTGGATGATGTCAGCTATTATATTTTACTGCTGACCGGAGTCGGCGGCCGGGTCATGGTGCGACGGTTTGAACGGGGAAATTACCGGGAACTCCATGAAAAATTGGAGACATGGTATCGGGACTTGCAGTTGGTCAATCTGGGCGGTGGAGCACCCATGAAGCCCTGTAAACTGACGGCGCGTTTGCTTCGCCTGATGAAGTACCAGAAAACGGACTCACGCCCCTTTGAACGCCTTGGGAATGAGCTCTCGGGGATCACACCCGCGGTCATCTCGTCTGTTTTAACAGGTTCCCCGCTGCCGGACACCGTCGCTGCCAGATCGCTGGCGTATATCCGTTCCAAAATGCTGTCTCAGAGCAATGATGAGGACAGCACATCCATTCCTGTTCCGGACGGCCTGGCTTGCCAATGGCTCAAGGTATGGCTGATCCGTAAGCACTCTGGAAAGGAGAATCAACTCATGGAAAAGTACAACATGGACCATCCCAATCCGGCCTACCACTGTGGTGGGCAGATGGCTGTCTATGCGGCTATCCAGCACGCGGCCATGCCGGATGTCAATGCGGGCATCGTCCAGCGCTATTATGCCTCTGCCATCCAGACTCCGGCAATGGTGATGGGACAGCTGAGCCACCGCGCAACACATCATCTGGACAAGATGACAAATCAGTGGCTCGCGAGGGAGTATCAAAAGCTTCTTGCGGAATTGAGTGTCGCCATCGGTGACACAGTCCCTGTGGCTTTGACACTGGAAGATCAATCCTATTTTGCCCTTGGTTATTATCAGATGAGCGCAGAGCTGAACCGGCGCAGGGCGGAGCGCCTTGCGGAAAATCAGAAGAAAAATACCACCAATGCGGACGATACGGAGGGATGAGTCATGTCAATTCAGAATCGTTATGAATTTATGTATTATGTGTCCTGCACCAACTGCAATCCCAACGGGGATCCTGATATGGGCAATACCCCCCGCATCGACCCCCAGACGATGCAGGGTTATATAACAGACGGCGCCACAAAACGCCGCATCCGCAATTATGTGGAACTGGCATACGCGGGTATGCCGGGCATGAACATCATCATTCAGCAGAGTACCAATATTAATCGCCATATTGCGGAAGCCAAACGCGCTGCCGGCGTGGAGGACTGCGCGAAGGCAAAAGAGGCTGTTTATGCGGGCCGCAAAAAGGCGTGCGAGCTGTTCTACGATGTCCGCACCTTTGGCGCAGTCATGTCTACGGGTCCAAACGCCGGACAGGTTCGGGGGCCTGTCCAGATTTCTTTCGGCAAAAGCCTGGATCCCGTGCTCCCGCTGGATATTTCCATCACCCGCATGGCGGTGGCGGACAACGCCGGAAATGCCCAAACGGTGGAGGACTACGAAAAATGGGAGGCAGAACAGCCTGAAGAGAAACTCCGCACAATGGGCCGCAAACAGTTCATCCCCTTCGGCCTTTATGAAGTGCGCGGCTTTATCAGCGCAAATCTCGCGGCGGAGACTGGCTTTGATGACCAGGATCTGAAGATTCTGTTTGAGGCGATCCTCAATATGTACGAGCATGACCGTTCTGCCAGCAAGGGCGAAATGGAGGTCGTTTCTCCGCTGATTATTTTCAAGCATGTGGGCACAGACAGTGATGCGTCCCAGCGCGTTCGGCAGGCAAAACTGGGATGCGCGCCGGCACATAAACTGTTTGATCTGATACAGGTACAGAAAAAGAAGGATGTTCGGTATCCGCGGACTTATCGGGACTATGACGCGTCCGTTGCCCTCGGCAAGCTACCGAAAGGGGTACAGATTGGCTTCCAGTCCGCACCATACGGTTCCATCTGCTGGGACAGGCTTCCGGAAGAGGAGACATGGTTCCATGAGGGATGACAGCGATGATCTGCTGCTGTCCCAACTGACACATGCGGGGTATTGCCTGCGGCGCGCTGCCTTAGTCATGAATGAGCAGTTGTGGGCTGAGAGCGCCGATACCGCGAAGGGACGTCTGGAGCATGACCGCGTCCACAACCGGCGCATTGAGCGGCGGGGCAGCAATGTCAAGCTCTATGGATACGATGTGTTTTCCGAAAGCATGGGACTGCGGGGAAAGTGCGATTGCATAGAAGCGGAAGAAGATATAACGGGCTGCCGCATCCCTGCGGTGGAATTTCCTGTCCGGCTGTATCCTGTTGAGTTCAAACACGGGGCCATTCGCAATGAGGAAGAGTATGAACTCCAGCTTTGCGCTCAGGCCATGTGTTTGGAAGAGATGTATAGCACGCAGATCCCGGAAGGTGCGATTTTCTACACATCATCCCATCGCCGGGTTCCTGTGCAGCTGACGGAATCGATGCGGCAAAAAGTGCGTCTGCTCATACAGCGGCTGAGGCATATTTATGATGATTTTGAACTCCCCACAGCTGAATATGGACCCAAATGCCGAAAATGCTCTTTAAGGGAAAAATGCCTCCCCAAAATCCGCCGCAGCGCCTCAGAATACTGCAGACAGATAGAAACAGAAGCGGAGGGGGTGCCTGAGCGATGAAGCGATTGCTGGAAACCATGTATGTCCTGACAGCGGAAAGCTATCTGTATCACCGGAATGAAAATATCTGTGTTTCCATCGCTGGAGAAGAAAAAGCATCTGTCCCAGCTCATTTGGTAGACTCTATTGTCTTTTTTGGAAAGAATACATTGTCTACATCACTGATTGGATTTTGCTCGGAGAACCATATTACAATGAGTTTTCTGGACTCCAATGGTCGTTTTTATGGACGGGTCGATGGGCCAGTCAGCGGCAATGTACTTCTGCGAAAACGGCAATATGACAGTATGAATGACACAGAATTTTCTATGCAGCTGGTGCGGAGTATCCTTTATGGAAAGATCTGCAACAGCAAAAATTTGCTGATGCGCCATGCGCGCACCAGCAAGGATGAAAAGACTGCAAACGATCTGTACTCGGTGGCAGAACGACTCAGCATACAGGCACGGTCTCTGAAGAACTGTACCTCTGTCGATTCTATGCGCGGACAGGAGGGTGCCGCTGCCACCACATATTTTTCTGCATTTGATGCGATGCTTTCCAGTACATCCGGATTTCGCTTTGAAACACGCAGCCGCCGGCCGCCCCGCAATGAAGTGAATGCCGTGCTGTCATTTCTCTATACGCAATTAGCCCATGATACCCGCTCTGCGTTAGAGACAGTGGGTCTGGATCCATCTGCCGGGTATCTGCATACGCTGCGTCCTGGCCGGCCATCTTTTGCACTGGATCTGATGGAAGAACTGCGAGCCCCGTTGTGTGACCGTATGACATTGACATTATTCAACCGAGGACAGCTGGCGCAGCAGGATTTTCAAACGGACATGGATGCAGTGTATCTTAATGAAAAAGGCAGGAAAAAAGTCCTGACGGCATGGCGTACCCGGAAGCAGGAGGAAATTAGCCATCCATTTCTGAACGAGAAAATTCCCATTGGATTGATTCCGTATGTTCAGGCAATGCTGTTTGCAAGGGTGCTACGTGGAGACCTGGACTGCTATCCTCCGTTTCTATGGAGGTAGTGTCATGCTGGTTGTAATCACTTACGATGTGAATACAGAGTCCATTGCCGGACGGAAACGGCTGCGTCAAGTGGCCAAGATTTGTGAGAAGTATGGAATGCGCGTACAGAATTCTGTTTTTGAAGTAGAGGTTGATGCAGCACAGCTTGCCGTATTGAAGGAAGAGCTGATCAGGCGAATGGATATCGAGCAGGATTCAGTCCGAATATACAGGCTCGGCAACTCTTATGAGCATAAAATCGAAACTCTCGGAAAAGAACCAATCGTGCAGGCTGGAAGCGCCCTGCTTCTTTGACTGCGCCAACCAGTTTCATACATCAAAACACGGGAAGTCAGCGCAAAAAAACGGCGATATTTCCTCAGTGTTGCAGTAATTAATTTGTACTTTTTAACATTTTCTCTGCATGAGACAAATAAAAACAAAAAAGCATTGTTGATAACATCTAATAGATAACCTTGTTTTTTAGCACATTTTGCAGTCGCCCCTCACGCAGGGGCGTGAATTGAAATAATTTCCCGGATACCGGTGGTGATATACTCCGGGTCGCCCCTCACGCAGGGGCGTGAATTGAAATCAGCGGGCACCGTAAGAGCCGTCCTCATTAGACAGTCGCCCCTCACGCAGGGGCGTGAATTGAAATCAAATGCTTTGAAAAGAAAAAAGACGCCGTGGCCGTCGCCCCTCACGCAGGGGCGTGAATTGAAATTCGCAGCAGCACTGCTGGTTCTCAAACCGAGCCTGGTCGCCCCTCACGCAGGGGCGTGAATTGAAATCTGCGGAGCCTCTGCTTTGTGGACGCTGTCCGCTGTCGCCCCTCACGCAGGGGCGTGAATTGAAATCTGCGCGGCGTCGCCCTGCACCCGGCGGCCAGGTCGCCCCTCACGCAGGGGCGTGAATTGAAATAAGGACGCTGTGGATGCTGTGGCGGGGCAGTAATGTCGCCCCTCACGCAGGGGCGTGAATTGAAATGCTATGGTCGAACAGTCTTTGCAAGACGGGAAAAGTCGCCCCTCACGCAGGGGCGTGAATTGAAATTCCTTTGGTGCAGTAGAT
>JALFJQ010000011.1 GCA_022775085.1 Clostridiales bacterium | reverse complement strand
TCGCAAGAATTGAAGTTTTCTATATGAAGATCATAATGAGACGGGTTTCCATGATTTCTTATTCCAGAAATCATGGAAACGACAACGCTGTCAGGCGGTGTCTTCTTGATAAAATTATATGATTTTATCAAGAAAGAGTATCAGAGCACCGGGAGAGCTTCGGTGGGTTCGAAAAAAACAGTTGTATTATTTTGAATTTGTGGTACAATAAACAAAAGTCTGTCGTGCGAAACGGCACGGCCATCATCTAGGAGGTATACGCAATGGCAGAGGCAAAGCAGTACATTACCCATGAGCAGAATGGCGGAAATGTTATGATTTCTGAGGATGTTGTCACCACGATCGTGGAGAACACCCTTACTGAGGTTGACGGTGTTGTAAAGGGCGGCACGGAAGTCGTTGGCAAGAAGAGCTGGGGAAAGGGCGTTCGGATCCACATCGCAGAGGACAACACCCTGACGATTGGCTGCAACATCATCGTCCGCTATGGTGAGAGCGTGATTCAGGTCGCAAAGGCGGTTCAGGAAGCGATTACCGGTGCCGTGGAGTCCGTGACCGGCGTTACTGTTCGGGATGTGGATGTTAACGTCTGCGGAATTATTCGTAAGTAAAGGAAACGATTATGACGAGAGGGAATGCCAGAGAACTTGCGTTACATCTGATTTACGGCCGTGCCTTTACAGGAGAGGAGCCGGAGCAGGTAATTGCGACACGGCTGGAGAAGGAGTATTACGCTGGGTTGGGCAGAGAAAACGACGTATACGCCGAAAGACCCAGCCGTGCTCAGCTGCGTTATATTGACACGGTGGTTGCCGGAGTTGCGAACCGGGAAGCGGAACTGGATGCGCAGATTCGAAAGTATGCGATCGGCTGGGACATCAGCCGCATCTCCAGATTGGCGCGCTGTATTCTGCGGCTTGCTATTTATGAAACCCTGTACGTAGAGGATGTTCCTGCGGGTGTTGCTGTTGCTGAGGCGGTTCGGATTGCTAAAAAGTACAATGATGATGACACCGGCGCGTTTGTCAACGGGATCCTGGGCAGCTTTGTCAGAGGGCTGCCGCAGGTAGAAGAGGCAAAACAATGAACGGCGTAATCGGTATTGATACCAGCAATTATACTACGTCCATCGCGTTTTTTGACGGCGATAGGGGAATGAACTGTTCGAAGCTCCTCCCTGTGAAACAGGGGGAACTTGGACTTCGGCAGTCCGACGCAGTATTTTCACACATTAAAAGCCTGCCGGAGCTTTCTGGCAGGCTGTTTTCCCATATTCATCCGGCTACGGTTACCGCAGTCGGTGTCAGCACCCGTCCAAGGGCAGTAGAAGGGAGCTATATGCCATGCTTCATGGTCGGCTACTCCCATGCGAAACTATTGTCAGACATGCTGGGTGTACCCCTGATAGAGGTGTCTCACCAACAGGGGCATGTTGCGGCATCTCTTTGGAGCGCCGAACACATGGAGCTGCTCGAGCGCCCGCACCTGGCCTGGCATCTTTCCGGCGGCACAACAGAACTGCTGCTGGTTCAGCCGGATCACAGGAATGTGCGCTGCGAAAAAATTGGCGGCACCTCGGACATTTCTGCCGGTCAGCTGATTGACCGCACCGGCCAGCTTCTGGGGCTTCCGTTTCCTGCCGGGAAGCATTTGGATCATCTCAGCACGGAAGCGTCAGGCTCAGAATTGTTTAAGGTGAAGTGTGCAGATATGACCTTTTCACTTTCCGGTGTTCAGAATAAAGTGGAACAGTATCATGAAAAGAATGGTTCGCCCGCTGAAACCGCGTCTTACGCACTGCGCTGTGTAGCCTATGCGATTTTTCAGGCTACCCAGCAGGCATTGATACGGTATCCGGGGCTGCCGGTGGTTTTTTCCGGAGGTGTGGCTTCCAACACCATGCTGCGGCAGGTTTTGCGGCCTCTCAGCCCGATTTTTGCCCAGCCTGAGTTCTCAACGGATAACGCCATGGGCGTTGCCGTACTGACGCATCGTGCCATGGAGGTGTGAAGATGCAGCAGAATATTCTGTCTGTTACGCAGCTGAATGAGTATATCCGTGGGAAGCTGGACATTGACCCTCTGCTTGCGCAGACAGCCGTGCGCGGAGAGATCAGCAACTATAAGCTGTATCCGTCAGGACATCATTACTTCACGCTGAAAGACGAAAGCAGTGCTCTCAAATGTGTAATGTTCAAAGGCAACGCATTCAAGCTTCGATTTCGCCCGGAGAACGGAATGAAAGTCGTTGCTATGGGAAAAATCTCGGTCTACCCCAGAGATGGCGCCTATCAGCTGTACTGTACGGCCTTGACGGTAGATGGCGTGGGTGATCTCTACGCGGCTTTTGAACAGCTGAAGAAAAAGCTTGCCGCACAGGGTCTCTTCGATCCGGCTCATAAAAAACCACTTCCCAAATACCCCGGGACCATTGGAATCATCACCAGTTCTGCCGGCGCGGCTGTTCACGATATGCTTCGGATTCTGAGAAAACGCTATCCGCTGAGTCAGGTTCGTCTGCTTTCTGTACGTGTGCAAGGCGCTGAGGCTCCCGGTGAGATAGCCGCCGCCATTGGATATGCCAATCATTACCATCTGGCGGATCTGCTGATCGTAGGCAGGGGCGGCGGGTCGATTGAGGATCTTTGGGCATTCAATGACGAACAGGTAGCGTACGCCATTTATCATTCTGAAATCCCCATCATTTCGGCAGTAGGTCATGAACCGGATGTCACCATCTCGGACTATGTTGCGGATCTGAGAGCGGCAACCCCATCAAATGCCGCGGAACTGGCAGTACCGGATCAGGATGCTCTCCGGCAGAATTTGGATGCCATTTCCAGTGCGATGGCATCTACTTTGAGCCGCCAGCTGAAAGCGGCAGAGCGGCATCTGCAGCTCCTGTCATCCTCGCCGACGCTGCGGAGTCCCACCGGTTATCTGGATCAAAGGCGTCAGAGCGTGGAATTATTAAAAAATCGATTGATCGCGGCGCAAAATCAAAACCTGTCCAAAGCAAAACAGCACTATATCAGCGTTATTTCAAAGCTGGATGCCATGAGTCCTTTGAAGGTACTGACCAGAGGCTACTCCATGGTCCGGAACGACAGCGGAGAGGTCGTCCGTTCCGTTGAACAGGTAACGATCGGGGAAGAAATCCGGATACATTTGAGCGATGGAACACTTTCTGCCACAGTTGTGAGTAAGGAGGAAGAGAAATGAATCAGGAGAATCAAACATTTGAAACTTCCATGACAAGGCTGGAGCAAATCGTCCGAACCATGGAACGCGGGGACGTCGCCTTGGAAGAGTCTTTGAAACTATTTCAGGAAGGTACAGACCTGATCAGAAACTGCCAAAAGCTGCTGGACGATGCCCAGCTCCAGATAAAAAAGATCATGACTGCGCCAGATGGAAGCCCTGTTGAGGAGGACTTTTACGATGAACCTTGAACAGCGAAGCCGAGAATATCGCGAATATTTGGAAACCTACCTTAAAGAATACTACAAGGCATCGTCCGATGAGCCGCAAAAGCTGTTGTTTGATGCGATGCAGTACAGTCTGATGGCCGGTGGAAAACGTCTGCGTCCGATATTGGCTTTTGAGTTCTGCCGCATTTGCGGCAGAGAATGGAAGGAAGCGGCTCCTTTTGCGGCATCGATTGAGATGATCCATACATACAGCCTGATCCATGATGATCTGCCGTGCATGGACAATGACGACTACCGACGTGGGCGCTTGACAAACCACAAGGTGTATGGCGAGGGAATGGCTGTATTAGCGGGCGACGCACTGCTGACAGATGCTTTTGGAGTCGCGTCTACTGCGGAACTCACAAACCCCGGCGACATGGCCACTGCCATTGGCGTTTTGTCGGAATGCGCCGGTTCAATGGGAATGGTCGGCGGGCAGGTGCTGGATATTCTGAGTGCCGAGCGAGAACTGACCGAGCAGGAGGTTTTGAATATCCAGAACCGGAAAACGGGGTGCTTGATTTCCGCCGCCTGTGCGCTTGGTGTGATTGCCGGCGGCGGCAGCGAGGCGCAGTATGATGCTGCATGCCAGTTTGCCGCCGGTCTGGGACTTGCCTTTCAGATTCGTGATGATATGCTGGACGTGATCGGAACCCAGGCCGAGCTTGGAAAGGCCACGGGTGTGGATGATAAGAAAAACACATTTGTCAAACTTTATGGTCTCGAAAGGTGTGAAGAATTGGTTGCATCATATACAAAATACGCAATTGATGCGTTGAATGTATTTGAGGACACAGAGTTTTTGAAGGATCTCGCGAGAAGCCTGACTGAACGGAGAACGTAATATGCGCACGAATCAGCTTACAGCTGTCTTATACGAAAGCCGTGATGAAGCTTACAGGCAGATGCAGGTGCGTTTGATTCCCAATCTTGACCCGGACAGCATCATCGGTGTCCGGACGCCGGTTCTTCGTGAAATTGCAAAGAAACTGGAGGACAAAGAGGTTTTCCTCAAGTCGCTTCCCCACAATTGTTTTGAGGAAAATCAGATCCATTGCTTCCTTCTGGAGCAGGAGAAAGACTTTACTTGCGTCATATCAGAGCTGGAACGTTTTCTGCCCTTCGTGGATAATTGGGCAACCTGTGACCAACTCAGGCCCCAATGTTTTCGCAGCCATCATCAGGAGCTGCTGCCCTGGATTCAAGCATGGATTGCATCTGAAAAACCGTATACTGTCCGTTTCGGCATTGAGATGCTGATGGTCCATTTTTTGGATGCGGATTTTCACGAAGCCCACCTGAAATTACCAGCGAAAGTTGATTTTGATGAGTATTATGTCCGTATGATGATCGCCTGGTATTATGCCACAGCGCTTGCCAAACAATATGAAGCCGCATTTCCTTATGTAGCCGAGCACAAACTCAGTCCATGGATTCACAATAAGACGATTCAAAAGGCAGTGGAAAGCTATCGTGTTACACCAGAGCACAAGCAGGAGCTGATCCGCTATCGTCTGAAATAAGAACAGTCTGGAAGGGGAATTAAGTCCCGTTCCAGACTGTTTTCTTATATCTGATTTGCAATCTCCTGAATCAAGCGCTCTGTTTCAATCCATCCAATGCAGGGATCCGTTATCGATTTTCCATAGACACCCTCGCCGATCTTCTGGCAGCCGTTTTCCAGATAGGATTCGATCATGAAGCCCTTTACCATCGAGCGGATCTCCGGACTGTGTCGACAGGTGTACAGAACATCCTTACAGATACGCGGCTGCTGGTCGTACTTCTTGGCTGAGTTGGAATGGTTTGCGTCCACGATCAGCGCCATGTTCTTGAGTCCTTTGGCGCTGTAAGCCTGATACAGATGCTCCAGATCTTCATAGTGGTAATTGGGGAGTGCCTCGCCATGCTGATTCACATAACCGCGAAGGATCGCGTGGGCGAGAGGATTTCCGGTGGTATCCACTTCCCAGCCTCGGTATATAAAGGTATGCGGATTCTGCGCGGCGAGAATGGAGTTGAGCATGACCGAAATATCACCGCTGGTGGGATTCTTCATTCCAACCGGAACAGCAATTCCGCTGGATGTCAAACGGTGTTCCTGGTTTTCCACACTTCTGGCACCTACAGCGACATAGGCAAGCAGATCGGACAGATACCGGTAATTGTCCGGATAGAGCATTTCGTCCGCCGTAGACAGGCCGGTATTGGCCAAAACGCTTGTGTGGAGCCGACGAATTGCGATCACGCCTTGCAGCATATCCGATTTCTGCTCCGGATCAGGCTGATGAAGCAGCCCTTTATAACCGGCGCCGGTGGTCCTGGGCTTGTTGGTATACACCCGGGGAATCAGAATCAGCTTCTCAGCTACGGTCTCCTGAAGCCGTGCCAGCCGCTGGCAGTAATCAAGAACCGCATCCTCCCGGTCAGCAGAGCAGGGGCCTACAATCAGCACCATTTTGCTGCTGCTTCCGGTAAACACATCGGCAATCTGTGCGTCCCGCGCTTCTTTTACGCGGGAAAGTGCTTCGGTCAGGGGATACTGTTCTTTGATTTCCTTGGGGACCGGCAGCTTTCGCCTGAATTGCATATTTTTCATACCGTTTTCTTCTTTCTGTTTTGTTATTTTTCTTCTTCTTTTTGTGAAAAGCAAATCACAGAGAATAGTCCTGATTATCGTATTTGGAAAAATCCAGGGCCTTCGCCTTTTGCGGAATTCGTTTGCAGGGGTCATAGCGGAATCGCATACATCGATCCTCCGGCTGGCGAAGCCCTTTTTTGAAGCAGAGAATCTGACCATCATCCAGTACTGTGCCTTTTTCACAGTAAGCGCAGCTCCGCGCAATCTTTTTCCGAAACAGCATAATCTGTCCTCCAAGCTTCTGATTGATGTATTATACAACAGATACTTTCTTTTTTCCAGCGCTTTTTTTAACCAGAGGCAGCAGCGGAAGAAACAGCGCAAGAGGCAGAACTGTTTTATGCGTGACGCAGAAACTCAGCATCAGGCTGACCGCTATTTGAATCATTTTTCCGAGGCCGTAGCAGCGCAGAGATAATCCGGGAGTGACAGAATTTGTTTGCGCTGTGACGCAGATACCGCCTGCCGCAAGCATGACACTGCACAGTATGAATCTGGCTGACGGATCAGCAATTTTCTCCAGTTCGCAGCAGCCGTTGGACAGTTCCAATAGACCAACGAACGCAATGCGGACACCTTGAGGAAGCAGCCAAAAAAACCATCTGTCTAAAAACGCAATCAGAACCCGGAAAAGAACGATCCAGCCGCAGACGGTGCCCATTGTCGCGATAGCTTTCCTCATCAGGTTCTCCCTGCGTATGGGAAGCCTATCTCCACAATCTGTACAGCTGATAGTGGCCGGAACACAGCGGGCGGCAGTCAGCGCGCCGATGATGTGAATCGCCCACAGTATCCAAGGAGTTGATTTGGCCTGGAACACTTGTCCTGCCATGCCGAAGAGGAAAGCGGGGCCGGCGTTATTGCAGAAAGCCAGGAGACGTTCGGCTTCCTGTTTAGGTATACGTCCATTCGCGTACATCTGATAAACACTTTGCGCGCCAACCGGATAACCGCCAAGGAAGCAGGGGAGCAGCAGAGAATCCGCCCCATTTGGCAGCCCGACGACACGGAGTGAAAGCTTATGCAGAGTTGGGGAGGTGTTCTCGCATTGAAGCAGAACGGAAGATACGACAAAAAAGGGAAACAACGCCGGGATGACCGTTCTGAGACATAATTCCACTCCGTCCGCCGCTCCGGAAATTGCCGTTTTACTGTCCAGAATCAGCATTAAAAACCCCAATGCGGAGAAAATCCCTGTTAATCGCCTGCGCTGAGTCAAGTTCCTCACCTCGAAAGAATCTATGCAAAATGCCCTGCCGTCATTCATATCA
This sequence comes from Clostridiales bacterium, assembly GCA_022775085.1. GTDB lineage: Bacteria > Bacillota > Clostridia > Oscillospirales > Oscillospiraceae > Faecousia. Next base: position 11,819 of record JALFJQ010000011.1, on the reverse strand, counting down.
TAGTCAAAAAAGGGGGTGTGCGGTATGGGGAAAGCGTATCGCTTCTTGGAACTGCTGGCAGACCGGGCGGAATTAGAGTCAGAGCCGATGCTGGCACAGCCCATTATTGAGGTTGCGGGAGACAGCAGAGTTCTGGTTGAAAACCACAGGGGCGTGAGTGCCTACAGCACACAAAGAATACTGATTAAAGTTTCGTTCGGAACGGTGTGCGTGTGTGGCTGCGGTCTGCAGTTGATCCGTATGACAAAGGAGCAGCTGGTCATCCGGGGCAGAATCGATTCCGTGTCTTTACAGAGGAGGAAGGCGGAATGACATTTTGGAGATCCATCGGAGGCGTCGTAGTCGTGGAATTGACATCCGCAGATCCGGAAGAAGCGTTGTCCGCCATTATCAGAACGGGAATTGAATTGTTCCGTGTGCAGCATGATAAAAATCTGGTCTGTTCTTTCACGGTGCGGCGGGGTGATTTCGGCCGGCTGTCAACGCTTTGTGAAAAAAGAGGGGAAAAACTAAGGGTACTGCGGAAAAAAGGGTTGTATTATGGGATCTCGCGCCTTATCGAACGGAAACTGCTGCTGTTGGGAATGAGCTTGATCCTACTCAGTGCATTTTGCCTTCCGACCCGTGTCCTGTTTGTACGTGTGGAGGGAAACAGCACGATCCCGGAAAATGAGATCATTTCCGCAGCGGAAGGCTGTGGGATCCGCTTTGGCGCTTCCAGAAGGCTTGTTCGCAGTGAGAAAGTAAAAAATGCCCTGCTGGATGCGGTGCCGCAGCTGCAATGGGCAGGCATCAATACCAGCGGCTGCTGTGCCGTGATTTCTGTCCGGGAACGCACCTCCAGTCCGGATACCCCTGAAAACAGCAGGATTTCCAGTATTGTCGCGGACAGAGACGGATATGTGCTGTCGGCAGTCGTTACCCGAGGAACCGCTCAGGTTCAGCCGGGGCAGACCGTTCGAAAAGGACAGCTTTTAATCTCCGGGTATACAGAGTGCGGTATCTGTATTCAGGCAACGCAGGCTCAGGGGGAAATCATAGCGCAGACACGAAGAACGCTGACAGTGGTGACCCCGGCATCCTGCTGCCACAGAAGGGTTACAGCCGGCAGCACCCATCGGCTCAGCCTTTTGCTCGGAAAAAAACGCATCTTTTTTTGGAAAGGTAGTGGAATTTCGGATACCGGATGTGATAGAATGTACCGGGAATACTATCTTGCTTTGCCGGGTGGCTTTCGCCTTCCTGTCGCGTTTTGCGTGGATACGTACCAGTTCTATGATTTGGCTGCGGGAGAATCCAGTGTAAAGGACTCTGATTTGAAAGCCTTCGCCTCGCGGTATCTGAAATCACAGATGACTGCGGGGCAGGTTGGACGCGGGAATCAGAGGTTTGTCCGTACAGGTGACGTCTATCGGCTTCAGGGCAGCTATCTCTGCGTGGAAGCCATCGGCAAGGTCAGACCGGAACAGATTGGAGAAACAAATGTCAAAACAAACGGAGAGAATCATTAACGCAGATCGTGTGGAGGATTTGAGCGCGGTCTTTGGTTCTTTTGATGAGAATATCAAGCGAATTGAGCAGGCGCTGAATGTCCAGGTAGTGAACCGCGGCACGGATCTTCGGGTCATTGGCGATGAGGAAATGGCCGACAAGGCTGTCCGCACCATCGAGGGTCTGCTGACGCTGGCATCCAAAGGGGAGATCATTGACGAGCAGCGGGTCAGGTATCTGATCACGCTGGTCAATGAGGGCAACGACCAGCAGGTGGCTCAGATGACAAAAGATGTGGTCTGCATTACCGCCAAAGGCAAACCCATCAAGGCCAAAACCGTTGGCCAGCAGCGTTATATGCGGGCCATTCAGTCCAATACTGTTACCATTGGTGTCGGTCCTGCCGGTACGGGCAAGACCTATCTGGCAGTGGCGGCGGCGGTAGCCGCCTTTCGGGAGCGGAGTGTAAACCGTATCATTCTGACCCGTCCCGCTGTGGAAGCAGGGGAGCGGCTGGGCTTCCTGCCGGGTGATCTGCAAAATAAGGTCGATCCCTATCTGCGCCCCCTCTATGATGCGCTCTACGAGATGCTGGGGGCAGAGACTTTTCAGAAATACCAGGAGCGCGGCTCCATCGAGGTTGCGCCCCTAGCCTATATGCGCGGCCGGACGCTGGATGACAGCTTTATCATTCTGGATGAAGCCCAGAATACCACCCGGGAGCAGATGAAAATGTTCCTGACCCGGCTGGGCTTTGGTTCCAGAATTGTCATTACCGGCGATGTGACCCAGATTGACCTGCCGGAGGATAAAGTTTCTGGCCTGAAGGATGCTATCCGGGTTCTGGATGGGGTGAAGGACATTGCCATCTGCCGCCTGACCGCGGCGGACGTAGTGCGTCACGCGCTGGTGCAGGAGATCATAAACGCCTACGAGAAAGCAAACAGCAAGCCCGCTGCCAGGAAGTCCCAGCAGTTCAGCGGGCGGTATAAGAGGAAAAATTGACATGACACATAAAATCAATCTTGTATTTGAGCAGTTCAGCCTGCAAAAGTTAACTGTCAGCAGCATTATCCGTAAGTGCATTCAGGAGACCCTCCGTGCGGAAGGGGTCAGCGCGAAGTGTGAAATCAATGTGCTTGTTACGGATGACAAGGGAATTCAGACCATCAACCGGGAAAGCCGGAACATCGACCGGCCAACGGATGTGCTGAGCTTCCCCATGTTCCAGCTGGAAGCGGGAAATCCGCCCAAGGACTGGTTCGAGTATGAGGATCCGGAAACCGGTCTTGTCCCTTTGGGGGATATGTGTATCAGTTTGGAGCGGGCCATGGCACAGGCTCAGGAATTCGGACACTCCGTCCGCCGGGAGGTGGGCTATCTGACCATCCATTCCATGCTGCACCTGCTGGGGTATGACCATCTGGACGAAGGGGAGCAGAAACGGCAGATGCGTGCCCGGGAAGAGACGATTGCCGCAGGCATCCACGGCATGAGCAGAGACTGATTTACACAGGAGAAGAATATGAATACAAAAACAGCTATCATTACCATTGCTGGCCGTCCCAATGTGGGAAAGTCCACCCTGACCAATTATCTGGTGGGTGAAAAGATCGCCATTGTTTCCAATAAGCCCCAGACTACCCGAAACCGTATCTGCGGTATTGTCACGAAGGACAATCTGCAATTCATTTTTATGGATACCCCCGGCTACCATAAGGCACGCACCAAGCTGGGTGACTACATGGTCAGCACCGTACGGGAATCCATTTCCGATGTGGACGCGACCATTCTGGTGGTGGAACCGATCCCTTCCGTCGGCATCCAGGAGGAAGCGTTGATCGAGCGGATTCGCGCGACCAACTGCCCCGCGATTCTCGCCATCAACAAAATTGATACCGTGGAGAAAGACAAACTGCTGGAAGTCATTGCTGCCTATTCCGCTGCGGGGGCATTTGACGCCATCATCCCCATTTCCGCAAAGACCGGAGACGGGGTGGGTGAACTGCTGGCAGAATGCGAAAAATACGCCCAGGAAGGCCCCTTCCTGTTCCCGGACGATGTGACGACCGATCAGCCGGAGCGTCAGGTCATGGCGGAGATCATCCGTGAGAAGCTGCTGTGGTGTCTGGATAAGGAGATCCCCCACGGAACCGCCGTGGAGATCAATACCTTCAGTGAGCGGGATAACGGCATTATTGATCTGGATGCTACCATTTACTGTGAAAAGGCCAGTCACAAGGGTATTATCATCGGTAAAAATGGCTCCATGCTGAAAAAAATCTCGTCCCTTGCCCGGGCTGACTGCGAAAAGTTTATGGGCACGAAAGTTTATCTGACGACTTGGGTAAAAGTTAAGGAGAACTGGCGTGACAGTGACTTCATGGTTCGCAACTTTGGCTACAGCGAATAATTTCCAGTGGTAAAACCGCTCGCTCTGCAAATCCTATCCACAGGAGGGATGCGCAATGGAAGCAAGGGATTATTGGCAGCTGTTTCTGGAAACCGGTGCGCCGGAAGCCTATCTGCTCTACAGCAGACAAGTAAAGTCGGAGGCACAATATGTACTTGACCATTCAGGCAATCGTCCTGAGAGTTACGGATTACAATGACCGGGACGCCCTTCTGACTGTGTTGACCCGCCAGCATGGCAGACTGACCATCAAAGCCCGGGGACTGCGGCGAAAAAACAGCCCGCTGGCAGCTCCCTGCCAGCTGCTGGCCTATGGGGAGTTTACACTGTTTGAGTACCGGGGGCAGTATACGATCAACGAAGCTCACTCGATTGAGTTATTCTCACCCCTGCGCAGAGAATTGACGAAGCTTTCGTTGGCCACATACTTTGCGCAGGTTTCTGAGGTATTGTCACAGGAGGATATTCCAAACCCGGAGCTGCAATCGTTATTGTTGAACAGCCTGTACGCACTGACCAATCTGAGTCTTCCGGAGGCCCAGATCAAATCCGTCTTTGAACTGCGGGCAGCCTGCCTGTCGGGCTATACCCCGGATTTGTTTGGCTGTCATGTCTGTGGAAGCCAGAATCCCACACGGTTTGACCTGCTGGCGGGACAGCTGGAGTGTGAAAGCTGCCGCAGCCCGGAATCCAACGGCATCCGTCTGCCGGTTACACCGGCAATTCTGGAAGCCATGCGCTATATCTGCCTGTGTGATTCAAAGCGCTTGTTTTCCTTTTCCGTGGGTGAGGATACGCTGCTGCACCTTGCGGATATTACGGAGGCATACCTCGCCACACAGCTGGAACGGGGCTTTCCCACTCTGGATTTTTATAAATCCCTTTACATAGGAGAAAAACATGTCTGAATTATACGAAAAATCCCTGCAAAAGCTGGAGCTTCCCCAGGTTTTGCAGCTGTTATCAGCCTGTGCCGGCAGCGTGGGAGGCAAAGAGGCCTGTCTGCGGCTCATTCCGTCTGCGGATTTGGAGGAAGTGGAATTGCTGCTTCAGCAAACCAGTGCGGCCTCTGACCTGTGCGACCGGAAGGGTCACCCCGTGTTCGGGGATGTGACCGATGTTTCCGCTTCTTTGGAGCGGGCAGAACGGGGCGGGACGCTTCAGCCGAAGGAATTGCTTCGAATTGCCGGCGTTCTGCGGTGTGCGAGAACGACGAAAAGTTATATTTCTGAGGATGACGCAAAGACCGTGCTGGATGCTCTGTTCCATGCGCTGACTCCAAATAAGTATTTGGAGGATAAGATTTTTGGTGCCATTCTCTCAGAAGAGGAAATCGCGGACACCGCTTCCTCTGCACTGGCAGACATTCGCCGTCATATGCGCATTCAGTCCGGCAAGATCCGGGACAGTCTGCAAAAGGTTATTTCTTCCCCTGCCTATTCTAAATTTCTGCGGGAGCCGATCATCACCATCCGCCAGGGACGCTACGTAGTCCCGGTGAAGAGCGAATGCAAAAATGACGTTCCAGGTCTGGTTCATGATGTATCTGCCTCCGGTTCCACCTATTTTGTGGAGCCGATGTCCGCTGTGAATGCCAATAACGCCTTGCGGGAACTGGAACTGAAAGAAAAAAAGGAAATCGAGCGGATTTTAGCGGAATTGTCGGCAGAAGCGGCTGGATACCGGGAAGCCATCAATTTGGATTACCAGATGCTGGTGCAGCTGGACGTGATCTTTGCCAAGGCCAAGCTGGCCTATCAGATGCGGGCTGGCGCGCCCATTATGAACGATCAGGGCAGAGTGGAGCTGCGCAAGGCCCGGCATCCGCTGATTGACCCCAAAGCTGTTGTACCGGTTACGGTCCGTTTGGGTACGGATTTTGACACTATGATTATCACCGGACCCAACACCGGAGGTAAGACGGTAACTCTGAAAACCATCGGTCTTTTGACACTGATGGCAGAGTGCGGCCTGCATATCCCGGCAGGGGACGGAAGCAGCCTATCCACGTTCGACGCTATTCTGGCGGATATTGGCGATGAGCAGTCCATTGCGCAAAGCCTGTCCACCTTCTCCAGCCATATGCGCACCATCGTGGATGTGGTTGCCCAGTGCGATGACCGGACGCTGGTACTGTTTGATGAGCTTGGCGCGGGCACTGACCCAGCGGAAGGCGCCGCTCTGGCGACGGCGATCATCGAATTCTGTCGGAAAATGGGCAGCCATGTTGTCGCTACTACCCACTATGCGGAACTGAAATTGTATGCCATGCGGACAAAAGGCGTTATCAACGCTTCCTGCGAATTTGATGTAGAGACTCTACGGCCCACCTATAGGCTTCTCATTGGCATTCCCGGAAAATCCAACGCCTTCGCAATATCCCGCAAGCTGGGTCTGGCTGAGGAGATTCTGAAGGAAGCGGACGATCTGGTAGATAAAAGTGACAAGGATTTTGAGGATGTTCTTTCTCAGCTGGAGCAGCAGCGTCAGCAGATGGAGGCTGCCCGTCAGGAAGCAGAACGGCTGCGTCAGGAAACCGCAAAAATCAAGCAGCAGAGCGAAGAATACCACGAGCAGCTTCGCCGGGAAAAGGAGAAGGCAATGGAGTCCGCCCGGCGGGAAGCACAGCATATTATCGAAGAAGCCCGTGCCGCTGCGAATATTGCCAGTGAAGAGCTGAAGGCCATGAAAAAGCAGCTTCAGGACAGTGCGGACACCGCCGGCTTGAATCAACGCCAGGCCGACCTGCGCAGAAATCTGAATGAGGTGGAAGAGAAGCTGCATGCCGCTCAGCCCCGGCAGGAGCGCCCCAAGTCCAGCCGTGGGATCCTTGTCGGAGATACCGTAGAACTCCTCAAACTGGGTACCAAGGCCAACGTCATCGCAATCAACAAAGATGGTACACTGCAGCTTCAGGCGGGCATTCTGAAAATGACGGCCGCACAGGATGAGGTATACCTGCTGGAAAACGAGAATCCGTACAAAGAAAAGGGACCCCGACCCAAGCACTCCGGACGGGAAATGAAGCTTACAGCTATGCCGATGGAAGTTGATTTGCGGGGCATGGATGCCATTGAAGCGGTTTGCGTATTGGAACGGTATCTGGATGAGGCGATGCGCGCGAATTTGACGCAGGTCCGCATTATTCATGGCAAGGGTACCGGCACGCTCCGATCGGCTGTTCAGCAGGCACTGAAAAAGAACAAGTATATCAAAAAGTTCCGCCTTGGACAATATGGAGAGGGTGAGGACGGAGTCACCATCGCGGAATTCCGCTGAAAAGGCTCTGCGGAAATAATTGGAACCGTTTTCAACAAGAAATGACATTCTTTTTTTGCCCTTCTTGTGAAAACAGGACGAAAATTAGTTGACTTTTTCGGTAAAAATGCTATGATATAGGCAGACCCGTTGCATCCGCTTTGGATGTGATGAAAAGGAGTGGAATTATGTTTAATAAAGAAGTCGTTGTTCGCTGCGAATCCGGTCTGCATAACAGACAGGCAACTTACTTTGTGCAGAAAGCTAACGAATTTGAAAGCAGCATCTGGCTGGAATCCGGAAGCCGTAAGATGAATGCAAAAAGTCTTCTGGGTATCATGTCCCTTGGGATTGTCACTGGCGCTACTGTCACACTGAGTGCGGTTGGTCCTGACGAGGAAGCAGCGGTGACTGCGCTGGAAGTGCTGCTCCAGCGGGACGTTTATTAACATCACTTTACTTAACCGCCTCAGTGCCCTTAAGAGCATTGGGGCGGATTTCTTAAATACGGCGATTGAGGAGATTCTCTGTGACCTTTGATGAGCTGAAGGAAAAAGCACTTAGTCTGCCATATGCTCCGGGCGTGTATATCATGCGGGACCAGACGGACAAGGTGATTTACGTCGGAAAAGCGAAGAAACTGAAAAATCGGGTCAGCCAGTACTTTCAGGATACCGCATCCCACACACCAAAGACTCGTATTATGGTGAGTAAGATCCACCACTTTGATGTTATTGTTGCGGCATCTGAATTTGAAGCGCTGGTGCTGGAGTGTTCCCTGATTAAACGGTATCTGCCGAAGTACAACATCCTTCTGAAGGATGACAAAGGATACCCTTATCTTCGGCTGGATATGCGTGAGGTCTATCCCAGAATCACGCTGGTCAGCAAACTCAGCGACGATGGCGCCGAGTATTTCGGGCCCTTTGGCGGGAGAAGTGTGACCCATGATGTCATGGAAGCGCTGCGGCTGACATTGAAGCTGCCGGGCTGCCATCTGCAGTTTCCCCGGGATATAGGGAAGAACAGACCGTGTCTAAATTATCACATGAATCAATGTGCCGGATGGTGCCAGGCAGAGAAGTCCTGCACCGATTACAGGCAGACAATGCTCCAGGCCAGGGAATTGCTGCGGGGTAATTACAAATCTGTAGCGGACCAGATCCGGGAGCAGATGCTGGCCGCGGCGGAGAATCTGGAATTTGAGCTTGCCGCAAGCCTCCGGGATCGTTTACAGGCGGTGGAAAATCTGGGGCAGAAGCAGCTGGTAACTGCCGGTACGCTGGCGGACACAGATGTGATCGGCTATGGACAGACAGAAGCAAAAGCTTGTTTTGCGGTGCTTCATTTTTCTGGTGGAAATCTGCTTGATAAGGAATATGAAGTATTCTCCAGACCGGATGAAAAAACAGAGGCCGTTTCCAGCCTCATGAAGCAGTTCTACCTGAGCCGCGGGTTGGCGCCAAAACGGGTGCTGCTGCCATTTCCGCTGGAGGATGCAGACCTATTTTCTCGGCTGCTTGAGCAGCAGCTTGGCCGGCAGCCGAAACTGTTGGTTCCCCAGAGAGGGGACAACGTACGCCTGGTGGAATTGGCCTGTAAAAACGCGCAGGAAGAAGCAGAACGGGTCACAGGGAAGGAGGAGCGGGTTAACGCGACTTTGGCACTCCTGGGGAAAATGCTCATGCTGGAGCCGCCTGAGCGTATTGAGTCGTTTGATATTTCCAATATCTCAGGAACCGACATCGTTGCCAGCATGGTGGTTTTTCAGTCCGGAAAACCGCACAGAAGCAGCTATAAGCGTTTTAAGCTGGAAGGTCTCGAGAATCAGGATGACTATGCGTCCATGCATCAGGTCGTGAAGCGGCGGTTTGCCCATTATCAGTCCGGGGATAAGGGCTTTGAGGCAGCGCCGGATCTTCTTCTCATTGACGGCGGTGTGAACCATGCCAGAGTCGCCGTCAGCGCACTGAAGGAACTGAATTTGGATTTTCCGGTATTTGGTATGGTCAAAGATGACAGGCACCGTACAAAGGCGCTGGTGACACCGGAGGGAAAGGAGATCCGGATCGATAACAATCAGGCTGTTTTTTCACTGATCGGTACGATTCAGGAGGAGACCCACCGGTTCGCGATTACCTATCACCGCCAGCTGCGCAGTAAAAGACTGCGGTATTCCGAACTGGATTCCATTTCCGGCATCGGCCCTAAACGGAAGCAGGAATTGCTGCGGCAATTCAAGTCAATCCAGGCGATCCGTCAGGCAACGCTGCCAGAACTGGAAAGACTGCTCCCCAAAGACGCGGCGGCAGCCGTGTATTCCCATTTTCAGAACACAGAAAGCCAGGTGGATAAATGCGAGTCATTACAGGAAAAGCCAGAGGAATCCAGTTGAAAACGCCGGATGGGATGCTGACGCGTCCGACTGCGGATCGGGTTAAGGAAGCTCTTTTCAGCATCATTAACTTTGATATACCCAATGCCGCGGTTCTGGACCTGTTTGGAGGAACCGGCCAACTGGGGATAGAAGCTTTAAGCCGCGGAGCGAAGCGCGGGGTGTTCGTCGATGCGCGGGAAGAAGCGTGCCGGCTGATCCGGGAAAATTTGAGGCGGACAAAGCTTACACAGGAAAGCGTGGTTGTCCGAAGTGATTATATGCAGTTCCTGAATCGGTGCACTGAACGGTTTTCTATCATATTCCTCGATCCGCCTTACGCTGAGACGTATCTGGAAAACGCAATTAAACGAATTGCGGAAATTGACATTTTGCAAACCGATGGTATAATAGTCGCTGAGAGGCCGGTCGGAAAGGAATTACCTTGGGAATTTGACGGCTATCAGCGCTCCAAAGATTATAAATACGGGAAAACGCTGCTCACAATTTATCGTAAACTGTGAGCGGCAATTGGTAAGATATGAAAACAGCAATTTATCCGGGCAGCTTTGACCCGATCACCAGTGGACATCTGAACATTATTCGCCGGGCATCCAGTATTTTTGACAGACTGATTGTCTGCGTCATGGTGAATGCCGGCAAAAATCCTATGTTTACCCAGGAAGAACGGGTTGAGTTGATCCGCCGGGTGACGGGGGATCTTCCGAACGTGGAGGTGGACTGCTCCAATGAGCTTCTGGCGGAATATGCAAGAAGAAGAGGCAGCTGTGTAGTCGTGAAGGGCCTGCGGGCTGTTTCGGATTTTGAGACGGAATTTCAGATGGCCCTGATCAATCACAAAATCAATCCGGGGCTGGATACCATGTTTCTGACCGCAGACAGCCAGTATATGTATCTGAGCTCCAGCGTGGTAAAAGAACTGGGGGCGTACGGCGTGGATCTTTCGGATTTGCTTCCCAGTGAAATTATTCCGGACTTTCAGGAAAGAATAGAGTGCAGGAAACAATAATTTTAGGAGGAAATGATTATGGCGGACCGCAATACGGAAGATATTATTGGCGCATTGTACGATATGGTGCAGGATGCCCGTTCTATGCCCTTGGCAGCGGATAAGTGTATCTTGGAACGCGACCGTGTGCTGGATATGCTGGATGAAATTCTGGCGCAGCTGCCTGGTGAGATCAAGCAGTCACGGGCGATTGTGGAGTCACGAACGGAGATTGTCGGACAGGCACGGCGTGAAGCTGAGAATATTGTAAAGGAAGCACAGGAAAAAGCAAAGCAGATGGTCACCAAGGAAGCAGTTTACATTGAGGCGAAAAAACGCAGTGAGGAATTGGTTGCCCAAACGCAGAACCGAATCAATCAGTTGAGAAAAGCTGCAAATGAGTATATGGATGAGTCGCTCCGTCAGACGGAAGAGGTTGTTTCCAAAGCTCTGAATGAAGTGCGGGATACACGCATGAAATTCCGCGCTGTCACGGAAGCGCAGGAGCAGCGGAAAACCATGAACGTGGATGTTGAAGTGTAACACGATACAGTAATGCCAGGACTGGTACTATTCCGGTCCTGGCATTTTTGCGTTAGCAGGGAATACAATGAAAGGGAAGGGGGGAGCGTATAGTGCGTGCTCAGAATCGAACAGGAAGAACGCTGTCAATGCCGGCAGGCCTTGCGGCCGGATCAGGTATCAGTATGGTGATTACTTTGGCGTTGTCAATACTTCTGGCTCAACTGGTGAGCATGGAGAAACTGGGATGGGACCATGTTGGATATGGGATCATCGTAATTCTGATAACGGCATCGGCTATCGGAACAAAAACAGCGTGCGTGATGGTCAGGAGACGCAAGCTATTGCTTTGCATTGTCTCGGCTGTTCTGTACTGGCTAATACTTTTCATGTTGACGGCTCTGTTTTTTGGAGGACAGTACAGTGGGATCGGCGTGACCGGAATGATCATTTTTTCCGCAAGCGCTGCTGTCTGCATGGGCGAGCTGAAAAATGAGACCAGACAGAAATCTGGAGGATATGGAAAGAAGAGAAATAATTCTCTCTATATCCGGAGGAGTAAATAAAATTTACTCCTATATATTGGATTTGCAGGAATTTCTGCAAATCCAATATATAGTGGCTGGAAGCACTTTTGAACGCAATATATAGACGTGATAATTCAAAATGATAAATTGAGAATGATGTTGTTACGAATGGTTAACATAAACTTGTTTACATAATTATCCGTCAATATTTACAAAAAAAGCAAT
>JALFJQ010000077.1 GCA_022775085.1 Clostridiales bacterium | reverse complement strand
ACTCTCCCAGGAAATGACCTGGGCGGACTTGTCGTAACGGGCAGTTTTGCCGTGGGAAAGATGGATTCCATCCTCGGCATACCATGCAGTGATGCTGCCAATCCCGTTGCCGCCATGGTACAGGGTTTTCAGGGTGTCTGCAATCTCAACAGTGGACTTCTGTTCTTCAAAGGCCGCGATAATACGCTCTCTCTGACGATAGGTGTTGCCGCCCAGCCGCAGCACATGGTCGATGTCAGCCTGGGCAAAAGAAAAAGCAGAGGATGTTTGCACATTCTCTGCTTCATCTATGATTCTGATTTGTTCTGCTTCGGAGAGGAAGAAACTCAGCTGTGAATAAGCTCCGCCATCAGAATCTCCTCGGCCTGGGCCTTGCAGGTGTTCATCAGGCCCACCCACTTCATCGGGTCGCTGGCTTTCAACTGTTCCGTGGCGCCCGCTGCCGCCGCCAGCTGGGGCATCATCTGCTCCAGACGGCTGTTCGCCGTCTCGTCGATCTCCAGCAGGTGCGGGTACAGCTTCTCGGTCAGTAGCAACTGATTGTAGATCAGGGGTCGGTGGTCCTTCAGGTACGCTTTCCGCATCCTGCCGTACTTGCCCAAGGGCTTCTCCGGCTGTTCGGTCAGCTTCAGGTCGGGAATCTGATAATCTCCGTTCATGGTGTAAGTCAGGTTGTTCTCCATGCGTAACACTCCTTTCCGCGAGTTGCTCGCGCTCATAGTTCTGGATGGTGACGCCGATCTGCCGCAGTACCTGCTGATTCATCTGGCTGACCGCTGCGCCCAACGCCCCAACCGTGGCCGGGGTATTGAAATCGAAAATCGGCATGAAGTCCTCATGCTGGAAATATTGTTCCGTATCCAGCCCACAACGGGACATCAGGGCGTAGGCGATGCTGACGGTGGCGGCGGACTTAAATTGGACTTCGATGTTGAGATCATCGTACTCCTCCAGGAACGAACCGTCAACGATGTAGCGGAAGTCCTGCTGATTCTCGTCCCAATACTCACTCGCCAGTTTTCCAGCCACATCAATGAGCTGCTGGGCAAGATTGTCACCGGCAACGTCGTAGTTGCGTTCCAGCATAGCCGACACAGGCCCAATGTGCTGTTCCTCCAGCTGCCACAGCCAGGGGGTACGAGAGTGTTCGCGGGTACCGGTGTCGGAAATATCGAACACATAGCGCAGGCGGGGCTTGTCGCCGGAATCGTCCACCAGGGCAATGCCCTTGGAGCCACGGCGCACATACCGGCCCATTTTTTCATTCCATAAATCATACTCGGCGCAGGCGGTGGCGTCCGGGCGCTGGGCGTAAATCATCATCTGCTCATGGAACGGGTATTTATAAAGGCGGGCAGCCGTGGAAAGAAATGCTGTCCACTCCTTCCAACTTCCCACTAACTGGGTCGATACCTGTTCGGCCATCTGCCGGTAAAATTCAGCTTTGGATGGCATGGTTGTTTATCCTCCTTTCGTTTTTGGGGTAAAAGAAAAGCAGGAAACCAAATAGATGATTTCCTGCTTGCACATACTGATATTGTCTACTATGGAACGTAAAAAGTTTATTCTACATCATCACTTTTATCATCATCGTCCTCGATCTGTGGAAGTTGTTCGCCGCCGCCTATCGCAGAGTGAATACCAATCCCGGCAGCTACCGCTGCGGTAATGCCTGCCACAAGCCACAAAAACTTTGTACTCATTTTATCCAAAAATTTCTTGTTTTGAATATCTGCAAGAGCGATTTTGTCAGCAACGACAATCATATCTTCTGTTAGTGCCTTTCTCTCTGTTGCATCAATATCCTCTGCGTCGAGCCGTTTTGACAACGTATCGAGGATTGTTTGATACCCCTTGATTACAGCATCATGACTCTCTTTGTTGCTTAGCAGAATATTATCGCAGATTTGCATATAACTCGACACCATAGTCTGTCCAAAGTCGGCAAATCGTGGAAATTGATTGATTATTGCTATTGCCACATCTTTGTCCATATAGGGAATCATCGATGCAAACTGCATAACTTTATCTTTAGAGATGTTCCGAAAAGAATCAATCTTTAACGCCCGCTTAACAGCTTCTTCAGTCACATATCTTTTCGGCAACATCTTTGGCATTGGTTTTTCCCCCTGACGATTTTTGGATTATCCTATTTTTTATTTTACCACAAGTAAACTGCAAATCATAGTCATCACTCGTCAAAATCCGGGTACAGCTCCAGCTCGGCAAACTCGGCATCGCTCATGGCCTGGAGCTTGCCCAGAGCGCTGTCCGTCAGCTCCCTCAGTTCGGCTTCCTCCGGTGAAAGCTCGCCGCGCATCTCCGTCAGAGCGTCGATCAACCCGGCGCGGCTGCCGGTGTTGTAGATACAAAGCAGGTTCGTTTCCTCAAAGGTGAAGTTGTTCATATCAAAGCTCCCTTTCCGCGCTCTTTTTGGGCGCTGTCTTTTTGTGTTCCGCCTTGGGCTGGCTTTTCAGCTGCTCCATGACGGACTTTTTCTTTTCCCGTTCCTCCCGGTGGGTGGCGGCAGCCAAATCCATGAGGGAGATTGGCTGGCCGCTGCGGGCCTGCTGTTCCAGCTGGGCCACTGTTGGCTCCTTTGGGCCGTTATTGATGATGCCGTCGATCATACCGTAGTCATCCTCCACGGCCATTTCCGCATTTTTCAGCGGATTGTCCGGCAGAAATCCGGGAACCTGCTCAAAGCCGAAGCTGTCGCAGTAATGACAGGATACCTTGCCATCCCGCTTAATGGCAACGATGTCGCTTACGCTCATGGACGGATGGCGGTAATCGGCGGGATGTTCATTGTTGAAGCGGTAAAAGAGCTGTTCGGCGGTATCGCCTTTCAGATCGGAGGGCAGCAGCGGAGCGGTGTAGACCAACTCATAGTTGTCCCGCTGCACCGTCTGCCCGATAGACTGGAGCCATTCCAGGCCCTCATAGCGGATGTCCCGCAGCTCGTCGGTGTGCTTCACCTGATAAATGGCGAAGCAGTCCCCCTTGTGGGAGAGAAACGCCTGCTCCCGTTCCTCCTGGTGGGCCATGCGGTCCTTGACCAGCTTATCAAACTCCGGGCTTTCCTCCCATTCCTCGCGGGGCAGGGCAAAGATACCGTCATGGGCATCCAGGTCAGCGGTGTCAAAGGCCATCACCGGATTTTCGCCCTCCTGGATAATGTAAACGGTCAGGTCACGCTCCATCAGCTCATAGGCTTTCTCTTTGGAGAGGGGCAAAAGATCGCTGTCCAGGCAGCCGCATTTCTCCAGATCGTCCTGGGTCAGAACCGGGTCCGGCATGGGATATTCGTCCAGCGCCTGTTCCTGAGCATCCGGCAGCAGGGCGGCTGCGGCTTCTGCGGTCTGCTGGCTGGCCTGTTCATACAAAGTCTCGATCATGGACAGCGGCGCATACTTGATGGATTTGTCACCCAGCCCCAGGTCCTTGCAGATGTGGCTGACCGCTGCGGAACGGCCCATGTCCGGTCCATCCAGCTGGCCGCCGTTCATCTGCTTCATGGTTGCCACATCGTAGAGCGTGTAGTCCCAGCCGGTATCGCAGGGCTGAACATGAAGATATGTGGCATCATCCAACACCAGCAGGGCCTCCTGGTACTCGGCGCTGGGCTGAGATACTTCTTCCACAGCCTGCGGGGGTGTCTGCTCCGGCTCCGGGGCGGCAGTCAGGTCAATGCCGCGCTCCTTGCAGATTTCCTTGTAGTGGCGCTCGATGTCGTTAATCAGCTCACAGGAAGTCTTGTTGATGGTCTCCAGACTTGCCCTCAGCTCCTTCAGCTCCTTGTCCTTGGACCAGGAAGCGATGTAGCCAAAGCTGTTTTCACCGGTCTGGATGCCGAAATACTGGCAGACCGCATAGGAAATGCTCTCGGCTTCCACTTCCTCGGTGTTACGGTTCTTGGCGGCCTGTTTCACCGCCGTCAGATCTTCCTGCACCTCCAGCCGCCACTCAAACCGATTCTCGGCCACAAAGCGCCAGCCCATTTCGGTAGCAAACTGTTCTGCCTCGGCCTCAGTTGCAAATCCAGATTGAAAATCTCTTACTGTGCCTCCACCGCTATCCATGACAACTTTCCAGGACTGCTCGATTTCATATTTTTTCGGGTCGTGGAGCTTGCTGTGTGCGGTCTCATGGACGGCAGCGGAAACGGTCTGTACCTCGCTCATGCCTTCCCGGATGGCGATCCGTTGCTGTTCGGAGGAAAAATAGCCGTCCATGTTCTCGGCCATCGGCTCAAACTCGATGGGGACCGGTGCGGAGCGGCGCAGAGCTTCCATGAACGCCTCATAATGCGGCACCGTCCCGGACAGGCTGGAGGCCAGCTCCGGC
>JALFJQ010000060.1 GCA_022775085.1 Clostridiales bacterium | reverse complement strand
TATCAGGCAGAGAAAACGGGAACCAGTTGGAAAGGCAAGCTGAAAATCGCCGTTGACGCACTCATTCCCCAAGTATCAAGTTTTGAGGAACTACTACAACGGCTGCAAGCAGCGGGCTATGAGATAAAACCGGGGAAATATATTCTCTGAGTACTCACTATTTTTCGGCATAGACAGAGAGAAAAAAAGAATTTTCTCTGTTTTGAACAAGAATATTACAGCGTTTTTGGTTAATATTCGCGGTCCTCCTTCTGAAGTTTGATTCCTAATCAAATTTACAATAGGAGGTCTGCAAAATGGCAGAAAAGGACAAGTACATAATCAAAGTGGAAGGAAAGCTGGTAGAAGTTACGCCGGAGGTGTATTACGCCTATTTCCGCATGGAGCGGCAGGAACGCAGTCAAGAGGAAAAGAAACAGAGAAATGAGGTTTTATCCTACGATGCACTGGATAATGGTGAAACAGTGGGAATTGAAGCTGTGCCGGATTTGACTAGCCCAAGTATGGAGGAGAGAGCTGTGACCCGGGAAATCTGTGAGAAGCTTCATCGTGCTGTGGATGCCTTACCAAGGGCGGAAAGGGAGCTGATTCAGACAATCTACTTTGACGGCTTTACAGAAAAGGAATATGCGGTTTCCTCTGGTTTAAGTCAACAAGGAGTCAGTTACAGGCTTAGAAAAATACTGTCGAAACTTAGAAATTTTATGGACTTTATAGGAAGTTATTGAACTTTTCTTGTGTGAATATGGCTGAACACGGATAAGTAGTGAGGGGCTTTTTTGAGCAATCAAAGCAAGTCCGTCCTGAACCTTCTCAAGTACATATCCAGAAGCGGAAATACATCCGCTGGTGTGCCATGTAGAGACAGAGAATTGGCAAGCGACATTGGAGAAACGCGCGATGACCCACCTGTGCAGTTTCTCTGCATCAATGCGGCAAGGAAGGTGGTTAGCGGGTCCGTTCGTCCAGAAAGCAGATCGTGGCCGACCTGTCTTGCGATGACAGCACCAGCGTTGGTACTCCTGCCCAGCCACAGCCACACGCAATGGGGGCAGCTCGGAGAGATCCTCGGAGGGGTGCAATTCCCGTGACGCGCAGCCAAGCGCGGTTTCCGTTTCTGCCCTGGAATGAACCATCGGTTTATTCTATGCCTGGGGAAGTAGTGTCAGGAATACAGGCAGTCATTCGTTCAAAATCAAATTTCAGAAGGGAGCCGCCCTGCTGTACCTTATTGGATGCAGCAGGGCGGCTTTTCATATAGGAGAACAAAATGAATGCCAATGTAAATTACTGCGGTGTTATCATCCTGCTGCGTAAACTGGTGGCATCAGGACACTGCACGAAAAAGGAAGCGGGCAGAATTGCTGCCCGGATCGCAAAACAGACCGGTGCGGACATTATTCTTTCGATATAAATATATTCAATTACCACTAGCTATTCCACGAAAGGTGTGGTAATGTGTGTTGCTAATAAGAGGAGGTGAGGCTATGGCAACGGCAAGGGATAACCTGGCGAGAAAGCAGATTTACATACCGGCAACGCAACCGGAGGAGGAAATCGTCCTGCGGGTTGCCGCCTACTGCCGTGTTAGTACCGATTCGGACGATCAGCTGAACAGCTTCGCCGCCCAGAATGCCCACTACAACAATCTCATTAAATCCCATGACAGGTGGGAATTGGTAGACATCTATGCGGATGAGGGTATCACCGGTACATCCGCAAAGAAACGGGGAGACTTCCAGCGGATGCTGGAGGACTGTCGAAAGGGAAAGATCGATAAGATTCTTGTGAAATCCATCTCCCGATTCGCCAGAAATACAAAGGACTGCCTGGAGGCGGTTCGGGAACTGCGGACATTGGGCATCAGCATCTTCTTCGAGGAGCATAACATCGATACCAGGATGGTATCCAGCGAGATGCTGACCTCCGTAATTGCCGCATGTGCCCAGGCAGAGAGTGAATCCATTTCCCAGAATATGAAGTGGAGCATCCAGAAGAAGATGCAAAACGGTACCTATGTAGCTTCCAGTGTACCATTTGGATTCCGTAGGATAAATGGAAACCTTGTGGTTGAAGAATCAGAGGCCAGATATGTAAGATACGCATTCAGCAATTATCTGGCAGGGAAAAGTACAACCGATATTGCAAAAGAGTTTACCGCTCAGAGTGTAGCAGATCCTGCGCTGGGCAGTAGGAAATGGTCCTTTCAGGCCATTGTGGAAATGCTGAAGAATGAAAAATATATTGGGGATGCGATGTACCAAAAGACATATATGACGGATACCCTTCCAAGGCAATGTCTGCGGAACAGGGGAGAGCGGGATCGGTATTACGCATCCGACACCCATCCGGGGATTATTGACCGCCAGTCATATGATTCCGTCCAGTATTTGCTTCAGCAAAGAAGCGAAAAGCATGTTCCGCATACAGTGAATACCTCCCCCTTAGGCGGCAGATTTATCTGCGGCAAGTGCGGCGCGGGCTTCCGAAGGAAGCAGAACAATGGGAACGCCGTCTTTTCCTGCATGTCCCATGTACAAGACTTGAGTTCCTGCGATATGCCACCGATTCCGGAGGATGCTGTCATGCAGACATTCCCGCAAAACCGCTGGCAGAGCGGCAGGCGCTGAAGCGGCAGCTTCGGGTTGCCGCCTACTGCCGGGTTTCTACGGAGGAGGAAGAACAGCAGTCCAGCTACGAAGCCCAGTGCACCTATTATACAGACAGAATTATGACCAACCCCGAGTGGACGATGGCTGGCATTTTTGCCGACGAGGGCATCACGGGAACTTCCACCAAAAAGCGGGATGATTTCAACCGCATGATCCGCAGGTGCAAAGCCAAAAAGATCGACCTGATTCTGACCAAGTCCATCTCCCGATTCGCCCGGAATACGTTGGACACCATCAACTATACCCGGATGCTCCGGGCAATGGGGATCGGCGTGATCTTTGAGAAGGAAAATATCAATACTCTGGACATGGACAGCGAGATGCTGATTACCATGCTGGGTGCCTTTGCCCAGGCAGAAAGTGAGTCCATCTCCCGCAATGTGGCCTGGGGCAAGCGGCAGGCGATCCGTGAGGGCAAAGTTCATGTGAATTTCAAACGGCTATACGGTTATTTCCTGCAAGAAGATGGTACCCCCGGCATCGAGCCGGAAAAGGGCGAGGTTGTCAGGCGCATATTTGACCAGTACCGCAAGGGAGACAGCCTGCGGATGATCCGGGATCAGCTGATCGCGGATGGGATTCCCGGCCCCACAGAGGGACGGCAGTGGCAGATCTCCACGATCAAAGGCATCCTCACCAATGAAAAATACTGCGGCGATGCGCTGGGGCAGAAAACCTTCAAGGAGAACCTGATCGGAGGAAAGACCGTGAAGAACACCGGACAGCTTCCTCAGGTTCTGGTTCAGAACAACCATCCAGGAATCGTGAGCCGGGAAATCTTCTATACGGTGCAGGAGGAGATGAAACGCCGCACCGCGGCAAAAAGCCCCTCGGTCAAGGCATCCACAGGAAGAACCAGCTACACCAGCAAATACGCCCTTTCGGAGCGGCTTGTGTGCGGGGAATGCGGCACCCTGTACCGAAGGTGTACATGGAATATCAGAGGGAAACGGCGGATTGTCTGGCGCTGTGTCAGCCGGCTGGATTATGGAAAAAAATACTGCCATGACTCACCTACCATGGAGGAAGCCCCTTTACAGGCGGCAATCATGGCGGCGATCAATACCCGCATGCCTCCCAAGACGGATGCGGTAGCACAGATTGCGGATTCCATCCTGCAGGAGACGGTACCCTCAACTGACAGCACAATGACCCTCAGTGAGGTAAAGCGAAGGATTGAGGGGCTGACGGCGGAATTTGAGCAGCTTCTGGAACAGGATGCGGATAGCGATGCTGCCGACAGGCGGTTCGCGGAAATCGCCAAGGAGATGGCAGAACTGAAACGTCAGCAGGAGCGTATCGCTTCCCAGCTCCGCAATAACGAAGCAGCACAGGAGCATGTGCGTAAGATAGAGGCTGTGCTGGATCAGGAAGATCACCACTTAACCGAATGGGATGAAGAAATGATCCGGCAGCTTGTACATACAGTAAAAGTGATTTCCGCAGATCATATCAGGGTGTACCTGAATGACGGTACAGAGATTGACCAGGAGGTCAGCCCTTGACAGAAGGCGGAATCGTGGTATAATGAACATAGAAAAGGGCGCTGCCGATAGACGGTTAGCCCCCTAGTATAGCGATGAAGTAAACCGCACTAGTTGGGACTTGGGGCGGTTTACTTCTTTTTTATGATCGTAATGATCAAACCGGCAAAGGAAATGAGTACCAGTAAGAGCTGAAACAGTTCTTCATATGTAACCACATTCACATTACCACCCCCTTCCGGTTAGGACAGGGGGCAAAGAAGGATCACCCCCTGCAAGAGGGGGATAACCGCCTACGCGTCTGGCAGCGCCCGGTTCCGAAAGGAACCATGCTTATCCTATCAGATGACAGGATTCTTGTCAAAACATATTTTCGACAAGCCAACTGCTCGTGCGGTTGGCATTTTTGTTTTGGAGGTGCATTTTCAATACAAATGAATTAACCATGGGCAGCCTGTTCGACGGAATCGGCGGCTTTCCTCTGGCAGCGCAGCGGTGCGGTATCCGCCCCATGTGGGCCAGTGAGATTGAGCCTTTTCCTGTGGATGTTACAAAGCTGCGGCTCCCCGGCATGATTCATGTGGGGGACATTACGAAACTGAATGGCGCGGATTTGCCCCCGGTGGATGTGATTACCGGCGGCTCCCCCTGTCAGGATCTCTCGGTCGCCGGAGCGAGAGCCGGGCTTGCCGGTTCCCGTTCCGGACTTTTTATGGAGCAAACCAGAATCGTGAAGGAGATGAGACATGCAGACTTACAGCGAGGAAGACCAGATGTGCTTGTACGACCCCGGTTTATGGTGTGGGAAAACGTCCCTGGAGCCTTCTCCAGCGGGGAACCGAAGGGGGAGGACTTCCGCATTGTCCTCGAAGAAATTATTCGAATTGTCTTCGATTCCGTATCAGTTCCTGGACCTGACACCGGGCGCTGGGAATCTGCTGGGTGTATTCTATTGGGAGATTCTTTCTCCCTGGCGTGGCGCATTCTTGACGCTCAATACTGGGGCGTCCCCCAGAGACGCCGTCGCATCTACCTTGTGGCAGATTTTGGAGGACAAACCGCACCCAAAATACTATTTAACCAGGAAAGCCTGCCTCGGGATTTTACGCAGATCCTCCGAACGGGACAAGCCCCTGCCGACGGCATTACGGAGTGCCCTTGAGATTCAGGCGGGTCTGTGGGAAGATGAGCCCCTTACAGAAGGGAACATAGCCTTTGCCGCCAACCAGCGGGATGAGGTGCGGGACTTGCACGATGTAGCTGGAGCGTTGGGCGCCCAGCCGGGAATGAAGCAGCAGACCTTTCTTGCGGAGAGTGCGCCTGTGCTGTGTCTGAACGATCAGGGCGGGCAGGTGATGAATTGCTCTGTGAATATCACCGGCACCCTTCGCACTCAGGAGCGGGGGCATCAGCCGCTGGTGTATGAAAATCACGGCATTGACTCCCGGTATACCGGCCCCCATGAGGTGTCCCCAACAATCTCGGCACGCTGTGGTACGGGAGGGAACAATGTCCCGTTGGTAGAGCAGGATGCCTCCATTTACTGCATCGTTGGCAACATCATCGACCGTCAGCCGGAGAACGGCGGGAACGGCTGCGGCTATCAGAAGGGCATCTCCTACACCCTGACTGCCATGGATCGCCACGCCATCTATAGCCGCCAGCGGGTGGACGTGTTCGCGGAGAATGAGGTGGTCAGTACCGAAAGTGCCCGGCAGCATAAGGATGCCACCGATCTGGTGATGCAGCCCTATCAGGAAACCGTTGGTACACTGGTTCGCTCTGATCATAAGGGGATCAGCAACCAGTATGTGAGTGACGATAAGTGCATCCTGGACAGTCCCAACCTGATTCGCCGCCTGACGCCCCTTGAGTGCGAGTGTTTGCAGGGTTTCCTGGACGGGTGGACAAAAACATCCCCGGGGCTTCGGATTCCGCCCGTTACAAAGCCCTGGGCAACAGTGCGGCCATCCCCTGCGTGGAGTACGTCATGCGGGGGATTGCGTTGGTACTGCAAAATGAATGCAGTAATCAAGGCTGAATCTCAAAATACCTGTATCGATTGTTTACTGCCTGGACTTGTATTCTTCACCCCAATTCCATAGGGAGTCCAGAACTGGCTTCAAGCTATAACCCAAGTCAGTCAGCGTGTACTCCACACGGGGAGGTACTTCTGCGTAGACCTTTCGGGTCAGCAGCCCGCTTTCCTCCATATCCCGGAGCTGGGCGGTGAGCACCTTCTGGGAGACATGACCGATGGATTTTTTCAATTCTCCAAAACGCTTGGTTCCGGGCATCAGATCCCGCAGGATCAGCACCTTCCACTTATCGCCGATCAGCATGAGGGTGGTCTCTACAGGACAAGCCGGGAGGTCTTTCTTTTCTTCGCTCATACGGAATTCCTCCAATAGTTTCCTTTTGGTAACTACACCACAATATTGTGCTTACTTTACAGAATTGCGCTACGGGGATATTGTAATACCAACGAAAGGAAAAAGCAACCTTTCCCAATTAAAATACACTTTGGAGGTAATCACCATGAAAAACTACACAAAGACAAGCATTGGAAACGAAGGAAGAGTGGAGCTTCATGACGCGCTGGGCTTGACCGGTGCAGAGGTCAGCATCAATGCGCTTCCCGCCGGCGCTGGTGTTCCCTTCGTTCACTCCCACAAGGAGAATGAAGAAATCTACGGAATCCTGTCAGGTCATGGCAAAGCAATCATCGACGGTGAAGAAATCGCCCTTGCCGCAGGCGATTGGCTGAGAATTGCTCCCGCAACAAAACGACAGTTCTTTGCCGCAAACGACGCGGGAATCGTTTATGTTTGTGTTCAGGTAAAAGCAAATTCCCTTGGCGGCTTCACGGCAGAGGACGCTGTGGTATATTGATGCAATGCCCCGCAAGAATAAAAATGCGGGGCATTACGGTATTGTATGGTACTATATTTCAAGAAAAAAGATGGTGCAGAGTCATTGTAAAACGGGGGTAACGTCATGAATCAGGATCAGCGGAGAAGATATCTAATCGAAGAATTACTGTGGGAGCGTCCTTCCTGCCGCCGCCAGGAGATTCCGACAGATGCTGACCGTCAGAAGGTTTTGCTGCGCTCGCTTATGAATGTTCGCCATCCGGCAGCCATAGGTAAGCGATATCTGGAAGTGCAGGATGATTACCTCCAAGAAGAATTGGCAGCAAAGAAAATTACTCGGCTGTCTGACCTGCATCCAATTCAAGAGGCTATCTACCTCTGGCGAGGAGATATTACCACCCTGGAATGCGGTGCCATTGTCAACGCCGCCAACTCCGGCATGACCGGCTGCTACCAGCCCTGCCACAACTGCATCGACAACTGCATCCATACCTACGCAGGGGTGCAGCTTCGTTTGAAATGCGCGGAGATGATGGCGGAGCAAGGCTATGAAGAGCCAACCGGTCAGGCGAAAATCACCCCCGCCTACAACCTTCCCTGTGATTATGTCATTCACACAGTCGGTCCCATCGTCCGGGGAGAACTGACCCGGGAACATTGCGCTCTGCTGAAATCTTGCTACCGTTCCTGTCTGAAACTGGCGGATGAAAACGGGGTGGGAAGCATCGCCTTCTGCTGTATTTCCACCGGCGTATTTATGTTTCCCAACGAGAAAGCGGCAGAAATTGCCGTGAACACGGTACAGAAATACAAGGCTGAAACCGGAAGTAAGATTGAGGTGGTATTCAATGTATTCAAAGAGTGTGATGAAGCAATCTACAGAAAGCTGCTCCATTGAGCGACTGCGGGAAGCGCTGGATACGGCGGATGCTGTCTTAATCGGTGCCGGGGCAGGGTTATCCACCTCTGCCGGGCTCACCTACAGCGGGGAACGGTTTGAACGGTACTTCTCTGATTTTTATCAGAAATACGGCATCTCCGATATGTACGCCGGGGGCTTTTATCCCTATGACACACTGGAGGAATACTGGGCCTGGTGGAGCCGTCACGTTTTCTATAACCGCTATGTGGACGCTCCAATTCCCGTATATCGGGAATTACTGGCGCTGGTGAAGGACAAGGACTATTTTGTGCTGACCACCAATGTGGATCACCAGTTCCAGCGGGCAGGCTTTGACAAAAGCCGTCTGTTTTACACCCAGGGAGACTATGGTCTGTGGCAGTGTTCCAAAGCCTGCCACAACCGCACCTATGACAATGAGCTGCTGGTTCGTCAGATGGTCGCCCGGCAGCGGGATATGAAGATTCCCACAGAACTGGTTCCCTATTGCCCGGTGTGCGGAGCGCCACTGACCATGAACCTTCGGTGCGACGATACCTTCGTTCAGGACCGGGGATGGTATGCTGCCTCTGAAAGATATGCCGATTTCTTGGGTTGGCACAAGCAAGGCAAAGTGCTTTATCTTGAGTTGGGCGTGGGCAACAATACGCCCGTGATTATCAAATATCCTTTCTGGCGTTACACTCTGGAAAACCCGGATGCTGTATATGTCTGTATCAATCATGGGCAGGCATATGCCCCAAGGGAAATCGTGGACCGTTCTATTTGCCTGAATATGGACATAGGCCATTCCTTGACCTACGAGTGTATCAAGGGCTACGGCCTGATGAACTGGTCAGGCCGATTTATGAGAAATGGAGTGATTGATTATGGCTAAGAATAAAATCCAGCGCATTGACCAGGAGATTGCCAAGGTCCGTGAGAAGATCGCGGAGTACCAGGACAAGCTGAAAACCCTGGAGGCGCAGAAAACCGAGGCGGAGAACCTGGAGATCGTCCAGATGGTGCGCGCCCTGCGGCTGACCCCGGAGCAGCTGAACGCCATGCTCTCCGGTGGCACGGCCCCCGGCATAGCCGCTGCCTCCGCTGACTACGACGAACAGGAGGACACCGACCATGAAGAATAAGAGAATTTTCAAGACCTTTTCGGCCCTCTGCGCCGCCCTGGTGCTGATGATGGGCCTTTCCGTGACCGCCTTTGCCCAGGGGACGGACCAGATCCCGGCAGAGGACGCCACCAATGACGCCGATGTGGTGGTGGAGGAAACCGAGGACAGTCCGGCTCTGACCCCGGAGGGCAACGCCGCCCTGGTGGATGATTTCGGCGGCAACAAGCAGCTCATCACCGTCACCACCAAGGCGGGCAATTACTTCTACATCCTCATTGACCGGGCCAACGAGGACAAGGAAACCGCCGTCCACTATTATTATTGCCCCACCGGGAAAAAGCATGGCTGCACCAACCCGGTAATGCTCAAGGAAAGCGATCTTGTAGAGTGCGTCAAGGACAGTCTGAAAGGCTACATCGACAATGTGAGCTGTCTGCAAGCTATCCTGGACGGTATCGACCAGGGCAGCATCAATCAGGCGCTTGCCAATGAATACGCCTCCCATATTGCCGCCAATGAGCAGCAGGTGGAACAGGCGCTTGAATTTAAGGCCCGCCTGTATGAAAACCTGATTACCGGCACCATCAGCAAAGAGGAATATACCGACTATAAGGCCAGATACACAAGGATTGCGGAAAATGCAAAAGAG
>JALFJQ010000058.1 GCA_022775085.1 Clostridiales bacterium | reverse complement strand
ATCTTTTGCCCCAATCGTGCAGCATGAAAAATGGGAAATACATCCAGTATTCCCGCATTTTCCATACTTTCGCTTGGACCAAAATCTCTCGCCGAATTTCCTTGCCCCATTATGCGGTGCTGCCTTAGAAGTGAGGAGCTTTATTCTCACTTAACACTCCCACTATTTTGTGTTGGCTTCCCGTCTCTGGCAGGTAAAGCAGATGACCTGCTTACTTTGTGCCATACTGCGCAGAATGTCCAGCGCTGCCGCCATGCGCTCGTCATCAAAGCGCACCAGCGCGTCGTCCAGCACCAGCGGCGCTTCCGGGGTCAGTTCCTCGGCCACCGCCAGACGCAGCGCCAGATACAGCTGGTCAATGGTGCCGTCGCTGCGCCAGATGGCATCGTACTGCACATCCTCCTGCCGGGCCCCCGCCCGGAGAGAGAAGTCCTCTCCCATGGTCAGACTCTGGTAGCGCCCGCCCGTCATGGTGCTGAGCAGTTCCTGCGCCCGCCGGGTGATCCGGGGGGCGAACCGGCGCTGAAGCTCCGCACGGGCCTGCATGAGTGCCTCCTGAGCGATACTCAGGGCGGTGTAGGTGTCCTCCAGACGGGCGATCCGGTCGGATACCCGCCGGTGCTGCAAACGAAGATCCTCGGCGCTGCCGATGATCTCCATCCGGCCCTGATACTGGCCCAGCCGGTTTTGAAGACGCTGCTGTTCCGCGGCGCATTCAGCCAGAAGCTGGGCGGTCTGGGCCTCGCTTTGGGTCAGATTGTCGGGGAGTGCGGGTTTTTCCACGGGCTTGACCATGGCATTCAGGGCTTCAAAATGCCGCTTCGCTGTAACGGCATCGGTTCGGGCCCGGTCATACTGCTCCCACTGCCGCTGGGCCTCCTGCCAGAAGTCCAGAACCTCCTCCGGCTCCTGCAGGCCGCACAGGGAATCCCGCTTCTTGCGGGCTACCATCAGCCGCACCTCCAGGTCGCTTTCCACCTCCTGATAGGTTTTCAGCGCCTCGGTGTAGGCGATCATCTCCTGCTCATATTCCGAAATGGGGGTTGTCCACTGTTTCCAGTCAGCGGTGCCGTACTTTTCCACGATGGACAGAATCTTTTTTCGGGTGGATACCCGGTCCACAACGCCCCAGACAAGGGCAAGCAGACCTGCACAGCCGGCGACGGCGGCGAACAGATAGACCGTCAGATAGGCCAGTCCTCCTGCCGCCAGCAGGCCGATGGCACCAACGGCCATGAGGATCAGAGACAGCCGGCTCTGGGACAGCTCCGTCAGCTCCCGGGCATCCTCCCGGGCCATGGCGCGGGCGTTTTCTGCCGTCAGCCCGGTGAAGGGGTTGGGCAGCTCCGGTTTCTGAGGCTCGGCGGGGGCGTGCTGCTCCTCGGCCCGCAGGGCGTTCCACTGGTCGCGGAAGGCCCGCAGCTCCCGGATCTTGCTCTCTGCCTCTGCCTGGGGCGGCAGGGAAGCACAGGCTTTTTCCAGTTCCCGCAGGGCCTGTTCCGTTTTATCTGCGGTTTCCCGTGCCTGAGCAAGCTGGGCAAGGCCCGACTCCATTTTGGCGTAGGCCAGGGCCTGCTGGTGGTTGTACAGCTGCCGCAGCCATTCCTTGACCTCGTCGATGCGCATTTTCAGCTTTTGGCACTGGGTATTCAGCGTCTCCAGCTCGGTGAGCTTCTCCTCCAGCGCGTCCCGCTGGGCTTCCGCCTGGGGAAGCAGACCGGTGCGGTTATAACGGCAGCGATTTTTCAGATCCTTTAAGCTTGCCGCCAGTCGGTCGGCCGCGCCGCTGTCGTCACCGGTGGTGACGAGGGCGTTGAGCCGGCGGCGCAGAGCCTCATCCTGGGTCACAGGAAGATCGGAAAAGCGAATGAACCCCGCCCGGCGGAACACAGTCTGCTCCACGCCCAGAAGCAGTTGTCCGCAGTTGCCCGCGTTCAGTTCCTCCACCGGCAGCCCGGACACCGTTTCGTAGGCTTTGAACTCCCCAAGCGGCACCCGGCGGCGGGTGGTACGCTCAATGGTGATGTCCCGGCCGTTCCAGTTTAAGTCAATGCGCCCGGACATGGGACTTCCCGACCAGGGCTGGTAGCGCTCCTTGTCCGCAAGGGCGGTTTTTGTGGTCTTAGCCCGGGTGTCAAGGCCATAGAGCATGGCGATCAGGAAGGCGCACCAGGTGCTTTTGCCCCACTCGTTGGGAG
Organism: Clostridiales bacterium; assembly: GCA_022775085.1. Lineage (GTDB taxonomy): Bacteria > Bacillota > Clostridia > Oscillospirales > Oscillospiraceae > Faecousia. The sequence goes on along the minus strand of JALFJQ010000058.1, from coordinate 15,079 downwards.
CGGTAATGATGTTCAGCCCCGACTCCAGCGTCAGCGTTTCGTGCTCCAGCTTACCGAAGGTGGCAGTCATTTTGTAGATTCTCACAGGGTGACCTCCCTTCCGTCCAGCAGCTTTCTGGAAATCTCCGCCGCCAGTTGGATTTGGCGGGCGTTCTCCGGCTGCTCCTCCAGGAGACGGCGGAGCAGCTGGAAGTACATCCCCTCCAGCGTGCCGGAGTCGGTATTCTCCCACAGGTCGATGGGCGGCTCCGTCTTGTCAAGCAAAGTAAGGTTGGGAAAATCCGGGAATTCCGAATAAATCGACTTTATATCCACATCGGCGCTGCCGGTGAGGGAAACACGGTAGAAATCTTTACTTCCCTGGGGCGGCAGCAGGCTTTCCAGCGCGGACACGGCATCGGCCCCGGCATCGGCCTCCAAATCATAGAAGCGGAGGGTGTCCAGACTCACGGCCTGCACATTCACTTCCTCCCCCAGCGTCACGATGCACACGCCCTTGTCGCCGGTTTCGTCCCAGCCCCGTCCCATGGGACAGCCGGGCCAGACGCACAGGGTGTTCCCGGCCCGGAAGGCGCCTGCCTTGTGAATGTGGCCCAGAGCCAGATAGGTCAGATCCGAAGCTTTGACCTGCCCGGCGGTAATGGGATTGTAGGGGGATTCCCGCTGGGTGGGGTCGCCGTGAAGCACGGCAATCTTGTATTGCTCGGTGCCTTCAGCATGGAAGCCGTCCAGCAGGGGTTGGCAGTCCATGCCCCGGAAGCCCGCGCCCCAGACCCGGCAGGACAAATCTTCAAGAACCACGGATTCCAACGCACCGGTGAAAATGTGCACATTTTCCGACCAGGTTTCTGTCATCCAGGGACTTTCCGGGGAGCAGAAGTCGTGATTGCCGGGAGAAACGAACACCGGCACGCCGCAGCGGCTCAGGGCTTCCTTCAGAATGCCGATGGTGTCCCGGGTTGGCTGCCCGTCAAAAATATCGCCTGCCAGCAGGAGAAGATCGCAGTTTTCCCGCCGGCACAGGTCGGCGATTTTTCCAGGAAGCAATTTTTGCTGCTGCCTCAGAAGCTGACGCTGGGCTTCAGAAAATCCCGCGAAGGGGGAATCCAGATGCAGGTCAGCGGTGTGCAGAATTTTCAGTCCCATTCGTCCACTCTTTCCGCCTTGCGGCACAGTCCTGTGGCGCTGTCGATGGTGAACAGCACCGCCTCCATTTTGGTGGGGCCGTCAGCCCAGCGGTAGCGCTCGGTGAGGTCGCCCCGGAATTTGGCAATGGACAGGTCCGGCCGGATGCCCAGAATGGAATCTCTCGGGCCGGTCATGCCCAAATCGGTGACGTAGCCTGTGCCCTTTGGCAGAATCCGGGCGTCTGCCGTGGGCACATGGGTGTGGGTGCCCCACACGGCGCTGACCCGCCCATCCAGCAGATACCCCATGGCCAGCTTTTCCGAGGTGGCCTCGGCGTGAATTTCCACGAAAATAATCTTTGTGTCAATTTCTTTCAGAATTTTCTCCACCAGCAGGAAGGGGTTGTCCGGGCCGTAGTCCATATTGCATCGGCCAATCAGGTCGATGACAGCAACGGGGCCTGTCTTGGTGTCAAAGACCCGCCAGCCCCGTCCGGGCACCTGGGGGGCATAGTTGGCGGGCCGCAGAATCTGGGGGCAGTCCTCCATATAATCCACGATCTCCCGCTTGGCCCAGGTGTGGTTGCCCATGGTGATCACATCCGCCCCGGCATCCAGAATGTCCTCCGCCTGATAGGGGAGTAAACCCACCACCGCGGCGTTTTCCCCGTTGACCACGGCAAAATCCGCCCCGGTTTTTTGTTTCAGCTGCCGCAGGCGGCGGCGCACCCGGTCAAGTCCAGGATTACCCACCACGTCGCCTACCGCCAATACCTTAAAATCCATCGCGTTTCCTCCAATCATAGCTTCGCCCATTATATACCAGAATTCCCATTTTCGCAAGGGTTAGCCCCGGGAGTGAGATTTCACCCTTGACTTATGGAGAAAACAACAGCATAATAGGAGGAAACTGGATAAGCGGGAGGAACAAAGCATGCGAAAAAGCGCCGCGCTTCTGGCCCTGATCCTGGTACTGGCGATATTGCTCTCGGTCGCCGGCGGGATCGGCTGGATCTTACATAACAACTATCTTGTCGATTTTCATCTGTACCCCAAGAATGCAGCAAGTATGGATCTGCGGGGGGAGGACATCAGCATCAGGCATTACGAGGCACTGCGGGAAAAGCTGCCCCGGTGCGAGATTTTGTGGGATGTGCCTTTCCAGGGCGGAAAGCTGTCCAGTGACACAACGGAGATCGCCGTGAGCACCCTATCTGAGGAGGATGTGACGGCGCTGGCCTATTTCCCTGATCTGGAGACGCTCAACGGGGAGAACTGCACGGATTATGACTGCCTGTTGAAAGCAAGAGAGTGCTACCCCGATGTGACGGTATCCTACCGGGTGACGCTGGATGGAACGGCGTATCCGGACTCTGCCGACACCGTGGAGCTGCGCACTGCGGACGCCCAGACCCTGGAAAGGCTGCCTTTCCTGACGCAGCTGCGCACGGTGACTGCCGGGGGCAGTGACCAGCCCCAGGATTTTTCGGAGCTGAGCCGGTACTGTCAGGAAAAGGGCCTGACTTTCCGGCTGCGGATGGGGGACAATCTGGTGGACCAGGATGTACAGGAGCTGACGGCGGAAGCCGTCACCGATGCCGATCTTGCGCTGCTGGGAAATCTGCCGGCGCTGAAAACCCTGCATATGGTGAATCCTGAGGCCTCTGCCGAGACGCTGGGCGGGCTGTCCGATGCCTACCCCAACGTGGACATCAGCTGGGAGACTTCCATCGGCGGCCTGACCTTCCAGAACACGGACACGGAGATCGACCTGTCCCAGGTCGAAATTACGGATCTTTCTGAGGTGGAAGCCCGGATGGAATACCTTCCCAACGCGGAGAAGGTCATATTCGGACTGTGCGGCAGGGACAACCCGGACTGGGGCAACAGCAAAGCCAAGGTGGCGGCCTGCGACATCGAAAATGAGGACATGGCGGCCTACCGGGACCGGGTGCGGGACAAGTACAAGGTGGTCTGGACGGTGCGCCTGGGCCCCAGCATCGCCCTGCGGACGGATAAGGACAATTTCATGCCCAACCATTTCGGAGTCGGCCGGCTGTTTGACGACTACGCCTACAATCTGCGCTACTGCGAGGACATGGTGTGTCTGGACGTGGGTCACATGACCCTGACGGACATCAGCTTCGTGACCTTTATGCCCAAGCTCAAGTACCTGATCCTTGCCTGGACGGAGGTCCAGTACATCGAGCCCATCCGCAGCTGCAAGAACCTGATCTGGCTGGAGCTGGACAACAGCTGTATCCGGGATTATTCTCCGCTGGTGGACTGCACCGCTCTGCAGGATCTGAACATCGGCAAGACCTACTGTGACATTACCCCCATCACCCAGATGACCTGGCTGAAAAATCTGTATATGATCTTCTGCAGCGGCGATGCCGCCTGGAAGTGCACCCAGTCTCTGCCGGACACCCGGGTGGTCGCCCGGGGCGATTATACGGTCGCCAGCGGCTGGCGTACGCTGCCCAACTACTACGATATGCGGGACTGCCTTGGAATGTACTACATGAACTGACAGACTTTCCTAAGGCAACACCGCACAATGGGAGCTGCGGGCTTCGGCGGATCTTTTGCCCCAATCGTGCAGCATGAAAAATGGGGAATACATCCAGTATTCCCGCATTTTCCATACTTTCGCTTGTGCCAAAATCTCTCACCGCATCTCCTTGCCCCATTATGCGGTGCTGCCCTAAGAATTTCTTAAACTTCTGGCGGGTTGACTGCCGGTGGTTTCTATACTATAATACGTGTCGGAGGGATTTTGCTTATGAAAAAGACATTGTTTACATTGACCGTCCTCCTGCTTGTGGCTGCATTCGGCGTCAGCGCCTTTATGGTTGTTAACTATTTTGTCGATGGCAAGCAGCAGGCGGATCGGATGGACGCGCTGGCTCAGGCGGTTTCCGATGCGCAGACGGAGACCACAGAGGCAGTGACCGAGAACACCACTGAGACGACGGAGGCAACGGAGCCGAAGGAGACCACCGAACCGGGGATCCTGCCCGGCTACAAGGATATTTACGAGCAGAACAACGATACCGTCGGCTGGATCAAGATGGAGGGCACCAAGATCAACTACCCGGTGCTCCAGACGCCTGACGATCCCAACTACTACCTGTACCGGGACTTCGACAAGAAGGAGAGCAAGCGGGGCAGCATCTATGCCTGGGGCGAGGCGGACATCAATAAGCCCAGCGACAATATTACCCTGTTTGGCCACCACATGGCCGACGGCAGTATGTTTGCCGGACTGAACGAGTATACCAGCAAGGACGCCTGGGATAAGAACAACCTGATTTTCTTTGACACCCTGACGGAGTACCACACCTACAAGATTTTCGCGGTGTTCAAGACTTCCGCCAATGTGGGTCAGGGCTTCAGCTACCATAAGTTCGTGGATGCCGCCAACGAGCAGGAGTTCAACGACTTTGTGTCCTCCTGTAAGAAGCTGGCTTTCTACGATACCGGCATCACGCCGGTCTACGGCGACAAGCTGATCTGCCTGTCCACCTGCGAGTATACGCTGGATAACGGACGGCTGGTGGTGGCCGCGGTGCGGATCACCTGATCCGGAAAATGAAATGACAGCCCCCCTGACGCGAAATTTTCACCGCGCCAGGGGGATTTCTTTCAAGTTCAGGCAACACTGCATAATAGAGCAAGGAGATTCGGTGAGAAACTTTTCCCCAAGCGAAAGTGTGGAAAATGCGGGAATACTGGATGTATTTCCTATTTTTCATACTGAACGATTGGGACAAAAGATCCGCTGAAGCCCGTAGCCCCCATTGTGCGGTGTTGCCTTAACTCAATTCTCGCCATCTTCGTTATTCAAATAGCGCCACATGGTCGTGCGCCCGATGCCCAGCTGCCGGGCAGCCGCAGTCTGGTTTCCGTCGTTTTCCTGCAGTGCCTTCTCTACAGCCTGCCGGATGATCTGCTTCAGGGTCAGCGACGGCAGTTTGGTCTCCTCCTGACGGACAGGCGCTGCAAGCCGACGTTCCCGGCTGAGGATCTCCGCCACGTCCGTATTGCGGATATAGTAGGAATCCGTAACGGTTGCAAGCTCCTGGATCACCCGCTTGAACTGGGTATAATTACCGGGCCATGGGAACCGGCGAAGCTGCTCAATGGCGTGGGCGTCAAAACCGGAGATCTGTTTTCCCAGTTCCAGATTCAGATTTCCGAGGTACAGGCTGGCCAGAGACGGAATCTCGTCCTGACGGCTGCGGAGCGTGGGCAGCGTCAGGATCAGGCAGGCCAGCTGACCGATCAGCTTTTCGGCGGAGTCCGGCAGTCTGCCGCCCTCCGGGCAGGTGCAGGAAAACAGGAGGCGGTTTCGTCCCGCCAGATCGCTGGCCTGGATCGATGACAGCAGATCCCATGCCCTTGCCTCCGGCATGGTCTCGAAATTCTGGAAGAAAATGGTGTTTCCGTTGTCGTTCAGGGGCGAATTGTAGTGGTTCAGCAAAAAGTCCCATACCTTGTCGTTGGCTTGGGTACAGTCTACCACGACATAGGGCCTGTTGCTCAGTGTACTGCGCAGATATAAAAGCGAAGCGATCTGCTCCTTGCCAGTGCCGGTCTCTCCGAGGATCATCACCGTCTTGCGGGTGGCGGCCACCGACAGGATCTTCGGTTCCAGTTCCCCCAGGGCACCGCTGAGGAAATAGAAGCTGTTGTTGAACAGGTGCTCACATTCATTCTTGTTCAGGGAGCGCAGGCCGCTTTTTCCGGAGCGAAGAGGAATCTGAGCCGCGCTGTAGTGAAACAGGTAGTTGATGCCGCCGCCGGTCCGCAGCAGCTGAGCCACCACCCTGTAAAGCGTACCGGCGCGGTTGTGATAAAACTGGAGGGTGCCGTGGGGCGGGATCTCCGGAATCTTCCCCCGCAGCAGAGTCAGCAGCTCCATGGAAGGGTCGGCGTTTTGAGGGTAGATCACCTGCCCACCCTCATTGAGCACCATCAGACTCCCGGTGTCCTCTCCCAGTACCTTTGTCAGGATCAGGTTCTCGTGGCGCAGGCGCTGAAAGCTCCGCCCGACAGAGGCCGCCTGTTCCAGAGATGCATGCAGGCTCTCCACACCGGAAGTGATCAGGAAGGCGTTCATTCCCAGCTCCCGGGCCATGGTATTGGTGACCATGTCGCCGATGACCATCCGGTATCCGGCAGTCTGCAGCCGGGACAGCACCGGCCCGATCTCCCGGGCACTGTGGATGGTCACGATATTCACCGGATTTTTCAGCAGATCGCAGAGAATGTGGGCTGTTTCCGTGATATTCGAGAAGCCTACGATGGCGTACCGGTCCGCATAGTTTTCCGCCAGGCGCATGGTCCGCAGAACATCATACACCGATACAGGAATCTCCACCACCGGTATATCTGTGACCGACTGGATCATCTGCGCTGTGCCGCCCCGGGAGAGGATGCAGTCGTAATCCTCCTGCTGATGCTCCCGGACAATGGCGACACCCTCCTCCAGGTCGCCGGTGTACACGTCCAGATGGATACCCGTGCTGTTTTCCGCCGCCCGCTCCATGGCAGTCTGCATTCCCTCGTAGGGTGCGATTCCCAAAATACGCACCTGGGCCTGCTCCCGCTTCATTTTCGTCACCTCCAACAAAAATCCGCCTTGATTTTTTATAATCATACCATAATGAAACCCTTTTGTCCAGATGGAGTCAAAATAAAGTTCCAACATGGAACTCTACGTAATCACTAACTTTTTCTATTCTACATATCGTTTCATTTAGAAACTAATTTTCGTCATATTGACTGGGAAAAAATAGGGTTTCCGATATAATAAGGATAACGTTGGACTTATAACACAGAAAGACAGGTGAAAACCATGACGCAGCTGTTGATCCTTGCGGATGACTTCACCGGAGCGCTGGACACCGGCGTTCAGTTCGCCTCCACCGGTGCGGTGACCAGAGTCATTACCGGCCAAGATGTTTCGTTGAAGGAGTATGCCGGAACCTGTGAGGTACTGGTGGTGGATGCTGAGACCCGGCATCTGACTGCCGGGGAGGCCTCCGACATCGTGGGGGACTACACCACGCAGGCAGTCGAATTGGGAATCCCTTTCCTTTATAAGAAAACGGACTCGGCCCTCCGGGGCAATGTGGGCGCGGAACTGGCGGCGGTGCTGAAAGCGTCCGGCGAACGACAGCTGCCCTTCCTGCCGGCCTTCCCTCAGATGGCGCGCAATACCATTCATGGAATCCACTACATTCAGGGCGTCCCGGTGGCCGACAGCGTATTCGGCCGGGATCCCTTCGAGCCGGTGACCAGATCCGATGTCCGATCCCTCATCGCGCTGCAGGCAGACACGCCCGCCGTCAGCTGCTCTCCTCTGACCGGCGGCGTGGCCCTGCCGGATACGGACGGAATCTGGGTGTTCGACGCTTCCAGCGTGGAGGATCTGCGGGAAACCGGAAACCGGCTGAAGCAGGCGGGCAGGCTCCATATTCTGGCGGGCTGCGCCGGCTTTGCCGCCGTCCTGCCGGAGCTTCTGCACTTGGGGAGCGGAACTCCCTGGCCTATCCCGACGCTGGGTGAGAATTTTACCGTGATCTGCGGAAGCGTCAACCCCATCACCGTGGCTCAGGTGGCCTACGCCGAACAGCACGGTTTCGTTCACAAGCAGCTGGAACCGGAGCAGAAGCTGTCAAGCGGATATTGGCAGACTCCGGAAGGTGAAGAAATGCTGCAAACCCTTTACCGGATGCTGGAAGCCAATCCCCACCGGATCCTCGACACCAACGACCCCGGTTCCAACCAGAAGACAGCCGACTACGCAGCGAAGTTCGGCATGGACATTCAGGACATCCGCCGGGCGGTGTCCGGAACCATCGGGTATCTGGTGAGCAGACTTTTCTCCCATGAAGCGGTGGGCACGCTGCTGATCACCGGCGGCGACACGCTGCTGCAATGTATGGATTACATGGGCGTCCACGAAATCGAGCCGCTGGGCGAACTGGACGCGGGCGTGGTGCTGTCCCGGTTTACCTATCACGGCATTACCCGCTACGTCATCTCCAAATCCGGCGGCTTCGGCGGGGAAAACCTGCTGACCGAGCTGGCCGCTGCCCTGAATAAAACCAGTGCATAACCTTCGGGTTCCAATACAGATGAAATATGGAGGAGAAACTATGAACTATCCTGTACTGCCCGGGCTGACCATGGATGGTCAGGTCTATTGCAACGCGGAAATGGGCACCGTAGAAGCCATCATCCCTCCCGGCCCCTGGCGCACCTGCCACGGCCCCGGAATGGTGGAGCTGCCGAACGGCGACCTGCTGTGCTGCTGGTTTGCCGGCACCTTTGAGGGCGACGCCGATATTCACATCGTCTGCGCCCGCCTGCCCAAGGGGGCGGACAAATGGGAGGAGCCTGTGAATGTCTCCGGCGACCCCACCCGTTCCGAGCAGAACCCGTCCTTGATGATCGGCCCCGACGGCGCCGTGTGGTGTATGTACACCGCCCAGCTGGGCCGCATCCCCGGCAAGGACAATATGCAGTACACCGCGCAGGTCCGCTGCCAGAAGTCCTTCGACGGCGGCAAGACCTGGGGCGACTATGAGACCATCTTCCCCGAGGAGGGCACCTTCTCCCGTCAGCCCATTCAGATTCTGAAAAACGGCCGCTGGATCTACGGCAACTGGATCTGCACCGACGCGGTGGACGGCCTTGCCGGTGACCCCTCCGCCTTCCGCATCTCCGACGATCAGGGCAAAACCTGGCGCATGGTCATGATGCCCAAGTCCAATGGCAGAGTTCATCCCACCGTGGTGGAGCTGGACGACGGTCATCTGGTGGCCTTCATGCGCAGCCGGGAGGCGGACTTCATCTACCGCAGCGAGTCTTTCGACTGGGGCGACAGCTGGTCTGAGCCCAAGCCCACCGTGCTGCCCAACAACAATTCTTCCATCAGCGCCATCCGTACCCAGTCCGGCCGGATCGCCATTGCCTACAACCCCACCTGCGTCTCCGAGGATATGCGCAGCAAGTGCGCATGGCCCGGTCTGCGGTGCCCCGTGGCAGTGGCCCTGTCCGAGGACGGCGGTCTGACCTTCCCCATGATCCGCTGGATGGAGCGGGGTGAGGGCTACATCGGCGACGAGAACAAGACCAACAATAAGCAGTACGAGTACCCCTACCTGATGCAGAGCGCTGACGGCCGCCTGCACCTGACCTACGCCGCCTTCACCAGAAAGGCCGTGAAGTACGTCAGCTTCACCGAGGCGGATGTGATGGGCGCAAAGCGGGAACGCTATGGTGTCTACAACCCCACCTCCGGCGAGGGTGCCAGAGACGCAAAATAAAAACCGAGACTGTCATTGCGAGCCAGTGCGCACACTGGCGTGGCAATCCGTTCTCCATTTTAGATAATCAGAGCTTTTAAAAGAACGGATTCCCACAGTCGCTTCGCTCCTTCGGAATGACATACATTTTTTGACACGCTGAAAAACTATTAGGAGTGATTTACTATGCTGAAAACCTACAACCTGAAAATGCCTCACGCCGTCTTCGGCGGCGAGAACGCCATGGACAGCATCGCTGCCATCATCAAGACCCTGAACGCCAAGAAGGTGGCCATGTTCACCGACAAGGGCCTGCGCGGTCTGGGCCTGTTCGCTCTGGCGGAGGACGTGGTGAAGACCACCGGCGTGGAATACTACGTGCTGGACGAGCTGCCCCCGGAGCCTTCCTATATGGCGGTTCAGAAGATCGTTGACCAGTTCAAGGAAAGCGGCGCTGACCTGATCGTGGCCTGCGGCGGCGGCAGCGTCATGGACGCGGCCAAGCTGGCAAGCGTTCTGGTCACCGACGAGTACGGCGTCAAGGAGCTGCTGGACAACCCGGGTATGGCAAAGAAATGCGTGCCCATCGTGCTGATCCCCACCACCGCCGGCACCGGCGCGGAGGTCACTCCCAACGCCATCGTGGGCGTGCCTGAGAAGGAGCTGAAAATCGGCATTGTCAACGAGAACATGATCGCCGATTACGTGATTCTGGATGCCCGGCTGATTAAGAACCTGCCCCGGAAGATCGCTGCTGCCACCGGCGTAGACGCTCTGGCTCACTGCATCGAGTGCTTCACCTCCAACAAGGCCAATCCCTTCAGCGATATGTACGCCCTGGAAGGCTGTGACCTGATCCTGAACAATATCGAGAAGGCCTGCGACGATCCCGAGGCCATGGCGGAAAAGAACCGGATGCAGATGGCTGCCTACTACGGCGGCCTCGCCATCACCGCCTCCGGCACCACCGCTGTCCACGCACTGAGCTATCCTCTGGGCGGCAAGTACCACATCGCCCACGGCGTTTCCAACGCCATCCTGCTGACCCCCGTCATGCGCTTCAACGCCCAGAACGCGGCCTTCCGGGAGCGTCTGGCGCTGGCCTATGACCGCTGCTGCCATGAAGAAGTCAAGTGCGGCACCGTGGACGAGAAGGCCGCATGGATGATTGCCAAGATGGAAGCCATTGTCAAGCACCTGGACATCCCCACCAGTCTGAAGGAATTCAATGTTCCTGCCGAGGATCTGGAGGGCCTGGTGGAAGCCGGTATGTCCGTTCAGCGTCTGCTGGTGAACAACATGGTCACCCTGACCCCGGACGACGCCAGAAAGATTTATCAGGAGATCCTTTAAGCGGCCAGTGGCCGCGGCCAATGCGTGCATGGCTGCGCAAGGATCGTTACACCATTGGGTACGGCTCGGTATCGTTCCCCTGCGGAACTAACAGGGAGGGTCGCTGCCCCTCCCCGACAAAGAACAAATAAAACAAATTGAACATAAAGGAGCGTCACGTCATGAAAAACTGCGAGATCAAGGGCATCATTCCCCCCATTCTGACCCCCATGAACAGCGACGAGAACCAGACCGTCAACCATGCGGAGCTGCGCAATCAGGTGGAGCGGCTGCTGGCCGGCGGCGTCCACGGCCTGTTCCCCTTCGGCACCAACGGCGAGGGCTACATCCTGAGCCTGAAGGAAAAGGAAGAGGTTCTGGAAACCGTCATCGATCAGGTCAAGGGTCGTGTTCCTGTGTATGCCGGCACCGGCTGCATCTCCACCGCCGATACCATCTACATGAGCAAGCGGGCCGAGGAGATGGGTGCGGACGTGCTGAGCATCATCACCCCCAGCTTCGCTCTGGCCAGCCAGAAGGAGCTGTATGACCACTACGTTGCGGTTGCCAAGCACGTGAACATCCCCATCGTGCTCTACAACATCCCCATGCGCACCGGCAACAAGCTGCTGCCCGAGACTGTGGCAAAGCTTGCTAAGGACGTGGATGTCATCATGGGTGCCAAGGATTCCTCCGGCGACCGTGACAACCTGAAGGCCTACATCGAACTGACGAAGGATCTGGACAAGGACTTCTCCGTGCTGGCCGGCAACGACGGCAACATCCTGTTCTGCCTGCAGAACGGCGGCAAGGGCGGCATCGCCGGACGTGCCAATATCTGGCCCGGCACTGTGGCTTCCATCTACGATTCCTTCGTGGCCGGTGACGCGGAGAAGGCCGAGGCGGCCCAGGCGGAAATCGCCAAGATCCAGCCCGTCTTTAAGTTCGGCAACCCCAACACCATCATCAAGAAGGCCGTTGCCCTGATGGGCTATCCCGTGGGTGACTGCCGCCGTCCCTTCAACTACCTGTGCGATGAGGGTGTGGAGGCGCTGAAGGCCGTTCTGAAGGACACCGAGAACCTGAAGTAATTGAAATAAATCAACACAGTTAGGAGATTACGAATATGTTCAAACCGATTCTGGGCATTTCCATGGGCGACCCCTTCGGCAACGGCCCCGAGATCACCGTCCGCGCGCTGGCGGATGCCGCTGTGTACGACCGGTGCAAGCCCCTGGTTGTGGGCGACGAAAGCTCCATGCGCTACGCTCTGAAGGTCGCTGAAAAGGTCAGCGGCATCAAGCTGAACCTGAATGTGGTCAAGACCCCCGCCGAGGGCAAGTACACCCACGGCACCATCGACCTGATGGATCTGGGCCTGGTGCCCGTGGAGTCCATCCCCGACACCTCCGACTTAGACGAGCCCAAGCCCTTCAAGGTGGGCGCCTGCGCCATCGGCGGCGAGGCCTCCTTCCGGTACGTTGTGAAGGTCATCGAGCTGGCTATGAACGGCGACATCGATGCCACCGTCACCAACGCGCTTTCCAAGGAAGCCATCAACATGGCCGGCCACCACTACTCCGGCCACACTGAGATCTACGCCGACTACACCCACACCAATAAGTACACCATGATGCTGGCTCACGAGGAGCTGCGGGTGGTTCACGTTTCCACCCACGTCTCCCTGCGGGAGGCCTGCGACCGGGTGAAGAAGGATCGGGTTCTGGACTGCATCCGCATTGCCAACGCCGGCTGCAAGGCCCTGGGCATCAAGGAACCCAAGATCGGCGTTGCCGGTCTGAACCCCCACTGCGGCGAGAACGGCATGTTCGGCCGGGAGGAGATCGAGGAGATCCAGCCCGCCATTGACGCGGCTCTGGCCGAGGGTATCAACGTGCCCGAGAAGAAGCCCACCCCTCCCGACACCGTGTTCTCCAAGGCACTGGGCGGCTGGTACGACATCGTGGTGGTCATGTACCACGATCAGGGCCACATCCCCCTGAAAGTCAAGGGCTTTGTCTACAACAAGGCCGAGGGCCACTGGGATGCCGTGGCTGGCGTTAATGTGACGCTGGGTCTGCCCATCATCCGCGCCTCCGTTGACCACGGCACCGGCTTCGGCCATGCCGGTTCCGGCCACGCCAACGAGCTGAGTCTGGTCAACGCCATGGACTACGCCATCCGTATGGCCATCGCCAAGAAAGAGGGCTAATCATCCGTAATACCGCCGGGCCTCTGAGGAGGCCCGGGGAAAAATAGGAGGAATTACCATGAATCACAAGTTCGCTCTGGAACATGTGGGCATCAACTGCGCCAACCCGGAAGAAGCCGCGGAGCTGGCTCAGCTGCTGAGCACCCTGTTCAACCTGAACCCCCGTCACGGCAACAAGTCCGAGTTCGGAGGCGACTACTTCGAGTGCATGAAGACCCCCTTCCTCGGCACCAATGGTCACATCGCCATGCGCACCGACGATCTGGACGGCGCGGTGGAGGAGCTGAAGCAGAAGGGCTATTCCTTCCGCATGGAGACCGCCGCCTACACCGAAGACGGCAAGCTGAAGAACATCTACTTAGACGGCGAGTTCGGCGGCTTCGCCATCCACATTCTGAATAAGCCTGTGTAAATCGTATTCCGGCAGGTGATGGTCTGACGCCTGCTGTAATAAAAACGAAAAAACCCAAAAAACAGAGAGGAGAACACCCAAATGACAATGCCTATGATAATCGCGCTGGCGGTTACCGCCTTCATGATCTACCTGATCATGACGGATAAGGTACCCTTCGGCGCAGCCCCCCTGATCGCCTGTGCCCTGATGGTTCTGTTCGGTGTTACCGACATCGCCACCGCCTTCCGCGGCTTCTCCAACTCCAGCATCATCATGCTGGCCTCTTTCATGGTCATCATTGCGGCTCTGCAAAAGACCAGCTTCATCCAGGCTTTCAAACACACCATGGTCAAAATGGCTGCCAAAGGCGGCTATAAGGCCTACGTCCTGATCATCCTGGTAGCCATGCTGGGCACCAGCCTGTTCGGCACCGGTTCCACCGCTTACTATGTCATGACCCTGGGCCTGCTGTCCACCATCCCGTCTACCAAGGAACTGCCCCGGTCCAAGTTCCTGATGCCTGCCGGCTTCGCCTGCAACCATCCTCTGATCCCCATCAACACCGCTCTGCAGTACGGCTACGTTCTGGCTGTCCTGGAAGCCGGCGGCGCTGCCATGGGCGTGTCCCTGCCCCGATTCGCCATTGCCAACCTGGTTCTGTCCCTGGCCTTCCTGGCCTGGTGCCTGATCGCCTACAAGTTCATGCCCGCCAAGGACATTCCCGAGACTACCGAAGAAGTTAAGCAGGAAGAAGAGTTTGTGAAGCTGCCCAAGTGGCAGGAGTATACCATCTACGGTCTCTTCGTTGCCTCCATCATCGGCATGATTCTCCAGAGCAAGATCGGTGATCAGGGCTATGCCGTGGTGGCGGTTGCCGTGTGCGTGCTGCTGCTGACCAAGATCATGACCTTCAAGGAAATCTGCAGCGGCCTGGGCGCTCCTATCATTCTGATGTCCGCCGGTGTCATCGGCGTTGCCGAGGCCCTGGGCGTTACCGGCCTGACTGCTCTGGTAGGCAACACCGTTGCCGGTATGCTGGGCAGCAGCATCAGCCCCTTCATCCTGATTTTCGTGTTCTGCGTTCTCACCTCCGTGCTGGCCACCATGACCGGCTCCACCATCGGCACTGTGCTGGTGTTCGCTCCCATGGCCGTGGCTACCTGTGTCAGCCTGGGCTGGAACCCCACTGCCGCTGCCGCTGCCATCGTGGTCTCCGGCTGGAACGGCCACTTCCTGCCCATTGACGGCCTGCCCGCCATGTGCATGGGCCTGGGCAACTACACCATGAAGGAATTCTGGAAGTTCACCGTGCCCCAGTACTTCATCCGCCTGCTGGCCCTGACCGCCGGCTGCCTGCTGATGTTCCCTGTGTAATCCGACTCCCGGCTGAGGCGCTTCCACTTCGGAAGCGCTTCAGTATATCTTAACGAAGGAGAATTCTCAAATGATCGTATCTGTCCTGCTGTTCGCGGTCGGTTTCCTGCTGCTTATCAAGGGCGGCGACTGGTTCGTTGACGGCGCAACCGGCATTGCCCGCCGTTTCCACCTGCCCGACATCATCGTGGGCGCCACTGTGGTCTCCATCGGCACCACCCTGCCTGAGGTCATGGTCTCCGCCACCGGCGCCATGCTGGGACAGGGCGCCATGGCCTATGGCAACGCCATCGGCTCCATTATCTGCAACACCGCCCTC
>JALFJQ010000046.1 GCA_022775085.1 Clostridiales bacterium | reverse complement strand
TTTTTGGGGGCCATCCAGTTGAGGGGTCTCATGGGGAAAGCGTTATAGCGTCTCTGTCTGACAGCAAGCTGTTTGGCAAAGTCATCAAAGGAATAGAAGGTGTGGCAGGCATAGAACTCCTCATTATCTTTTCTGTGGCTGCGTTCTACTTTACCATTGTGACGGGGTGTAAAGGGTTTGATTTTCTTGTGCCGGATGCCCAGTTCAGCCAGTGTCTTCTCAAAGAGCGTCAGCGGTTTGTTCTTACTGTTGCCCATTTCATTTGTAAATTCAAACCCATTGTCTGTCTGAATACACTCAATGGCATAGGGAAACTTTTCCACTACATGCTTTAGAAATTGTGTGGAAGAATATGTGCTCTGCTCCTTGAATGCTTCAAGATAACGGAAGCGACTGTATTCGTCGATGAAGGTATATTGATAATATTTTTCTCCCGCAGCTTCTCCTACAAGACAGGCAGAGGGAACACATTTCACATCAATCTGTCCCCTTTGTCCCGGATATTCCATCTTTTCATAAGGTTTTGGAATGTATTTGGGATTGGGTAGTTTTATGGGTTTCCCGTCAATACGGCGAAGCAGCTTGTACAGCCCGGAGATGGATCTGGTATACCCTCGCTGGCGCAGCTTTACCCAGAACACCACCAGACCGGCATGGGGATTCCTGCGGCGCATATCCCTGACCAACTTGATCTCGGCATCCGTGTGTTGGTTTGGATGGCTGTGAGGACGATGTGAGCGGTCAGCCAGGGAGCGGATCGTACCGTCATACTTCTTACGCCAACGGTAGATGTTCTGCCTGGTGGTCTTGTAGCGGATTGCAGCGGCTGTAACACCGTTCTTCATAGAATATTCAATTACTGCTTGCTTAAACCGCATGTCCTGTGTTATCTTATTCATAGCGGATAGGGTGGCACCTGCCTTTCGGTTTTGTCTGGACAACTCAACCTTAGCACATGCCATCCCTATTCGCTATTCTTTTTTCTATCTGTCACACATCATTGTAACACCTACATGAATGAAAAAAAGAAATCCCGTTTTTGGGTAGAACTGCCCCTTTTCTTTTTCCTCCAAATGGGCTATAATATTCGCCGTAATGTGTCAAACATCAAGGAGACTGCCATGAGAATTTTGTACGACAGCAAGCTTCCACAGTATAAAACCCCCTTTGGAACCCTGACACCCGACCAGGAGTGCCGCGTGAATATCCACATCCCCTGTACCGTGGGAACCACAGCGGTGACACTGCTTCTCAAATATGAGGACGGCAGAACCGATGCCCAGAACATCCGCCTGACAAAGCAGACGGTCAAAGGCGCCTATGAGGTCTGGAGCGGCGCGTTTTCCATTCCCTACACCGGCCTTTACTTCTACTACTATTATATTGACAACCCCGGCGGCGGCTTCCGGCTGTTCAAGCAGGGGGATGACACCAACATGGAAGCCGGGGATCTGTGGCAGGTCAGCTGCGTCCCGGCGGATTTCCACACCCCGGACTGGGCCAAGGGTGCAACCATCTACCAGATCTTCCCCGACCGCTTCAACAAATCCGGCGACTGCGACCTCACAGGCAAGCTGACGCCCTACTCCGTGCACAAAAGCTGGACGGAGGATGTGGACTGGAAGCCTACGGAGGACGGAAAAGTTCTGAACAACGACTTTTTCGGTGGAAATTTCCGGGGCATCACCGAAAAAATGGACTATATTGCGGGACTGGGTGTGAGTCTTATCTACCTGAACCCCATTTCCAAGAGCTTTTCCAGCCACCGCTACGACACCGGCGACTACAAGACCCCGGATCCTATGCTGGGCACAGCGGAGGATTTCGCGGAGCTGTGCCGTCAGGCCCACAGCCGCGGTATCCGGGTAATCCTGGACGGCGTGTATTCCCACACCGGCTCCAACAGCCCCTATTTCAACCGGGAGGGCCAGTTTGACAGCGTGGGAGCTTACAACTCCCGTCAGTCCCCTTACTCAGGCTGGTACACCTTCTATCATTGGCCCGATTCCTATAACTCCTGGTGGAATTTTGACACCCTGCCCACGGTGAACAAGATGGACCCGGCCTTCATCGACTATATCATCACCGGAGAGGACAGTGTGGTTGCGCACTGGATGAAGCTGGGGGCTGACGGCTTCCGGCTGGATGTGGCCGATGAGCTGCCCGATGAGTTTATTCAGCTGCTGCGCAAGCGCATCAAGGGCATCAATCCGGATGCCCTTCTTCTGGGCGAGGTCTGGGAGGATGCCTCCAGCAAGGTGGCCTACGGGCGGCGGCGAACCTACTTCACCGCCGGAGAGCTGGACAGCGTCATGAACTACCCCTTCCGCACCGCCATCATCGACTATGTCCGGGGCCACGATGGCGGCGGGAAGCTGAAGGAAACCGTCATGTCCATCGTGGAGAACTACCCGGCGGAGGTGGTCCAGTGCAACATGAACTTGCTGGGCACCCACGACACGCCCCGGATCCTCACTACCCTGGTGGATGATTTCAACGGCACCCGGGAGGAAATGTCCAGGCGCCGCCTGAGCCGGCATCAGTATGACACTGCCTATGACCGCTTGCTGATGGCATCCTTCCTTCAGTACACCCTGCCCGGCTGCCCCAGCCTGTATTACGGCGACGAGGTGGGCATGGAGGGCGGAAAAGACCCCTTTAACCGCCGTCCCTACCCCTGGGGCCGGGAAAATACGGATTTTCTGAGCCACTTCCGGCGGCTGGGCCGTCTGCGCAAAGAACACCCGGCCTTCCGCTATGGTGACATCCACTTCTTCCAGGCGGCGGACCGGCACGCGGGCTTCACCAGAAGCTATGAGGGCAAAACCTACCGGGTCTACTGCAACCGCAGCGCCGACCCCTGGGAGATCCCTGCCGGGAAATTGATCGCGGGCTACAATCTGCAGATTGTGGCTCCGGACTGGCTGACCCTCGGCCCCAGGGGCTACTGTATCACGGAGGATGAATGATATGGAAGATGAGAAATTTATTTCCGGCTACTGCCGCCAGCTGGATGCCTCCCGGATGGTGGAGATCGTGGCGGAGAACGGCGAAATTTCCGAAGTGGACTGCTGCTACGGAAACTGCGTCTATCAGGGAAGCTGTTTGATCGCCAAAGAAATCGACGGCATGAAAAGCCAGGAGTTTGGAGTTTGAAGTGTGGAGTGAGGAGTGATTCTCCCATTCAGCAGTAGGGCGGCTTGAGGGCAAGCCTCCCTGCTGGAAATGTGAACAGAAATACCCGGCTCCGATAACAGGGAGCCGGGTATTGTTTTGCATTGGTTTCAGAGAGCATCCGGTGTGAAGTGAAAAAACTTCTAACTCCTCACTTCAAACTCCTAACTCCACTCTTAACGCTCCACACTCCACACTCAGTTGGTGTAGTTATCAAAGTAGCCCTGAATGTGGATAATGGGGGTGCCCTTGTCGCCGGAGCCGGAGGTCAGGTCGCACAGGGAGCCGATCAGGTCCGTCAGGCGGCGGGGGGTTGTGCCCTGAGAGGCCATGGAGCCTGCAAGATCGCCCTTCTCCCGGATCCGCTGAGAGATGGCATCCTTCAGGGCCTGCCCGCTCAGGTCGGCAAAGTCGTTGTCTGCCAGATACTTAAGCTTCAGCTCGTTGGGCGTGCCTTCCAGACCGGCGGTATAGGCGGGGGACACCACAGGGTCAGCCAGCTCCCAGATCTTGCCCACGGGGTCCTTGAAGGCACCGTCGCCGTAAACCATGACCTCCACGGTCTTGCCGGTTTTCTCCTTGAACTGGGCCTGAATGTCCTCCACCAGACTCTGGCAGTCCCGGGGGAACAGCTTGACGGTTTCCTCGGTGGACTTGTTGGAACCCAGCAGGCCATAGCGCTCGTTGCAGCCGCTGCCGTCCACGGGGGCATTCAGAATGTCGTCCAGACCGCAGACTTTCTCGGCACCCGCGTCCCGCAGGAGGCGCTTCGTGCGCACCCGGGTGTGGATGTCGCAGGCTAGCACGTTTTTGGTGTAGTTCAGAATGACCCGGGGATCGTTGGCGAAGATGACCTCCACCGCCGCGCCCTCCTCGCGGATCAGGCCGGAGTAATAATCAACATAGTCAACCAGAGTGAAGGGGTGCCGGTTCTCGCCGAACAAGGCGCGGTAGCGCTCCAGCGTCAGCACATCGCTGAAGGGGTTGACCCCCGCTTCGTCCAGTTTGTCCAGCGAGACCAGCTCATTGCCCACCTCGTCTGAGGGGTAGCTCAGCATCAGTACGATCTTCTTCGCGCCCCGGGCAATGCCCCGCAGGCAGATGGCGAACCGGTTCCGGGACAGAATGGGGAAAATGACACCGATGGTCTCCCCGCCCAGCTTGGCCCGGACATCGGCGGCAATGGCGTCCACGGATGCGTAGTTGCCCTGAGCGCGGGCCACCACGGACTCGGTGACGGCGACCACGTCACGATCCCGCAGCGCATAGCCCTCGCTTTCGGCGGCCTCCAGAACACTGTTTACCACGATCTTCGCCAGATCGTCACCCTCCCGGATGATGGGGCCGCGAATGCCTCTGGATACGGTTCCGACTTTTCGTTCCATAGAAAAATACCTCGTTTCTCCGATCGGGGCTGCCGGCCCAGTCGGATAGAATAGATTGATAACCAGGTAATTATACAGCATTTCATCAACTTTTTCAACGATTTTTTGCGAAAAGCCGTCCAAATCCGGAAACGCCGTTTTTACATCCGGAGATGCCGCGGTTCCCGTACAGTGAACAAAGCGGTGCTCCCTTCCTTGACAGGTACAGAATCCTATGGTAAATTTTCTGTAAACCGGCAGTATCCCGCCGTCAATGGAGGTATGAAGATGAGAAAAGGTAATCCCGCTGCGCTGCTGCCCATCGCCGTTTTTCTGCTGCTGTATCTGGGGCTGGGCCTGCTGTTTGAGTACGGCATGAAGATTCCCATGGGCTTCTATAATATCCCCATTGTCATTGCCTTTCTGGCGGCGATCTTCGTGGCCTGCCTGCAGAACAGGGCAGTTTCCTTCGAGGAGAAGCTGGAAATCATGGGCAAGGGCGTTGGAGATAAAAATATCATCACCATGCTGCTGATTTTCCTCACCGCCGGCGCCTTTGTCGGCGTGGTGGGCCGCAGCTCCGCCCAGAGCGTGGCCTACTTTATGCTGGAACGGATCCCCGCCCGGTACGCCGTGGCGGTGCTGTTCGTGGTAGCCTGCTTCGTGTCCACCTCCATGGGCACCTCCGTGGGCACCATCACCCTAATCGCCCCCATTGCTGTGGAGGTGGCTCAGGTCTCCTCTTTCCCCGCTGCCCTGTGCGTGGGCACTGTGGTGGGCGGCGCTATGTTCGGCGACAATCTGTCCTTCATTTCCGACACTACCATCGCCGCCTGCAACGGACAGGGCTGCGCCATGAAGGACAAATTCCGGGGCAACTTCTTCATCGCCCTGCCTGCCGCTCTGGGTACGCTGGCGATCATTCTGCTGATGACCCGCGGCCATGACACCCCCATCGCCATCCATGATTACAATCTGATCCAGATCCTTCCCTATGTGCTGGTGCTGATGGGCGGCATCGCGGGCATCAATGTGTTTCTTGTTCTGATCGTCGGGATCGTTTCCGGCAGCGCTGTTATGCTGGCCACCGGCCAGTGTGCCGCCGCCGACCTGCTTGCCGGTATGGGCACCGGCGCCGCCGGAATGTTCGAAACCAGCATGGTTGCCATTCTGGTGGCTGCCATGTGCAGCCTGATCCGGGTCTACGGCGGCTTCGAGGCGCTGCTCAGCGGCATCCGCCGGCTGTTCCGGGGGCAAAAGGGCGGACAGTTGGGTATGGGCCTGCTGGTTGGCGCCATGGACATCGCCACAGCCAACAACACCGTGGCCATCGTTATGGCAAACCCCATTGCCAGAGAAATGGGCCGGGAATACGGCATCGGCCCCCGCCGGGCCGCCTGCCTGCTGGATACTTTCTCCTGCATTTTTCAGGGGCTGATCCCCTATGGCGCCCAAATGCTGGTGGCTATTTCCGCTGCGGCGGAGATGGGGGTCACATTGTCGGCCTTCCAGATCATGCGTTATCTGTTCTATCCCTATCTGCTGCTGGTCAGTTCTCTGACCGCCATTTTCCTTGTACGGCAGAAGCGGTAGGCGGTGCTGCCGCTGGGGCGGTTCACGGCGGATATTGGCGAGGTG
This sequence comes from Clostridiales bacterium, assembly GCA_022775085.1. Classification (GTDB taxonomy): domain Bacteria; phylum Bacillota; class Clostridia; order Oscillospirales; family Oscillospiraceae; genus Faecousia. The sequence goes on along the minus strand of JALFJQ010000046.1, from coordinate 21,843 downwards.
ATATGTCATGGAAACACGGAAGAAAATACTGGTAGTTGAGGACAACGCGCTGAACCGGGCCATGCTGGTGGAAATTCTGTCCGCGCGGTATACCACGCTGGAAGCGGAAAACGGCCGAACCGCGCTGGAACTGCTCCGGGAGAACCCGGAGGGCATTGCCCTGATTCTGCTGGACGTCATGATGCCTGTCATGGACGGCTACACCTTTCTGGACACCGTCAAGCAGGATCCCCGGCTCTCCCTGATCCCGGTGATCGTCCTGACCCAGGCCGACAGCGAGGATTCCGAGATTCTGGCTCTCGCCCACGGCGCTGCGGACTTTGTTCCCAAGCCCTACCGGCCCCAGGTGATTCTCCACCGTGTCGCGGGCATCATCCATCTGCGGGAGACTGCGGCGATGATCAATCACTTCCAGTACGACCGGCTCACCGGGCTGTACAGCAAGGAATTCTTCTTTCAGAAGGCCCAGGAGATTCTGGACCGGAATCCCGGCAGGCAGTACAGTATTCTCTGCTCCAACATCGTCAATTTCAAGCTCTACAACGACACCTTCGGCATTCCCGCGGGAGACCGAATGCTGAAAACCATTGCCGACGGCATGACCCGACATCTGGGGGAGGAAGGCATTGCAGGGCGCTGCGGCGACGACCGGTTCGTATGTCTGCTGGACTCGGCCCGGGCGCGGTACGCCGACCTGGAGCGAATGTACCGCCGTACCCCCGGCGGGCTGCGCGGTGTGGAGATTAAATGGGGCATTTACGAGATCACCGACCGATCCCTGCCGGTGGAGTATATGTGCGACCGGGCAATGCTGGCGGCAGACAGCATCCGGGAGCGGTACGGCTGCTCCGTGGCCGTTTACGACGATGTTCTGCGCAGGAAGCTGCTGCGGGAGCAGAGCATCACATCCAGCATGGAGTCCGCACTGGAAAGCCGTCAGTTTGCCGTGTACTTTCAGCCCAAATACCGGGCCAGTGACGGCCGGATCTCCGGTGCGGAGGCGCTGGTGCGCTGGAATCATCCGGAGTGGGGCTTCCTGTCCCCGGGGGAATTCATCCCGCTGTTTGAAAAGAACGGCTTCATTTTCCGGCTGGATCGGTTCGTATGGGAGCAAACCTGCGCCTTACTCCGCCAGTGGCAGGACATGGGCTATCCTGTACTGCCCATTTCCGTCAACGTCTCCCGGGCGGACATCTATCAGCCCGATTTGGCGGAACTGCTGCTGGAACTTACAAAGAAATACGGCATCGAACCGCAGCTTCTGCATCTGGAAATCACCGAAAGTGCCTATACGGAAAACGCCCGACAGATCATTGCCGCGGTGGAGCAGCTGCGTGCCCGGGGCTTTTCCGTGGAGATGGACGACTTTGGAAGCGGCTATTCCTCCCTGAGTATGCTCAGCCAGCTGAAGCTGGATATGCTGAAGCTGGACCGGACATTCGTTCAGAATGAAGCTTCTCAGGACCCCGACCGGGGAATCCTGCGGCTGATGGTGGAGATGGCCCACCGGATGGGGCTGGGTGTCGTGGCCGAGGGCGTGGAAACGCCGGGGCAGCTTCAGCACCTGCAGGAGATTGGCTGCGACTACGTGCAGGGCTATCTGTTCTCCCCGCCGGTGTCGCCGGAGGAATTCGACGTCATGCTCAGCCGGCTCTCCCGGCAGCCGGAAGCACCTCCCGTCAATGCGCCGAAGCCCGTCCAGTCCCGGCAGTATCTGCTGGTGGTGGAGGAGGAACCCCACTGCCGCAGCCTTCTGCTGTCCGCTTTCTCGGAAATTTATCAGGTCATTCCGGCGGCGGACTGCACCCAGGCGCTTTCTGCCCTTGAGGGCCGTGAGCTGGCGGCGGTGATCGTCAGCAGTACCCTGCCGGATGCGGGTGCCCGAAAAATCGTCAGCGCCCTGCGCGGAAGCGATGTTCCACGCCGCATCCCCATTCTGCTGCTGACTCCGCCTGAACCGGAGACTCCAAATCAGGAGCTGGATGTAGATGACATTGCCTGCAAACCCAGAGATTCCCTCTGCCTGTACTGCCTGCGCCGACGGGTGGAATGGATAAAAGCCCGGTCTGCCGGTCAGGCGCGGGAACGGGCCATGATCTCCGAGGCCTGCCGGGATTACCTCACCGGACTGCTGAACCGCCGGGGGCTGAAACGCGCGCTGGACGCGCTGGGGCCGGAGGACTATCCTTTGGCGCTGTACCTGTTCGATCTGGACGACCTGAAACGGGCCAACGACTGTATGGGCCACAGCGCGGGAGACCGGATGCTGACGCATTTTGCCGACGTGCTGCGGCGCAATACTCGCAGCGGAGACATTCTGTGCCGCTATGGCGGAGATGAATTTGCCGTCATTCTGAAGGGTGTCCGCGCTGCCGACACCGTGTGTGCCAGAGGAGATGCCATCTGCCGGGGGATGGCTCAGCTGCAGCTTCCCGACGGCCCCGGTCTTACCTGCTCCGGCGGCGCGGTGCTGTGCGCGGATCCGGACACAGCGGCCGATGTTCTCATTGAGCAGGCGGATCAGGCCCTGTATCAGGCCAAGCGCCGGAATAAGGGTACCTGCCTTCTTTGGGATAAGCAAGCATAACATACGGCGGCACGCTGCTGAAACGTGCCGCCGTTTTTGTGACCAAATCACGGAAAGAAATCCGGGGAAGCGGTATGATAAAGAAAAAACAGGAGGGAACGCGCATGGCAGTCAACTTAAAACCATACGTCTACAAAAAAGGCGGGGACCCCGCGCTGGATCAGGATTTCGCCGCAGGGAAGGATTACGGCTGGGTGCGGCCCGGTCAGACCGCAGTATTCTGGAAGAACGGTCTGCGCTGGTACGCCGTCCCGCTGACCCAGGTGCAGCGGATCTTCCGCCGGGTGGAGCCGGTCTACGGAAAGCTCTGCTGCGGCGGCAACAGCTTCATCATGGAAAAGCTGGTGCTGATCCTCAAGAACGGCACGGAGCTGGAGCTTTACATCGGCGACGACATTGAGAAAAAGGCCGCCGCCCTGCTGGAATTCCTGCAAACCGGGCACCCCGAAATTGCCTTCGGCAAACCGTAAAAATATGTCATTGCGAACCGGTGCGCACGCCGGTTCGCAATGACGTTTGTTTTTTGTTATTCTTTCTGTTCCTCTGGGAATTCCACCTTGGGAATGAACCGGTGAGCCACCTTGCCCTGGCCCTTTTTCTTGACGTAGAAATAGCCGATGAAGGAGAACACCACCGCGCCGATGAAGTTCACGAACAGATCCTTCATGGTGTCGATGATACCAATGTCCAGATAACCTCCTAAGCCCAGCGCCTGCTGGGTGCCGTCGGAATGCACCACGATCACGTCGGCAATGTCCCGGACGTGCACCACCGTGTTGGTCAGGGTGGGGTCCAGGTTCACGGAGTGGATGGCAGTCACAATGGTGTCCTTCTGCATATCCATGCCCAGAAAATAGTCGCCGCTGAATTCAAAAAACTCCCACAGCACGCCTACCGTCATGGAAAAGCAGAAGGAGACGATGGCCAGGTACAGGGGCGACAGCTGGAAGGTGAATCGGTCGTTGCGGTTCATCATATCTACCAGCGCGAAGCCGATGGCGGCGCAGAGGAAGCCGTTGATGGTGTGCAGCATGGTGTCCCAGTGGGGCACCCGGACATAGAAGCTGTTCAGCTCTCCCAAAATTTCCGCTGCGAAAATAAACAGCAGAATGACGATTTCCAGGGTGTCCGGCAGCACGATCTTCAGCCGCCGGGAGATGATGCTGGGCATGATCATCAGTACCAGCGACAGGCCGCACAGGAATACGCTCTGATATTCCCGCCGCAGAACGGCTCTGACCAGAATAAAGATAATCAGCCCGCGCAGTACCAAATACACCGTCAGCGTGGTCTTATTTTTGTAAAATCGATTGTCTTTCCGTTCACGCGCCATAGGTTTCCTCCATTTCCGCCTTCAGCCGCTCCAGCAGTAGCTCCCGGGCAAAGTACATGGTTTCGTATTTCAGATACATCAGGGCGTTTTCGTCCCACAAAAAACGCAGGCTGGCGGGGAACTCCTCGTCCCCGAACCAAAGCTGCACCAGCAGCGGCAGCCCGTCGAAGACTTCAATGGAATAGGCGATGTCCCCTGTGGGCAGGGGCTTGCCGCCAAGAGCCACGCAGGCCTTTCGGAAGTCCTCCGGCCGGGACTGGAACAATTCCGCGTTGGGATCCCGCTCCTCCAGCAGATTCTGGTGAAAGGCATGGCCGAAATCCGCCATGTTTTTGAAGCGTCCGCTGACGAAGCGATCTTCCCGGCTGTCGCAGACAAAATCCAGCAGGGTCATGACCTCAGCGTGGGTGTTGGCGTCCTGCCAGCCATCCTTCTCCTCCCGCTCCAAATCGCCGGTGCTCCGGGAGAGACGGTATTTCCGGGCAAACAGCACGGGGTAGAAGTAATCATCGTCATACGCAAGTTTCAGTTTCCGAATGAGTGCGGCTTGATCGTATGTCAGAAAATACCGCTTCGCCTGCGCCGCCTGCAAAAGATAATTGTTGGTTCGTTCCATGCTTGTACCCCCATCGTAGGCTGCGGATAATCAGAACCGGGGCGGCGGGGTCATAACCCCGCCCTACGGTGTTCCTATTTTATCACCAATCTCCGAAAATCGCAAGAAAACCTTAAAGCTTTCCTTGTTTACTTTTGTTACCTTCTATGATAGAATGGTCATAATCCCGAAAAAGAGAGTTGATTTCTGTGGATTTTGACAGCACACGCGTCATGATCGATCTTGACATTTTATCCGAAAATTTTGATGCCATCCAAAAAAAGGCAGGAGTGCCCGTCATGGCGGTGGTGAAAGCCGACGCCTATGGCCACGGGGCCGTGCAGGTTGCCCGGCTTTTGCAGGATAAATGCGCTTTTTTCTGCGTCAGTTCTATTCTGGAAGCCATGGAGCTTCGGAAGGCGGGGCTGACCAAGCCGATCCTGCTTCTGGGCTACACCCCGGCGGAGGCCTATCCCACAGCCGTCCGGGAGGAAATCCGCCCCACCATTTACCGCATGGAGGACGCTCAGGCCCTGTCTCAGGCTGCTCAGGCCCTGGGCCTGCCCGCCCGGTTTCACTTCGCCGTAGACACCGGCATGAGCCGCATCGGCTTTCAGGTAACAGAAGCCGACGCGGACATCTGCGCCCGGATCGCCGGTCTGCCCGGTCTGGTGGCTGAGGGACTGTTCAGCCACTTCGCCACTGCGGACTGTGCCGACTTAAGCCGGGCGGAGGCTCAGGCGGAACGCTTTGCGGAATTTGACAGGATGCTCCGTGAGCGGGGCGTGAACATTCCTATCCGACATCTGAATAATTCCGCGGGCCTCATGAATTTTGCAACCCCCTATGAGATGGTGCGCTCCGGCATCATCACCTATGGTATGTATCCCAGCGACGAAGTAGACAAACGTCTTCTGCCGCTACGCCCGGCACTGCGGTGGCTCAGCCGGGTCTCGCACGTTAAGGTACTGCCCGCCGGACGGGAGATCAGCTACGGCGGCACCTATGTGACAAAGGCCGACACTGTGGTGGCCACCATTCCCGTGGGCTACGCCGACGGTTACCGCCGGAACCTTTCCGGAAGGTTTTATGTGCTGATCCGCGGAAAAAAGGCCCCCATCCTGGGCCGAATCTGTATGGACCAGATGATGGTGGACGTGACCGCAATCCCCGGTGTGCAGGTGGGAGACCAGGTGACACTGGTAGGCACCGATGGGGACGAAACCATCACCATGGAGGAGATTTCCGCCCGGGCCGACAGCTTTAACTATGAATTTGTCTGCGGCATCAGCCGCCGGGTTCCCCGATTGTACGTACAGGACGGAAAAACCACCCATACCGTCCACTATCTGCTGGACACAGTCTGATAAGGAGGAGATGAAATGTCTCAAAATCCCAAGCACGGCAACACCGCTCTTATTGTGGTGCTGACGCTGCTCATTGTGCTGATGATTGCCGCCACCGCGTTTCTGGTCTATCTGAGCATCGACCTTGTGAATAAGGAGGCGGATGTCACGCCTACACAGGGCAGTTCCATGCAGCTGCCCCAGACCACCGAAACCCAGCCCCAGCAGACGGAGCCGGAGACCACGGTGCCTCCCACTACGGAAGCGCCGGAGGTGGAGCAGGTGGTCGCCACCGCTACCATCGGCGCCATGGGCGACCTGCTGATGCACAAGCCCGTCTTCGACACCGCCCGGCAAAGCGACGGAAGCTACGATTTTTCCTCCATTTTCCGCTATATCAAGGATGCCGTGTCGGGGCTTGATTACGCCATCGCAAACCTGGAAACCACCTTCGGCGGCGACAGCTACACCTACCAGGGCAATCCCGCCTTCAACTGCCCCGACCCGCTGATCGACGCCGTGAAGGATGCGGGCTATGATATGCTCCTCACCGCCAACAATCATGCCGGCGACACCATGAACGACGGCATCTCCCGAACCCTCGAAATCGTGCGGGGCGCCGGCCTGACGGCCCTCGGCTCCCAGAACAGCGGGGAAAAACGCTACGCCGTGGTGGATGTGAACGGAATCAAAATCGGCATGGTCTGCTACACCTGGGCCTACAGCGGCAACGGCAGCACCTTCTCCCTCAACGGCCTGACCCCGGTGAAGGACGAGGGCCAGATGAACTACTTCACCAAGAATAACCCAGACAAGCTGTATAATGAGCTTGGCCCCATTCTGGAGGGCATGAAGGCCGACGGCGCGGAAGCCACCATGATCCTCCTGCACTGGGGCGAGGAGTACCAGCTGACAGAAAATGCCGCCCAGCAGAAAATGGCCCAGAAGCTCTGCGACATGGGCTTTGACGTCATCGTCGGCGGCCACCCCCACGTTGTCCAGCCTATGGCGGTGCTGGAAAGCACGGAAAATCCCGGCCACAAGGCCTACTGCATCTACTCCCTGGGCAACGCCGTGTCCAATCAGCGCAATGGCTACGTCAGCCTGTGCCCCGGCGCCCATGGTGAGGACGGCGTGCTGTTTACTGTGACCTTTGAAAAGTATTCCGACGGCAAGGTGTATGTGGCGGGAGTAGACGCTCTGCCCACCTGGGTGAATATGCAGTCCAACACCGGTGTAAAGGAATACAACATCGTGCCCCTGGACAAAGAAGCGGAAGATACATGGAGCGAACTGGGCATGACCGCGGATCAGGTTAAGCTGGCGGGGCAATCCTACGAGCGCACCATGAAGATCATCGGCGATGGTCTGAAAGTCTGCCAGGAGGATCTGGCCCAGGCCAAGGCCGACCGGGAGCAGTACTATCTGGATCTTCCCAACCACCCCGAGTGGCTGGAAACGGAAGCGGAAACCGTTCCCGAGACGGTTGCTGAAACCGAGGAAACCACCCTCCCGGAAGCGGCATAATCCCCAACGTCACCGCAACACCGCAAAACGATACCGAGCAATACCCAATGGTGTAACGATTCCCAGTCAGGTATGTTACGCATTGGCTTGCGGCCCTGCCGCCCGGCAGCCTGTCTACGATGCGCAGGTTGCCGGATTTTCTTTTTCATGGTATGCTAAGCCCAGAAAGGAAGTGGCTGCCATGAACACCTACGTCACGGGAAATACGATTAAAGCCTTAAGGGAAGCGAAGCGCATGACTCAGGCAGAGCTTGGAGAGAAAATCGGTGTCAGCAGCAAGACCGTCTCCAAATGGGAGACCGCCAAGGGCCTGCCGGATATTTCCCTGCTGCAGCCCCTGAGCCAGGCCCTGGGAGTCTCCGTCATTGAGCTGATGAACGGAGAACAGATCACCAACCGCAACCGTTCCAGCAATCTACTGCGGGCCAAATTCTACGTCTGCCCGGTCTGCGGCAACGTGCTCTGGGGCTTCGGGGACACCATGATCAGCTGCTGCGGCGTGACGCTGCCGGCGCTGGAAGCCGAGGAGCCGGATGAAGCCCACGGTTTGGCTGTTGAGGCGGTGGAGGACGAACACTGTCTTACCCTCTCTCATCCCATGACTAAGGAGCACTACATCTCCTTCGCGGCCTTTGCGACCACAGACCGGATTCAGCTGGTGAAATTTTACCCAGAAGGGGACGCCCAGACCCGGATGTACCTGCGGGGCCGGGGGATGCTGTACTGGTACTGCAACCGCCACGGCCTGTTTTGTCAAAAGCGGTAAAAAATGCTTGACAAAACTGCCAAGCTCATGTATACTAATCAGGCACTGTGAGAGTGCCTATGGACGATTAGCTCAGCTGGCTAGAGCATCCGCTTGACGTGCGGAAGGTCATAGGTTCGAGTCCTATATCGTCCACCACTTTAAAGGCTCATCCGTATGGATGGGCCTTTTGTTATGTACGCATTTCAGATATAGGACTCGAACCCATCCAAATGCAGCAGTCCGGTGGACTGCTGCTGCCCGGCGGCTTGACGACGGGCACTCCATAGTTTCATCGTGTCCTATATCGTCCACCATACAGGAAAAATCCGAACTTATTCCCCATCGGGAACGGGTTCGGATTTCTCGTTTCTATCAAGGATGTTTCATACTGAACCCGTGCCCCCGGTTTTGCCTGCCGCAGAACCGGGGGCTTTGCACATTCGACGAAACATTCCTCTTTCGGTACAATAGCAGTACCAACCAAAAGGAGGATTGCATATGAAAATTCAATATATTCGCGTTGGAGACTACTACATTCCAGACCTGACATTGCCGGAAGAATCCCGCCCTATTGGCAGATGGGGACGGATGCACCGGGAGTATCTGAAAGAGCACAAGCCGATTCAGTACAAGAGCAGACCCAGCAAGAAACGTCATATATCTCTGGGCAAACCCCAATTTTCCCCCATCATATTATCCTTTCAACACAAAAAAACGGGCGGGAAATCCCCGTATTTTTCTCTTCGAGATTCTGACGGGAAAAGGATAGGGTCAAGAAAAGGCCCTGCGACTTTCTTGAAATTTTCCAATCCAACAAATATTGGCGATGAGCCGCCGGGGCAGAAAAGATCCCGCGCAATGGATGAAAACACCCGCAGGCATCCACAGAGCCTTTTCGGGTAGATACTTGTTACGGTACGTCTTGACCTTCTTTTGGATGCCGGCGAAAATGATGGAGCAATTCTCGAAAATGTCTTGAAATACAGGGATTTCTTTTGTAAAATAAACGAATGTCAACTTTGATTGCCCGCAGGAAACCCTCTGCGCAAAACAGTTAAAAACAAGTGGAGGTAGAAGTGTATGCACAAAGTATCGGTGATCATTCCTGTGTATAACGGGGATCTATACTTAAGGGAATGTCTGGATTCCGTCTGCGCTCAGACGCTTAAGGACATTGAGATTATCTGCGTGGACGACGGCTCCACGGATTCCTCCTACGATATTTTGCAGGAGTATGCCGAAAAGGACGGCAGGGTATCGGTATACCATCAGGAAAACCAGTATGTCGGCATTGCTCGGAACAACGGTCTGGAGCACTCGGACGGAGAGTATGTAGCGTTCTGGGATTGCGACGATACCTTTGAGCCGGATGCGTTGGAATGCATGTACAACCGGGCAAAGGAAGTGGATGCGGATATCTGCCAGTGTGGGATTCTGGAGCTGGACAATAAGAGCAAAATCAAAGCACCGAGAGCCAGAAATAAGCACCGCCGGAATATCGTAAAAAAAGAATGGTTCAACAGGGAAACGGACGAGGACTCCATTCTGGACTGCGTGGATGTCTGTGTCTGGAATAAGCTGTTTCGAAGAGCCTTTTTAGATCGGACAGGTCTGCGTTTTACGGAGCACCGTCACGCAGAGGACTATTGGTTTTCCTGGGTTTCCGCATGCAGCGCGGAGCGAATCACTTCTGTGGACAAGCCACTGGTTTGCTACCGGAGACTCAATGAAGCCAGCCAGACGGGCAGCATTATAGATAAGAAGGACATCACGATTCAACCGGATGTCTGCTGCCTGATTGCCCGATATATGAAAGAACATGACATATTCCCGGAGCGTTCTTTTGTAAATCGATTTCTTGTCAGAATCCGGGTTGAGCTCAGAAGATATGCAAGTATTTCTAACCAGCTGGCCTATGTTTCCTATATCCAGAACAACTGCATGGAGGAGCTGTGTCTGCAACTCCGGGAGCCTGTGTTTTATTACACTCCCAATCTGGAGCAAATTGCCAGACTGCTGCAGAACGGAACCCCGGAGGAAGTGGTTGGCTATATCAACCGTGAGACGGCCAGTGCGCTTTCCGGGAAGAAGACACAGCTGAGCGCCTGTAAGGAGGAAAACAAAAAACTCCGCGCGGAAATTACCCGTCTGAAAAACCGTACGCCAAGGGGTTTCCTTCGCCGCATGAAATCCGCTGTGATGCAGCGGCTGAAAAAGCGTTGAGTGCAGAAAGGTTTTGCATATGTGACGCGTCAACAATGGCAATTCCGCCTGTATGTGCAGAGTCTTCTTGTGTGTACGTCGCATAGCCTTTTATAGCATTCGCTGCAAAACCGCCGAATTAAAGACTAAAATGAGGATAACTTAAAAATGGGAAAAATCATCAAAAAGTATTATAATCGGTTCAGAAAACAGTCCTTTCTCTTTTCAGAACTGGTAAAGCGCGACTTCAAGCAGAAGTATAAGGGCACAGTGATCGGCATGGGCTGGAGCATTCTGTCTCCGATGCTGACGCTGCTGGTCATGAAATTGGTGTTTACCGAGTTCTTCGGGCGCGACACGCCGCACTATACCACCTATCTGTTCTGTGGTACACTGCAGTTTTCCTACTTTAAGGAAGCCACTAAGTCTGGTATGAAGTCCCTGATTGCCAACCATAAGATTCTGGAAAAAATCAACATTCCGAAGTATTTGTTCCTGCTGTCCAAGAATGTATCCTCGCTGATCAACTATGGACTGACGCTGTGCGTGTTCTTCGTGTTTGCACTGATTGACCATATTACCTTTGGTGTGCACTTTCTTGCGTTGCTGTACCCCATTTTCTGCCTGATGCTCTTTAATATCGGTATGGGATTGATTCTGTCGGCGCTGTGCGTGTTTTTCCGGGATATCAGCTATCTGTATGATATTTTTACACTGCTGCTGCACTACATGTCTGCCATTTTCTACCGCGTGGATAAGTATCCGATGCTGATCCAGCAGGTGTTCCTGATTAACCCGGTTTACTGCTACATCAAATATTTCCGGCTGGTGACCATCGATGGAATGATTCCAAGTCTGCCTTACCATCTGCTGTGCGCCTTCTACCCGCTGGTTGTATTGTCCCTTGGACTGTGGATGTATAAGAAATATAACCACATGTTCCTGTATTATCTGTAAGGAGGCGGCAAAATGGCTATTATTCAGGTGAAAGATGCCGCTATCCGCTACATTACCGGAGATTTTAAGGACATCGGCATCAAGGAATATGTGATCCGGCATATCCAGGGCAATTACAAGGTCAATGAGTTCTGGGCAGACCGGCATATCACATTTGAACTGGAAAAGGGGGATATGCTGGGCATCATCGGCTCCAACGGCGCGGGAAAATCCACCCTGCTGAAGGCGATTTCCGGCATCATGGTTCCAACGGAAGGCTCCATCAAGGTTCACGGCAGTATTGCGGCTCTGCTGGAGCTGACCGCCGGCTTTGACAAGGATTTGACGGTTCGGGAGAACACTTTCCTGCGGGGCGCCATGCTGGGCTATACCCGGAAGTTCATGCAGGAAAAATACGATGAGATTATCCGGTTTGCAGAACTGGAGGCGTTTCAGGATCGTCCCTTTAAGCAGCTTTCCTCCGGTATGCGCTCCCGGCTGGCCTTTTCTATCGCATGTCTGGTCAATCCGGATGTGATCATACTGGATGAGGTGCTCTCCGTGGGTGACGGCGCTTTCCGGAAAAAGAGCGGCAGCAAAATGCAGGAGATTCTCTCCAGTGGTGTTACGGGCATTCTGGTATCACATTCCGTGAGCCAGGTTCGCGAGATGTGCAACAAAATCCTCTGGCTGGATCATGGCAGACAGATTGCTTTCGGCGAGGATGTGACCACGCTCTGCAATGCCTATGAAGAATTTCTAATAACCAAGAAGGTTCCCGAAACACATGAGCAGATTCTTGAGGCTTCGGAAGCCTGGAACGCGCGGCAGGAGGTCATCCGCCAGCAAAAAAAGGAAAATTACGCGGAAAGACTGGAACAGCTGGTGGCGGAATGCGGCGCGGGGACCGCTGTTCAGGCTGCTGTAGACATTCTCTATCGGAACCGTGCAGAGCTTCTGAATCGGGAGCTGTGCCTGGGGGAGGAATTGATTCCCGAAAAATAATACGGCAGTCCCGGAAATCTTCATTCCCGGGACTGTTTCAGCGGTCAAAAGCTTCCGGAACCTGTGGGAAGTCTGACTCGGTTTTGCTTTTCGGATAAAAGCAGCGACCAGATAAAAAATATGGCAATCAGTGCAATGAAAAATACCCAAAACAGCAAAAAATACGCTAAAAACATGGCATTTTGTTGACAAAAGGCTGATTGAGTTGTATAATTGATGCCGCATGCCGGGTGAGGTATGGGCCGGTAAGTGAAATACCGGATTATCTGCCTACAGCCAGTGAATATTTGTGTTCCGGTAAAGGAAAAAACGGTATCCGGACACTGCAGTAAGGTATAGAGGAACAGGAAGAAATGATGATGGACGCAAGGCAAAGTATTAAAGAAATTCAAAAGATCGAACTTGGGATCTTAAAGGAATTTGTCCGGGTTTGCGACGTAAATCATATCAAATACTATCTGGTTGAAGGCTCACTTTTGGGCGCGGTCAGACATCAGGGCATGATTCCCTGGGACGATGATATCGATGTGGCCATGTTCCGGGAGGATTATGAAAAATTCCTGAAGATTGCCCCCCAGGAGCTGAAGCCCCCTTATATCCTTTCTGATTTTCGCAGGAAAGAGGGATTTATCGATTATATTTCACAGATCAACGATTTGGGCTATCAAGTGAAAACATCTTACAGGAAAAAAGACGCCATCATGAATGTCTGGGTGGATATATTTGTAATCGATGGTATGCCCAGCGGGAAAATCCGGCATTTCTTCCACAAGTACAATTTGCTGTTTCACAAAATGCTGATGATGTGGTCGGATTTGGACCACTACCTTGTCACCGGTCGAAGCAACAGACCCCTGTATGAAAAAGTGCTCATCAAATTGTGCCAGGTGTTTCATTTTGAAAGAATCATCGATACGCAAAAGGCGCTGGAACGGATGGATCGCTGCATGAAGCGCGTAAAACCCGTAACAGGCGGCACGGTAATCAACTTCATGAGTGAATACAAGTGGAGAACGGAGTTTCCTGAGAGCTACTACGGGGACGGAAGAATTGTACCGTTTGACGGTCTGATGGTGAGAATCCCGGACCAGGCAGAAAAAATATTGGAGTCAGTCTACGGAGACTATATGCAGTTACCGCCGGAGGAAAACCGATACAAGCATAACCTGACAATTGTGGAGTAATGCGATGGACCTGGAACATTTGCATAACGTTGAATTAGAAGCGCTGAGAAGGCTCCGTGAAATCTGCGACAGTGAGGGAATTCGGTTCTTTTTAATTGCGGGCACCGCATTGGGCGCGGTGCGGCACGGCGGGTTTATCCCTTGGGACGACGATATTGATATTGGCCTAACCTATTCCGATTATCAAAAGCTGGATGCGCTACTGTGCAGAACGGATTTGTCTCCGTATCAGTATATCTCCTGTTCGAACAGTGGGAAATACCCTCGCTTACACGGTAAAATTCTTTACGAGGGAAGAAACTGTATCGATCTGTTTCCGCTGATCCGGCTTTCGGACAGCCCCTTCCTGGCGCGGGTACAGTGGTGTATCCGAAAGATCACCTGGAAGGTTTACAGCAGAAAAGTCGGCTATCTGCATGAGAAAGAAAAACAGCCCTGGATTTTCATTTCCCAGCTACTGGCGCTGTTCTTATCGAAAGAGCGGGTTTTGAAGATCGCAGACTGGAACTGCCGTCTCTGTGAAGGAACAAGCACCAATTGCTACATCAACATTTACAGTACCTACAGCATGGAAAAAGAAAAGATTCTGTCTTCGTGCGTGGAGGATGCTCAGAAAATCCTGTTTGAGGGAGAAACATTCTGGACGTTTGGTCATTTGGATGCCTATCTGAAGCATCTGTACGGAGACTATAGGAAATTGCCTCCCGAACATGAGCGAAAAGGCAATGCGCACGAAGAATTATTTTGAGGAGCTACATTTATGGACGATTACTTGTCCGAGCACCAAAGGAAATGCGTAGCGGCTTTGGAGCTGCTGAGCGATATTTGCAGCAAATATCATATTACCTTCTATCTTCTTGCAGGCAGCACATTGGGCGCTGTGCGGCATGGTGGGTTTATCCCCTGGGATGATGACATCGATGTGGGGTTAAAACGGGATGAATGGTATCAGCTCCGGGAAATCCTGCAGAAAGAATCTTTGGGTGAGTTTACATACATCGATGATGAATTGGACCCCACATTTCCGAGGCTGTTTGGAAAAATACTCTATGACGGGAAATCGTGCATCGATCTGTTTCTGATTGCAGACTGGACAACCAATAAACGTTCCGGCAGATGGCACTGGAAAATCAGAAGGTTGTCCGTGGAGGCATACAAAAAGACACTGCACTACAAAAATCCGCCCAGACCGGGAAGGGTGCAGCACAACGAACTGACATACAAAATCAAAAAAGCACTTAAGCATGGGTTATACACGCTGTGTGCGCTGCTGTTTGGCAGGGATGCCATGGTGAAACTTGCCCGTAAGAACGAAACAAGCTTCACAAACAGAAATCCCGACGCCTATATCAATCTGTACAGCATTTACTCCATGGAAAAGGAAATGCTTGAGCGGGATTGGATCGATCATACCTCGCTGGTAGAGTTCGAGGGAAAGAACTATGTGACGGTTGGGGATACCGATGCGTATCTGACCCATCTCTATGGCGATTATATGACGCCGGTAGACACCAGCGAACGAGTTGCGGGGCATGTCGAGACGTTCTGAAAAGAAAAGGTCTGCATGCGCCTTATGTAAGATATAAAACGACTACACTTTGGAAGGATTGAGAGAACATGAAGGCACTGATTCTGAATTCCGGACTGGGACACCGCATGGGCGTCCTTACATCGGAGCATCCCAAGTGCATGACACCAATTTCTGCAATTGATACGATTCTCAGCAGACAGCTCAAGCTGATTGCGGCAGCGGGAATCACAGAGGTGGTAATGACCACAGGCTATTTTGATAAAGTGCTGGTGGATTACTGCGAATCTCTGAAGCTCCCGCTTCACTATACGTTTGTGAACAATCCCCTCTATGCGCAGACCAATTACATCTATTCCATTTATTGCGCGAAGGAATATCTGGACGATGATATTCTCCTTATGCACGGCGATCTGGTGTTTGAGGAATCCGTGCTGGAGGATCTGCTGAATTATCAAGCCAGCTGTATGAAGGTCAGCTCCACCATTGCGCTGCCGGAGAAGGACTTCAAGGCAGTCGTCCATGACGGCAGAGTCGAAAAGGTTGGCATTGAATTCTTCACGGATGCCATGGAGGCCCAGGCGCTGTATAAGCTTAACAGAGAGGATTGGCGGATTTGGCTGAACGAAATCATCGCTTTCTGCGAATCGGACAATCGTAAGTGCTATGCGGAGAATGCCTTTAACCGCGTCTCGGATAAGTGTGCGATCTACGCATACGATGTTAAGGATCGGCTTTGTGCCGAAATTGATACACCGGAGGATTTGGAAATGGTCACCGCGCGTTTGAATGAGGTCGAGAATCGGACTGTCTATATGTGCTTTTCCACGGATATGATCCACAGCGGACATATCGCGATCATTCGTAAGGCAGAAAAGCTGGGCAAGCTGATTATCGGCGTGCTTTCCGATGAAGCAGTGGCATCCTATAAGCGTTTTCCGCTTATGCCCTTTGAGGAACGCAAAACGATGTTTGAAAACATCGCCGGTGTTTACAAGGTGGTAGAGCAAAAGACGCTCAGCTATAAGGAAAATCTGGAGAAGTACCAGCCTGACTATGTCGTTCATGGCGACGACTGGGTTTCCGGCTTCCAGAAGCCCATTCGTGATGAGGTATGCTGTGTCCTGGCGTCCTACGGCGGACGGCTGGTGGAGTATCCCTATTCCAAGGACGCAAAGTATGAGGAGCTGGAGAAGCGCGCAAGAGTCGAGCTTGCCACCCCGGATATTCGCCGCGCACGTTTGAAGAAAGCTCTGGCAATGAAGGGCACCATCACTGCTATGGAGGCACACAGCGGCCTGACGGGACTGATTGTGGAAAATACCATCGTGGAAGAGGACGGCGGCGCACGTCAGTTCGATGCCATGTGGGTTTCCTCGCTTTGCGATTCCACCGCCAAGGGGAAACCGGACATTGAGCTTGTGGATATGACGAGCCGTTTCAGAACCATCGACGATATTTGCGAGGTTACCACCAAGCCCATCATTTTTGATGCGGATACCGGCGGACAGACGGAACACTTTGTGTATACCGTGCGTTCTCTGGAGCGCATGGGTGTGTCCATGGCAATCATTGAGGACAAGACCGGTCTGAAAAAGAACAGCCTGTTTGGCACCGAGGTCGCCCAGACCCAGGACTCCATTGAGAACTTCTCCGCCAAAATCCGTGCAGGCAAAAAAGCCCAGCGCACCAGGGACTTTATGATCTGCGCGCGTATCGAGAGCCTCATTCTGGAAAGGGGAATGGAGGACGCTTTGGAGCGGGCATTTGCATTTACGGATGCCGGCGCGGATGCCATCATGATTCACAGCCGTAAGAAAGACCCCTCGGAAATCTTTGAGTTTGTGGAGAAGTACCGGGCGAAGAATCAGACGACCCCCATCGTTGTGGTTCCCACGTCCTTCAATACAGTCACGGAAGAGGAATTCAAGGCACGGGGCGTCAATATCGTGATCTACGCGAACCAACTGACCCGGACCGGATTCCCCGCGATGCAGAATGCCGCGAAGCTGATTCTGAAGAATCACAGAGCGAAAGAGTGCGATGATATTTGTATGCCTTTCAAGGATATCATTCGTCTGATTCCGGAGGAATAAGATGGAGCAAACGATCGTAACAGGGATCGGGCACGTTGACCAATTGCTGCAGGGGAAGAAATTTCTGCTGGTAAAGTCGAGATCCTATGATTCGCTGGCAGTGAGAAGCCATTTTGACGGGCTTGACCATGTGGAGTTTTCGGGGTTTACCCCGAATCCTCTGTATGAGCAGGTGTGCGCAGGCGTGACGCTTTTTAACAGCGAGCATTGTGAAATGATCGTTGCGGTAGGCGGTGGAAGCGCAATTGATGTCGCAAAGTGCATCAAACTCTTCTGCCGGATGGATCCCAGCGTCAACTATCTGGAGCAGGAGAAGTTTGACTCCGGCATCCCCCTGATTGCTGTGCCCACGACGGCAGGAACTGGCAGCGAATCAACCCGCCACGCGGTGATCTATTATGAAGGGGTCAAGCAGTCCGTATCCCATAGCAGCATTGTCCCGGATTATGCCGTGCTGGAGCCGTCCGTGCTGAAAAACCTGCCGGACTATCAGAAAAAATGCACCATGCTGGACGCGCTGTGCCAGGCGGTGGAGTCCTGGTGGTCGGTACATTCCACGGATGAGAGCAAGGAATACGCCAAACAGGCCATTGCGGGCATCACCGCCAACTGGGAGGCATACATCTTTGGAAACTCGGAAACCGCAGCCGCCAAGATCATGCTGGCTTCCAACTATGCCGGGCGTGCAATCAATATCACCGCCACCACCGCGGCCCACGCAATGAGCTATAAGATAACGTCCCTGTATCGCTTCCCCCATGGACACGCGGTAGCCGTCTGTATTCCCGAAGTCTGGGAGTATGTGCTTGCGCACACGGATGACTGCATTGACAGCAGAGGCGCTGATTATCTCAGAGACACCCTGGCACAGATTTCGGAAATGATTACCCTGGATCAGTTCAAGGCTATGCTGACAGCAATGGGTATGCAATCACCGGAATCCGGCGACAAAGAAACGGAATTGGAAACCTTGGTTCAGTCCGTGAATCCGGTGAGATTGAAAAACAATCCGGTGGCGCTGAATGCTGACGTATTGCGACAGATGTACAGGAGGATTGTACGGTAATGAAGGTAGAAAAGCTTGTTGAGATCATAGGGTCGGATTTTTACACCGGCGTTCCGGATTCCCAGCTGAAAGCGCTTTGTAATTACCTTATGAATGAATATGGCATCGACCAGAAGCACCATATCATCGCCGCGAACGAGGGTAACTGCACGGCGCTGGCTGCCGGCTATCATCTGGCAACCGGCAAGGTTCCGGTTGTCTATATGCAGAATTCCGGAGAGGGCAATATCATCAATCCGGTGGCTTCCCTGCTGAATGATCAGGTTTATGCCATTCCGGTCGTGTTCATTGTCGGCTGGAGAGGCGAGCCCGGTATCCATGATGAACCGCAGCATATCTATCAGGGCGAAGTGACGGTAAAGCTCCTTGAGGACATGGATATTAAGACCTTTGTCATCGGAAAAGATACCACCGACGAGGAAGTCGCGTCTGCAATGGAGTCCTTCCGGACAGTTCTGGCCGCGGGCAAAGATGTGGCATTTGTCATTCGAAAGGGCGCGCTGTCCTATGACGGCAAGGTGAAGTATGAAAACAGCAACACCATGGTGCGCGAAGAGATTATTCAGCACATTGTCAAGGCCAGCGGAGAAGATCCCATTGTCAGCACCACCGGCAAGGCCAGCCGTGAACTGTTTGAGACCCGCGTTGCCAATGGTCAGGCGCACAAGTATGATTTCCTGACCGTAGGTTCCATGGGACACAGCAGCAGCATCGCCCTGGGTGTGGCGCTGAACAAGCCGAATACCAGAGTGTGGTGTGTGGATGGCGACGGCGCGGTGCTGATGCACATGGGCGCCATGGCTGTTCTGGGCGCGAACGCGCCGAAGAACCTGATTCACGTCGTCATCAACAACGGCGCCCACGAAACCGTGGGCGGAATGCCTACCGTTGCGGCAAATTTGGATTTGGTCGCGATTGCAAAGGCCTGCGGCTACCCCAATGCTGTCAGTGTGGACAGCTTTGAAGCGCTGGATGCTGAGCTGGAAGCGGCGAAAGCACGAAACGCGCTGAGTCTCATTGAGGTTAAGTGTTCCATTGGCGCCAGAGAGGATCTCGGCCGTCCCACCACCACCGCACTTGAGAACAAGCAAAACTTTATGGCGTATTTGAAAACGCTGTGAGAGACTGGAAAACAGTGAGAAAGTTGAGGGAGTGGGAGACATTACTGCGGAACATGATAATACGAACCAGGCTGCGGACACGGCAATAGAAGAATCGAAGCAAAGCACACTAAAAGCAGGCATTCACGCAGCGATGGATGCATGGAAACCGTACCTCTATGGTTATCCCCAAACGAAGAGGAAAAACAGACGCAATCCCAATTCCCCGAAGCCCCGTGTGCTGGTCTCCGGGAGGAATTTCTGCTCCAATCTTTGCATGGCAAGGTCACTGGGAAAAGAAGGGTATGAGGTTGAGATCTTGCAGATTTTTAAGAGTAAGCCCGGAGCATTGAGAAAAAGACTGAGACCCGATGCTTACAGCAAATATGTGAAAGCATATTATACTTGTGTATCCCATGAAGACAGCACGCAGATTGTGAAGAAACTTCTCTCGCTTGCGGACCAGGAGCGGAAAATGCTGTTGCTCCCTGCGGATGACTTGGTTGCAAGTATTGCGGACGAGTATATGGAAGAACTGCGTGCGCATTATCTCCAGCCTAATATCAATAACGAATCCGGCGCAATCAGTCGGATGATGAGCAAGGCAGTGCAAAAGGACTTAGCCAGAGCCGCCGGACTGCCCGTAGTTAACAGCAGCGTGATAAGAATGGCGCGGGAAGGGGTAGTATCTATCCCAGAAACAGTAAAATATCCGTGCTTTGTTAAGCCCAATATCAGTAAGAATGGTCTCAAAAGCAGAATGAGAAAATGTGAAAGTGAAGCGGAATTGCGAAATGCATTAGCGGAGCTTTCACAGAAAAATGATATTGAGATGCTCGTTGAGGACTACATTGAAATCGGGAAAGAGTACTCTCTGCTGGGACTGTGTACAAAGGATGGTGTTGTTGCGCCCGGCTTCTTTGCCGCAGAAGAAGGCGGTCATGGTTCAAGCAGAGGAGTTGCAATAACGGGAAAGATACTTCCCTGCTCCCAGCAGCAAAAGCTGATAGAGGATATCAGCAACTTTGTGGGGACTCTGAACTACGAAGGCTTGTTCGATGTGGATCTTATCGAGACCACCGACGGAAAAATGTATTTCGTTGAACTGAATCTGCGTTTCGGCGGCTCGGGATATGCGGTTACAGAAAGCGGTGTAAATCTGCCAGCTATGTTTGCGGACTATATGCTCCTGAACAAGCCCGTCCCAAAGGATACCGTCGTGATCCCGGGGAAGACTTTCCTCAGTGAAAAGGTATTGATGGAAGAGTATATCAGCGGCTTCCTTACCTTATCGGAAGTGAAGAAGCACATGGCAAAGGTGGATATCACCTTTGTAAAAGACGAGCAAGACCCGGGACCGTATAGATACTTCAAAAGAATCTATGTTCTGGCTACATTAAAGAGATGGATAGTTCGACGTAAGCAGATGGTTCATGGACAAAGTGGGTGCAGATGATTCCTGTGATGTTTTCGGTTTTCTAATTTACAGGATCTATGGTGTGTCGGACTGCCTGCAACCGCGGTGCATCAAATTGCCGGAATGACTGCCGTATCAGGAAAAATTGAGGACCTGTCGTCTGTTCTTCACAGACGGCAGGTCCTTTCAGCTGTGTGTACAAGATGTATGAAAAATATTACCCGGATTTTTGTCCTGCTTCACTTGTGCGTACACAGTGCTTTTGACTATGGATTCTATATCTTATTCAAAAACCTGTTCGATTGCTTTCGCCGATTTCCAAAGGCGGATTATGCCAGAAAACCTGATGTACATCAAGGAAGATAACACATTCCGGCACAATTCAAACTGGAAACGATGAAACATTCCGCCAGATTCCCGTATTACAAATCAGCACATAATTGGATGGTTGCGTTGAACAGGCAGGCACCGTAATTGGAGCCTGAGAAATCCCCTGGGATGGTTAGTCGGATGCTGTTGGGAAGAAACCGCGACACGGCACTCACGGTATCGGCATCCACACTTTTTCCGTTGGCACGAACGGAACCGGTTATGACAACCGTTGCGGTAGGAGCTACACGCATATCCGCCTGGATAAAAATATAGGCATTTGACGACGAAACGTATCCGCTGCCGTTTCGGACGATTTGGAAATATCGCATACATTCTGCCATTTCTGCGGCGTAGCCTTTTGGCTTGTAGTCCGGCATTGTGGCAGCCGAATACGTGCCTGCGTACAGGGCTGCCCATTCCAGGACTCCGCCGCTGGATGTGATGGTGATTTCCCCGTCTGCATAGACGATGGACGCCTCCCCGGACGCCGTTCCAACGAATGCGCTTGTATCTCCTGTTGGCGGAAATTCCAGCTTCTGGCGGATGGTTCCGTTCAGGGTCAGACCGACGCCCGCCTCATAGGAAACCGTTCCAGAGTCAAGAATCCAGCGGTCTGCCGCGTATTGGATAGTTCCGTGGTTTCCGCCAATTCCTGCCTGTGCCACCAGATTTGTAAAATCGCTGTTGTCCAGCAGATTCCTGGGGGCTGCTCTCCGGACAGCAGAATAAGGTACGCCTCCAAAGCCGTGTAATGGTACAATATTTTGCATTTTGATTCCCTCCTGTATCTTCGGCGTTATG
>JALFJQ010000076.1 GCA_022775085.1 Clostridiales bacterium | reverse complement strand
GAAAATGCACACCAGGATTAAAATCATATAGAGTTTATATAGGGAGCATGATTAGTCGTATCATGCGCCGCTTGATGCTTATGGACTACTGGCCGGTTTTGCGAAATAACGCACCTAACGGTGCGTGAATAAGCCACCATGTGGCCCTTTCAGCAGACATTCAATAGGTAGGTGTTGATATTTGACAGCTTCAGGTTTTGAAGTATGCAGTTCTGGATTGTAAGCCTCTCTGGCAATTTCTATTGCCTGCAATTGCGATAACTCGCAGAAATTTTCAATAGGAGTTGTAAAATTGGTTCGGTTATGGCATAATGCTACTGAAGAATTTCGCGATAACTCGCAAAAACTTTCAGCAGGAAGAAGGGCGGAAATGTGGAAATCAAAAGAGACATCTATTTGAATAAGCTCATCAGTAAAAAGCACAATGGACTTATCAAGGTGGTGACGGGCATCCGGCGCTGCGGGAAGTCTTACTTGTTGTTCAATCTGTTTAAGGATCACTTGCTGGAAGAAGGAACGGATGAACAGCACATTATAGAAATTGCGTTTGACTCCTATGAAAATAAGCGTTTTCGCAATCCGGATGTTCTGTATCCCTATCTCAAGGAGCGGATTAAAAGTGATGGAATGTATTATGTACTGTTGGACGAAGTGCAGCTTTTAGGAGAGTTTGAATCCGTATTAAATAGCCTGATCCGCATGAAAAATGTTGATGTGTATGTGACGGGAAGCAATGCCCGGTTTTTGTCTAAGGATGTGATAACGGAATTTCGAGGTCGAGGGGATGAAGTTCATATGTATCCCCTCAGTTTTGCTGAATTTATGTCTGTTTATTCGGGAACGAAACAGGACGGCTGGAACGAATATATGCTTTACGGTGGATTGCCGCCTATCGTGAATATTTCAAGCTCGGAGGAAAAGATTCGTTTCTTAAAGGCACTGTTCGAGGAAACCTATATTTCGGATATTGTAGGAAGACATAATGTGCGCAATCGGGCAGAATTGGAGGAGCTTCTGAACATCCTCTCATCCGCTATCGGCTCTCTTACAAACCCGACAAAGTTATCGGCGACCTTCAAAACCGTTAAGAAAAAGACCATCAGTAACACAACGATCAAAAGGTATATCGACTATCTATGTGATTCTTTTTTGATTGACAGTGCTGTTCGATATGACATAAAGGGGAAGAAGTATATCGACACACCGGTTAAATATTACTTTACTGATTTGGGATTGCGCAACGCCCGGCTCAATTTCCGCCAACTGGAAGAAACTCATGCTATGGAGAATATCATTTTCAATGAGTTGAAGATACGGGGTTTCAATGTGGATGTTGGTGTTATTACACTGAATAAAACGAATGAGAAAGGCCATGGAATCCGTAAACAGCTGGAAATTGATTTTGTCTGTAACAAAGGTTCCAAGCGCTATTATATCCAGTCGGCCTACGCAATTCCGGATAGGGCAAAGATGGAACAGGAGCAGCGATCCCTGATGCTGACCGGCGATTTCTTCAAGAAAATTATTATCACAAAAGATGCGCCTGCGCCGTATTACAATGATGACGGGGTGCTGGTTATGAGTATTTATGATTTTTTGCTGAACGAGGGAAGTCTGGATCATTGAGTGATGGAAATAATACTGATATTCAATTAAAATGTTTAATTCTTCGGAATCGAACATTTTAATATGAAGATCATAATGGGACGGGTATCTATGATTTTCTGTTCCGAAAATCATAGATACGGCAACGCCGTCAGGCGGTGCCTTCTTGATTAAAATGAAACAGTTTAATCAAGATAGACTCATTCTTGCAAAAGCGAAAATTGCAGTAAGAAGGGATTGCTATGCAATTGCAGGACCTATGGGCGAAGACAGACCCATTCCAATCGGTATGTACCCATGGGATAACCGTGGGAATCATTGCGCAGATAATTTTTAGAGACATCCTGGCTCCGGGAAACCAAGAGATATTGGAACGATATCTGTCGCTAAATGAAAAACAGATGCTCCCATTTATTGGTTACTGGGCCTCGCTCCATGATATTGGGAAAATCGACTATCTGTTTCAGTGCAAAGACCCCGAGATGAAAGCGCGGCTGAACGCGGAGGGGCTGCAGGACGGCGTACTCGTTGGAAATTCAGTTCGGCATGAGAAAACAAGTACGGCTGCCTTGAAGCGGATTTGGAAGGAAGCGGGAATCCAACGCAAAGCGCGAAATCTATTCTCTGAGTTGATTGGAGTGCACCACCAAGGAAAAGCAGGAAACGGCCGCAAGAATCAGTCCCCACAGTGGTGTGCGTTTCAGGCGGAATTCGAGGGAAATATGCGTGCTCTGTTTCTGGATGGGGAATTATACGTTCCGGATTACAGGAAGGAGCAGGAAGGCACCATAAGTTCTTTGCTTCTTGGAATCTTGATATTGACAGACTGGATTGCATCCGGTGACACGTTTTATGATGCCGAGAAAATTCTGACGGAAAGCAATGGCATATCGCTCCTTCGGGATCGGGCGGAGCGTTTCTTTGACAGCAACGGTTTTTCGCCTTTCAATGTGACGTGGGGCGACACCTTCTGTGATATCTGGCCGAATATTCCGGAAGAAGGACGCAGGCCGCTTCAGGTCGAGACGGAGCACCTTTTCCGGGATACGGACCAGCGGATTCGCATGATCCTGATGGAAGCGCCGATGGGCGAAGGGAAGACGGAAGCAGGCATGTTTGCCGCCCTGCAAATGCAAAAGCAGTGGGGAAAAAACGGCTTTTACATTGCCCTTCCGACTTCGGCGACATCCAACCAGATGGTTGGGCGAATGCGCGGGTTGATGGAACTGCATGGGCTTGAGGATACCGTCCGGCTGCTCCACGCCATGGCGTGGCTGATCGACGAACATACACCGGAGCAGGATTACGCGCAGGAGGATGCCCAGGATGTTCGGAACTGGCTTGCACCCGTCCGCAGAGGGCTGCTTTCTCCATATGCTGTGGGCACGGTGGATCAGGCGATGCTTGCCGCAACACAGGTGAAGTACGGTGTGCTCCGACTGTTGGGGCTTTCCAATAAGGTCTTGGTGATCGACGAGATCCATAGCTATGATGTATATATGGACGAAATCATTATGCGTCTGCTGGAATGGTGCATTGCGCTGGAAATTCCGGTGGTTATGCTGTCTGCCACATTACCGGCAGACAAGAAGGCAGACCTCTTGCGCGTATATGGCTGTAAGCTCCCGGAGGGCAGCTACCCTTCCATCACATCGGTCTTGGAAGATGGTTCCGCAAGGATCCGCAGCATTCCTGCTTCCAGCCGCACCCTGGAGATCAAAGCGGAGTTTTCCCCCTGTCTGAATGATGCGGAAGCCATTGCGCGTATGGCCATTTCTGCCGTACAGGCGGGCGGCTGCCTGTGTGTCTTGATGAATACGGTTCGGGATGCGCAGGCGGTTTACTGCGCAGTTCGAGAGAACTATGACGGGAAACTCCTGCTATTCCACGCCCAATTCCCGGCTGCACGAAGAGAAGAAATCGAAAGAGAATGCCTTACCTTATTCGGCAAAGACAAATCCCATCGACCGGAACGGGCAATTCTGGTGGCAACCCAAGTGGTGGAGCAGTCCCTGGACGTGGACTTTGATGGCATGATTACAGCCGTGGCGCCTATGGATTTGCTCCTGCAGCGTCTTGGCCGTGTTCACAGGCATGATGACACCGTTCGTCCGGAAGCGTTTCTGACACCAAGAGCGTGGATCCTGGCTCCCGGAAAAAGTGACAGTTTCGGTGTAAGCGAAGTCGTATACCCTGCGTGCCTTCTGCGGCAGAGTATCTGCCTGCTGAAAGACAGGGAGCGAATCCTTCTCCCGGAGGATATTCAGCGATTGGTGCAGGATGGGTATGACGGCAGCAAAATTCCGCCGGAAGAGATGGAAGCATGGTTTGCAATGCTTACGTCAGACTCCGTAAAAGCGGCGCAAAGTCAGCCGTATTTGCTGAGCCATCCGTGGAATCAGTTCTCTCCCATCTGGGAGGATCCGGTCTTTCACGACGAGCAGGAAAACAGTTACCTTTCTGTCAAAACCCGCCTTGGAGAGCCCAGCGTGCGGATTGCGCTGGTGGAGGAACCCCTATATCAAGAGATCCTGCGCTGTACCATTCGGAAAGATGGAAAACGTTTTGCTTCTATCACCAATCGAAAACTGGCCCAGGAGGTGCTGAGCCAGAGCGTTTCCGTCAGTGAAAAACGAATTAAGGGCAAAATATCCGATTTATCGGACATAAAAGGTGATAAACTGCTGGCAGGCGTGGAAATTCTCCCGGCAGCAGAGGGGGTGTACCGGGATCCTTCCGGCATGGAAATCCGCTTCGATCCCGAGCTTGGCGTAATGATAAAGGATGGTGAAACATGAGCGCATCATTTAATGTACTTTCAGAGGGATGGATCCCGGTGATTGACCTGGAGAATAAAAGGAAGAAGCTGGGAATCCTGGATACTCTGAAAAATGCCCACAGGCTGAAAGCCATCTCAGATGCTTCCGCCATGGTGGAATACAGCCTGTACCGTTTTCTCAGTGTGTTCCTGATGGACGCCTTGCGCCCGAAGGACAAGGAAACGCTGGAGGACCTTTTGGAGGAAGGATCTTTTGATCCGGAAAGCATCGACGATTACATAACCCTTTGTGAAAACGAGGGCGTACGCTTTGACCTTTTTGACAAGGAAAGACCGTTCCTGCAGACGCCCTACTCTGCCGTGTGGGATAAGAGCATAAAGCCTGCGGCGGAGCTGGACTACACACTCCCTCGCGGAAACAACCACACCCACTATGACCATAGAAATGGGGAAAGCTGTGCGCTCCAATATGACGCTGCGGCAAGGCTCCTGCTCCCGGCGCAGTGGTTCTGCACAGCCGGCGCACAGGGCTACCCATCCAATGTGAGCGCGTCTCCCCCATACTATACGGTGGTTCGGGGCAGGAACCTTTTTGAGACCCTGGTTTATTCACTGAGCGTCACGAACCGGATCAATATTCCCTTCGATGATCCTCCCGTTCTGTGGAGGAATACGGAACCGGTGGAGCCGAAGAAGGAAGTGACAAAAACCTCCTGGTTATTCGGTATGCTGTTCCCGGCAAGAAGAATTGTTCTGGTTCCCCGGGACGGGATGGTCTCGGAGGTGTATCTGTGTCAGGGGATGAATTATACGTCCAAGGAGACCTGGGACGATCCGTTTGTCACCTATCGCTACAGTAAGGAAGGACGCGCTCCGTGGAGGCCGAACCAGGAAAAGGCAGTCTGGCGAAATCTGAATGATCTGGTTGATGTGAAAGGCAAGAAAGCGCCCTATATGCTGCGGCAGTATTTTGAATTGGATCAAGAAGCCGAAAATGCCTCCGTTTCCCTTTATGGCGTCCAGACCAATCAAGGCAGCTATTTGGGAATGCTCCATTTCGACTTGGATATCCCGGTTCGTTTGGCACAGGACGAAGATCATATTCGCTGTCTGGAATACTGCATCAAAGCCGTGGAGAATCTGGCCGGTGCGCTCAGGCGCAGTTTCGCGGGGATTCCGGAGATCCCGGCCGGCATCGTTTCTCAGGCGGTTCAGGAATACTATGACCTGTGCGAGCAGAAATTCTGGATTTTCATCCGGAATTCGCTGGCTGCGGAAAATGCGGATTTGCTTGATGCCTATCAGGCATGGTGTGATTATGTCATACGAACCGTAAAGGCAGTTCGGGAGCGGACCACTTCCAATTTGCGTCTGAACGGCCGTGCCTTGGCAAAAGCAGCGCAGAAAGAGAAAGAAATCGTAATTACCGTCAAAAAGCTCCGGGAGGCGAATGTGGATGGAGAATAAAACAAATTACGAATCCTTTTTGGAACGGGTGGATGCCCTGAGCACCGGGGATCGGGCCGCACTGAAACGGTCTGCGGGGGTCATGCTCCCGGAAGCGAACGGAAAGGCCATTGCTGCCTTTTATCGCTGCATTACGCCGGCAGTTCCGCAATGGCAGGAGGACAGATGGTTTGCCGCTTCCTGCATAAAGTGTCTGTGGGATCCGGCGGAAGGCGCCGGAGAACCGGTGGAAAAGGTATTGGCGGATCTGATCCGCGGTGCGGAACTGTCTGACAGTATGCAGCACCGCGTGGAAGGACTGCTGGATACGCAGTGGGATCAGGATGGCTATATGCTGACAAAGCTGTGCCGCATGATGAAACTGATCCGGCAGAAAACATCAGAGGAGATAGACTTTGCAGACCTTTTGGAAGACCTGATCTATTGGAATAACGAAAACCAGAGCGTCCAGAGAAAATGGGCCCGTGCGATTTTCAGTACAAACGGAATTTGAAAGGAGAAAGGAAATATGCTGTATGAAATCCATATGCTGAAGAATTATCCCCCTACGAACCTGAACCGGGATGAAAACGGCGCTCCCAAGACCTGCCTGTTCGGCGGTGTGAACCGCGGACGGATTTCCAGCCAGTGCCTGAAGCGCACCTGGCGCACGTCTCCCGTTTTTCAGCAGGAAATTGGCGGGGAGAATCTGGGTATCCGTACCAGAAAGCTCCCAGACCTGGTCGGCGAAAAGCTCCTGGAAATGGGCGTAGACGCGAAGTATGTAGAACTGGTTGTGCCGAAGATCAGCGGCTTTGGCACCAAGGAGGGAACAGAGAACAAAAAGGGCAGCTATACTGCCCAGGTGATTTTCTTCGGCCCCCAGGATATCCAGGCCGCGGCGGATGCGGTAAAAGGCATTTTGGATCAGTGCAAGACCGAAAAGGAAGTCAAAGCGCTGAAGGGCAAGGACCTTCAGGCGGCTGTGGAGGGCGCCAAAGACCGGGCTGTGACATTGGACATTGCGCTGTTTGGCCGTATGGTCACCTCGGATGCGTTCCGGGATGTGGAAGCCAGCATGCAGGTTGCGCACGCGCTCTCTACCAATAAGGTCGCTGTGGAGTCGGATTATTTCACCGCCATGGATGACCTGCTCCGGGGCGAAACTGCGGATGAGAGCGGTGCTGCCATGATTGGCGATATCGATTATAATTCCTCCTGTTATTATATCTATGCCTCTTTGGACACGGACGTTTTGAAAGAGAATCTGAAGGATGCCGCCAATGCGGATGAAATCATCGCAAAGGCGATCCCCGCCCTGCTGAGAACCATGGCATTTACGAACCCCTCCGGCAAGCAGAATTCCTTTGCCGGTCATGTGCTTCCCGGCGCTGTTCTGGTGGAATGCAAGAACACAAAGATTCCCACCAGCATGGTCAACGCCTTCGTCGATCCGGTCCGGGGCGGCGGCAGGGACCTGCTGGGCAACAGCATTGAAAGGCTGGCGCAGGAAGTGGACTGCGTTGCCCGGAACTATGGCCTGCCGGTGGAAAAGCGCATCTGGTTCTGCGTGGATAAGTATGATATGGCGCCCCGGTGTGAGGCGCTTGTCTGCAAAACGTTCCCGGAGCTGGTGGATGCTGTCACGGAAACCATGTGCTGAGGTGCAGGCTTATGGCAGAGAAATCTTCTTTGCTGGTTCTGCGGTTGGAGGGAGTCCTGCAGTCCTGGGGCGAGAGAGCCAAATGGGACGACCGGGACAGTGCTTCCATGCCCAGTAAGTCCGGAATTGTGGGCCTGCTGGCCTGCGCCATGGGCCTGGAACGGGAGGATCCTGAGATCACCGCCTTGTCGGAGGCCATTTCTGTTACGGTTCGTGCCGACCGGCCGGGTATCAAGGCCGTGGACTTCCAGACCATAACAGGGGATCCCCTTCGGACCGCAAACGGCGGAAAGCGTTCCCCGGGAACCATTATTTCAAAGCGTATCTATCTGCAGGATGCCAGCTTTCTGGTGGTGATCGCGGCGGATGCACTCTGGCACGACCGGATTGCTGCCGCCTTAAAAGCACCGAAGTGGTGTGTATATCTGGGACGAAAGACCTGTGTTCCTTCCCGCCCGGTTCTGGAATGCGAAGCCCCGGAGGAGCAGGATCCGCTGAAGCTGATCCGGACCTACCCTGCCGCCGACCGGGCGGTCTATCCCATGACGTTTGAGACGGACATACCCCTTTCCCAAGCGGCATCCTATACAAGACCTGACGAACGGAAGCCGGGCTGGCGCAGCTTTGAGCGGAGAATGGTTTGGCGCGGCGTGATAGAGGAGGATTCCCATGTATCTGACGAAAATTGAACTGGATCTGGGAAATCGGACGGTTCGAGGTGCATTGGGCGACTGCCAGAGGATGCACAGGCTCCTGAACGGTCTCTTTGCCGGCTCCCGGGGAGAAGTGCAGCTATTATACCGGGTGCAAAACAGCGGCCGAAATTGCGCGGTGTATCTGTATTCGGAAAGCCCCGTGATCCGGGAAAAGCTGCTTCCCTTTCTGGTATTGGCGGGAGAGCGGGATGTATCCGCGTGGCAAAGCGCCATGACCGAAGGGCGGAGGGTTCGATTTGATGTGCTGACGATGCCCAGTAAGAAAGTGGCGCAGGCGGACGGCAAAAACAGCCGCCGCAGAGTGCTGCGAACCGAGGAAGAACGCATGGCATGGCTGTCGAGAAAAGCATCCCAGAATGGATTTGCAATTTTGAGCGTGCAGGAGCTGGAAGCCGCCAGCTTTGCCGGAAATCACGAAGCGGAGCAGGGCGGGCAGATGAACTGGGACGCCTATCATTACAGTGGGATTCTGGAAATTCGGGATGCCTCTGCTTTTCAAAAAGCGCTATCGGGTGGTATTGGGCCGGGAAAGGCCTACGGGCTTGGCATGATACTTCTTGCCTGACATCCCCGTAATTTTGAATGAAAAACTTGGGAAATCCCATTGAAAAATGGGGTTTCCCGAATATCCCGCAAGTATGAACCCCACGTACGTGGGGATGAACCGGAAACCCACGCAGCAAAGGAAGCCGCATATCGATGAACCCCACGTACGTGGGGATGAACCGAGGGGGACGGTGATTGCAACGCCGTGGGGGAAATGAACCCCACGTACGTGGGGATGAACCGTGGAAGGTCGAATACGGCGATCTCGAAACGGAATGAACCCCACGCACGTGGGGATGAACCGGAACGACATGAGTAAACCGCGATACCGTTGGTATGACCCCCACGCACGTGGGGATGAACCGTCGTGCGCCCCAGTAGGACAGGACTCGCCCGCATGAACCCCACGCACGTGGGGATGAACCGCCCCTGTCTGCGGCGCAGGGCGTTGCGCTGAAATGAACCCCACGCACGTGGGGATGAACCGAGAAATTGATTTTGTAACCCGATTCAATGATAATGAACCCCACGCACGTGGGGATGAACCGGTGAGCGTGGCGGACATCATCGACAATCTGACATGAAC
>JALFJQ010000075.1 GCA_022775085.1 Clostridiales bacterium | reverse complement strand
CGGTGTTCCTTCAGGTACGCTTTCCGCATCCTGCCGTACTTGCCCAGGGGCTTCTCCGGCTGTTCGGTCAGCTTCAGGTCGGGAATCTGATAATCTCCGTTCATCGTGTAAGTCAGGCTGTTCTCCATGTGTAACGCTCCTTTCCGCGAGTTGCTCGCGTTCATAGTTCTGGATGGTGACGCCGATCTGCCGCAAAACCTGCTGGTTGATCTGGCTGACTGCCGCGCCCAACGCCCCAACCGTAGCAGGGGTATTGAAATCGAAAATTGGCATGAAGTCCTCATGCTGGAAATATTGTTCCGTATCCAGCCCACAGCGAGACATCAGGGCATAGGCGATACTGACGGTGGCGGCGGACTTAAACTGGACTTCGATGTTGTAATCATCGTACTCCGCCAGGAACGAACCGTCAACGATATAGCGGAAGTCCCTCTGATGCTCGTCCCAATATTCACTCGCCAGCTTTCCGGCCACATCGGTGAGTTGCTGGGCAAGATCATCACCGGCAACGCCGTAGTTGCGCTCCAACATGGCCGACACAGGACCGATATGCTGTTCTTCCAGCTGCCACAACCAGGGTGTACGGGAATGTTCACGGGTGCCGGTGTCGGAAATATCGAACACATAGCGTAGGCGGGGTCTGTCGCCGGAATCGTCCACCAGGGCAATACCCTTGGAGCCACGGCGCACATACCGGCCCATTTTTTCATTCCATAAATCATACTCGGCGCAGGCGGTGGCATCCGGGCGCTGGGCATAAATCATCATTTGCTCATGAAACGGGTATTTATAAAGGCGCGCGGCAGTGGTAAGAAAAGCCGTCCACTCCTTCCAACTGCCCACAAGCTGGGTCGATACCTGTTCGGCCATCTGTTGGTAAAATTCAGCTTTGGATGGCATGGTTATTTGTCCTCCCTTCGTATATTGGATAAAAGAAAAGCAGGAAACCGCGAAGGATTTCCTGCTAGTACCGTAACTATAAATAATTTATAATTAAGCCGATGTTACATTCCTATGGCATCTCGATATGCATTTAAAAACTAGACTAAGCGGAACGCCTGTACGAGAGGAGATATCGTTCCTAGATAAATCTGAATGCTTATATCAATCATACCTTCATTTAGCCAACCGTGCATCAGCCTGTTTAGTGGAACAAATTGCTGTATAGGGATAATCTTGAGAAATGGTTCGTTTTCAATCTTTTCTGTAAAATTAATAGAATAAAGTTCACAGATAGATCTAAGGCCAAAGTAATTAAATAAAACCCCAAAAGCTCCTGTGAGCGTTTCCAAATCTGCTGGGAAGTCGCTTCTGCTAAACAACTCAATAGCGTGTTGACGCTTTTGCTCTACATACTGATTTACACTTTTTGTACCCGAAATAGTATTTATGATGTTGTCCATTGAAAATGATTCTATCTCATGGACAGAGGTTGCTCCCAATAGTTGTATTAATTCAACTTGTGAAGCATGATATTCTGTAAAGCCCGAAACCCCTACATACCGGGCTTTATCGTTTTTTACATACCTTTCGGAATCCAGTATATGGGTGAATTCATGAAACATTACATATTCAGGAATACTAAGGTTGGTGCTAACAAGCAATCTGTGTTCCCCAGCCTGTACATCATACGAGGCTGCCGCAATCGAATCAAACCCTTTTTGAAGAGCAGTATCCAACCGGACTTCTTTTGTTTGTAATTTATATTCAGGGAAAGTGTCCAATCCCATAAATTTTCTATAACGATCTTCACATACTTTGATTTTTTGTTCTAACAAATCCATTTCCATATCCCAATCCTTCTGAATGCATCTAATATTTTTATTATAGCATCCAAATTATGCTCTGTATAGCCGCTTTATGTTTCAAAATCTGGGTACAGCTCCAGCTCGGCAAACTCGGCATCGCTCATGGCCTGGAGTTTACCCAAGGCGCTATCCGTCAGCTCCCGCAGTTCAGCCTCCTCCGGTGAAAGTTCACCGCGCATCTCGGTCAGAGCGTCAATCAGCCCGGTACGGCTACCGGTGTTGTAGATGCAAAGCAAGTTCGTTTCCTCAAAAGTGAAGTTTCCCATATCAAATCTCCCTTTCCGCGCTCTTTTTGGGCGCTGTCTTTTTGTGCTCCGTCTTGGGCTGGCTTTTCAGCTGCTCAATGACGGACTTTTTCTTTTCCCGTTCCTCCCGGTGGGTGGCGGCAGCCAAATCCATGAGGGAAATCGGCTGGCCGCTGCGGGCCTGCTGTTCCAGCTGGGCCACTGTCGGTTCCTTTGGGCCGTTGTTGATGATGCCGTCGATCATGCCGTAGTCATCCTCCACGGCTATTTCCGCATTTTTCAGCGGATTGTTCGGCAGAAATCCAGAAACCTCGGTGAAACCAACGCTGTCGCAGTAATGACAGGATACCTTGCCGTCCTGCTTGATGGCAACGATGTCGCTGACGCTCATGGACGGGCTGTGAAAATCCACTGGCTTTTGCAGATTGAACTGCTCATACAGCCTTTCCAGCTGCTCCATAGTGCTGCCGAAACCGTCCAGAGGGGCGGTATAGATAAGGTCATAGTTGTTCCGCTCTACGGACAGATTGTGCGATTGCAGCCAATCCAGATTCATAAAACGCACATTCTGCGGATCATCCTGGCTCACCTGATAAATAGCAAAACAGTTTCCCTCATGGGAAAGAAACGCCTGTTCTCGTTCCAACTGCCTATCCTGTCGTTCCAAAACTTTTTCGTGAAAGTCCGGGCTTTGCTCCCATTCCTCGCGGGACACAGCAAAGATACCGTCATGGGCGTCCAGGTCAGCGGTATCAAAGGCCATTTCCGGGTTTTCTCCCTCTTGGATAATGTAAACAGTCAGGTCACGATCCATCAGCTCATAGGCTCTCTCTTTGGAGAGGGGCAGCAAATCGCTGTCCAAGTAGCCACACTTCTCCAGATCATCCTGGGTCAACACCGGGTCCGGCATGGGGTACTCGTCCAACGCCTGCTCCTGGGCATCCGGCAGCTGGGTGGCAGCTGCTTCTGCGGTCTGCTGGCTGATCTGTTCCTGCATCTGGTGGTAAGCCGCCTTCTGCAAAGTCTCGATCATGGACAGCGGCGCATACTTGATGGACTTGCCGCCCATCTCCAGGTCCTCGCAGATATGGCTTACCGCTGTGGAACGGCCCATATCCGGCCCGTCCAACTGGCCGCCGTCCATCTGCTTCATGGTTGCCACATCGTAGAGCGTGTAGTCCCAGCCGGTGTCACAGGGCTGAACATGAAGGTAGCTGGTATCATCCAGCACCAATAGGGCCTCCCGGTACTCGGCGCTGGGCTGGACACTTTCGGTATTTTCCGGCTCGGTTAGCTGTTCCGGTTCAGTCATCGGCACCAGCTGATCCAGGCGTCCCATAAGCTCGGCAGCTTTTGGGTGGTTTCATCCGGTTCGTCCTCGTTCACGATATTCTGGAGCCATTCGCGTACACCGCTGGCATCTCCGCTTCGGAGTGTGGCAGTCAGTTCGTGCAGTGCGTCCTCACGGCTATCTGCATTGTTCCGATACTCA
>JALFJQ010000053.1 GCA_022775085.1 Clostridiales bacterium | reverse complement strand
AAGCACCACTAACACAGGCGATAAAAGAAACGCCGAGAACGCGCAAAAACATAGAGTTTATGCGGGTTTCCGGCGTTTTCTAATCCCTCAACCGACCTAAAATCATCTTGCGGCAGAGAGAAAAATTCTACTATTTTTTATGATTTCTTTGGCATAGAACAGTGGATGTTACGAAATACTGCTTTTTCGGAAGTTTCCCTCAATAAAAGCTGAAAATAGCGGGAGAATCACAAAAAATTGTGGTTTCTCCCGCAAACTTTTTCAGTTTTGACAGAATTTTTCTGCGTCGTTTGAATGTGCCGTTCTGGCTGATTCCGAGGATTCTCGCGTATTCCCGCTCAGATTTACCCTCAAAATAGATTGTGTGAATTAAATCCCGTTCCTCCCTGGGTAGCACATCCACGGCACGATGCAGCTGCTCATAGATTTCCCGGGTCATAATGACCTCCTCCACGCTGGGAATCGAAACATCCGGCATAGCTTCCATTCCCACTGTTTCACAATTATCCAGAGCGTCATAGGAAAAAACGTCATGTTGCTGCTTCTTTTCCTCCTGGCCACGCTCCTGCCGCTCCATGCGGAAATAGGCGTAATACACCTCCGGCGTAACTTCTACCAGCTTTCCTTCCACTTTGATTATGTACTTGTCCTTTTCTGCCATTTTGCAGACCTCCAAATGTAGATTTGAGAAAATGTCAAATTTCAGAAGGAGGACCGCGAATTCTAGCCAAAAACGCTGCTGTTTTTTTGTATAAAGGGGAGAAATCACAGGTAAGAGAGCTGTTTAAGCAGTATTGTGCAGCTTTTCCACAACAAAAAAGACACCGCTCTGCAAAATCCGCCATAATTTGTTGACGAATTTTGTAGAACGGTGGCGCAAAATTTAAGGGTGCAAGCAGCGGTTTTGCTGCCCGCACCCTATTACCGTTGGTCATTTATGGAAATAATTCTCAAGATGGAACCTATCTTAAGCATCGCAAAGCATGCTGCAATGCCACTTTACACCATGCCAGAGAAGGGAACAAAAACAAGTATTTATCCTGTGCTTTCCCATCTCATCAGGTTACTTCCACGAAGCCAATTCACAGATTCTTCCGCCTCCATAAGTTCCAGTGTCACTGTCGCTTCGGGGCAAAGGATCTCAGCCTTTTGAAGCAGTTCCTTTATGGGGATGTTACCCTGATTCAAAGAGCTATGGGTATCCCAGCTTCCGTCGTTGTTGTGAATATGAAAATGACCGATATCGCTACCGCAAATATCCAGCCATTGCATGACTGGCACTTTTGAGTAAGCATTCACATGACCCACATCCAGACACAATCGCAGGTGTGGATTCACCACGCTTCTGATGATATCCAGAAGCCATGCAGGATCTTCTTCCAATACATTTTCCAGCACAATTTCCACGCCTGGATCTTCTTTCAGAAATTGCTTCCAAAACAAGGTGCTCTGTTCAATATACCATTCCGGATAATACATCCATCCATTGTATCCGCCATGAATAATGACTTTTTCTGCGCCATAGTTTTTGGCCAGCTCTATTGCCTGCCGGTAACGCTCTGCTGCCAATAATCTTGCCTTTCGGTCAATCGCACAGGGAAACAGCTCATTAAAGGGTGCGTGCAGTACCCGGCGGGAAATGCCCTCCAATTTCTTGCGAACCAGCACATCCGTTTCCGCAAATTTGTCATCCATGTTCCACGCGGTACAATATTCCGAAATTTCGATTCCCAATCCCCACCGGCGCGCAACCTCCGCCGCGTCGGAAGCTGTCGTGGATATGTAGATTTTGTCTTTGTTCAAGATTCACACCTCGCCTTTCGGAACCGATACTCCGTCCATAGTTCCAGCCCCATGGGCAGCAGGCACAGCACAGTATAGCCAATGGCGGTTGCACTGTTTCTAGCGTCCATCGGTTTCCATATGATTCTGGGATTATAAAACATTTCCGTTGCCCCCAGAATCACGCCCATGGCGGTCAATGTGATACAGGAAAACAAGGCGATTACAAAGGCTCTGTCCCGGTTATCAAAGCGATAAATAGAAAACGCCGTCCGCCCCCGGAGTAAACTACCCCGGCTGCGCATGGAATCGGCTTCCAGCGCAAGGGCGGAGATCATCCAAGTAATCAGCATGGAAAAGATTCGCAGGCAGTTTATAAAACGCTGCCAGAGATTTCCCTGATTGCTGCCCCGTCCGATTCCTTTTTGCGCCAGATCAATTCGCTGTGCCTCCTGCTTTACTCTGGGAACCAAGCGCAGCAGGATTGTCAGGAAAAGCGAAAGCAGGGGGCTGACCTTTCCGAACAGATACACCACTTTGTCGCTGGACACGATACGGTTCAGGCAGCTCAGCCACATGCAAACGGTCGCCCCCCGCAGCCCTATCACCAGACCGTAAACGAAGCTCTCCACCGTCAGATTGTTGCCGATGAAATTCTGCTTTAGTACCGTCACTCCAAAGTGATGGTAGCTGCTGTAGTACAGGGCAAAGCAGAAAACCAGCGGCAGCAGGAACAAATTGAATACCGCAGCTGCTTTTCCGTTTCGCTTCACGCTGTAGGCGCAGGCGCAGAGGCAGGAAATTGCCAAAAACGCCGGATGCCGAAAGCTAACGCTCCCGTATAAAACGGCGACAAAGAACAGGAAGTTCACCGCCGGGTGGCAGCTTTCAAAGCCCATCTTGCTCCTCCGTCATGCCGTACTGTACTTTTACCCGATCCAGTTTTTCCAGCAAAGGGTTTCCGAACAATAGCATGGTTAAAAACGTGCAGGTGCCCTGACTGAGATTCACGGGGAAGCCGGAAACATACAGGGGCCACGCCGTCTGAAAATGGATTACCGGCAGTGTGAGAAAAACCGTGCAGGTATCCAGCAGAGGCCCCACAAACAACAGCGTTGCCAAAAAGCCGAACACGCCCATGACGGCAGGCTTCCTCGGAAGCCTGCCCTTTGCAAACAGGAATCCTGCCAGCATTCCGCCGGCGCCATAGGCGAACATCTGCCACGGGGTATACGCACCCTGCCCATAGAAGAAGTTGCTGGCGAATGCGGACACAGCACCCACCAGAAACCCCGCTTCCGGGCCAAAGGCAATCCCGGAGAGCATAATGACAGCAAAAATTACCTTGAAATTGGGAATGGGGATGACCACCCGAGCGGCAACCGCCAAAGCGGAAAGCACCGCGATCACCACCAACTCCCGCGCCTGTGGCTTACGGTTCTCAAACGCAAGCAGGAAAGGAATCAGGAGTTCCACAATGACCAATGTGCTGGTAAAGTAGTACGCCCGCCCGCTAAGCCGCAGGCCAAAGAAAAGCGTTGCCGGAATTACCAGCAGGAACATCAGCAGCATAGCAATATGAGACTTTTTCATTTTGCAGCCTCCTTGTTCTTCTGATATAGGCGGATCACATCCTCCGCCGTGACTGCCATATCGAACACATGACGGCTCATGCGGTGAGCGGCGGTTGTATAGAAGCTATTGCTTCCGAAGAAACGGCGGGGCGTATCGGTGGTCAAAATCTGCCCGTCGAAGAACATAGCCACCAGGTCGGCATACCGGGCGCAGAACTCCACATCATGGGAAACCATGACGATGGTAATTCCCTGCTTCTTCAGATTTGCCAGGATTTCGGCAAAGGTTTCCTTGAAGAAGCTGTCAATGCCTTTGGTGGGTTCATCCAGAAGCAGCAGCTTTGGCTGCGTCAGCAGAACCTTGGCCAGCGCCGCCCGCTGCTGCTCGCCGCCGGACAGGTCGTAGGGGTGGCTGTCCAGCAGAGACGTGATCTGGCAGGTGGCGGCAGTCTCCTCGATCAGGGCTTTGTCTTTCGTCATTTCTTCCAGATCTTCCCGGACTGTTTTCTTGACGAACAGGCTCTTGGGGTCCTGGGGCAGCATAGCAAGGCAGTGAGAAAACAGCTGTCGATTTTTATATTTATCGATTTGTTTTCCGAACAGCGTTACCTTTCCCCGATAGGGCTTGCAAATGCCGCAGATGGCTTTCAGCGTGGTGGATTTCCCCGCGCCGTTGCCACCCAGAATGGCATACAGGCTTCCTTTTGGCACTTCCGCACTGACACCTCTTAAGATATCCGGGCTGTCCTTTTCATAGCGGAACCAGAGTTCCTTGAGAGACAGGGCGCTGGGTGCTGTTTCCTCCGAAAGCTCGGGAGCTGGGATAGCCGGATATTGGGGTGTCTGGGGAAACGCTTTACTCAGCCAGCTTCTGCCATCCCGGACAGTCAATGGACATTCCCCGACCCCCTCAGCGCCGTAGAAAACCCGGACAGGCGTGGGCATAGCCGAAAACATGGGGTGATGCTGTTCATACAGGAGTTTGCCTACATTCCGAGGGGCATCGTCCGCTATGACCTTTCCGCCATCCATAACGACAGCCCTGTCCGCATAGGGAAAAATATCCTCCAGACGATGCTCCGTAATGATAACTGTGGTGCCCAGCTCCCGATTGATCTTCCGCACAGTATTCAGAAAATCAGAAGCAGCGATTGGGTCAAGCTGACTGGTCGGCTCGTCCAGAATCAGCACCTCCGGCTGCATCGCCATAATGGCGGCCAGATTCAATAGCTGCTTCTGTCCGCCGGAGAGATTGCATACATCCCGGTGAAACCAGTCCTGGATGCCAAAATAGCATGCCATTTCCGCCACACGGGCGCGCATGGTTTTCTGGTCGCAGCCCAAACTTTCCAGGCCGAAGGCCAGCTCGTGCCAGACCTTATCGGTAACGATCTGGTCATCGGGATTCTGCATGACAAATCCGATCTTTTCCGCCTGCTCCCGGTCGCTTACTTTGCTGAGAGGAACACCCCGGAAAAGGATCTCCCCTGTGCGCTTTCCGTTGGGCGTCAGCACTGTTTTAAGATGCCGCAGGAGCGTACTTTTGCCGCTGCCGGACTTTCCGCACAGTACAAGAAATTCTCCCTGTTCCACCTTGAGACTGACGTTTTCCAGCGAATGCCTGCCCTTGGCGGCGGCATAGGAAAAGGTCAGATTTTCGATATTGAAATGCGCCATTGGATGGCCTCCTTTATGTGTAATGCAATTGGGATCAGCAGATAGCAGAGGTAGCAGAGAAATCCCGGTAGGTT
The DNA here is from genome assembly GCA_022775085.1 of Clostridiales bacterium. Taxonomy (GTDB): domain Bacteria; phylum Bacillota; class Clostridia; order Oscillospirales; family Oscillospiraceae; genus Faecousia. The sequence continues at coordinate 29,488 of JALFJQ010000053.1, read as the reverse complement.
CCTCCCACCGATGGGCGCAATATTTAGCACCGGTGTGAAGGCAGCAGTGCGGTCGCCCAGCACGATCATGCCCACAAGGAGAACGGCCTGTGCTGCCAGAAGTCCCCAGTCCAGTCCGGTCATGGTGTAGATCATGAAGCTGGAGCGTTTTCCGCTTCCATAGCCGCGGCTGCGCATGGAATCCGCAGTCACCACGCTGCCTTCCAGCGCCCAGGAGGTCAGCGTTCCCAGTACGGTCATCCCCTCTGTCAGCTTTTCTTTCGTGGTGTCCTGCTCTGCCGTGCCTTTGCCGATCGTGCTTCTGGCACCGGATATCTGGGATGCCTTGCGCATCAGGTTGGGAATCATCCGCAGAACCATCACCAGCAGCAAGGACAGGGCAGGAATCAAGTTGCCGAACAGGCCGGTAAACTTATCGCTGGTCAGCACCGCATTATAGCATCCAAACCATAGCAGCATTTCTACGAAAATTGCGGCAATAGCCCCACCATAGAGCAGGGCTTCCAGCGTATAGGGTCTGCCGAAATACCGGAACAGGACTGTATTTCCATAGATGTTGAACAAGGGGTTCATCCCTGTCAGCACCAGAAAGACGGGCAGCCATCCCAGCACGGTCTTCAAACCCGCTCTCCCATGAAGCAGCAGATAGTAAATCCCGCCGCCCAGCACACCTGCCAGAAGATAGGCTGGGTGCTGGATTACCACGGTGCAGATCATCGCACCCGCGAAAAACACGAAGTTTACTGCCGGGTGCCGCTTGGAAAAGGCATCGTCTCTCATTCGTCACCCGTCCACACTTCTCCCACATCCGCACCCAGGCCGTTGCAGGTATAGCACCACACAATGTCGTCCCCGTTTTTCAGAGTGTAGGCGGAACAGCCATAGTTGGGGAACCATTCGTTGACCTTGTACATCCAGCCGGACTCGTTTCCACAGTCGAACTCATACAGATGGTTGATACCCTCAATATAATAGCTGTTGTACATGGGTGTCCAGCTGTACTCGATCTGAAGTTCTGCCGCCGCGCAGACTTTTTGCAGAACTTCAAAGACCGTATCTCCCTCCGTAAAGGAAACCTGCGTCTTTGGCAGGATCACCGCGTCCTTCGGAACATAGGGCGCTTTTTCTTCCTCCAAGTTGTCCAGATTATCCAGAATGGTGTCGCAGACAATGGTGATAGTGCAGACATTGTCCTCGCCCTGGGTGATGAGCGCATTGTCCGGAATCTTGGTAATATGGTACTGGCTGCCCAGTCCTGTATCCTGACCGTTTCTCAGGCTGAAAGCCACAGCGATCCCGGCAACAGCAATCACCAGGATAATCAGCACCATAATGACATTTGCCAATTTCTTTTTCTTCATATTAAAGCCTCCGTTTTTTTAGGAAAAAGCCGAGGATTGTCCGGTTGTGCGTAGATTATTTCGGGATTTCCTCCGGGTTGTACACATTGGAGTAGCAGAAAATATGTCCGCCGATTTGTCCCCACACCTGATCATTTTCCGGATAGGTGGCAAAATACATCACATCCATCGGAAGAATATTGGGGCCTTCCAGAGCGGCATCGATCGCCTCATACTGAGCTTGCCATGCTTCCGCTGTATCCAGGAATGGGGTCGTCCTGAACTGGCCTTCACCATAGATGACCGCAGAAAGGCTGTCACCGAATTCGCCGGAGGCAAGACGGTTGAGGACCACCTCGGCAACGGCCTGCTGGCCTTCCTTGGATTCGCCGCGGGCTTCCAGCCAGATGATCTTTGCCAGAAGCTGCTGTTCCTCCCATGTCAGCTCCACATTGTAGCGGGGATCTGCTTCGGGCTTTTCCTCGGTGTAGATGAACGGAACCTCCGGCATTCCCCGGACACTGAATATCCAGCCGCCGTTGTAGCCAAGCATCAGGTCTTTTTCTTCAAAGCCCTCCACAAATCCGCGCTTCAAATCCCACTTCTCATAATTGGGCGGGTAGGAATCATAAACCATGATTTTACCGGTTTCCTCATTGATACCAGTGAGCACAATGAAGTGCTGGGTCTCGGTGAACAGGGACATATGGTTCATCAGAAGGACCGCCACATCGCCGTTTTTCAGGGCAGCGAATATATCGCGAATGGTGTCCGCTTTATGGATCGGCATCTTAAGCTGCTCAGCACCGTATTCAAAGCGCTGGACATTATTTTCCCCGTATCCGCCAAAATACCTTGCCAGTTCGTCCGGGTAATAGGCGTGACCCGTGAGATAGGAGGCTACCATGGCAAGAGATGTGATGCCGCAGCCGCTGGTGGCAACGGTGCCGCTGCCATAGCGCTGATTTGGGTAATCCAGCTGAGAGTACAGGGGAAATTCGTGGGTGTAGACCTCTGTCCAATCAAATTCTTTCGATGCTTCTTCTGTTTCTTCCGGCACTGTTTCTTCGGCAATTGTCTCCCCGGGAACGGATTCCTCAGGCTGAGTCTCCTCAGTTTCCGCAGAAACTGTGATTTCCTCCAGGATTTCGGAAATCTGCGTTTCCACAGTGCAACCTGCTTCGCCCATGGCAATTGATTCTTCCGTGCCTACAGGATTCTCGTCCGCAGCGTGGGCTGTTATAATCAATGGTTGTCCGAGCATTGCCACGGACAGCAGAATGCAAAGGATTCGTTTCATTCTGGTCAAGTGTTATCTCCTTTCCAGGGGCAGGCATGATGCCTGCCCCCAGCCGGATTGAATCAATCCTTTTTCTTGAACTTTGGAATGATGACAGTAACTGTCAGCACACCTGCGCCGGAAACTATAACCAAAACCAGCACAATCGCCAGCCAATGGAAACCGCCGCTCTTAGCAGGCACCGTCTCAACAGGCTCAGTAGTTGTGTGTACGGCAGTTTCTTCCGGAATCACAACAGGATCACCGCCCCTGTTGATCACATCGGTCATGTCATACAGACTGGTCTTGTCAGACAGGAACCGATTGTAGGCAGTCAACGCGTAGTAGCCCTGCTCCGTAGCCATGCCGTCCCGCTGGCCCGTCAGGACGTGTCTAAAGCCACCGTCACTGACGGCATACCGCAGCAATGCATCCAAAACAGAAACGCCATTTTTGATAAAGCGAGTATCCGTATCGGGGTCGATATCCAGCGCAGTCAATGCTACAACAACCTGTGCAAGGGATTCGCAGCTGGCGCCGTCGACACCGGAATAGCAGCCGTCACTGTCTTGTATTTCGGACAGCAGGGTAACCGCATGGTCAACCGCAGCCTGAACAGACGTATTGCGGTCATAGTAAGGAGCCAGCGCCTGCAGCGCCATACCGGTCATGTCGGGATCCGCATTCTCACCGGACAATGCCCAGCCGCCGTCTCCCAACTGTGCATCCAGAATAACCTGGATCAGGGCCTCGCGGCTGACATCTCCGCCAGTGGGGACAGGATAGTTGCTGCAGTCCAGCGCAATTAGCGTCCAAATCGGGCCGTTGATACCCTGCTTCTGGAGGTAATGCATATCATTCAAGCCCAACAGCAGGTTATGCCCTGCCACATCGGTCACATCTTTTTCGATTGCAGTCAGCGCCAGAATAAGTCGTGCGTTATCTGTAGACTTGTTGGAATGGAGGCGTTCATTGGCATCAATATTTTCCGTGACATATTTGACCACGCTATCATAGTATCCCTCCGGAACCTTACGGCCAGAGCGGGCCAGACCGATGACCATCCACTCTCCGCCAATTGTGCCAACTGCAGGTGTTCCCAGTGCTTCCAGATAATCGCCGGTAGTCTGGTACACATTCGCATAGCTTTGATCTTCTGCCAACGCCGTCAGGAATCCATTTGTTGTTTTACCCATGGTTTGATTTCCCGTTGTTCCACTGCCGCGTTCTTTGGTATAGTTATCCGTGTAGTGGAATACCACACTGTCACCGTTTGACAGTTTCTGTTCCGCAACGCCAAGATTCGGGTGCCTTCCATTCAGGGTATACATCCAGCCGGAATTCTTGCCATTTGTAAATTCAGCCAGACCATTAACAGAAGAAATGTAGTTACCTTTGTTGACATAACTGTATTTCCCGCTGACAGCCTTCGTAAACACATCCAGCACAGTAGCAGGAGACTCCAGTGTGTAAGCTGTCCTTGAAATCCAGGTGGTCAGGTTGCCACCTGTCAGAGTATGCTCCTGCCCGTTGTCGCCATGAGCAGTATCACCCAGCAGTGTGAAGTAAACCGTAATCTTGTCAGCCAGATCTGCATATGCCTTTTCTGCGGTGGTCAGCTTATTGTAATTGGTGACCAATTTTTGCTGCTTGGCTGTCAGCGCATTATAGGCATTCCTTGCCTTGTCGATCTTCGCCTTACTGCTCTTCGTGACAGTACCGATGGCATCTATCAGGGCTTCCACATCCCGGACAAGTTCTGCATCGCTCTTCGTGACCGTCAGGCTTGTCGTTACCTCACAGCTTTCAAAAACGAGCGTTATGCTGTGCCTGCCGAGGGACAGCGTTTTCAGGTAGCTGTCTTCAAATGTCACATAGGTGCTGCCGGCTTTTGCGGTATAATTACTGCTGTCAATCAGCGTTCCATCCACCTTAATGCCTGTGAATTCCGCGAACACACCATCAGACTCAATGGTATAAGTCTGTACATCCGTATTCCATTTACCGTCTCCACCTGCAATGATCTTATAATGGTTTGGCGCAATCGTGACGTCAGACATATCGTACAGGGAAGTCTTTCCCGCTTTCATGCGGAAATACGCAGTCAGCGCATAGTATCCCTGCTCGGTAGCCATATCATCGATCGTGCCGCCGGAGATATGAGTAAATCCAGAACCATCCACTACGTATGTGCACATGGCGTCCAGTACCGACACACCATTTTTAACAAAACGGGAATCCGTATCAGGATCGAAACCCAAAGCGGTCAAAGTCACAACAACCTGTGCAGCAGATTCGCAGGTAGCATCTCCTCCGATACCGTATCCGCCGTCAGGGCTCTGCGCTTCGGACAAATAGTTCAAGGCGCTTTCAACAGCGATTTCTACATCAGAACGGGTACGATAATAGGGAGCAAGTGCCTGGAGTGCCATAGCTGTCACATCTGGTTCAGATGCATTCCCAGACAAGGCCCAGCCACCATCCCTAAGCTGCGCAGCCAATATACTACTAATCAGCTTCTCCCGGGTAACATTTCCAGTGGGTTCATAATCATGAGAATTCAGCGCAATCAGCGCCCATATTGGGCCGTTGATTCCCTGCGTTTGAATGTAAGACATTTCATTCAAACCGGCCAGGAGGTTATGACCGGCAACATTGGTTACGTCATAACCCATTGCTGTCAGGGCGAGGATCACGCGGGAGTTCTCTGTGGATTTAGCCGCATCCAACCACTCTTTTTCGTTGATATGGGCAAGAACGTACTCAACAACATTTTTGTAATAACCATCGGTTACCTTACGTCCACTTCTCTCAAGACCAATGACACGCCATTCGCCATTGACAGAACCGACACCGGGTGTATCTTTCGTTGCCAGATAATCACCGGTCTGCTGATAGATCTTTTCTGTGGCAGGCAGATTCAGAATTTCCAGTTTTCGTTCTGCTGTGACCAGTTTGTTGGAATTGGTCACCAGGTTCTTCTGCACATCGGTTAAGGAATCATAAGCCGTTCTCGCCTGCGCAATGATCTGCTCGTGATCCAGACTGATTTCTTCCGGTATTGCAGCAATCAGCTCGAAAACAGCGGCAGCTTTTAATGCGTTCAGCTGTTTTTCTGCTGCTGTTAATGCATCATAATTCTCAACAAGCGCTTTTTGTTTTTCGGTTAACCTATCATAAGCTGTTCTAGCATTGATAATAGCCTGCTGGAAATCCTGCTTTGTTTCAGGGGGAATGGCATCAATGAAATCATCCACGGCGGCAGCTTTCAAACGGTCCAGAGCATCCTCCGCATTGGTTAGTACCGTATAATTTGTTACAAGCTCTTTTTGCTCCTCCGGCAGCAAATCATAAGCATCCCGTACCGCAGTGATTGCTTCTTCATCCTTTAACGCTATTTCTTCCGGAAGCTCTTTTATTTTTTCTATCACACGTTCTACGGGAGCTTTCAGTTCATCCAGCTTTTCCTTTGCGGTGGTAAGTTTTTCTTGGTTTTTCACCAGTTCCTTCTGATCATCCGACAGTTGATTGTAGGCAGACAATGCATGGGCAATCCCGTCCTCGGAATCCAGCGTAATTTCCGCCGGTATCTGATCGATGAGGGCTTCGGTCAAGGTCACCTCCGCCTCGGTCAGAAGGATGTAATTGCCAACAGCCAGTTTTTGACCAGTTGACAATGCATTATAGGCTTTCCGCGCTGCCAGGATGGCTGTTTCATTCGCTATGGTGACTTCTTCTAAACTGCTGATCTGTTGAATGACCGGCTCTATAGCATCCGTACCAATTTTTTTATTATCGTCCTTAGTGTAATCGTCCGTATAATGAAGTACAATTGCATCACCTTGGCGTACCTGCTGAGCCGCAATGCTCTCATTGGGATAACTGCCGTTGAGCAGATATTTCCAGCCCGATCTCGGTCCGTTGCTGAATTCTGAAAGCTCATTTACGGTAGCGAGATAGACTCCATCACGGATTTCGTAAGAATATTCTTTTCCCTCTACTGCCGCCAGGAAAACATCCTTAACCGTAGCTTGCGCAGATACAGTATAAGCTGATTGCTTCAGCCACACTGTCAAATTTCCATCTGCCAGAGTATGGGTCTCACCGTTATTTCCGTGCTTGCCGTCACCCAGGATGCTGAAAAAAACCGTGATCATGTCGTCCTGAGAGGAGTTCCGCAGCTTTGAGACAACAGTAACACTGCATAAGGCTTTTAAAGAACCCACTTCCAAAGAAACGGTCGTATTTCCAGGAGCTACGGCAGTGATCACACCATTGTCTACAGTGGCAATCGATTCATCCTGGGACACCCATACTGCTGTGGCAGCCGCGCTTTCCGGGCTGACCTTCGCTGTCAGCGTAATCTGCTGTCCAACCTGCATCTGCACCTGGCTTTGGCTGAGAAAAATGCTCTGCGCAGAGGTGGCTGTATTGTCTTCTGCCAATGCCTGCATGGGGAACAAGCCCGTAAGCATTGCCAGCATAAGTAAAACTGCGGTCAATCGTCTTTTCATCTGTAACAGCCTCCCATAAGGTTGAGTTGGTATTCTGGGTTTTTACGCACAGCCGCCATACCTGACAGTCATGCGTAAGAATCCAGCCTGGGCTTCCCCCACCCGGATAAGAATCCGGGTGGGGTATTCTTTACATCCACTTTGCGTATAACGTCACGTTCTTTTCCACTTTGTTGTTCTCAAAATCCCATTTTTCAGTCATTTCCCGGTTGCTGTACCAGCCGGCAAAGGTTCTGCCCGGACGAATGGGATTCTCAGGGCGCTCCGCATAACTGCCCTTTTTCACTTTTTGACTCTTGATTGCTGCTTCACAGCCGGTCTCAAAGCGCACGGTTTTTCTTCTCAGCAGAAGAAGCAGGAGCAAAAGCAGCGCCAGAATCAGCAGGCCAATCACCAGCCACAGCCACTGGAAGCCACCGGCAGGATCGCCATCTGCCCACTTGGCGTACAGGGTCATATTCCCCTGGACGGTGTCATTTTCAAAGTCCCAGAGATTTTTCATATCGATGTCCGTATACCAGCCCTCGATATGATAACCCTTGCGCACAGGATCTTCCGGTCTTTGTACCTTTTCACCATAGTTGACAATTTGATTGGGAACCTCTGTACCACCATTGGATTCAAACGTAACGGTGCAGTCAGTGGAGATAATGATGGTCACATCCTGACAAGCGGTCTCATAATGATCCTGGCCATTGGCAGTAGAAACCAGATAGTCCTGATTCGTGATTTTTGACACACCGGTCTGCCCGACCACTTCCAACTGGATACTGCCCACCAAACGTCTGGCATCCCATTTTTCTCCGCCGGACATGGACACAAAGTTCATGTAAAACTCCCTGTATTCATCCCGCAATCCGAGATCAGTGGTATGGATACCATCGGTAAGCAATGCACTGCCTTCCACCAGCCGGAAAAAACGGCTGTCATACCGGATCTCATTCTGCATGGCGTACATATCATAAGGTTCCTCACTGTCCGTTCGGTTCAGATTGAACACCACCGTGATCACATCGCCGGGCTGAACCTGCTTAGTATCGCCGCCATCAACGGATAGCTCAAAGAAAAATTCCCGTGAATTGTCTGTCGCCAAAGCAGCAGGCACACAGGACAGCAGCAGGACAACCGCCAGTATCAGGGACAGAATTCTTCTCATATGGATTCCTCCTAAATGGTTTTTTCGGATATTTACAGCCAAAGCCTCGAATTTGGGGCCGCACCTGTAAAGCCCCGAAAGATGCCGCTTACCTCCCCCGCTTTCAGCGGGGGAGGTGCGTAGGTTTCCTTCAGAATCTCTGAAGGCTCATGATATGCGCTTTACTTACCAAGAACCACTGCAACGATGGCGGCAGCGTCTTCGGTATTCACGGTCTTGTCTGCGTTCACGTCAGCCTCCAGGAATTTATCCATAGAAGCATTCGTGAAGTCCTCATACATCTTTGCCTGATACATATCGTAGGCCAGCTGGGCATCATTGATATCCACAACGGTGGTCTGGTTGACATCCTTGTCATAAGCAACTGCGGTTGCAACAGCACCTTCTGCGGCTTCGGTGATTACAGCCTCAGCAGCGGCCTTAACAGTATCCTCGCTCTCTGTGGAGATTACCAGCCAGCAGTAAGCATCGTAGGAATCAGACCAGAACATTGTGCCTTCGTCACCGTAGGCCAGCACCTTATCGTCATCGGTGGCAGTGACCAGCCACATGACCTTACCATCCAACTGGATGTAACTTGCAACAGCAACCTGCAGGTTACCGGCAGGAGTTACGGTCTTTTCGATGGTAACCGTGACGCCGCCAGTGGTGACCATGCTGCCGGGGATGGTGTAGGTGCCATCTTCATTGGGTTCGATCACCGTCTCACCGACCTTGACGACGTAGGTGTAGCCATCTTCCTTATTCAGGCGGAAGGTGAAGGGCTGGCCTACTGTCGCGGTTTGCGTCAGACCACCATCGACCTCTGCAGCCTCAACGCCGGTAAACGTGATGGTGGTTTCAGTTTCTGTGCTGCCTGTGGCTTTTTCGGTAATGGTGATCGTAACGTCACCGGTGATGTACTTGCCGGGGATCATATACCAGTTGCCCATGGATGCTGTCACACTAATTGTTTGACCGTTGATGACAACGGTGACACCCGTAATCTCATGTCCTGCAGAAGCAGTCACAGAGAACAGGTAACTTGTACCGTATTGGGCGGTAGGATCGCCGTCGAACAATGCGGGGTTGTTCACTGTAACATTGTAGATCTTACCCACAGCGCTCACCACGACATCGCTGTTGACGTTGGTAATGGTGTAGGTATTGCCGCTGATGGTGGGCGTGACCTCTGCACCGCCGACGGTGACGGTGATATTATAATAGGCCGCATCGGCAGGCGCCTTGAAGGTGAAACTCTCGCCGGGCAGGACAGAGGTCTGGTCGCTGGTGAAACCCTTACCAGTGGGCAGGGTTACAGAATAGGGAACCTTGATCACGGTGGTTGCTGTAGCGACTGTTGCGTCGGGAGCATCGTTGCTGATGGCGCTGCCGCTGTTATCGACCTTGGCAGAGGTGATGGTCACATTGTGCGCGCCGGAAGCATTGGCTGTAAAGTTCAGGGTTGCTACAGCCGTGCTGAATTCCTTCTTATCACCGTGACCCGTAATGCGGATCGTGCCTGTCTCGGTCTCATCGATGGTTGCACCGGTATCCGCGGCGGAGGAAGCATCCTTGTTAAAGGTCAGATTGGCGCTGTCATAGGTGACATACACATCATAGTCGTTGTATCCGGTGATGTTTTCATCGGAATGACCGCTGACCATCACATTTACGGATGCTGCACCACCCTTAGCCGCTGTGACGGAGGGAACCTCCATGGAAACCGTGTAGCCATCGGCTGTAGCAGCCGCAGTAACCGTAACTGTGCAGTTTGCTGTGAAGCTGCCGTCAGTGGTGGTGGCGGTAATGGTTGCCGTGCCTTCGGCAACGGCGGTTACAACGCCATCCGCCACGGTGGCGACCTCAGTGTTGTCAGTAGTCCAGGTGACAGCCTTGTTGGTGGCATTCTCAGGAGCCACAGTGGCCGTCAGCGTTTCGGTGGCACCAACATTCAGAGGCAGTTCCGTCTTATTCAGCGTGACACCGGTAACCGCAACGTTGGAAGACGGTTCGGTGATGGTAAAGGTGACCGTATCGGTCGTAGTGGGAGTCAGATCATTATATTCGCTATCATATACATAGCCATCCGAAATAGAAACCACTGTACTCCCGGCCTTAAGGGTCTTGAACGCCAGCTTATACCAGTTTCCTGCTTTCACTTCCTTTGCTGCTGTAAACGACGCGAAGGTAACCGAAACGAGATCATTTTCTTTCTCAGTTAGTTTTGCTGCGGTAAGAGCATCGCTGGTGAAACCAGGTTCGGAATTATCTGGGTCAAATTCCAAACAATCCTCGTCATATTCAATAATTGCCTGTAAACCAGTCGACATCAAAGTCTGACTTCCGCCAACGTAAACATAAACATAGTCTCCTGCATCGACTGTCGTCTCACCATCTGCACGCAGGGATATCGTATAGGTTTCATCAGCAAAGGCTGTGATCCCCAGATTAAAGATCAAAACCAATGCCAGTAACAAACTGACGATTTTTTTCATCGCTTTACATTCCTTTCTTACGCTGTGTTCCTTTCATTTCCGTTAATCAGGGTCTTGTAGAGGGACACTACATCCGCTAAATTAACCCTGCCATCCTGATTGACGTCTGCGGCTCTACGCTGAAGCTCTGTAGCAGATGAAAGATTTCCCCGGGAAATATCGCAGACAATCATTACATCACTGGCTGTGACCTGACCGTCCCCATCCACATCGCCAATCAGAAGGGATTCCGGGCTTTGGGAAGTTTCCTTATCTGCCGATGCTTCCGCACCCTTATCCGTGGGAGAGCCTTTATCCTCATCCGTGGGAGTTTCGGGTATTTCATCCTCAGACGACTCCGCTATTTCTGTATAGCCGGCGGAGCAAACAGTGCAGGTGTAAAATCTGACACCGGCTGCTTCATCCAACACGCCGTCGTCCCAGGTATGCGGTTCCGTCACGCTGGCTCCGCAGGTACAAATGCGGACATGGCACTGTTCGTCCTGCGTATTCCAATCGCCAAAGCTGTGCGCTTCCGTCACAGATGCGCCGCAATCCTCACAGATTATCGCATGAGACTGCTCATCCACTGCTGTCATTGTAACAGCCGTACATTCATGTATCGGCTGCTCCTCTTCCGCAGCGGCGATGACAGGTGTTTGCGTTATCGTCAGAGCAGCCGCCATCAGTAGGGAAAGTATTCTGGCGGTTTTCCACATAAAGCCTTTTCCTTTCTCCGGGCATATTCACTACCCGGCAGTGAACAATACAGTCGTATCTAGTTAGACAAACCAGCGCTGATTTTGTAAATAGCCATGGCATCGTTTAAACGTACATAGCCATCGCCGTTCATATCCATCTTCGCCCGCTCCGCATCTGTAGCAGTTGCGAGACCGGCCGAAACTCTGTACACCCACATAGCATCGTCCAGGCGTACTTTTCCATCGCCATTTACATCGCCCTGGATCGTAGTTTCCTCGCCCTGCTCAACGCTGACCTTGCAAACCGTGGGTACCAGAATCGTCTCCGCATTGCCGGTTGCAACCAGATAGTATTCTCCGGCAGTGGTGAAGGTCACAGCATAGCTGCCGTCGCCATTGTCTCTAACAGTGCAGACATCCTTCTGCGTCAAATCCGAACCGTATGCCTTGATCGTTGCGCCGGACATAGCAGCGAATACAGTATTATAGTCTTTGTCATAACCTGCCTTCTGCAAAGATACTGTCAGAGCCGTGCCGGTTGTGGCGGACGCACTGGTGCTGTCCCACTTGGCAAAAGAATCCGCACAGCTTGCCGACTGGTAAACCCAGGCGACCAGATAATCGCCGGCGTTTACTTCATCCTCCAGGCTCCAGCAGGAGGCATCGTTCAGCCAATAACCAACAGCAGTGGTTTCAACGCCCCACAGCTTGGTAACGCCCAGACCATAGTTGCCTACTGCCGAGCCATAGCCTGCGCCGGCGCCGCCGGTGAAGCCCGCCTCGTGGGCTGCATACAGTGCCTCATCCACATCCAGCTTTCCGTCCTCGTTCCGGTCGGTAACGGTAACGGTGTTCTGCGCCATGACCAGGGTGCCCTTATTGGAAATGGTTACAGAAATCTGAACGGGGTCTGCGGGTTCCACGGCAGGAACTTTGACTACCGCATCGGTCAGGTCATACAGGGCATTTCCCCCATCTCTGTAGCGGACATAGGATTCCAGCGCATACAGGGATTGAATGGTTGCCATTTTATTATCCTTACCACTGTACTGGAACGCTCCGGTGGAGCTGTTGCGGTATGTGCAGATGCCGGTAATGATATTACGGGCAACACTCTTGACAAACCCGTTTTCCTCTGCCAGCGGGTTCCTGCTCAATGCGGTCAGCGCTACCAATACCTGTGCGGTGGATTCCGCACTGCCGAATTCAGCATTACGGGTCATACCGTTCTGTAGATAAGTCAGACTGTTGTTCACAGCGGTCTGTACATTGGTGTTGCTGCCGTAATAGGGGGCCAGAGACTGCAACGCCATACCGGTCATATCCACGCTGACTTCCGTATTGTTGCTCAAGCCAAAGCCGCCGCTGCTCGCTGCGAATGTCAGAATCTTGTTGATCAGGGCGTCTCTTGTCCAGACTGCGCCTTCCGGAATTTCGTAATTACCGGAATCAATGGCCAGCAGCGCCCAGATGTAGGCGTTGGAATCCAGATTCGATTCCAGATCGTTGTACAGCATTTCGATGAGATTGATTCCCCCGAAGTTGGAAGCATCTTTTCCAAGCGCACCCAGGGTGATCGCTACACGGGCGATGGTGGTTCGGACCTTCGCCTTGTCGGAGACCGTCTCTGCGGAATAAGTATCCTGAACAGATGCCAGGTAAGCCTCAATCTTCGCCTGGTCAATGCTTACACCGGAGCGGGTCAGCGTGAATACCTCCCACTCGTTGCCAAAGGAATAGCTTTGGGCGCCGTTTGCTTGCAGCCAGCTCTGGGCCGCAGGCATTGCCGTGGCAATCAGGGCATCCACGTCAACAGCTGTTTCCTCGCCATCTTCCACAGTGACCGTAAAACTTACACTCTGTGCGCCGCCGGTGGTATCCACAGGGGTACCGGTGACGGTGACGGTACCAGCTGCGTCGCCAGTAATCTTGTACGCATCATTGGCAACACAGTACTCTTGTTCCGTGCGCACAAGCACACCTTGGCTCTCCCGGTAGATGGTGACCGCGCCGCCGTCGCTGCTTTCAAAGCTCCAGGTCATGCCGGGCTCGGTCACATGGTAATCTTCCATCCCGCTGGTGCCGGTGAAGGTCAGGGGCAGCTCAAGCGTCTTGCCCTCCTGAATGGTCAGCGTATTGTTTTTGCCGGTGAAGGTAACAGCCGTCACAGGATTCTTATACTGGATGGTGATCTGGCTGGTGCCGCTAACCGCTACACTAGGATCTTCGGAAGTTGCAGTCAACGTGGTTGTACCTGCCTTCTTCGGCAGAACCGCTTTCAGGAACGCATCCACATACTCGGCAACATCGGTATCACTGGATGTCAGCGTCCAGCCCTGATAGCTGGCATTGCCCGGGGTGATGTTAACATTTCCCACACCTTGGCCCAGCATCAGATCAACGAAATTGCCCAAGCTATCGCTGTTGGCGTTGCGCTCGTGGACAGTATAGGTGCCGCTGGGCGCAGGTTTAATGGCTGTTACGGCTACATATTCCGAGGTAATCGCCACGTTAACGGTCTGGCCCAGACCGGAAGCGGTAACCGTCACCGAACCGGGCTTTTTGGCGTAGAACACAGAGCCGTTGACATACGCTTCATCGGTTCCCGCTGTTGTCGTGAAGCTCAGCAGCGTGGTGGGAACGGACTCCCATTCGCCGCCCTCGCTATACTGTGCCTCGGCAGAGAACACAATTCGCTCACTGCCCTGAACCGTAAGCAGACCGTCCGTGATGGCCTGACCGTCGACAACCAGCCGCAGGGCAACGGCATCCGCCGGCTCCACCACATTGACATTGAACCTTCTGCTTTCACCATCGCCATAAGAGACGGTGATCGTATAGGTTCCCGTCTTGTTGCTCAGATAAAGCTCGTTATCGTTGTAAATCAGGTTGTTCCCGTCATCACTCCAGCTGGTAGCACCTTCCATGGACAGCTTACCGGCATAGTAAGCATCTGACGCCTCCAAATCATTCAGAGAAATGGTCAGCCCCTCGTCACTCATAAAGGTGGTGACAATACCCTTTTTGGAGGTGAAGGTAATTTCCACTGGCTCTTCGGGCGTCTCAGGAATGTACTCCTGCGCTTCTCCAAACCAGGGATAGCCGGTGCTGGACATATTCCACTGTTTTCCGTATGTGCCCCGGTTGCTGTTCAGAAGGTCCACAAATTCATCAGAAGCAAATTCGCTCTGCGTCTTTACGCTGCTGTTCGTTACAATGCCGCTGCCAGCTCCCACAGCGTTCAGGGTGTCATCCTGCCAATAGCAATTCTGAATCAGGGTGTTTCCTTCCGCAGAGCCGACAATCGCGCCTATCTGGCTGCTGCCGCTAGTTGTAATGCTGCCCGTATTCCAGCAGTTGACAACAGCGCCGCCGGAAAGCAGTTTTCCTGCAAATCCACCGGTAACAGTGCTGGAGGAATTGGTTGTATCCGCCTCACTCCAGCAGTTTACGATCAGACCGGAACATTGTTTTGCCAGATTGCCAATAGGCTCATAGCCATCTGCCACAGAACCTTTTATACCCAGATTCTGAACGATTCCGTTTTCACCGATGGTACCCCACAAGGGAGAAACGCCGTTCAGTGTAAGGGTGTAACCATTGCCGTCCAATACGGCATTCATGGTGTTAAACGATCCCATCCAAAAACTTGAGCTCAGCGTAATATCTTCCGTGAGTTGGTAAACAACACCGGCCGTCGGTGCTTTCAACTGGGCTTGAAAATTATCCTGGGTTACGGCAACCACACCGCTGTCCGGCAGTTCCACGGCGGCAGTATTCCGTTCTGTCAGTCCGGCAACAGCATTTTTTAAAGCGGTGGTGGCCGATATTACAGAGGATGCAGTAGGCTCGGTTTCCGCTGCCTTGCTCTTTGCAGCAGACAGCGCACTGTTGTAGCTGGTCAAACTGCTCGCGGTATAGAGCTTTGTCTTGTCCACAGCTTCAGCCTCGGCAATCGCCGCGTTCAATGAAGCGATCTGCTCTTCCGTTGCTGTTTCGGAGACAGCCTCTGCCTTCAGCGTCAGAGCGCCATCGGCCAGCTCCCACGCCAGATCATCCCCGCGGTAGGTGTTAAAGAAATCCAGATAATCCGCAGCGTTATAGTCTTCTGCCGCAACCAGGGTGCAGTTTGTGCCGGAGACGATGTTGCCGTAGTCCGTCTGTGCGATCTTATCATAGCCGACAGCCACACAGTTGCTGATGTTCAGGGTGGAGAAGGACGCACCTGCCGCACCATAATTCGTTGTAATCACTCCGGGGTCAACAGTGCCCAAAATCAGACAGTTGCTGACATTGTTGCCGGACTCGTAGGAGCCGATGATCTGACCGGCGTAGACCCATTTGCTGGTGCCACTGTAGGTCACAGCTACATCACTGATGCAATTGCGGATCGTACCGTAACAGGTTTGGCTCAGAGCGCCGGTATTTTTGTTTGCCGTTTGCGCAACACTGCCTTTTAGGATCAGATTGATGACCGTGCCCTCCATGTTGGCGAACAGCGGTGCCCCTGTCAAAGTAATGGTGTGACCGTTACCATTGAAAGTGGTGCCTTTCGGTAAATCCATGGCGGTCCAGTTTTCCAATGTAATATCCTGGGTCAGAATATAGCTGCCGCCGCTTTCCATTGCAGCCAATTCTTCCTGACTGCCAATCTCGGTTTCCCCTGCTGCGAAAGCGGATACAGGCAGAATGCTGATAATCATCAGCATTGCCAGCATCAGCGACAGCAGGCGTTTTCCATTTGTTCGCATATACATTCTCCTTTGCTTTGATATTTATGAAATCGCCTATGGCGGAAAGCAGGGTATATTCCGGCCTGTTCCACGCGGAGCCATCGGGGCGTTTACGCTTAGACCGCACTTGCTTGCATCGTTTGTAAGTCATCTGACTTACGCATTTGGACCGTATCCCCCATGCTGACTGCACCACCGTTTTGAGCAATGTGTCCCGGTTTTGCACCGGATTCCCTTGTTCAGCCGAACAAGAACGCGTGTCCCGTGGAATCCACTCGGTCGCGCATTTGCCACAAAATAAGCCGGTTTTTATCTGCACCGCTAGGTACAGCGGAGGTTTTTGTTCTCCCGAATACCGCCGTGGCTCAGGCGGCGGCATCCTGGAGGTAACGCCGTTTCTTGGGCAATCAAAACGGCTGTCTACATTACAGATTCGCACAAGGGGGTTACGCGGATCAGGTAATACCGATGGATTGATTTCTATTTCTTTGCACTTCCGGTCGTCCAGACAAAAGAAAAAGCCCGGAAGATGGGTATACTGCTCCCCATCTTCCGAACTTCGGTTCTTCCGTCAGTTCCTGTTGAAACGCTTTATTTACTTATCGTTTGTCAACTGGATACTTCTTCTGATTTCCTCCACACGGATCGGTTTATTATCCTTCACCACAATCCGCACTTCTCCGTAATCCAGAGAACGAACCAGTTCAATAAGCTGCTTTTCAGCCTTCGTTAAAATGAGATTGGAGCCTGACGGCATATACGCATCCCTCCATAGGATAAATAAAAGCTGCGGCGGTCAACTCCAGACCGCCGCAGCCGTTTTCCTGCGTCGTAAACCAACCACTTTGCCCAGTTCTCGAAGCAAAGCGACTACACATATTCCCGTAGGTCTCCTGACTTGTGTCTCAAACGATGGCCTGTCTGCCTTCTCAGATTTCTCCAATGACTGGCTTTCCACCAACGACAGGCCGTCTTGACACTTACAGTGCCGGCAGCGTGGGGACTTACACCCCGTTCTCTTGTTCAGCCAGACAGTCGTCACGCGCTCCGCCCGGCCACGGAAACAATTATTTAATTCAAATTAGTCACAGACTGATTTCTAAACGCACACGGTATGGGGCTTGGTACCCCATTTCCTTATCAGGCTTGATACCTGACTGCGATGCCTTTACGCACACAAAACCTCTACTCGCATTTTTTATCAGTATAATATAACCGATTTACTATTTTGTCAATAACATATTTCCAATATCACACAATATGTTGCATTGCCGTTTTCGTTTTTATTCTATACATTGTAATTATTATAATTATTTTGTTTCTTTTTCTACAAATTTTGTAAAAAAGACTTTGCAAAGTATGGCCCATCGCCCCAGATACTATAGTAGCTTTCTGCACGTCCGCTGCAACTCTGCCTTCTTCTGGCAGTCTAACTGGTTGTCTTTTCCTGGCTATGAATTTATTGCATAACAGTACGAAGAATTGACATTTATAATGCTATTCTTATTATGATACCAAGCCACGGAACTTTTCCTCCACTTTTCTGTGATATATCATTTATGATATATCACATTACTAATATGCTTACCCTTTGACTTTTTCCTAATTCATGGATATAATGAAAGACAAATATAGATTCTTGTGGCCCGGGGGCAGCGCAGGTCGGTTCTCGAGCTTAAAAAGGGAATGGGGTGAAAGGCCCCGCGCGGAAACGGCGCTGTAAGTGCTGATGTGTCCGGTTCGTCGGCGGAAAGCCGGTCATTGGGGAAACCTGAGAAGGCAGGACTGGATCACGCTTGAGGCACAAGTCAGAAGACCTACAGGAATGATAAACACAGGGGGACACTCCTGTTTATTTGTGTTGCGTAAAAACGTTCGCGGCAGCTTTTTTCAGGCTGCCGCGTTTTTTTGATTGGAGGCTGCACCTTCCCGAATGACATGCCTTCCAATGGATCGACAGTGAAATGGAGCCGTGAGCCTATGAACCTGAACACGCAGCATCTTCTATACCTGTTGGAGATCGAGCGGACCCGCTCCATTTCTCAGGCTGCCGCAAATCTGTATACGGGGCAGCCCAACCTGAGCCGTATCCTGCGGGATACGGAGGCCGCTTTGGGCTTTCCGATCTTTGAGCGCACCCGGAAGGGCGTCCGTCCCACGCAGAAAGGGGAGCAGTTCCTGTCCCATGCCCGAAACATTCTCCGGGAAGCGGAATTTGTGGAACGGCTGGGGCCGAACAATGCCCAGCCCAACCGTTTCCGCGTGTGCCTGCCTAGATCCTATCGCTTTCTGGAACTCACAAAGCAGTATCTGTGCGGCTGCACGTCGGAACAGGGCATAGATGCCGTGATCCGGGAGTGTCACCCCCGTCAGGCTTTGGAGATGCTGAGCAGCGGACTGGTGGAAGTGGCTGTGATTCGCTACAGCTTCGTGTATCAAGATTATTTTTCCGAGCAGGCCCAGATTCGGAAGCTTTCCCTGCGGCTTCTGAACCGGGAGGAATACCAAATCGTCCTCTCCCAAAGGCATCCGCTGGCAGGAAACCCACAGATCTCAAAAGCGGAACTGCACACCTATCCCGAACTTTTGCATCGGGATACCTTTTACCCGGAAACAGACAACAGAAACGGCCTTTATACCGTAGACCGACTTACCCAGCTTCAGCTTTTGCAAGGACTGCCGAACGCATATCTTTGGCAGGAGGTGCTGCCGGAGCCGCTGCTGTGTGCGGCAAAGCTGGTACAGCGTCCCTGCGCGGAGGGCGGCATGAGCTATCAGAACGCGCTGGTATACAAGCCTCAGTGCGCAATGTCCAAACTGGAAAGCGGTTTTCTGGACTGGATCAGTCAGAAGGGCTGAACCATAAAAACAAACAGGAGGAATGCACAATGGATCGTTTTGCAACGGCACTCGTCAGCAAGTACACACTGAAGATTCCGCCGGAACATGATTGGTTCGCCCCGCTGGTGGGTGACTGGGATATCCGCTATATCGACAGCAAGGACGGAATGCGCCGGGAGGTAAAAGGAGAATGGCTCTTTCGCCGGGTGTTGAACGGAACCGGAATTGAGGATCTACTCCTTTGTCCCTCTCTGAATCCCGAATGCATGATGACAATCCGGATGTATCATGCCGAAGGAAAATGCTATGACGCGACCTATACCTGTGAAAAAGCCATGTGCCGCCTTCGTTTTGTAAAAGAGGGTGCCAGACTCATTGGCACCAATCTGGACGTTCCCGGCGAAATGCAAATTTTCTCGGATATCCGGGCGGACTACTTCAAGTGGAACCGCGTCACCGTCCTGGAGGACAGGACACAGCGGGTGGACTGCACGATTTATGCCTCCCGCAAACGGGCGTAACCAAGGGAACAGGCACCCGGAACTCGGATGCCTTACACGCTTATTCCTCTGTGAAGCTGTATTTGACCTGCTTCAGGCCTGCATCCAGCGTTACCACGATCTCTCCATTGGGACTGGTTGTGACCTGTAACTCCCCGTTCTCCTCCAGAGAGCGGACGTAGGTCACAGGATCGTCGGTGGCAACACTACGCACCTCCACCACCTTGGAGGGCTTTCCGCCGCAGGGCGGCTGATGACGTTCGATGATCAGTTCATAGGTTTTCATGGATATTCCTCCTATATCTCTTGCGGGATATTGTGTTTTCGTAAGCATAGCACGATTAGGATAAAATTTCAAGCGGAAGGAGAACAGGATATGAGCAAAGTGATTTTCCAGATTGAGGGCGGCAGTCCTGTAGCCATCGAGTGCAACCCCGGCGACAATCTGCTGGAAGCCGCCCGCCGGGTCAACGTAGCCATCGACGCGCCCTGCTCCGGCAACGGTTCCTGTGGCAAGTGCCGGGTGAAACTGATGGAGGGCACGCTGGACTCCCTGCAAAGCCGCCATATTTCCCAGGCGGAATGGGACGAGGGCTGGCGGCTGAGCTGCTGCTCCAAGGTAAGCGGCGACTGCACCGTGCTGGTGCCGGACATTGCCAGCGCTTACAAGTCCCGAATGAAAACCGCCGACCTCAGCAGTCCCAAGGAGATTGCTATCTTTGAACGCACCGAAGCCAGCCTCCGGGCCAGCGGCATCCATTTCACCAACCCCTTCCGCAGCGTGGTGATCTCCATGGCGGAGCCTTCTTTGGAGGACACCATGCCAGACATTGAACGGCTGACCTGGGCCGTTGAGGAGACCCTCGGCGTCCAAAAGGTAGAAGTACCTTTCTGCGTCATGGTAAAACTGGCGGCAACCCTGCGGGAATTCCAGTGGACGGTCTGCGTCAAGGGCGAATTGGCAGGCGATACCTTCCGCTGCATGGAGGTCTGCGGCCCAGAGGATACGCAGATTGTAGGCTGTGCCATCGACATCGGCACCACCACGGTTGCCATGGTGCTGACCGACCTTGTCACCGGCAAGCTGCTGGCAAAAGGTTCCTCCGGCAACGGTCAGATCCGCTACGGTGCGGATGTGATCAACCGCATCATCGAGCAGAGCAAGCCCGGCGGGCGGAAGCGGCTTCAGGACGCTGTTGTCAAGGAGACCCTGACGCCCATTCTGGTCAACCTCTGCAAGACGGCCCATATCAACGCCAGAAGCATTCTTCGGCTAAGCATCGGCGCCAACACCACCATGAATCATCTGTTGGTGGGCGTGGATGCCAACCCGGTGCGGATGGATCCCTATATCCCCAGCTTCTTCCTATGGGAGGGTCTTCTGGCAGGGGATCTGAAGCTGCCCGCCAACCCCCTGGCCCCGGTGGATATTGCCCCCAACATCGGCTCCTATGTAGGCGGCGATATCACCGCCGGTACTCTGGCGTCGGATATCTGGGACAAAGACGAAATGAGTCTGTTCATTGACCTTGGCACCAACGGCGAGATCGTCTTCGGCAACCGGGATTTTCTCATGAGCTGCGCCTGCTCCGCCGGACCTGCCTTTGAGGGCGGCGACATCTCCTGCGGTATGCGCGCCACCGACGGCGCCATCGAAGCCTGTACCATTGACAACACCACCATGGAGCCGACCCTGTCCATCGTAGGCGATCCCGGTCAAAAGCCCGTGGGCATCTGCGGCTCCGGCATCATCGATATCATCTCCGAGCTGTACCGCTGCCGGATCATCAACGCCAAGGGCCTGTTCATCCGGGAGGGCAGCCGCATTAAGCGGGACTCCCACGGCATGGGCCACTATGTTATCGCCACGGCAGAGGAATCAGAAACCGGCCGGGAGGTGTCCATCAACGAGGTGGACATCGACAACTTCATCCGGGCCAAGGGCGCTATTTTCTCCGCCATTGACACGCTGCTCAAATCCGTGGACATGACCCCCGAATGCATTGACCAGGTGTATGTCGCCGGCGGCATCGGCAGCGGCATCAATATGAAAAACGCCGTGAACATCGGTATGTTCCCGGACGTGGAGCTGGAACGGTTCCAGTACATCGGCAACTCCTCCCTGTCCGGCGCGTACGCCATGGTCATGAGCGACGATGCCGTTGCCAAAACGGCCGAGGTCGCCGCCAACATGACCTATCTGGAGTTGAGCACCCACCCGGGCTACATGGATGCCTTTGTCGCCGCCTGCTTCATCCCCCATACCGACCGCAGTCTGTTTCCCAACAGTATTCAGGCGTAAACTGGAATACCGTATCACAAATTTGAGATTTCCCTGATCGTGTGTGGTGTGTTATAGTATCAGTGCAGACAGGTGTGTTGTAGGATGCACACCGGTTGACCCCCTAACCAGATGCCAGAGCCGGCCAGCATAGGCTCTGGCATCCTCCTTTTTGTTCGGATAATCAGAATCCTGATATGATATATCCCGTTTGGAATTTCCATTTTTCTGCTTTTCCTATTATACTGTTATCAAAGGGAACCACCTTCTAATCTTTTTTTCACGAGCGCAATGCTGCCGCCCTTCCAATCCGGGCGGCAGCATTGTGCTTACTCTTATTCTGTCAGGAGAAGAAGTCATGGATTCTCTGCCCCGGCTCCACTACAAGAAAGCCCGTATCCCACTGCCCGCCGATGAGCTTTTCCAGCAGAGCATTACTGCCGGAGACATAGTCGAGATTGCAGTGCAGAGCGTCCGCGCATTTCTGGGCTTTTTCCACATAATCCTCGGTGTGGCAGTCGAAAACACCTGTATCTACAATATCCATCTGGCTGTGGTTGGCAAACCACTTGGGGTAACAGGCATCTACCTTCCACCGGGGGCATTGCTGTCACAGTCGTTTGCCGCTGCTGTCCGGCTCCTGCTCGGTTATGTAAAGATGGCCCATTTCCTTTGGGTTGGTGCTGTGCCCTTCTTCCACGTTCAGGAGCATGGACACACAGTCATCCACCCTTGGAATGACCAGTCTGCGAGAAGCTTCTACCTGATTCCAAGAACCGCCGCAAAAGCCCATGGCTACCAGCACCGTATCGATGTCCTTCGGCATTTTTTCTGCAGCCTGTACGATTTGATGCTTCATCCGTCCCGGGTCATCGGTATCCGTGTAGTGCAGGACAAAAACGGGATAATCCGTTCCTAGCCGCCGCTGGGCCGCCTGAACATACACCACCACGGACTCACAAGCCAATACACCTACTCCCACAGTGCATCCCTCCATAATCAGCAGACTCTCCTATCAGAATATGCAGGATGTAGGACCGATGTGCGGGATACTTACAGGGAAGCGTTTTCAGGTAGCAGCGTCTCAGCAGGTTCCTCTGCATTCGCGTTCCACTGGCCCCTGCGGTAACACAGGATGGAGATGACCGTGGCCACCGACCAGCCGATGGGCCAGGCGCACCATATGCCCGTGGAGCCAAGGGCCGTGCCCGACAGGACAAAGGCCAGCACCACCCGCAGGATCAGATCGGTAAAGGTTGCCCCCGCCGACATAACAGAGAAACTGCGGAGCACCCCGCTGGCCGACGTGCAGGAGGTTGCCGTATGCGGCGGCGCTTATCCATCCCTGACGGGTTCCGTGGTCACGCTGGAAGCGCTTTCCGGGTATCCCCTGATCTCACTGGGGGAGCACGGAAGTACCTACCGATTCTACAGGCAGTTTTTCACGGATCACCATGCGCCATTTGAGCCGGATATTGAGGCAGCTACCGCAGACCTGATACTTCCCATGGTGAAAGCAAATCTGGGAATTGGTTTCGTTCCGGCGTCCTTCCTGTCGGAGGATGAGGGACTGTCCGTATATCAAATCGACCTTGCGGAAAAAATCCCGCTGCGTAAGGTCTGTCTGGTGGAATCCGCCCAATATTCTGCCGCTGCCGCCGCAAAAGAGCTGAAGAAAATCTGTTTCGCGCATTCCACGGCTGTAGACTTGTTACCTTGAAAGACTGACGAACCGGTGGATGTTCTGTATGATTTCAAGAATCAATAGATATCGCTGTCCAGTACAATAATTTCATCAAGCGGTATCCATAGGTCATCGTTCAGAACCAGCAAACGCTGATATCTGTCGATTTTCTTTACCCCGCCGCTTACCGTGACATAGGCGCCGCCGGACTTCCGCTCGTCGGGAACGAAATAGGTCACAGACACTTCCGGGTGTTCAGAAAGGTGTTCCACCAAAAGCTGCTGCCTGCGGTCAAGTTCCTCTCGGCTGTCCTCAGTCAGTTCAATGCGCTGCTCGGTGAGCCGCCCCATTTCCCGTATGGCGGCATCGAAACCGGCGAGGGCCGCAAAGGGGCTGAACTGAGCCGCTCGGTCCGTCATGGACATCCGCGGCCGGGTTTGGGAGACATGGTGCGGCAGGTTGATGATATCGTCGCATTGGTGATTATTTGTATTTGCCATCCTCCCACTTCCCTAATTACTCTATTTCTATAAATGAGCAAATTTGTGATACTGCACAATTTCGTTTTCTATGCAAGGATTATAGCAAAGTATTTGTCTTTTATATATGGACAAATAGTGCCTTGTTTTGTGCAAACTGAGAAATATGCTCATTAATAGTCTATTTGTTATAATACCGCATGGGTGCCGGTTTTCATCACCACAAAGCCGCCCTTGGGCATGGATTTCAGCTCGTCCGGGGACATGAGGGGACGCTCCATCATTTGCAGGGATTGTGAGTTATTGTCCTTGCCCTGAGTCACGGAGCCGGACAGGACTGTGCGGCTGCCGAGGTTTTCGGATAGGGCTGCCGCAGTCTGGCTGTTGGGCGCGAAACCACCGAAGATGGTGTCCTGACAGTTATCTGCCAATATTTCTGCTCCCTCTTTGCCATAATTCTTTTCCAACTGAGCAAGGCTCTGGATGATGGGCACCAGCGTCAGCCGCCGGGAGCGGCCTGCGGAGAACAGGGGCAGGATATCAAAGGGCGGCATGGTGCCCAGCTCGTCGCAGAAGAATACCGCCCGGTTGGGCAGCTTCCCGCCATGCTCGTTAGCCACGGAAAACAGTTCCCGGGCCAGGTTCTGAATCATCAGACTGGCAATAAAATTCTTTGTTGCGTCCTCCTCCGGGAGGATTAGAAAGATGGCGCATTTCTCCCGGACGAACAGCTCCGCGTCGATACCGCCATCGAAACACAGCACCTGTTCCAGCTCCGTGTCCAGAAAGGCATTCAGCTTGGACAGCACCGTGGACATAATGGAATTCATCGCCTGATCTGATGCCGTCAGTGCGGAACCCGCCAGCCATTTTGCCTTGTGTTCCGAGGGCAGAAGCTGCATCAGCTCCTGAAACTGATTCCCGCCCCGCTGTCCCTGCATCAGGAGTTCCTGCACCAGCTTGAATACCGAGGCGATGTGCCGGGTTTCATAGCCATCCGTTTCCTCCGGGGGCAGGAACTCGGATAGTAGCAGAACCACGGAAGCCAGCAGCCCCTCTGCGGCATCATAGAAGTAGGCGTTTTGCCCGTGATCGCTGCCCTCCCCCTCGGGGCTGATGATGGTCTTTGCCAGAATTTTGGCGTACTTCTCTGCCTTCGCCTTGGCAGAAATCTCCCGGGGATTCTCTCGGTGATCGTCCATGTAGCGGTTGATCAGGGTCAGAAGATTGTTGCCATCTGAACGGGTAGGCTCTCGCAAATCCACTACAGAAATTCGGTAGCCGTAGATGTCTCGGGCGATAGCGCCGTAGTTCCGTGCAAGGTCGCCTTTAGTATCCAACGCCAGAAAACTCATGCCGCTGGCGCAGGCATATTCCAGATTGGGGTACAGGAAATATGCGGTTTTGCCCACACCGGATGCGCCAATCATCAGCACATGGACATCATCGGAATCCACCAGCGCTGTGGTTTTCTTCCCGCCCTGACAGCCCAGCACAATACCCTGTGGCAAAAGCTATAAACCTGTCTTATGCGCTGCTACCCTGGTTTCCTTTCGGATTCCATAGCGGCTTTACTCCATCTCCATGTCCATACACGCCTCCTGATGGGCAGAGGTGATATTTACATAATCCCCGATGATACTCAGGGCGGAATCATAGCTCTGGCATTGGAAAATTCTGTTACGCATTTCCTCTGCCTGTTCCTGCATTCCATTCTTTCGCAGCGTCTCCGAGGCTTTGCCCATAAGATGAAAGATATTTCCGTCAGTCCCTATGAGGGGACAATCCGGCTTGACCTGCGCAGGCTCCTTTTGTTCCTGAATCTGCACGAAACCGCCGAGACGATTGGGAACGTAGTCGGACAGCCATGTGCCGCCGAAGGTGGAATGGGTCGCCAATCGCCATACGGCAAGTTTTCCAATATCCAGTTCCATATCTTCCTTGAAGGGAAACAGCAGGCAGGTGAGGTCGTCATGCCGGAAGGTATAGGCTTCCTCGAATCCGGCACCCTGTTTGAGGATGCCTTCGTTTGTCAGAATCACATTGATACCATCCAGCCATTCCTGAGGATCGCCGCCGCAGCCCTGGAGGACAAGCCCCTCCTGATCTCCCATCCGGCGGAGCTGTTCCTTGGTAATCTGCTGTATACTCACAGTTTCATCTCCTCCATTTTCATCCCTTGTTCCTGGGCGATCTCCTGCTGGGTCAGTTTTCGGAAGCTGTCTACGCCGGGAATCAGCGAAAGGCTGCGCCCGTTGTACCAGGTCACCCCGACCTGACCGGCATCATCCACATATCGCACGGTACCACGGGTTCCGAGTTCTACCGGGGAAAACGGATCATTCATCCTGCTCAATACAATTCGCGTGCCGGGTGGATAGCTGCTCCGGGTAAAATCCACCTGACTGCGGCTGGGAAATGGCATATTTATTTGGTGTCCTCCTTCTCAGATAGTTTCATCAGTCGTGTGCGCATACACTCCCCGTCCTCACCCCGGCACAGAAAACCATGTCCGGGAAAGGGGCACCCCTCGCACAATGGGGACGCTGTACAGATGGGCTTCTCGGTCTGGGCGGGAGGCCCAGTGTGGGAACGGTATTCCGGTCTGGTTCTGCTTAGCTTGGAATTTGCTTTGTTCGGTTTCTTCAATTTTAACCTTCATTTCCTCCAGCGCCCTTTTTGAGGCACGGGACATTGTTCTAAGAAAATGAAAAAAGCCGTCCTCGCCAAAACAGGAGAACGGCCTGAAATCGGGTACTGACAGCCAGCGCCCTTTTTGAAAAAGAAAAAGCCGGGATTCTTATGGCGCTGCTGCGCCACAAAAATCCCGGCTGATTCACATATGATAATTTTCTGAAAACTCTCTAAAAAAGCTGTGCCCTTTTTGAAATTCTGTCCGAAACCAAAAAGGGCGCTGCTCATATTCCATTCAAATCGAGGTTACAGGCTTCTGAGCCTCGGTGATATCTATTCGCAGCGGAATGATATCTATGAAATCCCCAAAAATTGCGTTAACATTTCACCGAAAAAGTCCGAACAATTTCTGAACGATAATATCCAAATAAAATGAAATGTACACTATAAACTCAACTTTTTACAGTTGATATCTATAGTGTACACTACAAATGTGTCTTTGCAACACTTTAGATGCACATTATTGCAAGTTGTTTTTCGCCGTATTCAGAGAAATTGCCGTCAACGAAAAAGTTGATTTGTTAAAACCAATTCGCGTTTGCTCCGCTTGACTTCATTGCAAACCCTGATAATTTCCAGTGCTAACGCTTTGGATTTATCCTGCAACGCACCGTTCGTCATTATAGATATCCCTTTTCAGTCGCTTAAAACAACCGTCGCACATCTAAAAAACAAATATTTCATTCGCAAGTTTCGACATGTCACGAGTTCGCTTCCCACATCTATGTATGTGACGCCAACCTTGCTTGCAATACAATTCTACACAATACTTTCATTGTAAAATTGCCCACATCCCGCATTAACATCGGTTCCATCACTGCAAAAAACTTCTACTTCATCTATCCTTTGTTTAACAGAAGAAACAAATTTATCAAATGACTGACTTGGTAAAAGGTACGAGCCATCAATCTCACTCATTTTGCTTATCTTCAGCTTAGCATTTCTTGTTGTGTACATAACCTTTTCTAGTGCAGCAGCAGCGTTTTCATTATCATTCAATCCATCAAATGGAATATAGTTGACTTTATATGTATCGTTTAATATACAAGAAATCTTATTCAAATAGCTGACAGCTACCGATATTTCTAGCAAATATGGCCATAGATATTTATATCGATCGAAATCATTTGAAAAATGCAGTGAATATTGAAAATGGAGGAAGTTTTTATACTTTTCCCAATCAGTTTCTATAAAACACTTTTCGCCGACTATTGGACATGTAGTTGAGATGTTAACTTTGGATAAATTGAAATATCTTTTTCGAATGCAGTCTATAGAATCAAACACATTTTTATAATTACTTAACGGTTCTCCGGATCCCATATATGTTACTTGAAACTTCTTAACCCGTAATTGTGTGTTATCTGCAATTATTAGGCTTATTTGTTCTTGAATTTCCTCCGAGGTTAAGTTTCGTATCAGTTCACTTTTACTAGCTGCACAAAACTTGCATTTTTGTGAACACCCAACCTGGGATGAAACACAAATTATGTATCCGTACCTTGAGAGATTTAATAAACATGCCTCAATATGCGAAGTTTGAGAGTCGGGTAATCTAAAGAAATATTTTTTAGTTTGGTCGCTACTAATATCAACTTTAATTATATCCATGTTCTCACCCACTAATTTCACCTAATACTCGGAAGCGACAGATCAAAAACATAATCTCGTTCAAGAAATGATTTGATAATCAAATCAATTTCGTCACACGTAAGGTGTGCAATGAAATAAGCTTTTTTCCATGCACTCCATTGACTATCATCAAATTTCTTTTCTCTTTTGAATGCAACAAAAATGGGTGATGAAAGCATTTTATTAAACTCAATGTATGAACCATTGCGTTCCACAAATGCCGAATCATTTTCCAAAATATTCCATATCTGTTCCATTTTTGCCTTCGAGTTAATGTTGGAAATTCTTATCAATTCATTATCATAGAACTCTTTTTTAAATTCCCAGCAACGATCGATACCGTCTTTTAAAATAGGCTCAATCTCAAGAAATGGAATACATAAACCAAAGATCTCAGAATAAACTTCCGTAGATTTTTTATGCACTAGCTTATCCTTATTATATGATACAAATCGCTCGATTAATGTTGCTGTTCTGATACTTGTTGTTTTTCCGGTAATTCCAGAGATAGGATAATTCTTATTAGTATCTACGGCTTCTAACTCCATGAGACTTCGCTCGTAGCGCTCTCTATCTTCCTTCCCGAAAATTCCAGCAGCTTCGAAGTCACTTATATCCTGAATTAAATATGCAATGTTATCAGCATAATTTACAACTTGACCCTCTAAAGTAAATGCAGGTTGGGAAGTCCCGTGTTTTAACACACCATCAATTACCTCTGGAGATATACAAATATAGTATATGCGTCTTTTATATTTATATACCTCAAGGTGATACGGAAATTCTACAATTTTAATACTATGCACAGTATCTGGGTCAGTCTTAATTGCATCTTGTGCTGCATTTCTATATTTATCGGGTATGGGGCGTGAAGCGCAAATTCTTAACATTAGGGAGCTGACTTCCTCATGCTTAAACAGGCTAGAAGTCTTATCTTGTAGAAAGGCATCTGCAGTCTTACCCAAGGCTACGTTCCCTAAATCATGAGATAGAGCAATGGCTTCTGACAATTCTGTGTTTAGACCAAGTTTTTCACTAATCTCTTTTGCAATTCGAACCACCTCAAATGTGTGTATTAACCGCGAACGAAAAACAGGGTCATTAATCGAAAGCAACTGAGCCTTTCGTTGCATTTTTCTAAACATATCAGAGTAAATAATGGTATCAATATCATGCTGGTACCATCGTCTGCTGCTCT
>JALFJQ010000027.1 GCA_022775085.1 Clostridiales bacterium | reverse complement strand
GAAGGTTGCAATGTCGCCCGGTCTTCCATAGTAATCATCCGGTTCATTGATGACGGTAAATTCCGGTTCAAACTCGCTGAGCGTGGATAGTGAGCTGGTGACTGTCAGCTTGCCCGCTTGGGACGTGGCGATATGCCCCATATAGTCCTTGGCGATGCAGCGGTACAGATATCCGTTGACACTCGCCTGAATGGGAATGCTCAAAGTGGTGGAGGTGCCGCCGCTGATGTTGCTCCAAGTCTCCCCATCGTCGGTGCTGCGCTGCCACTGGTAAGTTACCCGATCGCCGCTGGCTGCCACAGTAAAGGTGGCGGTGCCGCCCACGGTGCCGTAGTAGTTTTCCGGCTGGGTGGTGATGACCACCGGCGGCTGCTTGGACAGGGAAGTAAGCTGTCTCCCGTTCTCCCAGCCCAATGTCCAGCGATTGCCGTTATAGTAGCTGGTGGGGTTGCCAATGGCATCGTAGGTAATGGATTCTCCGTCATAGGCGGTCAAAAGATCCTTCCACTCCGAATCCCCATAGGTATAGGTATGGGTGGTTTCGCCATCAGAAGCGGTCAGAATATTGCCTACGGTGTCATAGGTGTAGGTGCCACTATAGTTGAAGGGTGCTCCACCAAAGCCGCTGACATTCCCCTGTTCAGTAAACAGCTGCCCTTGGTTGTCATAAGTATAGGTAGCACCATTGCCACTGTAGTCTGTGACTGTCAGAATATTTCCCGCATCGTCATAGGTATAGGAGTATTTAGCAGATGTGAAGGGCGTTCCGAACGGTGCTTTGGTATACTCCACGGACTGAACCTGGGTGGTTGTCTGGCTGCCGGAGATATCCCGGTATGCATAGTTCCGGGTAAAGATGCCGCTGCTCATGGAGGTCAGCCGCCGCAGGCCGTCATAGCCCATGGTGAACTTGGTCAGTTCCGAACCATTTCTGGAGATTGCGAAGGTATTCAGACTGCCGTCAGAGGAATTGTAGGTGAAGTCCTGTGCGTAGCTATCGCCGCCTACCTGCCAGCTCTGCTTGGTCATCTGATTGCTGGAATTATATGCCTGGTTGGTACGGATTACGATATTGCTCCCATCCAACTGCTGGCTGTCAATCAGGCGGCCAATGGAGTCATAGGTATACACATAGGTGACATCTGTCCCGTTGCCGGTCTCCCTTAAGCTGTGGAGCTGTCCTTCCCCGTTGTAGGCATAGGTCAGCTTCCGCCCGTCAGCATAGGTGGCCGTTTTTACCCGACCCAGAATGTCATAGGTGTAGGTGACAGACGCCCCGTTGCCGTAGGTCTGTTTCGTCATCTGCCCATTGCCGCTGGCGTAGGTATTGGTGGACAGATTCCTGTTTCCTACCTTGGCAGAGAGCATATTGCCAAAGCTGTCATAGGTAAAGCCATAGGTTTGACTGGCTCCGCTGCCGTTGGTTCTCTGGATGGAACCCAGATTGCCGCTGGAATAAGTATACATCAAATTCGCAGTATTGGCAATACCAGTTTGCGTGACCCGGCCAGAAGAATCATAGGTCGTGTTGGTGACAGTTCCCTTGGGGTCGGTGACGGAAGTGGGCAGCCCCCGCATCTGGGAATCCGCATTACCGTAACCATAGGAGACTGTTGCCCCGGAAGCGTCAGTTACGGAAGTCAGGCGGTTTCCATTGCCGCCGTAGGCAGCAGTGGTCTGGATGGTTTTTCCACCGGAGCCGGACAGAGTCGTGGTTGTCACATTGCCGGTACCGTCATAGCCCATGGACTGAGTAACCTGACCGTTGGAGACAGATTTCAGCCGGTGGGTATAGGTGGTATCGTAGGTATAGTTGAAGGTGCCGTTTCCGCCGGTAACAGTCTTTATCAGGTTGCCGCCGGAGTAGGTATTCGTATCTTTGTCCAGGCCCGTTGATGTGACGGAAACCAGCTTGCCTTCCGAATCATACTTCATGGTCTGGGCCACTTCCCGGAGCAGGGAAATGTTATCAAAGTAGCACTTGTTGGCGTTGCCCTCGTATGCCAGCGTAATCCGAATCTTCTGCACTGTTTTGGTAGGCTGCTTGGGAACAATGCTGGTACTGGTGAACTGCCACTGATTACTGATATCCGAGTTGAAGGCAACGTAGTGTCCTTCGGTTGCCCCGTCGGAATAGGTAATGGTTGCCCGCAGGCCGCACTTCTTGGTAACATCATCGGGATCATCCAGCTCACTGGGATCATCCGGGACTGCGTTAGCCCGTGCCCAGCCGGACAGGACATAGGTCTGGGTACCGGGGAGATTCAGGACGATATCCTGATAGGCATTGGTGCTGGCGCTCAGAGGATCGCCGGCAACCCGCAAGGATTTCGCGGAACCTGCCACGCCATAGGAGGTAGAGAACGCCGCATTGGTGCCCATGGTCCAGCGACCCGTTCCTTCCATATTGCCGTTCGCCACCAGGTTGTAGCTGGAGGGTGCGTCCCCTTCTTCCACTTGCAGGTCATCTGCATAGAAGGTTCCGATTGCGCCGCTGTTATTTACGATAATGCCATACTCATCTGTGGCATCCGGGGTAAAGGTGACGCTGATCCGCACCCAGCCATCATCCACGGACGGAGAGGTAATATAATTTACCCGCTGACTTGACCAGCCATTGCTGCCATCAGTGACCATCAGCGTAATGCCGTCGCCCTGGATTTGGGTGACACTGCTGGTGTTGACATAGCCGGAAACGGTATAGGCCTTACCAGCAGTCAGAGATCCAGACGAAATCATGGCATACTGGCTGCCATTGCTGCTTAGGGAGCCCTTAATGGAATAAGCGCCGGTTCTGGGCTTGGTTGTGGCACGGCTTGTTCCATTGTTGAAGGTCCAGCCGGTTGTGCCATCTTCCAGACCGCCGTTTTGCAGCAGATTCTGTCTGGCCTGCCCAATAGAGCCGGAACGCACTGTGCGGTTGTTTGTTTTGTCTGTGGAACCGCTGCCGGAATAGGCTGCGTTGGTCGCTCCCAAAATGTTGCCCGTATTGTCAGTGGTGTAGGCGTTGACCGTGCGTCCTGCATAGTCAAACAGGAAATGGGTCAGCACATCATCACTGTTTCCGGAGGTTCGGTCTGCACCGTGATCCCGGTATACCGTTTCGCTGTGGTCCGGATAGGAGATGGAGACCGTCGCCCCTGTGCCGGAGTTGGTTGACTCCTGATACTTGGAAACCTTACCATTGGAATAGGTGAAGGTCAGGCTGTAACCGCTTTCTGAATCGGTCATCTTCGTGGCACGATAGCCACTGTAGATATAGGCAGCAATATTCGTGCTGCCTCTCTTGATACCAACCAGATTAGTTCCGCTGTAGGTCAGGGCGTACACATTCCCCGCGGCATCCGTGACACTGGTTAGATTGTTGCCGCTGTAGGTAAAGGTCGCAACCGTAATTGCCGACTGACCCTTATTCTCCTGGGTAATGTTAGACAAACGGCCACTGGTGTAGTTGATGTTGATTTTGTTGCCGTCGGAATCCTTAATAGACCTCAGATAATTGTCGGTGAAGATCCATTCATTCCCATCGTCGTCCGACATGAGGTAGGCGTTGCTTCCGGTGCTCTTGATCTTCAGGCTCAGGCCATCCTCATCATAATAATACGAAGAGTCCTTGGAACTGTCCTTGCAGAAATAGTGGATCGTTCCATCGCCATCCGTATATTTGAGGTAGGAAATATTGGAGATGGTCTCCGCTTCCACACGCTGGATACAATCCAGAGTCCAACCGGAGCCTACATTCATACTCAGCCCAAGTTTGGACGGTGGGCAATAGTCCGCGCTGGATCTAGCGAAATAGTCAGAGTTATAGACCAGGCTCAGAGAGAAGGGATTCGTGGAAGACGCATAGCTGACCAGTTCCTTCGCAATCTTCAACTGCCCGGTGTGATCAGAGATATACGCAGTACCGGCCTCTCCCGCACCCAGAGTTGCGTAGGTATAATAGGGCTCAATGCCCGTGTTGTTTCGGTAAGAAACGGTCAGAATGGGAGGGATCGAACCGGCATAGGCGTAGAACGTAGCGGAGGCGTAATAAGTGTAGGTGCCAATTTCGTCCTCGTTCGTCATTGCCAGTGCAATAGTGGTATTATCCGTTCCCTCAATATACCATTTCTTTACCAGCTCCGTCAGATGCCAAGTGACATATTCCTTGCCTGCCTTTCCGAAAGCATAGTCAATGGCATTGGTGGTATCATATTCCGGCTGATCCCGCCGCCAGGTCATTTTGGAGAACCAGTCGTAGTAACTGGAATAGCTGGAAGGCAGATCGGTGGTCACTTCATATGCACCAATAGGTAACTGCTCACAGTTACGCTGAACATAGGCAGTTTTATACAGGCTTAGCTGGGCATCCACGACCTCACTGCCATTGGGGACCGTGGGCATGCTTTGGATGTGCATATAGGTACGGTAACGCCCATCATTGGTAGTGCTGTAGGGCTGTGCGCCGACATACAGCCACTGGCGGCCCAAGGTCGTGTCATTGGGCGCAGCTTCCATGGTATAGGCGGAATAGATATCCTCCAGGGCATTTCCGGAAATTACAACCAATGTGGGGTCAATTTTGACCGGGAATTCACGGTCTTCACTGTTGATCCATTCCTCATCCGCTTCCACAGTCAGGACAGTACCCTGTTCGGTTTCATTCAACACAAAATGAACGTCAAAGGAACCCAGTCCCAAAGCATCCTCCATGCAGGGGGTAGGAATTTGGTAAACTTCTTCCTGATCGGCATTCAAGAAAGACACCGACCCATTCTCGTTTAGAACTGCATTCAGTCCGTCGCTTTCCAGAAGGAAATCGAACCGGTAGCTCTCCTGCGGTTCATTCACGATAATCTGTTCTTTGATATTGTATCCATAGGTGGTGTATTGCAGGTCGATTCCGGGAAATACATCCTGGTAGATCAAGGAGGACTGAAGTTTTTCTGGGATTACATCATTCACATCCCAATTATATTTATCCTGCAAGGTGAGCATAGCAGGAGTTTCAGTTACAACTTCTGCAATGACATCCCGGTTGAATGTCAGCCCAGCAGCGTCCTCGGCGTCAGTTCCCTCTGGAATAGTTTCTTCGGAGATGGTCTCCTCTGGAATCTTTTCCTCAGGAACGGTCTCTGCGGGAATTGCTTCTGCCGGAGTGGTCTCCGGAGTTTCTTCCTCCGTAGCTTCAGGCTGCGTCTCCGGGAGATCCTGCTGTGTTTCCTCGGAAACCTCGTTTTCATCTGCCGCAAATTCGCTATTTTCCTCCGGCAGTGCTTCTCCTTCTTCCTCTGCTTCGATGTTTTCTTCGAACAGCGCCGTTGCGTTTGCCTCAGCTTCCTCCGACATTGGCTCAAAAGCATCCTCAGCTGGAGCATTGGTATCTAATTCAAAGGCATCAGGTGCCTTTTCGGTGTAGACTTTCTCAGTGGCTTCCGTAGTCACTTCAAGCTCCTCCGGTACTTCTTCCGCAGGCTCGGTCTGAGACGGCTGGGTTTCCTCAGGGACTGTTGCCTCCGTGACCTCAGTGGCTTCGGTAGCCTCTGTGATCTCTGTCGGATCTGTCTCATCCGGCACTGTTTCTTCAGGCTCCAGTTCGCCACTGATCATCCGGTCTGCCATGGCAGTATCCAGCAGGGTCATGGATATGCCGGGGCTTTCCCTCCCGGTCTATGCCCACGAACACGGCGTTGTGGTAGTCTGCGGATTCATACACCAGCCCCCGGTAGGCAAAGGCATCCAGTACATCCTTTTCGATGCCCCGCTGCCGAATCAGGTAGCCATAGACCCGCCGCATATTTTCGTGCTTCGGCGGGATTTCCAGCGGTTTCTGAGTGAAAGGTTCCACCGACTCTCGGATGGTACCGACACCCATGGAGAGCATGAGCTGCACCGCTTCGGGGTAGTCCATGTCGTAAAACCGGCAGGCAAAGTCGATGGCATCTCCACCCACCTGCTCGTACTGGTGGAACCAAAGGTTGCCCCGGATGGTCACCTTCTGCCCATGATCCAGCCACATGTTTTCCGTGCCGGACTTCTTCACCTCCTCTCCGCATTGCCGCAGAAACGCCGCCAGATCTGTCCGTCTTGCCTGTTCCCGCTGCTGCTCTGTAAAGGGTATATAGCTTCCCATATTGCCTCCAATCGTTTCATCAAGTTAGGGATAAATACTTTTCATTTTTTTGAAACAGGATATCTCACTTTTCCTATCTGCTGTAATATCTTCAGGTGTATAGTTCCAACTGGTGTCTCCATGACAGGGAGCTGGTATCACGACAAAGATACACTACCCCCTTGGCGGCAGAATGTTTACAAATTATGTATTGCTTTTGTACGTACATTTGCGTATAATAAGGGTACGAATCTTTTTGAAAGGGGTACGCACCATGGCAAAATCCGCGAATCTGTATGCGCGCATTGAGCCGGATCTGAAGGAGCAGGCTGAGGGAATCCTCTCCGCTCTGGGGATTCCTGCTTCCAACGCCATCACCATGTTCTATAAACAAATCGTACTGCAAAAAGGACTACCCTTTGAGGTAAAACTCCCCGTTTCCCGCCCTGTAGATGTCAGCATGCTCAGCACCGAACAGCTGAACGAAGAACTGGAGAAAGGATACGCGGACATGGTTTCGGGCAACACCAGAAGTGCAAAAAGCGTTTTTGACGATATCCGCAAAGAATACGGAGTATGATTTATACAGTGCAAATCACCTCCCGTGCTGAGTCAGATCTCCGGGAAATCTACGGGTATATCGCCTATGAATTACTCTCTCCGCCCACAGCCGTACGGCAGTTGCAACGGTTGGAAGAGGAGATTCTCAGTCTGGATCAGATGCCAAACCGGTATCCTGCCTATCTGGAAGAACCGTGGCACAGCCGTGGATTGCGGGTTATGTCCGTTGACAACTATCTGGTTTTCTACATTTCTGATGCCGTAACGCAGACTGTCTCGGTGATCCGTGTCATGTACGGTGGACGGGATATTGGCTCCCAACTGGACACCCTCGAGCAGCCGTAATTTTCCATGAACACCTGTCGAAAGGCAGGTGCTTTTAATATTGCCCATCAATCCCGAATGCCCATAGCCTGCTTCTTCTCGCTGATTTCTCGGCGCTGCTTGCGGTCAATCTGCTGATGCTGATTTCTATCCCGCTGCTGATCCTGCTCCTGAAACAGCCGCGCCAGCTGGGCCATAAGGGCGCTGACGGAGCGGGTAACGCTGGGGATGTACACTGGTTCTACGGGATTGATTCTTTCGGATTCATCTACCGTCTCAGTGGGGCGTTGTTCTTCCAAAATGGCAGAATCGTTATCCCCGTCATCCTCTTTTTCTTGTTGCCGCATCGGATATGGGGGACGAAATTCGTTTTTGCTGAACGGTTGCTCCTCCTCTGTCCTCAGCCGCTGTCCGGCATTTGTTTGCCGCCAGACCTGTGGCGTGATTGTCAGCGCTTCCTGTATCACCGCGTTGCGGATGGACTTGAATTCCTTATTCTGTTCCAGCGGAATACGCTCCGGAAAGGTATCAGTATAGGTGCGCAGCACATCCTCCCGCTGTTCGTACCACAAATCGTACAGCTTTCGGATGTTTTCTTCTCCTGCAAGCTCCGCAACGATCTGGTCAACAATAGCCTTCACATCCGACTTAAGATATCCGTACACTTTCTTCCCGGTGGTGCGGGAAAGCCGATCAGCAAGCCGGATCAGCAGCTCTTCAATCCGGGGATTCTGATACGACCCGGCGTTGATGTGCGCCACGATATCCGAGATACTTTCCCTGCCTTGCTCACGGAGCCGGTCACGGTATTCGGTCTGCTGCTGGTAGGTGAACATCAGTTCCTGTGAGAAAATCTCCCTTGCAAACGCAGAGCGCATGTTCTCCATACCCTGTTTGCTCAGATGCCCTTCCCCCGGTACGGTGGAGTAGGCAATGAGGTGGACATGGGGATGATGCCCCTCGTTGTGAAATGCGGCGTACCACCGCAGGTGATCCATGGGAATCTTGAGATTTTCGGACAGGGTTTGGGTTTGCCCCCGCAGGAAGTCCCGCCAGCGGTTGCCGTTGTCGAAGCCCAGCCGGGCGGCATCCTCCCGTTTCAAGGACAGAATCGCCGTGTACACATTGCCTTTGTAGGCGTTCAGCTCCTGAGAAACCTTACTGAGCTGCACTTCCACGCCCTCGTCCGTAAACAGGCCATGGCTCCCGAACCGTTCCGCCCGGGGACGGGTGGCAATGTAGTCAGCGTAGGTTTTCGTATTGGCAACCGCTTCCATGTTCTCCTCAATCGCCATGGATATAAATTCTGAAGCGTTCCCCACAGTCTGTTCCCGCAGGAAATCTTCGTATTCCTGGCTCCCCTTTGTCTCCGGGAAATCCTGCAGAATCTTCGTTATCAGCGTCTGCTGCTTTTTCGTTGCCGGGGCATGGCGGTGGGTGTCGTCCAGCTTTTCCACCCCCTCCCGGGTGGCGATATACCGGGCATAACCACCCACGGATTTGCCTCCCGCCCCCGGCTTCAGGTACTTGAATTTTGTCACCAGTCTCGGCATTCAGCTACCGTTTCTGGAAGTCAAAAGCATCCTCAAAGGAGTAGACACCGTTGGTTCGCTTCACCTGGGCAACACAGGTCCCCCGTAGCTTTTCCAGCTGCTCCTGGCTGATATTGCAGGTGGCAGCCACCACATTCATGGTGATGGCCTGCTCCACTGCCAGCTTGAACAGGATGCGGCTGATTTTGTTCGTACTGTCCGCCATGATGCCTTTCAGCGTGGACGTGATTACTCCGGGGAAATAGTCCTGGGAGTGCTGTGCATACAGATAGCCAGCATAGAACTGAATTGCCTTTTCAATAAACTCGCTTCGGCTTCCACAATTGTCCTTTTCGTATAGGTCATCCGCCATTTCCAGCACAGATGGTTTCAGCCATAGCTGGAAACGGCGTTTTCCCTCCTTACCAGGCAGTCCTTCCATATTGTCGATCATGTATCCTCCAAAACCCCATAGGCGCCGGTCTTATCACGGGAAAACACGTTGCTGCTCTAGGACATTCCACTTTTCTGGCACCGTAACGCGGCACCTGAGCTTCAAAAGCGGCACCTATGGAAATACTTTCATTTTGTTTGGGAACTCACGTCTTTCTTCCTTTACTTCCCGTAAAAGGCGGCGGGCACTGCCCGCCGCTGTGTCTTGGAACGGTGCCAGGCACCGTTCCTTTCTCCTGCTTGAAAATCGACCCACTGCTTTTACCGGCTCCGATGCAGGAAGCCAGCCACAGCCGCGCCGATCACCGCCAGAGATGCCAGCGCAATCATCAGCTTCTTTTTCACAATTCTCACCTCCAAATCAATCCCTTACTTGGGCACTTACTTTCGCTTTACACTGCTGCCGTCCAGCTTGGGGAAGCGGCATTCCGTATAACTCAGACCGTATTTCTCCACCGCCCGGTTCAGCACCTAGAACATCTCCCGTTCCAGATTCCAGGCATCGTAGCGCACCGGGTCGGGCAGATTCTCATAGCAGATCCACTCCGGGCTGAAGGGTGTGTCCTTCACCATCAGGTCGTATCCGAGACTGTATTTGCCGTTGTCCCAGTACACCACCGCTTCCAAGCGCACAGCGCCTGCCGTCAGGATTGCCACCACACGAAAATGGTTGCTTCCTTCCAGCCGTTCCGGCATCCGGGCCAGATTCTTCGCGGAGAACCGCTGCTCGAATCGGTAGCCCGTACCCAACTCCTTTTTCAGACGTTTTTGCTTCGACAAACTGATTCCTCCTAGAAAAAACGCATACCCTCCATTCTCTGCTGCGCCAGATCCACGCTGTCGCTCACCGCCTGATCCAGCACAGCCGTATCCAGTCCGCAGTCCGCATAGCCCTGACGGACGATGTCATAGTAGCTCTTGCTGGGGTTTCCGAAATCCATCCGGGGGTCCATAATGTAGACCATGCCGGTGATGGCGCTTCCATCGCTCATCTTCGCAGGAATCTGTTCCTTGTTGTAGTAGCAGTAGCCCTTCGGGTTATACCCCTCGTACAAATCCAAACGGGATTCATCCCGTTTCTGAATTTTCCAAACGCCGACGGGTACGGATGACCCTTCCTTGGGCGCAATGGTCGCATGGGCACCGTGAAGGGAACCTTTGAACTGCAGTTCATAATTCTCCACCACACCCGTTCCTACAAATTCAGATTCCGGGCAGCGTCCCCGCATTTGGTTCTTATTCAGATTGCTGCCATAGGCAACGTATAGCTTTGCCATGATTCCTCCTAACATTGTTCTTCCATAGAAAAAGCAGGAGCCTCCCCCTGCTGCTGATTTACTTCCTGCACAGTAGGCTGGACGGCAGAAGACTGTGTCTGTTCCATCCTTTGTTGCATCTGCCGCTCCCGCTGGCGGACAGCTTGCGCCGGGTCTTTCCAGGCGATGTTGCCGTCCAGATTTTTCAGCAGGTGCTGGCGGGCGGTTTTGAACTCGTCCCCAATCAGCCCCAGCCGCAGAAGCCAGGTGCGGAAGGTGTACTTTTCGTTCTCGGACTGGGTTCTGGTGCGCATGGCCCGCTGTTGGATCAGCGCCTGATGGGAAATTGCGAGACACAATTGGATGTAGCTCTTGACTTCTCCCGCATGGAGAGTAGAATTGAACATACGAAATTCAATGGTACCCTTGCTGAACACGCTGTGCAGATTCAGGGCGTGGTAGCGGGTGCTGTCATAGTGAATACCCCGCCGGGAAGATCCGTTGTACCACAGGGTTTCAAACTCGGACATAGACTTGGGACGCTTGAGATTCACATCCTCCAGAAACCGCAGGTCAGCCTTTTGGCAGTAATACTCCCGGTCGATCTGCACCCGCAGGGTCTTGTACAGCAGATCCTCCTTGGATGCCATAATGTTGACGATGTTCCGCAGGGTCTTGGGGTCATGCCGGGACGCGTCCACATGGATGTGGATGCCGCAGCTGTCATTCACTCTGGCGCCACCCCGGCGCAGCTCCCGCACCAACTGTTGGATGATTTCAATATCCTCATATTTGCAGATGGGCGACACCACCTCCACCGCGTACAGACGGCTGGCGGTTCGTTCCCCACGGGACTGGCACTGAATGCTGGCGTCGCTGACCACCTTCCATTTTCGGCCGGTATTGTCCTCCACCGTATAGGTGTCGTAGGTGCCGCCTACATGGGTAGCCGTAGTTCCGAAATGTCCTGAGATGATTTTCGCTGCCGCGCTCCGGGTAATGCCCGTCATTTCTATCTCGATGCCGAAGTTCTGATCCCGCAAACACCATCACCACCTGACCGCCAAGCGGAAGGGGCTGGGGAAGCCGGATTTTTCTGCGCATGCCCGTGTTTTCACGTTTCTTTCCCTCCCGGATGGGCAGGGACTTCACCCGCACCCTTTGGTTCAAACTCCCGCGCATCCTGCGTGGATTCCCGCCCCATGCGATACCGCCAGAGTGGGCATTTCCGGCATTCGCACAAACGAACCTCCAACGCACTCCCGCAGCAGCAATCCAGACATTTCAGCCGGATTGCCTTTCCCCGTGTGATTCGTTCCTCCACACTTAGTCCCCGACAGCAGAGGCAGGAACATCCCGCGCCTTTTTCTTGGGCTTCTGGCTCTCCACCTTCATGTCAACAAAGGCACGGACGTTGGCGGGAACGATTTTCTGATACATCGCTTCCGCTGCCTGGGCCAGCTCCTCCTCAACAGAAGCGCCCCGCTGCTCCGCGTACATCCGCAGCGCCAGCAGCTTTTCTTCCTCATAACTAACCATGATACATTTTTTCATAGTGATGACCTCCAATAAAAAGTCCGCCGAGGTATCCCCCGGCGGTATAGGTGAATGTTACTCAGCAGTGGTGCCTGCCGCTTCGTAGGCATCCAGCGCCTGCTCGATAAGGCCGACGATAAACTCCCGCTGACTGACCTTCTTTCCAGTGCGCTCCTTTTCCGCTGCCAGATAGTTCTTGATCCGCAAATCCAGCTCCTCGGGAATCTGGAACGCCAGTGTCTTGGTTACTGCCATAGTGGTTTTACCTCCTTCAAAATGTTCTTTGAGAATTTGGGTGACGTACTCGCTGAGGGATTGCCCCAGCGCTTCCCTTTCTTCCCTCACCTTATCGTGCAGGGAGATGGGAATCTGGGCGCACAGGTTGCGGGTTGCTTCCATGGGTCTTACTCCTTTCCTGATTTGCAAGCCAAGCATACCGTAAGAAACTCACAATAGCTATTCACAGAAAGCAACAAAGAAGCATCCGGGAACCGAAGCACAAGCAATAAATCATCCCATCACCATTTCCGACCCGAAGCTCTGCTGCCAGTCCTGCTCCCTTCTCATCACTCCTTGGGTATACGCATCCTCCAGCTCGGTATCTTCCAGACTGAGGTTTTCCACACAGCAGTTCCGCAAATCCGCGCCGCAGAGGATGCAGTCCTTCATGGCTGCCCCGGTCATGTTGCTGTGGGCGAGATGGGCTTGTGCCAGCGTGCAGTTTTCAAACACAGCATCCCGAAAATCACATTCCTCCGCCGCGATGCCGTCCATCCTGCAATGGACAAACCGCGCCCCGGTGAAGTCCGCATTGCAGACCCCCGCGCCACTCAAATCCACATCCTCCAAAACCGCGTCCCGAAAGCAGGCGCCATTGAACTGCATATCCCCAAAGGACAGTCCAGCGATTCGGCAATGGGAGAAATCCGCCTGTTCTCCGCCCACACCATAAACCCACAGGGTATGCTTGGCGTGGAGGATAGCAAGGTCATCCGATGTCAGGTGTTTCAGTTCCCCGTTTGCCTGCAGATTCTGCTCCCGCAGGGTCATGTAACTTCTGGCACCCAGAAAGGGCGCGGTATACCGGGCATAGCCATAGCCGCTGCTGTCCACCAGAACACCATCCTCAGAGGATTCCCCCATGACAAGGACGCACTGCCGGGTTCCGTTACGAAAGCCCATCTGATCCGCGTTCTTGCGGAGGAAATCATATTCATACATCAGATGCTTTTTGAAAAAGGCGTACTCCCTGTCCGGCAAGGAGATGACCTTCCTGACTTCACAGGGCGCTTCCTCCATGGATAGCTGCTTACCTTGAAAGGCCGCATTGATTCTCATGGGCTTTCCTCCGTTTCCTCGATGTAGTTGATGTAGGGTATTTTCAACCAGTGGGTCCAGCTGCGGGCGGCGACCCGGGTTTTCACAACACCATACCGGGTGCCCATGGCTTCGATGGCGTATCCGTTGCCGATGTAGACACCGATATGACCTTGATGCCACACAGCCAGCCCCGGTATCTCCGGCATGGTGGAGATGGGGCCCTTTACCGTAGCTGTCTGGTACATTTGGTTCGCGCCCAGGTCCGGCATGCCGTTGGTGGCGTAGCTGACCGAATCGGTTTCCGGGTTGTACCAGCAGTAACCCTTGATAAATCCGGCGCAGTCTGCAGTACGCTTGCCCAGATAGTGACTGCGGATGTACTCCTCGTAGATGCCCACATTATCCGGGTACTGGGCAACCTTGGCTGCCAGCGCGTCCCTGGTCAGCACCTGCCCGAAGGTGCCCCACACATAGCCCCAGCCTGCCGCCTCCGCCGTAATCGCCCACTGCACCAAGTCCAGATTGTTCTTGGTGGTGGGATACACAAAATTCGAGGTGTCCACATACTGAGCGCGCACATTGCCCACCAGCTTGGTAAAATCCCCGGTGACGATGTTTGTTCCGAAGGTGCTGTTGACAGCGGCGATGAGCTGTTCGTCGGTCTGCTCCGGCTGGAAACAGCGAACCAGCCGGGACACGAACCCCGGCTGGCTGGAATGGTCGTATAGGGCGAGGATGTACAGCACCTGGGCTTCCTTGACACGGCCTGCCATGTCCGCATCCCGCAGGGCCG
Source organism: Clostridiales bacterium (assembly GCA_022775085.1). Lineage (GTDB taxonomy): Bacteria > Bacillota > Clostridia > Oscillospirales > Oscillospiraceae > Faecousia. Next base: position 16,513 of record JALFJQ010000027.1, on the reverse strand, counting down.
TCTGGATGGCGTTCATATTGTCCTCCACCTGCTGGAGCATCTGCCGGTCGCTGTCGGACATCTCCTCGGCAATTTGCTCTTGCAGCGCGGCAACATCCAGTTCCAGAGTGCCGCTGAACACGGCAATGATCGCCGCCATGGGCATGAGCAGGGCGACTATAATTACGAGGGCGGCCATAGCAATACTTTTCAGCGTCTTTTTGTCCGACACCAGTGCCACGGCAATCTTTTTTAACGCAGCGCCAACTGTTACATGCAAAAATACTTCCCCCTTTCACACGCATAACAGCACAGGCATCCCATGTTGATAATTACACAATGCTTCGTGTGCGAATTGCCTACGGCGGCTCGCCGCACTAACGACCTCCCGCTTTTCCGAACAGAGCTTCCTTGTAGTCCGGCACCTGTACCTGCAAATAATACCGCTCTCCGCCGCAGCGATAGAGGCACACGCCCCGGTCAGGGTTGCGGATCAGGTCATACTCCGCTTCATCCACCTGCAGGGCATCCATGTAGTCCCTGGGGTTAATGGAGCCGGGATAGAACAGGAACTGGTGGGTGGGGATGGAGAACATGGGCTTGGTGAACTCCCGGATGGAGGGAATCAGGAAATCCTCAATGTTCTGAGACGCCAGCACCACACAGGAATCCTTCTTTCGGACACGTTTCATGGAGTTGCGGATGTATTCAATGGCAGTCTGGTTGGTCAGGAACAGGTACAGCTCGTCAATGGACGCCACGCTGTTGCCGATGCCGATAAGCCGGTTACTCATATAGGACAGGATGTTGAACAGAATGGCATCCTTCAGCCGCTTGTTGGTATCCATGAGACCCTTCACCCCGAAACACAGGAACTTATCGTCCACAATGTTGGTATGACCGTTGAAGTACCGGCTTTCCGTGCCGACACACATGGAGTGGATGCCCAGACATATCTCCCGAAGCATTTCCTGGGTGTACAGGTGCTTTTCGCTGGGATCGTATTCCAGATACTCCTTCTGACACAGCCAGTAGAACTCCGCCATCACGGGATACTGGATTGGGGTGAGCTGGGAAAAGTCCGTGCTGTCCGTAATCCCCCGCTGGGCGTACAGCTTTTCCAGCAGAATTTCCATGGTGTCCACCTGGGCATCCGTGAAGTCCTTGTAGCTGCGGAAGAAGTCCTTAAGAAACGCTATGTGCTGGCTGAGCCGGGTGACCTTTCGGAAGGCTTCCGGGCTTTCCTCGTCGATCTCATCCCCATCGGCAGACCAGGCTTTCGGCTCCAAGGGGTTAATGATGTACTGCCCGGTCATGTAATCCACATAACAGCCGCCCAAATTCTCTGTCAAATCCTCATATTCCGCCTCCACATCCAGACAGATCACCGCCTTGCCAGACTCCCGGAAATTGGTCAGTAGCAGCTTCATCAGGTAGGATTTACCCTGCCCGGAGTTGCCCAGAATCAGGGCGCTGCCGTTGGTTTTGTCGTTGCTGCGGCGGTCGAGATCAACCAGAATATTGGTGCCGTACTTGTCCCTGCCCACATAGAACCCCTTGGGATCGGTCTTGCCGGAGAAGCTCAGCGGGTACATATTGGCAACGGAACCGGCGGGCAGAACTCGCTCATACTGATCTCCAAACTGGTTCCGTCCAAAGGGCAGCACCGACAGAAAGCCCTCCTGCTGCCGCAGGGTCAGCTTGTCCACCGTGATTTTGGCTCGGGTAAGCTCCATGGCAATCTGGGACTGAAGCTGCTCCAATGTCTCCATGCTTTTGGCTTTCAGCTCCATGTACACGCTGCAATGGAGCAGAATCTCCCGGTTGTTGCGCATGGTGGCCAGCAATGTCTGCACATCCTGCAAATTCCCCTCCGCCTCCATGGCCTGGGTAATATCGTGATCCCCAGCCATAAGCCGGTTTTTTCGGGCGGCGTTGTTGACGATTTGCTTTTCCTCCACGGGGGTGACCCGGCGATGGTACAGCCGCAGGGTAACCCCGGTTCGGTCTGCCAGCTGGGCAAGAATCGCCTGCTCCTCGGTGGTGGGGGGATACTCCCGGATGACCCAAACGCAGCGGTAGGTGTCGCCGACAATGTAATAATTGGCAAAGAACTTTATGGTTCCCGGCAGAATGCAGTCAAAGAAATCCTTGGTGCGGATTTCAGCAGAATCCCCCTGCTTCGGTTTCTTACGCTGAAATAGGCTCATTTCGCCCTCACCCCTTTCACATACTGGGCACCGTCCACATCCGGCATCCGGTCGCCGTCCATGGATGCGCCGAAGTAGATGGCAAGAAACCGTTTGATATCCGGCTTCTTCATCCGCTGCACCTCAAACCCTGCCCCTGCCAGCTGCTTGTGGGTTTCGTTCACCAGACTCAGCACTTGCTCTGGCTTCAGGCCGGAGCAGCGGCGCAGGAACACAAACTGCCGGGCGGTGGACATCTCCGCCTGCAGCTCCGTCAGCATTTCCCCGTCCTGATGCAGAAGCCGCCGGACGCAGGCGTTGCTCTCCTCCCGTTCCCGCTGGCGCAGGTAGGCTTTGTTGGCATCGAAGCACTCGCAGGAGTCGGTGCAGATGATTTCCAGATCCGGCATCACCGTCAGGGCGGTTTGCAGGGTATGGATTTTCACATCAATGTTGGACGCGGACAGCACTGAGATGTTTACAGGAGACACCCGGAACAGCAGCAGCTCTCCATGCTCCGTAGCCAGACCGTACCGGGTAAAGCCCCGGATGCCCATAAGCTCCTGCACAGAGCGTCCCCGAGGCTTTTTCCCCTTATGATTTCGCTTCTTGTCTTTCATTTTTCATCTCCATTCGTAGTATTTCTGGCTGGTCACAAAGTGCCGGGTGGCGTAGCCCAGATAGTCCATGACGGTGGTATCCTCCATGCGGATGGTCATGAAAGCAAAGCACAGCGCCCCTGCCAGGGGGAACAGCAGCCCGGAATGCACCAGCAGCACCACCGACAGCAGCGCCGCGATTGCCAGAATCACAAAGTCCCGCATCCCCCAAAGCCAGAGATGGGGCTTGGCTTTCAGGTTCTGTGGGTAAATATAGGTTTTCATGGGCATCCTCACTTTCTCATCAGGTTTTTCGCCAAATTCACCGCCGAGGAGGTGCTGTACACCACGCTGGACACATTCACCCGGACGCTGGAATCCAGTCCGAACTGTTGGGCAATCCGGGGGACCTCATTGGCGGTTAACATAATTCCAAGACCCATCAGCATATTGTCCTGCAGGGTCAGCATCCCGAGAAACAGAAGAGTGGTCTGCAAGAAGGCCGTCAGGCAGATTGCCATAATCTGCTTGCACCACTGGTTGAAGCCGTCGGTATAGCCCCTGGGCACGCTGAACATGTACAGCGACCCCACCGCGATCTGAATCAGCAGAATGCCGCCCCGCTTGATGTTGGCGAAGAACACCTTAATGGCGCAGTAGGAAAAGGACAGTAGGAAGAACAGCAGCTTCAGCACCGGTTCCATAGGCGTGCCCAGCGTAAACACGGAGCGCAGGATGAACGCCGCGATTTCTCCAATCGTGCTCCCTTGTGCGCCGGAAAAGATGCGGGTCAAATCACCGGCGAAGCTGTTCTGCAAGGAGACGCAGAATTTGTACAGCTCCACCGGCGCCACCCCAATCAGCGCGCAGGCGAAGAAGCCCTTCAGCACATTCAGGGCAGCGCCCTTGATGCTGGTTCTTCCCGACTGGGCTTCTATGGCGACCTCGAACACCGCGCCGACCACCCCCACGGCGAAGAGCGCCCAGCCGAACAGGGTGAACAGCCGCACCACGGCGTTCACCCAGCTCAGGTTGAAGATTTCCGCGCCCATGTTGTTCATGCTGGTGAAGAGATCTGCCACCGCGTCAAAGACCGTATTGTAAATCCACTCCACCAGCGCATTCCAGATATCCACGGCGATGTCCGCGCCGATCCCCTCAAATACCACACGCAGGGCATCTCCCAGCCCTGAGAGGATATCTCCTAACCAGTCAAACAAAGGCCGTCACCGCCTTTCTTTTCTCAGCCGAGGATGCTCCAGATATAGCTGGGTGCGGTCAGGGCGAACAGCAGACAGGCAAAGAGAATTGCCGGGGCGGTGAACTCGAACTGTCCGTGCTTGCGGTAGTCCATGTACGCCGTTGCGATCTTGACGAACAGCAGCACCGCCAGGATCATGTCAATCACCGGGAATACCACGTTGTTGACAATGGTCTGCACCTGTCCCTTGGCGGCGTTCCAGGTGCCCTCAATCGCGCCGGACACGTTGCCCGCGGCGGTGGCGCTGGCAGGGATTGCCATGAACGCCACAAACAGGGTCAGGACACAGAGCATGGTGAACAATCTTACAATTCTTTTCTTCTTCATGAAACCTCCATATTGTCGATGCGCTCACAGAATACCAGATACCGCTGCTTCCCTCCAGAAGCGGGCGGGTGGCAGGTGAGCAGGGTTAATAATTCACGATTGGGTCTAATGTGGATGGCTTCCACATCATTGGGATCAATTACTTTTATGTCTGAGACTTTGTAGTTCAGGGTTTCCCAGAGGTTTGTGACGGTGACGGGATCTCCCGGAATCAGTCGGTCGACGTACAGAAAATAGGCGGCACCGTTCCAGCCCCTGTGCCCGGCAAGGACGCAGTTGGTGTTATCACCGCCAATGGGCAGGCTGGTCTGTCCCATGACTGCGGCGCCGTTTGCCATGTTTTCCTCGGTCGCCCCCAGATAGATGGGCATGCGCAGTTCCAGCCGGGGGATGGAGAGGACACCGAAGACCTCACTGTCCAGACCATAATCCCCCAGATGGAAGCTGGGCTTCTCATAGGCGGCGGAATCGGCCAGTCCTTCCTGCCCTTCCCGGAAGATGGTTTCGTTGTAGGCTTTCATGTCCAGCCAGAGTTGGGTATGTTCGGAAGGAATCGGCGGTTCTGTAGGTTCAGGCTGTTGTATGATAACGTGTGGTCCTTCCTGCGCCGACTGCTCGTTCACCTCTGCTGTGTGACTCAGAAACGCATCTGCATCCCGGTGAAATGTGTACTCCACCCACAACCCGTTCAGAAAGGGATACAACGTGACACCGCCGCCGAACAGCAGAAGCAGCACAGCCAGAATGGCAAATATGATTTTTCCTTTACTTTCTGACATAGCGTCCTCCTTTCTGCGGTTTCTTCTTCCGAAGATACAGGAACACATTCAGCAGCAACACAACGCTGACCATAGCCGCCAGTCCCAGGCGGATGCCCAGCCAGTATTGATCCTCCCAGTGGGAGACTGTGTTTTCTTCATAGGACACAGCGGAGACCTCCGTTTCCTCTGCCGGAACAAATGGAATCCGGCTTCCCTGCACCAACAGACGGTGGGTATTGATCCCTGTGGGCGTGCAGGTTACCAGCGTACACAAATCCTGTCCAGAAACAATTCCCAGATGGGTGGTGTCATAGGGCAGTACCGTATGAACTGCCTTCACTTCATAGGCAAGCACCTCATCCAGTACGCGAAGGTAAAACACATCCCCCTCCTGAAGCTGCTCCAGATCGGTGAACATCTTCTGAGATGCCATACCGCTGTGGCCGGTGATAATGGTGTGGGTGCTCTCGCCGCCCACCGGAAGAGAGGAACCCAGCAGATGCCCCGTTCCTCTGTTCAGAGAATCCGTCCCCGTTCCGTGGTAGATGGGCAGGTCAACATCGATTTTGGGTATCACCACATATCCCATAATTCCAGTACCACCCAAATTCAGTTGGTTAACATAATTTTCCGAAGCTGCGACGATGGATTCCTGCGTGTAGGCTTCCTCTGCCGCGCCGGGGGTGATGGCGGCGTTATAGGCAGCCGCCTGCTCCCGGATGCGCTTCAGTTCTGCGGTGTCCGTCTGTTCCAGCACCTCCCGGTAGGCGGTCTGAATCTGGGACTGGTGGCGCTGGTTATAGTAGTTGCTGATCACGGGATACAGCGTCAGCCCCAGCGCCAGCAGAAATAGCACAGCCGCAAGGATGATTTGCAGATACCTTCGCTTCATGTTCTCTCCCATTACTGCGCCGCCCCGGAGGTTCCTCCGGGGCAAATGAAAGATTCTCACTTGGACTTCTTGCGGGTGGTGATGACGATGCAGGCAGCGGAACCCGCCATGAGCAGGATGCCTGCCAGACCGTACATCCACACGCCCCGGTCACCGGTGGCAGGCAGGTCAAAGCCGCTGGTATTCACCACGCTGAGCGGGGCGAGCGTATTGGCGCTGCCGTTGTCGGTCAGCATGTTCACCTGGTTTCCGTCCACCGTGGCAGAGGCAGAACCTTCATTGCGGGTAATTACCACGGAGATGGCGTTTTTCAGCAGGGTGTAGCCGTCAGCGGTCTTGATTTCCGTGATGATGTACTCGTCGTCCTCCAGACCCTTGACGATGATCTTGCCCTTGCCATCACCGCTGATGGGAACAAACCGGGTGGCATCCTTCTTGTCCGTGACATGGTCGGTGACATAGTAAATGCCGGAATCCTCATCCAGCGCCGCCTTGACAAAATAGCCGTCTGCCTTGTTCTGCATGACGAACTGCACCTTAGAGAAATCTCCCTTGCCGTCAGAGAACACTTTGGTCAGCTCCAGACCGTAGGTATAAACCTTGGCGGCATCCTTCAGGGTATCGTAGGAATCCTGAGAAGTGCGCTTCCAGGTCAGCACAACCTCGTTGGGGTTGCCGCTGTCACCGTAGACCACATCGGCGCTGCTGCTGATGGTTGCCGCGTAAGTAATCCGCAGGGTGCAGTCGGAGTAGCCGGAATTGACCATGGACGCTTCGGAATACACCGCCTTGGAGGTATTGATTTCCTTAAGACCCTCCGCCGTCATGGCAATGGTCATCTTGGATTCCCCGGTATCCGCGGTGCTGTAGGTAACGGTGAACTTGCCGTCTGTTTCCGTCCACTTGGCAATGGAATCGGTGCAGGCGGCATCCGTGAAGAACTCCAAAACTACATCATTTTTATTGTAGGTGATGCCCTTGCTAAGCGTATCGGCAAAGGTATAGGCAGTCAGGTAGGTGGACGCGGAGGTAATGCTTGGCAGGTTGCTGACGATCTGGTAATCCACCACATCGCCGTCAGATGCAGTGCCGTCGGCAGCGTAGCCGTCGGTGATGCCGGAGGTGCCGTTGTGCTTGCCGGTATCGTCCTTGTTTTCCCGCAGGGTTTTGTCCAGGGTGGGATCACCGGTCAGGTTCTTGGGGTACACGGTCACATCGTAAATCCAGCCATTCCCATCGCCGGAGGTCATGGGCAGGCTGATGAAGAAGGGATTGCAGGTGCTGGTGACCATTTCGGGCACCTTGGTTTCCACCACCAGATACAAGCCCAAGTCGAGGTTTTCCGCCTTGGTTTTGCCGTAGGTATTCGTCAGGGGCATGGCGGTGCCGCCGCCCGCGGTGATGTAGGCTTCCAGCGCGTTTTTCACGGTGGTGGCATTGGCTTCCAGCGCGGATTTCAGGGCGGAAGTCAGGACGTGGGACTGGTAGTAGTAATTGGAAGCATTCAGCTTGTCACTCTGATCCGCGTTTTCATACCGATTGGCGCCGTTTGCCAGACCCAGGGCAGAGAGCAGGTCAGCGCCCGCGGTCTTGCTGATGCCGTACAGGGTTTCCACATGGTCAAAATCCGCGCCGTCCGCTGTGGATTCCGTGAACTGAACAACATCCGCAACCCGGAGATAGGTAAATTCCACGTCTTTCAGTGCGTAGCTGTTGAGGGTATCGTTCACGGTCTGGTCGTAGACACCGGTGCTGACATAGGAGCTGTCCCAGACACCGTCCTTCTCGGCATTGGTCAGATCCACCTTGTAGATGGTCAGGGAGCCTTTGGCGGCGGTATCGATGGTGGCGTTCTCCGGCTCAGCGGCAGAGGCGCCAACGGGGAAGCACAGGAGCAGTGCGAGGGAGAGAATCAGGGCGATTGCTTTGGTAAACTGTTTCATTAGAAGCATTTCCTTTCCATAATATATTGGTTTTCATATGAAGTCCCCACGGGGAATGGTTCTCGTGGGGAGTCAGGCCTGTCCCTGGCATGATATGGCGGATTCATGGGCCTATCTCCGCTTCTTCGCCAGACGGAACAGGAGAATCAGCAGGACGACGCAGATTCCCACCTGTACTGCCGTCATGGCAGAATAGCCAGTAGAGCCGGTCATGGGCAGCTGGAATACCGGGGCATTCACCACGGTCAGCTGGATGAAGTATTCCCCGTCCTTCTGAATGCTGCCCTCGTGGACAGGCTCGGCAAGAAGCTGATACCCCTCTGGGGCTTTGGTTTCCGTCACCCGGTACAGACTCCCGGGGGACAGACCCGTGAAGCGAACCACACCATCCTCCCCGCTGGTGAGCTTTCCATCCTGAATCCCCTCTGAGGTACAGGTTCCCTCGGAGACATCCAGAGAATCCGTATAGGTCACGGTCTGCCACTGTTGTCCGTCCTCCGACCATTCCAGCAGGAATTCCGCTCCGGCGAGGGGTTCTCCATGGATGTCCACCTTCTGAATGAGGATTTCCCCCGGCTTTAGGCGGTTGGTGAAGGTCACCTCCGCAGTCTGTCCGGCGGTAATGGTGAGGGTTTTGGGATTGGGCGCGTCACAGGTGTAGGGACTGCCCTCGGGGATGATTTCCTTGACGGTATACTCGCCGGGAAGCAGGTAGTCCGTTAGCACTGTACCATCTTCCCCTGTTGCAAATGTACCAATGAGACTGTTATCCGATGCGCGGACCTCAAACTCCCAGCCTGCGGCGCTGCCGCCATCCGGCATAGCCTTGATGATCTTCCCCCGTCCCTTATGGGTGTTGGAGAAGGTCACGGTTGCCGTTCCGTTGGCTGTGACTGTCACCGTCTTTACTGCGGTATCGCAAACCCAATATGGGTCGGTCACCGCAGCTTCTTTGGCGTAATAGGTACCGGGAGTTAAGCCAGCAACCGTGACTGTGCCATCCGTGCCCGTAGTGAAGGGCGAGCCCCTGACCGCACTGGTACAGGCAGAATCTGTATATAGCCCGATCTTCCAACCACTCAAATTCGCTCCCGTGTTGGTTTCCTTCACCAGCTTCACGCCGCCAGTGTTCAGCTTGTTCGTGAACCGAACCGTTGTTGTGGCATTGGCTGTTACGGTCACCTTCTGCGGGTTGGTGCAGGCACAGTAATACTTCCCGTTGATGGTGCTGTCCGTATGCCCCAGCTCCTTGACGTAATAGGTGCCGGCTGCCAAATCGGTAACGGTAATCTTGCCGCTGCTGTTGGTGCTGTAAGGGCCGGACACCAGATTCGTACAGGCGGAATTGGAATAGATACCGAACCGCCAGCCGGAGAGGTTCTGCCCGTCCTCTGTAGTTTTCGTCAGGCTGATGTTGCCCACCTGGGGGACAGCCTTCAGCTTGAAGTAGGCATTGAGACTTCCCGTGGACGCATTGGCAAGGGAGACCGTTGTCTGGTAAGTAGAGCCTGACATGTACCAAATATTGAATGTGGAACTGGACGCGGAGGGCAGGTTCCGGGTAGCTTTGAATACCGTGGATTCGGAGATATCCCCGGTTTGGGTGATGTACAGGGTATTCCCACTCTTGTAGAACTCAGCGCCGCTGCCGTCCGTAAAGGAGAAGCTGCTCAGAACACCGTTGCTGTCCGTGGCCGAGGTTTCCTCCCCGTTCAAGGTGATGGTGGGCGCGCTGCCGCTGGTGGAAGCGGTGAAGCTGGGAATTTTCTTCGCCGCCTGAATTGTGTCCACCAGCGCATTATACTTGGGCGCGAAATACGGAACGCTGGCTTCTCCGGCATTGTAGAAGATATCGCCGGAGGTACCGCATTCGTTGGTGGAGTTGCTTTCAAAGGTGGTGGGGTTCCGCAGTCCACAGACAATCTCGTAGATCAGGAACTGAGTGGCAATCCGCAGGGGTACATTTGGGTTGCTGTCCTTCTTTGTGGTGGTCACGCTGACGGACTTGTCCCACATCTGGTTGCTGTACAGGAGGATCAGACCAATGGCCTCCCTACGGGCGGCGGGCAGAGCGTACCAAACATTGCTGCCGGTGGTGCTGCCGCTGCCGTCCAAGGTCACACCCCGGTCAACAGAGTTGCCGGAGGTGCTGGCTCCATAGCTGCGCCAGGGCTCAATGCAGTACAGAGGATCGTCAGGATAAGCAACGCCGCCGTACCGGGCAAAATGCCAGCCAAGGTTTTTGATGTATGCCGTTCGGGTAGTGCCGCTGCCATTGGGTTTGTAGGCGCAGGAAACTTGGGAATTGAGGACAGTGGTGTAATTGCCATTGTCCGTATAGTCGAACAGCATAATGCTGTTCTGGGTGCTGGCAATGGACATTACCGCGTAGTTCCCAGCCGCGCGCAAAGCCGCAGGGGCAGATAATATCGTCTCCCCCGGCGGGTCTGTCGGCTCGGTAGGCTCTGTAGTGTCCTCCTGCGCCGCACTGCCGGTATCCGGCCCCGCGGCATAGGCTGTGGGTACGATGCCAATGAGGAGCATCAGAACCAGAAGTAAAGAAATAAAGCGTTTCAGGTTCAATATCATTTGGTCATTCCTTTCTGCATAAAAATAGCCCCTGCTTTTGGCAGAGGCAAACCGCCGATTGTTACATGCCGCCCATCTCCATGGGAAGCATCCCGTCATCGCATTCATTGACCCAGTCCGGGTACTGGGGTTCCGGGAACTGCTGAGAGTATTGGGGCTGCGGGTAGTAGTCCCGCTGGTGCTGAACCTCCTGGGGATAGCTCTGCCCTCCATATTCCTGCTGGGGCACATAGTTGGGATTGATCTGCTGCTGGTAAGCCTGCAAAACCGATTCCTGCAATTGAAGCTTTGCGGAATTGGTCAGAGCGAAGAAGGTATTGCTGTACTTCTTCTGTCCATCTTTATTGGTGAAGGATTCCTGGGGCATGGAAACAAACAACCCCTTTTTCCCGTCCATGACCTTCAGGTTCTTCACCACGAACATCCCATCCAGAGATACCGAGGCAATGGCCTTGACGTTGCCGGTATTGACCATTCTGTCAATGCGTGCTTTGATTTTCATATGACACCTCTCAGAAGCAGTAGAAGGTGAAGCCCATATCCGCCTGCACCTCCCGCTGGGAGATTTGGTGGGGTTCGGCGTATACCTGCAAATAGCGGCTGACCTCCGCGTCCGTCAGGGAGCGGAAGTTCTCACCCGCTTCTCCAATGACAAAGAACGGCCCCGCGATAATGGAGCCGCTGTCCAGCCGGCGGTTGCCCTCCATGCCCAGCAGCTTTGCTTCATCGTTTGCAACGATCAGGGTGCAGTCACGGTGGCTATAAATGCATTCGATCAGCCCGCCCACTTCCGCCTGCAGATCTTCCAGTTTGGTGCCAATCTTCTTCTCCACGGCGGGCTTCCCCGGCTCCACATACACAACTCGGTATCCGCTCATTCTCGTTCCCTCCCCGTATTTTTGTCATGGTTCTGCGCCCACAGGACAGACAGGTGAACCAGCGCGCTGTACCGCTGCTTTTCATCCAGGCTTTCCAGGAAGGCAATGAGGGAAGCGTCCCGCCCGGAGCCGGGCGGAATCTTCTCTTTTCCCCGCAGCGCCTCCCGGCGAACCAGCACACTGTCATCCTCCATGAGCTGGAAGGACACCACGTCATCCGGCAGGAAGCCCACCGCCTGCCGGATGGCATAGGGAATGGTGATCCTGCCCTCGTTGCCGATAATCCGAAAAATCTTCATCCCCGGCACCCCTCACAGCAGCAGACATGGGGACACCGCTGGTGGAATGTGCTTTCTTCCTCGTCCACGGGTTCAATGATGATCCGGCCACGGGAGACGCTCATCTGGATGGTGGAATCCGGCTCGATGCCCACTTCCTCCAGCAGGTCTGCCGGAATGCCAATAAGGACACTTTCTACGATTTCATTGTTCGATTTCTGCATGGTATAATTCGCTCCTTCAAAATTTGTTCTACCGGGATGGATTCTCCCAGCAGTTCATTCAGGGACATCTGAATGGGAACCTCCCGTTCCCGCTCCAGAAGGTCATAGTTTCCGATGAGCAGTTCCCCGAACTGCTTACCGGGGGCATACTTCTGCACCATGGGGTGAATCCGTTGGAAATCCAGAATCTCATAATCCTTGAAAAGATACCGAATTTCCGGGCAGTCCACCTGAGAGATCAGCCACTTGCCCTTGCAGCGTGCCAGCGTGTCACGGAGCAGCACATGGTGATCCCAGCTGAACTCCGCGTCATAGACATATTCACTGTCATAATAGGGCGGGTCGCCGTAAAAGAACGCATCCTCCCGGTCGTAGTGGGGAATCAGCACCTCGAAGCTCTGCTGCTCGATGATAACGTTTTCCAGCCGCTGGGACATCTCCCGGATCTGGGTAAACAGGGTGCGCACACTGAAAGGCTGGCAGGCGAAGCTCCGCCCGGAGCTGGAATAGCTGTTTCGCACACGCTTCAGGTAGGCCGCCGCCTGCCGCACATCCCGGTAATCCGAACGTTTGCGCAGCGCCGCTTTCAGCTTCTCCGCCTCTTTCAGCAGATAGGCAGGTGTCGTTCTGTCGAGAATCTCCACCTGATCCGGCAGGTGGATGGTAGGTTCATTGCCGCCGTCGTGGAAGTGGAGCCAGCTGGAAAACTCCTCCCGGGAGTTGAGAGGAAGCAAGTCCAGTTCCAGCAGCAGCTCCGCCGGGCGGTTCTTCACCACCCGGAAGAAGTTCACCAACTCGCCTTCGATGTCGTTGTACACCTCAAACTTGCTGGGTTCCTTGCCCAGCAGCACAGCGCCGCTGCCGCCGAAGATTTCGATGTAGCGCCCGAATTCCTTGGGGAACACGGGCAGGATGATCGGCAGCAGGTTCGTCTTGTTGCCGATGCGGGTAATCGGGGTTCTGATAGGTTATCTCACGCTCCAATCCAAATAGATACGGCCGGTACAGTGCCTGGGGTCAGGCTGCTGTATCGGCCGTATGGGTTATTTTCCTTCCTGTTTTTGGGACACCTATCCTTAAATTTGCGTCGATTTTTCATTGACATCACCTCCTCTCAAGGTTTGCATATATTTGTTTGATTCATTCCCGGTTTATTGGACTGTACTTCTGCTAGAATCTCCGGGAATAAGGATTTGAAAAAAGTCAAGTCTTTTTCTTCCACTTCTTTTGTGGTATCATTTCAACCAGTGCGTACAGAAAAAGGAGAGATTCAAAATGAGCACTGCCATTTGTCACACCCGTCAGGAGCTGCTCCGGCAGCAGGAAGCGGTTTTCAGCAGCATTCCCGGCTTGAACGCCCTGCGCCACGCCGCCCCGGAGAGCATTCCCGAACTGGAAGCCAAATACCCGGACGCCGCCTTCGCCCTGATGATCTCGGACAACCTGTTTGTCGGTGACCGGGAGCAGAACGAGATTCATCAGAAGGCATACGCCGCCATTCTGAACGGCGAGTCCATTACCGGGGTGCGGTTCAAATATGACTACGATCTGGAATCCTACCTGCTGAAGCATATGTGGGACTGACAAAAAATTCCTGGTTTTTCTTTTTCATGCAACCTTTTCCTCCTGCCAATCGTATGGTTCATGAAAGATCTTTCAAACCAAGGCTGCTTCCCTGTCGGGAAGCACCAATGTACAGGAGTTTTTTATGAGACTATCCGTAGAGGAAGCATTCCAGCGATACGGTGACCGGGTGTTTTCCGCTGCTTTCAGCATCTGCCAAACCAAAGAAGATGCCGACGACACCGTGCAGGACACCTTTCTGAAATACTACACTCAGAATGCAGACTACATAGACGAAACCCACCTGAAAGCCTGGCTTCTCCGGGTTGCCATCAACCGGGCCAAGGATATTACCGGCGCCTTCTGGCGCAGGAACCGGGTCAGCTGGGAGGACTACATGGACGAACTGGAATTTCAGGAGCCGGAGGACCGCAGCCTTTTTGAGGCCGTCATGCGTCTGCCGGAGAAATACCGAATCGTGATCCATCTGTTCTATTACGAGGAATACTCCATTGAGGAAATCTCAGCCACTCTGCGCAGCCATCCGGGAACCGTGAAAAGCCGGCTGAGCAGAGGAAGAAAACTCCTGAAATCCATGCTTACGGAGGTAGTGTGCCATGATTGACAAGCAGCAGTATCAGCGCACCTTTGGTGTGCTCCACGCCTCCGGAGACTTTTTGAAGGAGGATTTCCCAATGAATAAGACAAACCATTTCCCCGTGCGCAAGCTGATCATTCTGTGCGCCGCAGTTATTCTGCTGCTCAGCACGTCCATCATCTGCTATGCCGAAGATGTGGGCGGCATCCGCACAACCATTCAGCTTTGGATTCACGCAGACCAGACCACCGCTGTGATGGACATTCAGAACGGTGAGTACACCCTTACCTACGAAGATGCCGACGGCACACCGCGTGAGCAGGCTGGCGGCGGTGTCGTTGTCAATCCAGATGGTTCCGAGCGTCCCATGACAGATGAAGAAATCATGGAGCGTGTGATGCAGCAGGTACAAATGCCGGAGGTTGATTATAAGAAAGACGGCAGCGTCTGGGTCTATTACATGGATCAGGCAATAGATATCACGGACCAATTCAATGACGACGGCATCTGCTTTGTCCAGCTGAAAAACGGTTCCGATATTCTCTATCTCACCGTAGATTACAAAGCCGGGTATGCCACAAGCTCCGATGGGTTTATCCAGCCCGAGGAGATCCGTTGACCGAAAAAATGCCGCTATGGTTTCCTTCCGGATTCCATAGCGGCCTTACTCCATTTCCATGTCCATACATTCTTCCTGATGGACAGAGGTGATATTTACATAATCCCCGATGATACTCAGGGCGGAATCATAGCTCTGGCATCGGAAAATTCTGTTACGCATTTCCTCTGCCTGTTCCTGCATTCCATTCTTTCGCAGGGTTTCCGAGGCTTTGCCCATAAGATGAAAGATATTGCCGTCAGTCCCTATGAGGGGACAATCCGGCTTGACCTGCTCAGGCACAACTTTTGTTTCCTGAACCGGCACAAAACCGCCGAGACGATTGGGAACATAGTCAGACAGCCAAGTGCCGCCGAAGGTGGAATAGGATGCCAGCCGCCATACGGCAAGTTTTCCCATATCCAGTTTCATATTTTCCTTGAAGGGAA
Source organism: Clostridiales bacterium (assembly GCA_022775085.1). Taxonomy (GTDB): domain Bacteria; phylum Bacillota; class Clostridia; order Oscillospirales; family Oscillospiraceae; genus Faecousia. The sequence goes on along the minus strand of JALFJQ010000027.1, from coordinate 1,385 downwards.
ACAGCAGGCAGGTCAGCCCGTCATGCTGGAAGGTATAGGCTTCCTCGAATCTAGTGCCCTTTTTGAGGATGCCATCATCGTTGAGAATCTGGTTGATTCCATCCAGCCATTCCTGCGGATCGCCGCCGCAGCCTTGAAGAATCAGACCCTCCCGATCTCCCATACGGCGGAGCTGCTCCGTCGAGATTGTCCGTATACTCACAGCATCATCTCCTCCATTTTCATCCCTTGTTCCTGGGCTATCTCCTGCTGGGTCAGCTTTCGGAAGCTGTCCTCTCCGGGGATCAGCGAAAGGCTGCGCCCGTTGTCCCAGGCAACGCCGATCTGACCGGCATCGTCCACATACCGAACGGTGCCTCGCGTTCCGGGTTCTACCGGGGCATAGGGGTCAGTCATACTGCTCAATACAATTCGCGTGCCGGGTGGATAACAGCTCCGAGTGAATTCCACCTGACTGCGGCTGGGAAATGGCATATTCATTTGGTGTCCTCCTTCTCGGATAGTTTCATCAGTCGTGTGCGCATACACTCCCCGTCCTCACCCCGGCACAGAAAACCATGTCCGGGAAAGGGGCATCCCTCGCACAGTGGGGATGCTGTACAGACGGGTTTCTCCGTCTGGGCGGGAGGCCCCGTGTGGGAACGGTATTCCAGTCTGGTTCTGTTTTGCTTACAACTTCCTTTGTTCGGATTCTTCAATTTTAACCTCCATTTCCTTCGGCGCACTTTTTCAGGCACGGGATATTATGCTAAGAAAACAAAAAAAGCCGTCCTCCCAAAACAGGAGGACGGCTGGGAAAAGGGTACTGAAAGGTAAGCGCCCTTTTTGAATAAGAAAAAGCCGGGATTCTTATGGCGCTGCTGCGCCACATAAATCCCGGCTGATTCACATATGATAATTTTCTGAAAACTCTATAAAAAGCTGTGCACTTTTTGAAATTCTGACCGAAACCAAAAAGGGCGCTGCCAATATCTCCGCCTTATCTGGCTATGCCTGTTCAAAAAGCGTATCAATGGGTGTTTGCATCTATGGAATGGCTAAAAAACGTGTTAACATTTTACCCAAGAGAACCAAACAATTATCCAGTATATTTTCAATAATTACCCACAAAAAGCACTTTAGATGCAACTTTTTACAAGTTGCATCTAAAGTGTTGGGTAAACATGGCTCCCCCTGTTGGACTCGAACCAACGACCTGCGGATTAACAGTCCGTCGCTCTACCGACTGAGCTAAGGGGGAATATTTATGTTGGCATTACCTATCTTCCCGGGCAGTCACCCGCCAAGTATTGTCGGCGTACATGAGCTTAACTTCTGTGTTCGGGATGGGAACAGGTGGACCCTCATGACAATCAATACCAACTTTTGTGGATGGCTCTTAACCA
>JALFJQ010000020.1 GCA_022775085.1 Clostridiales bacterium | reverse complement strand
CTTTGGGGAAGGTGGCCGAGCGTAAGCGAGGTCGGATGAGGATTTCCCATTTCGCCGAAATGCTTGTGGACATAGAACATTGTACCGCCCTCATCCGTCTCGCCTTCGGCGATCCACCTTCCCCAAAGGGGAAGGCTTTGGCCCTACAAATTCCAATTTAGCTGCCTGGAAAACGAAACCGAGCGGTACCCAATGGCGTAACGATACCAAACCGCCCCCGCACGCATTGCCCGCGGGGGCATCCCCGCAAATAACAATTTATCCACCCCTACGGTACCATGAAACGATACCGAGCGGTACCCAGTGGTGTAACGATACCAAACCGCCCCCGCACGTATTGCCCGCGGGGGCATCCCCGCTAAATACCAATTTGGCGAACAGATGGGGTGCTGCCTTAGAAAATCTTATTGATTTCCGAAACAGTAAGTGTTTGCTTGGTTACCCGAAATCGAATATTATACCCAGCAAAGGTCAGACCATAGACGCGTTCCGGATCGCGCTGATAGGAGGGCCGTGGATCGTGGCGCAGTACACCCAGCAAAGCCTGCCGTTTTTCCGCCGGTATCTGTGCCAACAGACCGGACGGGATTTCCACATCCAAAAGAAATTCGCCGGTATGATCGGTAAAGCCGCCCAGAGCCTCCGGAAAGGCATCGCTATAGGGAATGTAGGGCTTGATGTCAAATATCGGCGTCCCGTCCATCAGATCGGCACCGCCTACGTGGAGCACTGTGCCAAATTCTTTCGTTTCTTCCACATTCAGAAGCCGGACGCAGGACAGGCCCAGACTGTTTGGGCGGAAAGGGGAACGGGTAGCGAATACGCCCATGCGGGTATTTCCGCCCAGCCGGGGCGGGCGCACGGTGGGTGACCAATCCGTTCTGACGGCCGCAGAAAACTGCCAAATGAGCCACAGATGGGAATAGCCTTCGATGCCCCGCAGGGCGTCCGGGTTACGGAATTCCGGTTCAAAAATGATGGTGGAACGCAATTCCTCAACCAGCCCGCTTTGTCTGGGAATCCCAAATTTGGTTGGGAAATCGCTTTTCATGCGGGCGATCGCCTGAATTTCAGCTTTCATATCAGGCGTTTCCTTTCCGCAGCGCAAAGGCAGCAGTGAAGAATACTGCCAGAATCAGACTGATGGCCGCACCGGCGGAGCAGCCCAGATAATAGGACACCGTCAGCCCCCCAATACCCGCCAGCAGGGCGAACAGAACAGAGTAGCCATGGTACTGCCGCAGATTTTTTGAGATGTTTCTGGCAGCGGCAGCGGGCAGCACCATGAGAGAATTCAGGATCAGCAGACCGATGCTGGATATGCTCAGGGTGACCACAACGGCGATGGCCACGGTGAACAGCGTCTGGGACAGGCCAACGGGAATGCCCCGGGAGGATGCCAGCTGCGGATGGATCACGGTCAGTGTCAGCCGATTGGAGCAGATGCCCCAGAACAGAAGCACCGCCAGCAGCACCAGCGCCAGCAGACCGATTTCCGCGGGTGTGATGGACAGTATGTCGCCGATCAGGTATTTATTGTATTTCGTAAAGCTGCCGCCGCCTATGGTGGCGATAAAAATGCCCAGCGCAACAGCGGTGCTTGAAAAAACGCCGATCAGGGTGTCTGCCGCCTGATTGGAGCGGCCGCGGACATAGGAAAAAATCAGAGCGAAAGCCGCGCTGAACAGCACCGCCGCCCATGTGGGCGCACTCATACCGCAGATGGCACCAATGGCAATGCCGGTAAAGGCGGAGTGCCCCAGAGCATCGGAAAAGAAGCTCATCCGCCCGGTGACGATCATCGTGGACAGGAGCCCGAACAGGGGAGCCATCAGCAGCAGCGCCAGCAGGGCGTTTTTCATAAAATCCCAGTGAAGCATTTCGATGGGCAGCAGCTCGCAAAACCAGTACCAAAGGCTCATGCTCTGCCTCCTTTCATATGGAATGCATGATAGAATTCCGGAGAATCCAGAACGACTTCCGGCGGCCCCTGAATCAGAACTTCACGGTCGATGAGGACAGCCTGATCGGCATAGCGGGGCAGCATGGAGAAGTCGTGGGTGGTCATCAAAATGGACAGATCATAGGTCTTTCGGATTTCGTCCAGCATATCCATCAGCGTCTCCATACCCTCCACATCCACGCCGGACAGAGGTTCGTCCAGAATCAGAATATTGGGAACGGGCTCCAGCGCCAGCGCCAGCAGCACCCGCTGCAATTCACCGCCGGACAGGGTGCCTACCCGCTTGTCGATCAAATCTTCTCCATGCACCCGTTCCAGACATTCCAGAACCAATGCCCGCATGGATTTTCCAAGCCCCAGGAAGGCGGGCCGCCTGCTCATGCAGCAGGCAAACAGGTCGGCCACGCTGACCGGGTCGCTGGGATCGAAGGCGGGGCTTTGGGGAACATAGCCGATCCGCGGCTTTTTGCTGCGCTGGCCCGGTTCGGAAAAGGCAATGACGCCTTCATACTCCCGCTGCCCCAGAATGGCCTTCAAAAATGTGGATTTGCCCGCACCGTTGGGGCCGATCAGCGCCACCAGTTCCCCACAGTGCACATGGAGATTGACATCCGATAAAATGGATTCGCCGCCGATTCTGACGGATAGGTTTTCCACCCGCAGGCAGCAGGAATGCCCGCAGGAGCCGCCGTGAAGATCCAGATTCATCCCAAAGCCTCCTTGATGGTGTCGATGTTGTGGTACATGGCGTCAAAATAGCTGTCCCCGGACATGGCCATGTCCAGCGTATACAGACCGCAGCCGGTTTCCCGGGCGATAATGCCGGCGGCGGAGGTGCTGCCGCTGGTTTCCGTGAAGATGGCGGGCAGGGAATTCCCTTCCACAAGGGTAACCATCTCAATCAGCTCCTGGGCGGAAGCTTCACTTCCGGATTCCTCCTCAACAGCCTTGACGATATTCAACTCAAAAGCGTCCGCGAAGTAGGAAAAACCGTCGTGGAAGGTAATCAGATCCCGGCATCTCAGTTCGGACAGTGTATCCTTTCCGTACTTCTGAAGCGCCGTCAGATCGTTCAGCAGCAGGTTGAGGTTGGCTTCAAAGGTCTGCGTATACTGGGGATACCGGGCGGACAGCCCGGCACAGATGTTCCGTGCCATGGTTTCCGCGTTTTCAGGCGCAAGCCAGATGTGAGGGTCCTCCTCATGGTGGTGGCCTTCCGTGTGGTGCAGTTCTTCCTCATGATCTTCTCCGCACAGCAGGTCAATGCCCTCCGAGGCATCGATGACGGAGGCGTTCAGCAGCAGATCGTCCAGAAAGTCTTCAAGTCCGGCACCGGAGATGACGATGGTTTCGGCAGCCTCGGCGGCTTTCGCCTGGCGGACGTTCAGGGAGTAATCGTGCAGACAGCTGACCTGCTCGGTCACCAGCCGGGTCACGGTGATGGGAGTTCCCGCACACAGCCGGGAGGAAAACTCCCAGACGGGCAGGGTGGTAGCGGCGACCTGTGCGCTTTCGCTTTTGGCCGCGCAGCCGCACAGCAGGACAGACAGCACCGCCGCGGCGAAAATTTTCAAATATTTCATGGAAACACTCCAATTTCCGTCAGAATCTCTTACCACTATTTTATCACAGTGTGTCAAGAAAAAAAGAGCCTGCGTTCACAGGCTCCTTTTCCGTTATGTATGGTGAATCAGTGGTTCTCCATCCAATCCTTGACCTTGGTCTTGGCCAATCTCTGAATATCCTCGGCAGGATACTTGGAGTTCTCACCGCCAACGCCGTACACAAAGTACAGACCTTCGGGAGTCTGGAACAGATCTTCCTCATAGCCGGCAGGATCGCCCAGAGCGCCGCAGGTGAACTTCTTGACCAGAGTAGCGGTCTCGGTGTCGTACTCCTTCTTGCAGATGATCTTCTTCATGGATTGAACCTCCTTTCATGGGTGATCGTTGGTATGCCTGAAATTATACACTTTATTGTGAGGAAATCAAGAGTAAATTTAGTAAAATCTAAACTTTTTACCAAAGTTTGGACGATACTTCAATTTGATTCCCCGATTGACGGGGGTGTCTGTGTGCATAATGCACAAATTTTCTACGGAATCTGTCGTTTTTGGGGATTGCCCGGAAAGGAAAAATGTGCTATTATTGTCGAAATGGAGGGGAAAACATGAAGGATTTACCGGTTTTTACCACGGAGCATGGGGCAGCAACTTTGATTCTCAAGGAAATTCCCTATCAGGAAACAGCCTATATAATTCTTCGGGATTCGCTGGAACCATTGGCGCTTGCAAAAGAGTGCGCGGAGTTCTGCCGTGCCTGCGGCGCGGAAAAAATCTATGTCACAGGTCACGACACGCTCTCTGCCTATCCATTTTATACCGCCATGTGGGAGATGACCAGCCTGCGGGAGAATATCCCGGATACCGATGCCGCTCTCTGGCCCGTGCAGGAAAAGACCCTGACCCAGTGGCAGAGAATTTACAATGAAAAAGTGAAGAAGGTTCCCAATGGTGCCTGGATGACAAACGCGGACGCGGAAAAAATGCTCCAAGATGGCGATGGCTATTTCATCCACCGGGGAGAAATCCTGCTGGGCATCGGCAGAGCCAGCTCAGACCGTATCGACTGGGTGGCATCCACCGCCCCGGGAGCCGGTGCAGATGTCGTCAAGGCCCTTGCCCACGCGGCGACGGCTGACAGGATTTCCCTGACAGTGGCATCCGTAAATCAAAAAGCGGTAACATTATACGAGTGTTTGGGCTTTATCAAATCAGCCGAACTTTCAAAATGGTATCAGCTCCGATAAAAGGGAAAACTGAAAGCACCGTATTAAGGCAACACCGCACAATGGGAGCTGCGGGCTTCGACGGATCTTTTGTCCCAATCGTGCAGTATGAAAAATGGGAAATACATCCAGTATTCCCGCATTTTCCATACCTTCGCTCGGGTCAAAATCTCCCGCCGAATCTCCTTGCCCCATTATGCGGTGTTGCCTTAACCCAACTCTCCACACTTTCTGCTCCCTGTTCAGGAAAAATACTTGACATCCTTTATGACTTGTGCTATAATGCCCGAGGTCAAGGAAAAGACCTTGACACGAGGAGGTTCCCATGGACGCGCTGGAGATGACGCTGCTGCTGGATTACTACGGCGGTATGCTTACGGACAAGCAGAGAGACTGCTTTGATATGCGTTACAATCAGGACCTCTCTCTGGGAGAGATCGGGGAAGCGCTGGGTGTCAGCCGTCAGGCGGTCTGTGACAACCTGACCCGGACGGAAGCGCTGCTGCGCCGGATGGAAGAGAATATAGGCTGCGTCCGCCGCAGCCTGACGACCCGCAAAGCGGTACAGGAGATCCTGAACGCAGTTGCGGAGCTGAAAGAATCCTCCGATCCCGCTGTTTCAACCCTTGCTGACCGGATCCTTTCCGCGGCACAGGCACTGAAGGAGTAAACCATGGCATTTGAAGGCTTAACCGAAAAAATTTCCGCCACCTTCAAAAAGCTTCGCGGCAAGGGCCGCCTGAAGGAAGCCGATGTGAAGGAGGCTATGCGGGAGATCCGCATGGCGCTGCTGGAAGCGGATGTCAGCTACAAGGTGGTCAAGGACTTCACCAAGGCTGTGACGGAGCGCTGTGTCGGCACCGACGTGCTGGAATCTCTCACCCCTGCCCAGATGATCGTTAAGATCGTCAATGAAGAGCTCATTAAGCTCATGGGCAGCGATACCAAACACCTGAATATCAATCCCAACGGCCCAACGGTTATTATGCTGGTAGGCCTGCAGGGCGCCGGTAAAACCACCAACGGCTCCAAGCTGGCAGGCCTGCAAAAGCGGCAGGGAAGAAACCCCTTGCTGGTGGCCTGCGACATCTACCGTCCCGCCGCCATCCAGCAGCTGAAGGTCTGCGGCGAGAAGCTGGGCATCCCGGTCTTTGAAAAGGGCACTCAGGATCCTGTTCAGACTGCCAAGGAAGCCGTTCTCTACGCCCGCCAGCGTGGCTATGACATGGTGTTTCTGGATACCGCCGGCCGCCTGCATGTGGACGAGGCTCTGATGAATGAGCTGAAAAACATCAAGGCCACCGTCAAGCCCGACGAGATCATGCTGGTTGTGGACGCCATGACCGGCCAGGACGCGGTGAACGCGGCCCAGAGCTTCAACGAGTGGCTGGACATTGATTCCGTCATGCTCAGTAAACTGGACGGCGACGCCCGGGGCGGCGCGGCTCTGTCCGTCAAGGCCATCACCGGCAAGCCCATCAAGTTCGCGGGCATCGGCGAAAAGCTGGAGGACATCGAGCCTTTCCATCCCGACCGCATGGCCAGCCGAATTCTCGGCATGGGCGATATGCTGACTCTCATTGAGAAAGCGGAGAGGGCCTACGATGCCAAGAAGGCCGCCGAGATGGAGAAGAAGCTCAAGACCAATAAATTTACCTTACAGGACTTTTATGACCAGATGGTGCAGATGAAGTCCATGGGCTCCATGGAGGAGATTCTGGCCCAGATGCCCGGCGGTGCCAACCTCAAGGGCGTGAAGCTGGACGAGAAGGCCATGGCCCACACCGAGGCCATCATCCTGTCCATGACCCCCAAGGAGCGGGAAAAGCCCGAGATCATCGGTGCCAGCCGGAAAAAGCGCATTGCCGCCGGCGCGGGCGTCCGGGTGGAGGATGTGAACAAGCTGTTAAAGTCCTTTGAGCAGATGCGTAAGCTCATCAAGCAGTTCTCCGGCCCCGGCGCGGCGAAGAAGATGAAGCGTATGGGCCGCATGGGCGGCTTCGGCGGGGGATTCCCCGGCTTTTGAGATTGTCTCCCCTTGGGGGGAGCTGGCACAGCGAAAGCTGTGACTGAGGGGTGCACCCCTCCGCCCCTTCGGGGCACCTCCCCTTACAGGGGAGGCTTCAATGGTTCGCTGAAAGCAAATTGCTTTGCGATATAGATTTTAGATTATTTTTGGAGGTGAACTCTCATGGTTAAGATCAGACTGAGAAGAATGGGCGCTAAGAAGGCTCCTTACTACCGTATCGTTGTTGCTGACTCCCGTTCTCCCCGTGATGGCCGCTGCATCGAGGAGATCGGCACTTACAATCCCCTGACCCAGCCCGCCACCATCACCGTGGATGCCGAGAAGGCTCAGAACTGGATCAAGAACGGCGCACAGCCCACCGACACTGTTCGTGGCCTGCTGAAGAGTGCTGGCGTTCTGTAAGATCCCAAAGGAGAATCCCGCATGAAAGAACTTTTGCTGTACATGGCAAAAAATCTGGTGGATGATCCTGAGGCGGTTACCGTAACCGAAGTCGATGGCGATGACGGGAAGGTGCTGGAGCTGCGTGTCGCGGAGGGCGACATGGGCAAGGTGATCGGCCGCCAGGGACGGATCGCCAAAGAAATCCGTACCATCATTAAGACCGTAGCCCAGCGCACTGGCGAGAAGGTCACGGTCGAAATCGTGGATTAAACGAGGATGCGTGACAGTATGTCACGCATTTTTCGTCCCCACAATGTGGGGGGATAATGCGTGCGCAAGTTGTTTGTGATCGTTACACCATTGGGTATTTCTCGGTATCCATACATTGTGGGATAATTGATAGGAAAAAACGTTTGAATTAGGAGCGTGAGCGACTATGAAACTTGACTATATCGAAGCCGGTGAGATCGTCAACACCCACGGCGTCCGTGGGGAAGTGAAGGTGCTCTGCTGGCTGGATGCCCCGGAAATGTTGTGCGAGTTTGACCGCTGCCGCATTGCCGGGAAGGATTATGAAATGGAATCCGTCCGGGTGCAGAAGACCTGCAATCTGGTAAAGCTTTCCGGCGTGGACACCATGGAGGATGCCCAGAAGCTCCGGGGCAAGGTTTTGGAGCTTTACCGGGAGGACATTGATGACGAGGTGATCTTTGCCGCAGAGCTGATCGGCGTGCAGGTTATTGCGGAGGACACCTGCATCGGCACGATTCAGGAAGTTCTGGATTACCCTGGCAATCAGGTCTACGTGGTGCGCGGCGAACACGAATACATGATTCCTGCCGTGAAACAGTTCATCCTGTCCACCGATATGGAGAATAACGTCATGCAGGTTCGGCTGATCGAAGGGATGCGCAGCGATGAGAATTGACATCATGACCCTGTTCCCGGATACCCTGGGGGACGTGCTGTCCGAGAGCATTCTGGGTCGGGCACAGGAGCGGGGCTACATCCGCATCGACACCCACCAGATCCGGGACTACACCGCCAACAAGCAGAATCAGGTGGACGATTACCCCTACGGCGGGGGCAGGGGAGCGGTGATGGCCGCGGACCCGCTGTACCGCTGCTGGGAGGCGGTCTGTGATGAAGCCGGCGGCCCGGTGCACACCATCTACCTGTCCCCCTGCGGCCACACCTTCCGGCAGGCGGACGCCATCCGTTTAAGCAAAATGGACAACCTGATTCTTGTCTGCGGCCACTATGAGGGCATCGACCAACGGTTCATTGACGAATGCGTGGACGAGGAGATTTCTCTTGGCGATTTTGTCCTCACCGGTGGCGAAATTGCCGCCATGGCGGTGACGGACGCGGTGTGCCGCATGGTGCCCGGTGTCCTTGCCGACCCGGAGTGCTTTGAGGATGAAAGCCATTTTAACGGGCTTTTGGAATATCCCCAGTATACCCGCCCGGCGGTCTGGCACGGCAGAGCCATCCCGGAGATTCTCACCTCCGGCAACCATGAGAAGGTGCGCCAGTGGCGCAGAAAGCAGTCCCTGCGCCGCACACGGACGCGCAGACCGGATATGTACGAAAAACTGGATCTATCCTCCAAGCAGGACAAAAAGCTCCTGAAGGAAATGGAAGCGGAGGATGCGGAAGCATAGCAAAAGGAGGAGCAACTTCGCTCCTCCTTTTTGACTTATTTCGCGGACAAATCCACACTTCTGCGAATCATGGACAGGGGCGGCACGGGTTTCGGCAGCTTCAGGGTGAACCGCATCTGGGGCGTTCTGACTTCCTCCAGCGGCATTCCATCCATATCCGCCATACCCTCGGCGGTGATGGAGAAGGGCCGCAGATCGGGACCAACGACCTCCAGCGCATCGCCCGCGCAGAACTTGTTGTTCAGACTGCATACCGCAATGCCGTTTTCGTCACAGGATTCCACCTTTGCCACGATCTGCCACTGCCGGATATACCGGGAGTTTTCCGTATACTGTCCCGGCTGACCGTAGTAAAAGCCGGTGGAGTAGACCCGGTGGGAGACATGCTCCACTTCATCCCGCCAGATCGGGTCGATTTCCCGACCGGCGGCAGCATCGTCGATGCAGTGGCGGTAGGCCCCGGTGACGATGGCGGCGTAGTAGGCGGACTTGGCGCGGCCCTCGATTTTGATGCAGTCCACCCCGGCATCCATCAGGTCTTTCAGGTGGTCGATCATGCACATATCCCGGGAATTGAGAATGTAGGTGCCCTTTTCATCCTCATAGACGGGGAAATACTCTCCGGGACGCTTTTCCTCCATCAGGGCGTACTGGTAGCGGCAGGGCTGGGCGCAGGCCCCTCGGTTGGAGTCCCGCCCGGTCATGTAGTTGCTGAGCAGGCACCGCCCGGAGTAGCTGACGCACATGGCGCCGTGGCCAAAGGTCTCAATTTCCAGCCTGGGATCCACCTTCTGCCGGATGGTACGGATTTCTTCCAGAGAGCACTCCCGGGCCAGCACCACCCGCTGAGCGCCTAAGTCAAACCAGCTCTGGGCGCATTCGTAGTTGGCAATGGACTGCTGGGTGGAAATGTGCCGCTGACAGTGGGGGGCGTATTTGCCCGCCAGCATGAACGCGCCTAAATCCGCCAGAATCAGCGCGTCCACCCCGGCGTCGTCCAGCTGCGAAAGATACTCAGGCAGCTGGGCGACCTCGTCATTTCTGGGCATGGTATTCACGGTTACATGGCACTTGACTCCGTGCTCGTGGGCAAATTTCACCGCCTGGGGCAGCTCCTCCGGGGTGAAATTCCCCGCGAAGGAGCGCATACCAAAGCTGGTGCCCGCCAGATACACCGCGTCCGCGCCGTAGAGAACGGACATTTTCAGCCTTTCCATATCTCCGGCGGGGCTAAGAAGTTCCAATTTCCTCATTGTCCCTCCGCATAGGCTGCCACGTTGGCGGAATGCTCCTCATAGGTGGTGGAGAAGGTGTGCATACCGGTTTCGGGGTTCAGCACGTAGTAGTAATAGTTGTGGTTTTCGGGGTTCAGCGCTGCCCGCAGGCTGGAAAGGCCGGGATTGGAGATGGGCGTAGGCGTCAGGCCGGTGTGGGTGTAGGTGTTGTAGGGGGAGTCCACCTGCAAATCCTCACGGGTCAGGTCGCTCTTGCCGTCCAGCGCATAGACGATGGAGGCATCGATGTTCAGGTAGGCGGGGCTGTCCCAGCGGAACAGACGGTTATAGATGACACCGGCGATGGCAGGGGCCTCTGCGGGCGCGGCGGCTTCCTTTTCAATCATGGATGCCACAATGGTGACCTCCCGGATGCCGTAGCTGCCGCCGGTGACGTTGGCGTTCAGCGTCTCGATCTGGGCCTGCATTTCCTCGTCAAAGCGGCGGTCAAAGTTGTCCAGCAGTTTTTCCAGCACCTCTCTGGGAGTGGAGTTCTTATAGAAATCATAGGTATCCGGGAACAGGAAGCCTTCCAGACAGTATTCCTGCCCGCGCTCCACACCATCCAGGAACCAGTAATCCTTCAACTCGCCGCTGGCGGCATAGGCGGCAAGATCTTGAGCGGTGCAGATCCGTTTTTCTTCCAGCATGGCGAAAATCTGACGGCAGGTGTAGCTCTCGGGGATCAGTACGTCCTCCACAACGGTACGGCTGGAGCTGGTGGACATCATATTCACCAGCGCATGGTAGTCGTAGCGGGTGTTCAGGTCGTAGATACCGGGGTCAATGTCCTCCTCGGCATCGGAAATATCGGCGTAGAGTTTGAAGAGACTGCGGTAGCGGATCAGACCGCCATTGTACAGCTTTTCGATGATGTCGTCCATGGTGTCGGACTCGTAGATGGTAATTGTGACGGGCTTGTCCTCCCGCCCAAAGGCCAGCACGTCCGCCGCGCAGATCCACAGCATCCGCCCGGCGGTGACGCCGATGGCGAGGATCAGGGCCAGCCAGACAACGGTGGCCAGCATATTGGGAATGCCCAGCAGACCTTCGCCCTTTTTCCGCTTGGGACGGCCCTTCCGGGGCGGGCGTTCGTTCACGGGAGACTTCTGCTCCTGCTGGGGAGCGTCCATCATCTCGTCGAATTCCCTGGTGCTGCTCTCCTGAAAATCCTGATCCGGGGCAGGAGTCTCCGGCTCCTCCGCAAATAAGACCTCCTCCAATTCCGGGTCGTCCAGAATGGACAGGTCGATGCCGGAATCCGCTTCCTTTCCTTCCTCAGCTTCCGCAGGAGCCTCGGCGGCAGGGGAGCCTTCCGCAGGCGTGTCCGGCAATTCGGGCGGTTCTTCATTGGGAAGTTCCCGCGTTTCCTCCGGGAGTTCCGGTGATGGTACAGTGTCCCCGGGCAGCGCTTCGGTGATGGGAACCTCGCTGGCTTCCGGTTCGGGAGCAGGGACGGGCGGGGTGACAGGCAATGCCCCCTGCTCCGGGATGTTTTTTTCTTCCATGGATTCCCTCCTTTAACGGATTACGATCTGCTGCGCCACCGCGTCGGCGGTCTCCTGCCCCTTCAGGGCGGTAATCAGCTGAAGGGCGAAGGGAATGGCGCAGCCGGCGGAGGTGCCGGTGATCACATTCCCATCGGTGACAGCGGCAGCACCGGGCACCATGACTGCTTCCCCCATCTGCTCCTCACAGCCGGGATAGCAGGTGGCGTTTTTTCCGTCGGTGATGCCCAGCTGGGCAAGAATGGTGGGGCCGGCGCAGATGGCGGCTACCAGTTTGTGATTGTCATAGGCGAATTTTACCGCGTCCAGGGCGCACTGGCTTGCCTTGATGGAGGCAACGCCTCCCAGACCGCCGGGCAGAACGATGCCCTCCAGATTGGTCAGATCCATCTCACCCAGCTCTATGTCGGCCACAATGCCGATGTCACGGCTGCCATAGACGGTCTTGCCGTTAATACCCACGGTGCATACTTCGATTCCCGCCCGACGCATCATGACCAGCGGAACCATAGCCTCGGTAACTTCAAATCCGGTGCCCAACATCATATATACCATACTTTAATCCTCCAAACAGGCCGCCGCGTGGCGGTAAATTTCCTCGTGAATGTCATCAATTGAGCGCATTGCTCCGTCCTTTACGCACTGGATCACCGTCCAGCCGTAGTATTCGGCGGCAGCCTTCCCCGTGCGGCGGCAGGTAGCCAGATATTCCATATCCTTTTCGTGAATGTCCGCGTGGGTGTGGGTGGCGGCCTCCCGGGAGCGCATCATTTTTTCTGTAAAATCCGTGGGGACATCCAGATAGATAACCAGATCCGGCTTGGGAAGCCCCAGCTTGCTGTATTCAAAGTCATACAGCCATTTGAGAAATTCGCCCTGCTTTTCGGGCGGTTCCTTGGAAGTCTGGTGCACGGCATTGGAGGTGGTGTAGCGGTCGGAAACCACCAGCCCGCCCCCTTCATACCACTGTCCCCAGACCTTTTTGTAGGACGCGTAGCGGTCAACGGAATAAAAGGCGGAAGCGGCGTAGGCGTTCACATCCGAGGGCTTGCTCCCAAACTCGCCCCCCAGATACATCCGAATCAAAGCGGAGCTGGGTTCGGAATACTGAGGAAAAACCAGCTTCTGAAACTGCCGTCCGTCTTGGGCCAGCCGTTCCGTCAATAGCCTAAACTGTGTGGATTTTCCGGAACCGTCTGTTCCTTCCAATACGATTAGTTTGCCCATAATTTGTCTCCTTATGGTTTGGACAGAATAACATACCCTACAATATACCATAGAAACCCCCATTTGTCCACCACCGGGCTTCCCGCCAAATCTTAATTTTCCGCAAACACGGACAAGCTGTTGCAAAAAAAGGGAAAAGATGATATGATATACCCAGCTATGGATAAAAAGAGGAAAGAAATATTATGGAAGTAACATTTGAAAGTCTTGGTCTCAGCGAGGCCATGCTGAAGGCCCTGGAAGCCAAGGGCTACGGCTATCCCACCACCATTCAGGCGGAAGCGATTCCACATTTTATGCAGTGGAAGGACGTCATCGCCAAGGCTCCCACCGGCACCGGCAAGACCTTTGCCTTCGGCATCCCCATGATCGAGCACATTGACCCAGCCAACGAAGCGGTACAGGGACTGATATTGGCCCCCACCCGGGAGCTGGCTATTCAGATCGGCGACGAGCTGCGGGGACTGCTGACCTATTTTCAGGGCATCCGGGTGGCGGTGCTCTACGGCGGCGCGGGCATCGGCGGTCAGGTGAAGCAGCTGGAGCGCAAGCCGCAAATCGTCGTTGCCACCCCCGGCCGTCTCATGGATCACTACAACCGGAAAACCATCCGGCTGGACAAAATTCAGACCGTTGTACTGGATGAAGCCGACCGGATGCTGGACATGGGCTTTTTCAAGGATGTGACCCGGATTATCGATAAGGTAAAGAATCGGAAAAATCTGGGCCTGTTCTCCGCCACCATCTCTCAGGAAGTCATGACCGTGTCCTGGATGTACCAGCGGGACGAGGTGGAGATCACCGTGGAGCCGAAGCAGGAGGACCGCCCGGACATCGACCAGTTCGCCCTAAGCTGCACCCCCCTTGCCAAGGCGGAGACCACTCTGCGGCTCATTCAGTCTCAGGGCTATGAGCGGGTCATGATCTTCTGCAACACCAAGCATATGTGCCAGCGGCTCAGCGACGAGCTGCAGCGGGCGGGGCTGGACTGCGACTGCATCCACGGCGACATCCGCCAGAGCCAGCGGGAAAAGACCATGCAGCGCTACCGTGAGGGAAAGCTCCCTATTCTCATTGCCACGGATGTGGCCTCCCGGGGCATTGACGTGGAGGATGTGGACTGCGTCATCAATTATGACATTCCCGAAGAGAATGAATACTATGTCCACCGCATCGGCCGTACCGGCCGTGCCCGGCGCAAGGGCGCAGCCTGGAGCCTGGTCAGCAACTTCCCGGAGCAGGCCCGGCTGGACGACATCCGCAAATACTGTCAGTTTACCGTGAAGCCCATGGTGCTGCAAGCGGACGGAAGTCTTACGGAGGAAGAAGTCAAGCCGGCAGTCAAGCCCCGGAGGCGGCTGCGGTGAACCAGCGGGAGCGGGGCTTTCTCCTGCTGACCAGCTATCTGGGTGACCCGGAGCGGAAGGTGCTGACGGTGGCCCAGCTGCGCTCCCTGGCCATGCGGATGCGGGACATGGAAATGCCGATGGAAGACCGGGAGCTGACAGAAACAGATCTTCTCCGTCTGGGCTGTGACCGGGAGCTGTCCGCGCGAATTCTGGCGCTTCTGGAACAGGAAAATTTGCTGGATGGGTATCTTGCCAGAGCGGAAAAACAGAACTGCGTACCCATCACCCGTGTCAGCGAAAAATACCCCCTGATTCTGCGCCAGCGTCTGGGACTGGACAGCCCCGGCTGCCTGTGGGCCAGGGGAGATGTGGAAATACTGAATGCCCCCGCCATTGCTCTGGTGGGCTGCCGGGAATTGAGTGAGCCAAACCGAAAATTCGCGGAAGCCGTGGGGTATCAGGCGGCGGTGCAGGGCTTGACGCTGGTATCCGGCAACGCCCGGGGGGCCGACCGGGCTGCGCAGGAGGCCTGCCTGAAGGCCGGCGGCCGGGTAGTAAGCATTGTGGCGGACAGCCTGAACCGTATTCCGCCCAGAAATGTGCTGTATCTCAGCGAGAACGGATTTGACGAGGAATTCTCCGCCCAGCGGGCCTTGAGCCGGAACCGTTGTATTCATGCACTGGGACGAATGGTGTTTGTGGCGCAGTCCGATCTGCACAAGGGCGGCACTTGGAGCGGCACGGTGAAGAATCTGCGCTTTGGATGGAGCCCCGTGGCCTGCTTTCGAGACGGCAGTGAAGCCGCCGCCCAGCTGGAACAGATGGGCGCCTATCAGATCGGCATGGAGGATCTGCGGGATTTTGCGGATCTTCAGACGCCTGACTGCTTTCTTTGGCAATGACCGGCGGCGCACAAAAATTTTACATAAGCTGTCTTGATGGTTTTACAGTTCTCTGACATACTATATCTGTGATGTGTATTGAGAGAAAGGAAAAAACTATGACCTATGAAGAAGTCCGCCGGGATCCGGCGGTACAGGTGTACATTGCACAGGCAGATGCCTCCATGCAGGCCCTGGGCTTTACGGAGCACAGCTTTGCCCATGTGACCCGGGTGGCGAAAACCGCCGGGGACATTCTGGAAACCTTGGGCTACCCGGCAAGAACCGTGGAACTGGCCCGGATTGCGGGGTATCTGCATGATATTGGAAATGTGGTCAACCGGGTGGACCACAGCCAGAGCGGCGCGGTGATGGCATTTCGGATTCTGGACCGGATGAACTTCCCCCCGGAGGAAATTGCCTCCATTGTCACCGCCATCGGCAACCACGACGAGGGCACCGGCGTGCCGGTGAACGCGGTATCGGCGGCACTGTTTCTGGCGGATAAGTCGGATGTGCGCCGCTCCCGGGTACGCAAAACGGCGGATATTGCCCAGGACATCCACGACCGGGTAAATTATTCCGTCACCCACTCGAAACTGAAAATCGACCTGGAACAGAAAACCGTCACGCTGGAATTGACGGTAGATACCAAGGTCAGTTCCGTTATGGAATATTTCGAGATTTTCATGAAGCGGATGTCCCTGTGCCGCAACGCGGCAGAGCGCCTGGGCCTTCGCTTCCAGCTGACCATCAACGGACAGCCTTTGATTTGATATGAATAGTGCGCCCCCTTGCCGCATAGGGTTACGGCAAGGGGGCGTTTGCGTTGGTTGGAGAGTATACGGTTTTCTTTGGAAATCAGCAGGTGGGAAAGGTACGGGTTCAAAGAAAGGGGCTTTATTACAGCTTTCACTGTCGGTGCCAGCTGACGGGGGACGTGGTATGCCGCCTGTATGTCAGCTGCGGCGGACGGCAGGAAAATCTGGGAGTCGTGATCCCGGAGGGGGATGGCTTTGGGCTGGACACCCGTCTGCCTGTCAAGCGGTTCCAGGAGGGAGAACCGTCCTTTTCCCTGATTCCCAAGCATGAGGAACCCTCCGGACGGTTTGTGCCCATCGTTCCTGAGGAACCCTTTGCTTACATAGAACGCCTGAAAACCAGCTTTCTGGTGAAGAAATATGGACAAATGGGAATTTTGCTGGAAGATCAGAGCGTGATCTCCAATCCCACAGGGCAGTGGTCGGAGCCGGTGATCTCGGAATAGATGGGTGTGGCCTCAATGTTCTGGGCGATCCGCTCAGACACGAGAAAATAGTCGATGCGCCAGCCTGCGTTGTTTTTCCGGGCGTTGAAACGGTAGCTCCACCAGCTGTAGGCCCCGGTGGCGTCCGGATTGCGGAAGCGGAAGGTGTCGGTAAAGCCCGCGTCCAGCAGCTTTCCGAAGCTTTCCCGTTCCTCGTCAGAGAATCCGGCATTGCCGCGGTTGGATGCGGGATTTTTCAGGTCGATCTCCTGATGGGCCACATTCAGGTCGCCGCAGGCAATGACGGGCTTACGTTTGTCCAGCTCGGAAAGATGGTTCCGGAAAGCTTCATCCCATTTGAGCCGGTGGTCGATGCGGGCCAGCCCCGGCTGGGCATTGGGGGTATAGCAGGTCACAAGGAAGAAACCGGGGTATTCCAGCGTGATGAGCCGTCCCTCGGTGTCCAGCTCCGGGATACCGATGCCGTACTGAATGGATTGTGGCTGCTCCCTGGCGAAAACCGCCGTGCCGGAATAGCCTTTTTTCTCGGCATAATTCCAGAACTGAGAATAGCCGGGCAAGGGAAGGTCAATTTGACTTTCCTGTAATTTTGTCTCCTGAAGGCAGAAAAAATCCGCGTCTGCCTGAGAAAAGAAGTCCAGAAAGCCTTTTTGCACACAGGCCCGCAGGCCGTTTACATTCCAGGAAATGAATTTCATTTGGTGGTTTCCTCCGATTGTACAGTATCGCTCAGAAGCAGGTTCTCCTGGGTGAAGGTAAGATTTCTGCTGCCGCTGACAATGGTCACCTCTGACACGCCGGTCAGTCCCATGCAGGTCAGAGACAGGCAGGCACAGGCCAGAGAGAACTCCGCGTCCGTCAGCAGCGCGGCGGTATTGGAAATTTCGATGGCCAGACGGCTGCCGTCCTGACTGACCGTGTAGAGCAGAGTGCCCCGGGGAAGGGGAGAGCTGAGGCCTTTTCCGATGGGCCCCATCAAGTAGAAGGACAGCAGATATTTCAGATCATCCCGATGACCGGCGACCTCCCGTTCTTCTCCCACCACGGGACTGTCCATAGTCTCCTGATAGGAGGTTCTGAGATAGTAAAATGTAACAGGCTCCTTCATCTGCTGGGAGCAGCCGGACAGGTGGGAAGCCAGAAGAAGCAGGGCAAGAAAGAAACAAAGCAGCCGTTTCATACCGGGTCCACCTCCGCGTCAAAAGCGGGGAAGCTCACCACAAAGGTGGTGCCCTTACCCAGAGTACTGGTTACGGTGATTGTGCCGCGATTGCGCTGGACGATGCTGCGGACGATAGCCAGTCCCAGTCCGCTGCCGCCGGTCTGCCGGGAGCGGGCTTTGTCCACCCGGTAGAACCGCTCAAATATGTGGTCGATGGCTTCCTCCGGGATGCCCATGCCGGTGTCGCTGACCTCCAGCACGGCGTTGTCCTCCTCCCGCCTCAGCCGGATGGTGAGCCTGCCGCCGGCGTGGTTGTACTTGATGCCGTTTTCCATCAGATTGAATACGATCTGGTACAGGTCGTCCTCCAGGATCAGAATGGAGGTGTCCTCCGCCAGCTGAAGGTCGAAGGTGATCCCCGCCTGCAGGGCGTTGCTTTTCAGCATTCTTGCCACCCGGCGGACGGTGGGGGCCATGAAGATGATCTCCATTTCCTGCTGAGCGCCGGCTCCTTCCGCCCGGGTCAGGCAGAGCAGCTTTTCCGTCATTCGGTTCAGCCGTTCAGCCTCATTGCCGATGTCGCTGACGAATTCCCGGGTGGTCTCCAGATCCATGTCGTACTGCAATATGGAATCGGTGAGCAGCTTGATGGAGGCCAGCGGCGTTTTCAGCTCATGAGATGCGTCGGAGACAAAGCGGCTGCGCTTCTGTTCGGAAGTTTGCAGACGCTCCGTCAGTTCATTGAACTCGTTGCCGAGGCAGGTCAGCTCGTCGCTGCCGCCCATGTTGACCTTGTGGGAATAATCGCCCTCCCGGATGATCCGCATGGAGGCCATGATCCGGTTCAGCCGACGGGAGAAGGTGTTGGAGAAGGCAATGGAAAAAATCGCGACGATGATCTCCAAAAGCAGGGTAATGACCAGAATGGTCCGCTGAAGGGACTGGATCAGTCCGCCCTGGGTGGTGTCGTAGTCCGTCATGTACACGCATCCAACAATGGTGCCGAAATAGTAAACCGGGGTGGCGGCCCGGGAATCAATGATACCGTTTTGATAACGCCAGGAGCAGACGTCGTTTCCGTCCAGTGCGGACAGGATCTCCGGGAACAGAGCATAGGAGCCCGCCGTGGCGGTGCTGCTGTCATAGAGTGTGCAGCCGGTCTGGTCCGTAACCAGCAGCCGTGTGGCTTTCAGACTTTCAATCTGTCCCATGACGGCGGAAACCGTGGAGGTATTCAGCACCTCCAATGTGGAGATCTCATCGGCAGCCAGAAGGCACTTCTCGATCATGCTGGATTTCTTGCTCTCGTAGAACAGATTCTGACAGGCGGCAGAGCAGTACACGTTCAAGACCAGCAGGAACACAAACGTGATGGCAACATAGGTCATCGCGTAGCGGAACTGCGTTTTTCCATAGCCCCGTCCCGGGGTACGTTTACTTTCGGAAGTAATAGCCAACGCCCCATTTCGTCAGAATATATTTCGGCTCCGCCGGATTTTCCTCCAGCTTCTCCCGCAGACGGCGGATATGCACATCCACCGTCCGGATGTCGCTGCGGTACTCGTAGGCCCAGATGGTGTCCAGCAGTGCTTCCCGGGAGTAGACCCGGTTGGGATTGCGCATGAGAAACTCGATCACATCAAATTCCTTGGCGGTCAGATCCGCCAGAACGCCATTGCGGTAAGCGTTCCGGGCATCCAGATCCAGGGTGATGGTGCCGATGGTTAGACTGCTGCCGGGCGTCTTTTTCTCCGCGCTGCCCGCCCGGCGGAGCAGGGCGCGGATGCGGGCCTTTAATTCCAGAATGTTGAAGGGCTTCGTCAGGTAGTCGTCCGCGCCGTGGTCAAAGCCCATCAGCTTGTCCATGTCGTCGGTTTTGGCTGTGAGCATGATGATGGGAATGTCGGAGAATTCCCGGATCTTGGCGCAGGCAGTCAGCCCGTCCATATTGGGCATCATCACATCCAGCACAACGAGATCAGGTGCCTGCTCCTTAACGGCCTGAACGGCCTCCAGACCGTCGCTGCCGGTAATGACATCGTAGCCCTCGTTTTGAAGATTGAAGCGAATGCCCTTGACCAGCAGGGCTTCGTCATCCACGACCAGTATTTTCATAGTATCTTATCCTCCAGTTGTGATCAGATCCGCAATGGCTTCCATTTTCCCCTCGCCGATGCCGTCGACCATTGTCAGCTGTTCGATTGCGGTAAAGCTGCCGTATGTGCTGCGGTAGTCGATGATCCGCTGGGCCAGCACCTCTCCGATTCCCGGCAGACGGGCAAGCTCAGCGGCATCCGCGGTATTGATGTCCACAGGGAACCCGGCATCCTGGGCGGTCGGTTCCGGCACTGTTTCCGGGGAAACGGCCGCGGCCTTCTGCCGCGGGGCGGGCAGAGACACCGTAACGGAGCCGCCGGCGGGGTTTCGGCCCAGGTACAGTCCCAGGGTCAGTCCCACGAACAGGGCGGTAAGAATCGGAAGAACTGTCAAAACCTTAATTTTCATGGGAATGACCCTCCCGCATTGACTAGCCGGTGAAAAGCTGTTATAATATACCCCACATTATACACGATTTTTTTCCGCCGGACAACCCCCGGCATAGACTTCTTGAGGGTGAAATATGAAAAAAATGAAATGCCTTTCCCTGCTTCTCGCCGCACTGCTCCTGACGCAGAGTGTTCTTGTGCCTGCGGCGGCGGAGGCTGAAACCACACTGACGGAGCCGGCGGAGACGGAACAGACCGCCGTGGTGCAGACGGAGGAGCTGCCCTTTGGCACGGTCTGTATCCAAAAGGGCTGCCGTACTATCAACGGCATGGCGCCCCTTGCCGGTGGCGAGAAGAAACTGGATACGGCGCAGTCCGTATTCCTGTTCGAGACAAATTCTAATACTGTCGTCTACGCCTATAACCCCGATCTGAAGCTTCACCCCGGTACGCTGGCGAAAATCGTCATGGCGTTGATCGTGGCGGAGAACTGCGGCATGGACGACATCGTGACGGTGACAGAGGGCATCCAGTCCTATGTGCCCGCCGGTGTCAACAAGGTGCAGACGGAGAGCCTGAAAAGTAACGAGCAGCTGACGGTCAGAGACCTTTTGTATTCCCTGCTGCTGGTCAACGCCAACGACGCGGCGGTGGCGCTGGCCCACCATGTTGCCGGAACCACTGACGCGTTTCTGGAGCTGATGAACAAGCGGGTCAAGCAGATGGGCTGCACCAATACGGAGTTTGGCAACGTCAGCGGCCTGTATACGGCCGTATCCAACAGCACCGCCCGGGATATGGCGCGGATCGTGCAGGAGGCTGTCAGGAACGAGACCTTTAAGGAGGTGTTCGGGGCCAAAAGCTACAAGATCCCCGATACCAACATGGTTCAGGGCCGTAAGGAATTCAAGACCCAGAACTATATGATCGATGACAGCACCCTGCAGGATTTCTATGACGGCCGTGTCACCGGCGGCTTCGCCTCCTACTATGAATCCTACGGCGCGTCCATTGTCTGTACTGCGGAGTACAAGAACATGAACTTTATAGCCGTGATCCTGGGCGCTACCCGTACCTTTGCGGAAAACGGCTGGATGCCCGTGAATTATGGTAACTTCAATGAAATGTCCACGCTGCTGGACTATGCCTTCAACAGCTTCAAAATCAACCGCATCATCTACGACGGCATGGCTTTGAGCACCTTCAAGGTCAACGGCGGCGAGTGCAACGCCGTGGGACAGGCGACTGTGAATGTGGACAGCGTTGTCCCCATTAACGCCCAGATGAAGAATATCCAGATGAACTACAAAGCGGTGGACGGCGGCCTGTCCGCGCCGATCAAAAAGGATCAGCTGATCGCGACTCTTGAGGTGGTGTACCGCACCTCTGTCTTGACGGAGGTGGAGGTCTATGCCATGAGCGATGTCAAGCCGGCGGACAAGACTGGCGTGACCATCCGTTCCACTGCGGTGGAGGGCAGCGGCGGGACACCGGGCTTTCTGTCCGCGCTGGGCACGATCTGTGTGATCGTACTGGGCGTTGCCGCCGTCTATCTGACATTTAACGCCTATATGCGCACCCGGATCCGGGCCCGCCGCCGGAAGAGAAGATCGCAGCGCAGGAGGAACGGCTGATGCTTTCCTGGGAAGAACTGAAAGGGGAGTGCGCCCGGTGTGTTCGCTGCGGCCTGTGTGAAACCCGGCACAATGTGGTGTTCGGTATTGGGAATGAACAGGCGGACATCCTGTTCGTGGGGGAAGGACCCGGTGAGCAGGAGGATCTGCGGGGAGAACCGTTTGTAGGCCCGGCGGGAAAGCTGCTGGACGACATGCTGTCCATCATTGACCTGTCCCGGCAGGAGAACTGCTATATCTGCAACATTGTCAAGTGCCGCCCGCCCCATAACCGGGATCCATTGGAAACGGAGCAGGACGCCTGCATCGGCTATCTGCGCAATCAGGTTGCCCTGGTCAGGCCAAAGATCATCGTATGCCTGGGCCGTATTGCCGCCAAAAGGCTGATCGACCCGGACTATCGCATCACCCGCCAGCACGGCCAGTGGGTGGAGAAGGGTGCCTTCTGGATGACGGCTATTTACCATCCCTCGGCGCTTCTGCGGGACGTATCCAAACGCCCGGAAACCTTTGACGACTTGCTGTCCATCCGGGAAAAAGCCCGCCAGTTGGGGATAAAGCTGTAATTAGTGGTTGACAATTCGATGGATTTCCGATATAATAACCTAGCTTGAGTCCCCTGCTAGTGTAGCACAGTCGGTAGTGCATCTCACTCGTAATGAGAAGGTCGCCTGTTCGAGTCAGGTCACTAGCTCCATTAAAACCGCCGTTTTCATCATGAAAACGGCGGTTTTTCTAACTTTTTGAGGCGGTTTGAAAGACCCTCAAAATGGCTTGGCGTTAATTTGGCGTTATTTTTTTGAAGGATTCAAATTTTTGAAAAAATGGGATTTTGAAAAACCGGATTTTCCGAACTTTTTTGAGGTGATTTATTTTTGGCGAAAAATAGACGCAACGAGACGGGGAAAATTGATTATTCCGCAAACTCGGAGAATACTGAACTTTTTTGGTTGCTTTTTATTCAATGATAACATGACGATTTTGGATGAAACCACAACTTTTCAGAAGATACCAAAAGTTACTGAGCGCACCATTATTTGGCGTTATTTTTTACGCTGGTAAGCTGGTTTCGGTGCCTCAACCATAAAACAAAGCAGGTAGGATATGGAATCCGACTGCACTTGTCAAGAAAAAGTAGACACTAAAAAAGGCAAAATTACAGGAAGCCCAGTTCGGTCTTGTACTGAACTGGGCTTTTGTAGCCCAAGGCAGCAGCCGGACGGAGATGATTGAAGAAATAAACGTACTGATTTAGCAATTCCGGCAAGTTGTCTGCATCTGCAAGTCCGTAGTCCAGATATAATTCTTCTTTGATCCAGCCATTTAGTGCTTCAATAATTGGGTTATCTGTTGGAGTTCCCCCTCGCGACATTGACCGAAGTATGTTATAATGTTCATGGGCGTGGCAAAATGCCCTGGAGGAGTAGACGGCTCCCTGGTCGGTGTGGAAGACTACCTGGGGTTTCTGCTCCTCTTTTTTGCCTGCCAGGCTATTCAGCTTGTCCAGGCAATGGTAATAGGGCTTGTTATCTCCTGCGATTGGAGAAACACTGTGGGCAATGATCTCGTTGTTGAATGTATCTAACAATAGTGTCCATTCCCATTGCTTTCCATTGTTCTTGAGTATTGTCATACTTGATGCTTTCTTCTCCCGGTGGCCGGTATCTGCACTTTCTAGCTTTGGAACGTATCCCGGCAGCTTTGCAGCATTTAT
>JALFJQ010000005.1 GCA_022775085.1 Clostridiales bacterium | reverse complement strand
GTAAATGGTGCTTTTCATCAGGCTCCTGCTGAATGAAATAACGCTATTTTTTGTGGTTACCACATAGGATAACCGAGAGCTAAAAAGACGGAAAAGCCCGGAATATCAAGGAAAATCGGCTCTAAAACTCGCGCAGTACGGTCTCAAAGCCGCCCGTCGCGCACCTCAGTTCTCCAAGCGCTAAATTTTGGCTTATTTCCAATATTTTTTGCTTACAAAACCCGGAAAACACTCGTTTTCCGGGTTTTTCCTATATATCTTGCTTTGATGCACTTTGCCGTTTTTTGACTGGATTTGACCCTATTTTGACAACTTTTTTTGTGTTAACCAGTGGTTAAATTGCCTCTCAGAACCCCAAATGTGTTAACCGATAGGTTAATTTTGGGGCCTTAGCCATGGGTTTTCCATGGCTCAACAGTCCTTTCAGACACCCTGTTTTTCCTGTCTCGACAACCCAAAAACAATTTCTGAACCGTCTGACTGGTTTTGACCAACTCTGATATATCGAAATATAGTTTATGTGTTTTGCACAGTTGCCCTCCTCTCCCCTATCATGTATGATACACCCAAGGAGGTGCATCTCATGTTTAAGAAAAAGCATTATTTATATTTGGACGAATCCGAATACAATGTTCTGGTCAGAAGTCTTGTCGAACTGAAAAACCGCTTAATCCGTGCAGAGCGCTTCACTGACTGCGTGGATGAGCTGATTATGAAAGTCCTCTCCGCCCCTGTGAAAAGAATCTAATACATACCACAACCGCTTACTTGTCTTCAAGTAGGCGGTTTTTCTGTTTCCAGTACATAGCCGTCTGCCATACCGCAGGCGGCTAAATCTATTTAAGGAGGAAAAACCCAAATGGCAAAAACGAAGGTCATTGCCGTTGCCAACCAGAAGGGCGGCGTGGGGAAAAGCACTACGGTGTATAACCTGGGCGCTGGACTGGCGATGCAGGGCAAGAAGGTTCTTCTGCTGGATGTTGACCCGCAGGGGGACTTAACCAAAATGCTGGGACTGCGAAAACCGAATGATTTGCCGCTGACACTGGGAAATGCCATGAACGATATCGTGGCAGGTGTCAGCGGCAATGAGCATCCCGAAATCTGCCACCATCACGAGGGCTTTGATTTCGTCCCCGGCAACCGCACCCTATCCGCCGTTGAGGTGGGGCTGGTGAATGTCATGAGCCGGGAGACGGTGCTGCGGCAGTATGTGGATCAGATCAAAAAGGACTACGATTATGTTCTGCTGGATTGCCGCCCGTCTCTCGGTATGCTGGTCATCAATGCTCTGTCTGCATCGGGTTATGTTCTGATCCCGGTTCAGGCAGAGTATTTTGCTGCCGAAAACATGACGGAGTTGGTCAATACCGTGCAGAACATTAAGAGGCAGATTAACCCTAAGCTGAAAATCGGCGGTGTGTTCATGACCATGGCAAATGAAACGAATTTTCGCAAGGATATTGTGGCATCCGTCAAAGCCGCCTACGGTAAGCATCTGCCCATTATGCAGACGGTAATCCCATCCACAGTTCGGCTGGCGGAAATCAGCACCGCAGACCACAGCATTTTCAAGCATGAGCCGAAAGGCCGCGCGGCGGAAGCCTACCGCACTCTGGTGAAGGAGGTAATGGACATTGGCGAAAAACAGCGCAGCAAATCTGCTAACATCAGTCGATAGTCTGTTCACCACCCAGGAGGAGCGAGACATTGCCAGTCAGCCGAGGGTACAGGAAATCCCTATTGACCAGATTGACGATTTCCCCAATCACCCTTTCAAAGTCCGCATGGATGACAACATGATCGAGATGGCGGAGAGTGTGAAACAGCACGGCATTCTGGTTCCTGCCATTGTGCGCCCCAAAGAGAACGGGCATTACGAAATGGTTGCCGGTCATCGCCGCAAGCTGGCGTGTACCCTGATTGCGAAACTGCAACTGCCCTGTATTGTCCGGGAACTGACAGACGAGGAAGCGACCGTGATCATGGTGGATTCCAATTTGCAGCGGGAGCAGCTTTTGCCGTCTGAAAAAGCCTTTGCCTATAAGATGAAGCTGGATGCTATGCGTAGGCAGGCTGGCAGACCGAGCAAAGAAAATGGTGCAACAGTGTTGCCCCATTTCTCTGGTAAGAAAAGCAGAGAGATTCTGGCAGAACAGGCGGGAGAAAGTCATGAGCAAGTGCGAAAGTTAATCCGTCTGACGGAGTTGATTCCCGAAGTTCTGGACTTGGTGGACAACTCCGTTCTGAAAGAAAAGGACAAGCTGCAAATTGCTCTGCGCCCTGCGGTGGAGCTATCCTACCTGACCCAGCAGGAGCAGCATGATCTGTACGAAACCATGACAACGGAGGACTGCACCCCATCTCATGTTCAGGCGATGAAAATGCGGAAATTTTCAGAAGAAGGCAGGCTGAACATGGATGTGATTTTCTCCATCATGCAGGAGGAAAAGCCCAACCAAAAGGAGCAGTTCAAAATTCCGAAGGAGCGTATCAGCAAATACTTCGCGCCGGGGACGCCTGCGCAGAAGATTGAGGATACCATTGTAAAGGCATTGGAGTTTTACCGAAAACGCCAGCGGGAACAGGAACGATAACCACTCACAAGGGGGCAGTCTGCCCATTTCACAGGACTGCGCCAAGTGATCCTGCGGTTCCCCCTCTCCACACCTCACCCCTTCTAACTACCCGTACAGTCTGAAAAAGAAGAACAACCCCCAGCACAAATCTAAAGAAAGGAACAGTTTTTACCCATGATAAAACGAATAGCAGCCTTATTTCTTGTGGTGCTGCTTCTGATCGGTATGATTCCCAGTGCATTTGCAGAGGAGATACCTGGTAACAACATTTCAGAATCGGAATCTGCGTCTGAGCAGACACTGTCCGACGATTCTGAAGATGAATACGGCGTAATGGCTCTGGCAAGTACCCAAAGCAGCATCATGCTGTTCGATTATGCAGATAACGGCAATTACACCACGGTTTTGAACAGTCAGGTAACCTGTGCCTACAAGCCCAACGGTACAGGCACCACCCGCACAGCATACATCAAAAACTTGGGCTGGCACTTTGCCCGGTACGGCGGTGTTGCCTATGCGGACGACCCTCTGTACTGTATTGAGCCATGGCGCAGCTACGCAGCCAGCACCTCCGGCAACTCCGTTGACCGGGAGGTAACTCTGGATGGCAGCGGCAGCACCACCGGCAGCAATGTGTGGTACGCTCTGCCTGCCGAACGGAGGGAAGCCATTGGCCTGATTCTCCTCTACAGCAATCAGATGTGGGATCATTCCATCAGCGTTACAACCACCAAGAAGGACGCGAATCCCAATGTCCCCCTGCGGATAGCCACCCAGTTCCTGATCTTTGAAATTGTCTGTGGCCTGCGTGATCCCAGCTCATTTACGGTCAACTCCACCAACGAGAGCGGAACGGCTGGTGACATCTTCTACAATGCGGGCGTGGCATCGGTTACGAACTTTGCTACCAATTACAACACGCTGGTTTCCTATGTCCAATCCGCGAAGAAGATTCCCAGCTTTACTTCCTCAGCCAGCAGTAGTGCGCCAACCATCACTCTGAACGGCACAACTGCTTCTGTGACAGACTCCAATGGTGTGCTGTCCAATTTCAGCTTCTCCAATGGGAACGGGGCCAGCTTCAGCAAGAGCGGCAATATGCTTACCGTCACACAGACTGGGACGATTTCGGAGTCTACGGTTTATTCCGCGACCCGTACTGTACCATCCGCATCCAACTCCACCTATTGCCTTTGGTACATGAGCGGTTCCAGCTATCAGACTACCATATCCCTTTGCAGTGCATCCACCGGCTCCCTCAAGGCCTATTTCAAACTGAAAGCCGTGCCGCAGGTGGGGAGCATCAGCCTGACAAAGACCACCGAGGACGGAAAGAACTTGTCCGGCTGGCAGTTTGGTATTTACAGCAACAGCGCCTGTACCAGCCTTGTATCTGGACCCCATACCACCAACACCAGCGGAAAGATATCCGTTACAGACCTGTCGGCAGGAACCTACTATGTCAAAGAGTTGGGGCATACGGACAGCGCAATCAACGCTCTGTACTACTGCTCCAGCACCAACCCACAGGCGGTAACTGTAACCGCAGGCGGCAGCACTTCGGTCAGCTTCAATAACAAACTGAATACCGGCTCCATCAGCCTGACGAAAACCACCGAGGACGGACAGAGTCTCTCGGGCTGGCAGTTTGGAATATACTCCAATTCTGCCTGCACCACGCTGGTTTCGGGGCCGCACAGCACCAATTCCAGCGGTAAGATTTCCGTCACCGGGCTTACCCCCGGCACCTACTATGTGAAGGAGCTGGGAAATACCGACAGCTCCATCAACGCTCTGTACTACTGTTCCAGTACTAACCCGCAGGCGGTGACTGTAACCGCAGGTGGCACCGCCGCAGTCAGCTTCACCAACAAGCTGAACACCGGTAGTGTGAAGCTGGTCAAGGTCACAAACACGGGTGCAAACCTAAGTGGCTGGCAGATCGGGCTGTATACGGATTCTTCCTGTACCAGCGCAGTCTCCGGCTCTCCCTATACCACCGGTGCAGATGGCACCGTGACGGTTACGGGATTGATCTCCGGCACCTACTATGCAAAGGAGCTGCCCACGGATGACCCTTATTGGGAAGTTGATACCGCTGTAAAGTCTGTCACAGTTGCCGTTGGTCAGACCGCAGAGGTCACCTTCACCAACACCCATTATGGGCGTATTGAAATCCGCAAGACCACCAACACCGGCAATCAGCTTGGCGGCTGGACATTCCGGGTGAGAGATTCCGAGGGCAATTCCTACGGAGACTTCACCACCGATGACAATGGCTATGCCTGCACCGAGAATCTTCCGTTAGGGCGGTACACCGTAGTGGAGCTTCCCACGGAGGACAATTACTGGCTAACAGAACTGGGCTTCCACGATGTAACGGTAAAAGCCGGTGAAACCACTGTAGATACCTGGCTCAACAAGGAGCAGGGTCTGGTCTGGTTCTACAAAAAGACCAATACTGGCGAATCCGTGGAAGGCTGGCACATCACTGTCTATTCGGATGAAGCCTGCGCCCAGAAAGTCGGCACCCTTATCACCAACGAGGATGGTCGGGCTGGTTATTACCTTGACCCCGGCACCTACTGGGCGAAGGAAACCGGCGACGAACATGGTCGATTTGAGGACGAATACTGGATGGTGGATGAAACTGTCCAGAAATTTGAAATCAAGCCCCATGAGGATGTGTTCATCACTTTCACCAATGTCCAGTATGGCAGGCTGAAAATCACCAAGACCATGGAGGGCGGCGGTTCTTTGGATGGCTGGCAGTTCAAGATTACGGATGCCGAAGGTAAGATTCTGGACGGCTCTCCCTTTGCCACCGATGAGGATGGCTTTATTCTGACCGGGAATCTGCTGCCCGGAATCTACACCATAGAGGAGCTTCTGCCGGAGGACAGCCTGTATGAGTGCAAGGGGGATAACCCACAGACTGTCACCGTAAAACAGGGCGAGATTGCCGAGGTATTCTTCACCAATGCCCTGCGTTCCGGGAAAATCACCATTGAGAAAATCGACACCGCCGGGGAACACCTTGCCGGGGCAACCTTCCTTCTGGAATGGAGCGCAGAGGGTTCCCTGTGGTATCCCGTGACCTACTCCAAAACCATTGTTCGGGGCGGCTGCTCCAATTCTGCTCTGGTAGATGGTACGCTGACCTCCAGTGAGGACGGCCTGCTGGTCTGGGACAATCTCTATCCGGGCCTCCATTACCGAGTGACAGAGCTGGAAGCCCCCAACGGATATGAACTCCTGAAAGGGTATGCCTTTGAAGGGCAGCTTCCTGTGGATGATCTTCAAGTATCCTTACAGGTAGTCAATGCCAAGGGCTTCTCCCTGCCGGATACCGGTGTAAGCACCGGGCTTATCCTGCGAATCATGCAGCTTGTTTGCGCCGCTGTCTGTGCCATCCTGCTGCTGATCTCCTACAAAAAGAAACGGTGGTAATGTCATGAACCGAAGATTCTACTGCGCCAGGGATTCCCCCTGGCTTTTTTGCTGCCCAAATACAAACCGAAAACAACATTTTTACTCTGAAAGGAATCTAAGAATATGAAAACCAAGATTATGAAAGCTATCGCCCTGTGTCTGGCTCTGGTGCTGTGCTTTGGCAGCGCCATCTCCGTATCTGCCGCCGAAGTCGCGGACGCTCCCATCGACGAATCCCAGAAGGGTTCTCTGACCATCTTCAAGTACGATCTGACTGGCAGCGAAAATGCCGGTATCTGGGACAGCTCCTATGTCTCCACCGGCGTTGCCGATGAAAGCGGTGTCAACGAAACCATGAAGAACTATGCCCTGGAAGGCGTGGAGTACAGCTTTGTGAAAGTAGCGGATATCGTCCAGTTCACCGAGTCCACCGCAGATAACAGAACCGACAACCATGTAGAGGTGCTGTATGCCATCGACAAGGTACAGGGCGCGGACTTCCTGAAAGCGCTGGGTCTGGAGAATGGCGCACAGCGCTATACCAATGCGGATGCTCTGGATTCTGCCAAATATTTCTATCAGTCCGATGTGCTGATCCATGCCCTGTCTGCTGCCCTGACTGCCAATTCCACCGTGGTCAAGAACGCTATGGAGCAGTATATCGCTGCCATCGGTGGTACTGCCATGCCCTTGACGGATTCCTTCGGTAAAACCAAGGCGGAGAATCTGGCGCTGGGTCTGTACCTCATCGTGGAAACTAAGGTTCCCGAAAATGTCGTGTCCACCACCGACCCCTTCCTGATTTCCCTGCCCATGACCTCCGTGAACGGCACCAATGCCACCGATGGCGGCACCCGCTGGGTTTATGATGTAACCGTCTATCCCAAGAACCAGACCGGCGACCCCACTCTGGAAAAGACCCTGCGGGAGCAGGCTGCGGATACCGGCAAGAACAATGGCACCTCCGGCATTACCGATGGTTTTGCCCACACCGGCACCGCATCCGGCGGCGATACCGTTGAGTACCAGATCATTTCCACCCTGCCCGCCATTACCTCCGAATCCACCTACCTGACCACCTACACCTTCGTTGATACTCTGTCCAAGGGTGTGACCTACGCCAAGGGCGATGTGGTGTTGGAGTTCTTCACGGATAGCACCGGCACCGATTCCGTTGCCAAGTGGACGGAGGCGGACGGTAAGTTCACCGCTTCCTATAATTCCGTTGATGCTGGCGAAACCATGACCATCGCCATGACGCAGACCGGACTGACGGAAATCAACACCTCCAAGGCTGTCTACTCCGCTGCCGGTAT
This sequence comes from Clostridiales bacterium, assembly GCA_022775085.1. Lineage (GTDB taxonomy): Bacteria > Bacillota > Clostridia > Oscillospirales > Oscillospiraceae > Faecousia. The sequence goes on along the minus strand of JALFJQ010000005.1, from coordinate 60,489 downwards.
GGTCAATTCCGGCTATTCCGACCTGACCCTGCGCATCACCTACGCCGCCAAGCTGGACAGCGACAATTCCGTTGCCTACGGTGACAATGGCAACCCCAACGATGTAGTCCTGACCTGGAAGCGCACTTCTACCAACTACTCCGATATGCTGGCGGATGACTGCCATCTCTACACCTACGGCATTGATCTGACCAAGAAATTCAGCGATGGCAACGGTGACTTCTCCAAGGTTGAATTCATCCTTCACAACGAAACCGACAATTACTATGTCAAGGCAGCGCTGAACGAGAGTGAGGGTGTTTACTATGTGAATGACCATGTTGCCAATGAAGCAGACGCTACCCATTTCATTCCTGTTTCCTCCGGCAAGGTAGTTGTAAAGGGTCTGGAAGATGACACCTACTGTATCACCGAAGTCCGTACTGACAACGGCTACACGCTGCTGAAAGAGGACATTGAAGTGGTCATTTCCCAGGCGGAAACGGCTGCCCTCTGTGATGATGTGGACGGAAGCGTGGAGCATCATCTGCTGACCGCATCTGCCAAGGTGGACGGCAATCCTGTGACCATGCTGGAAGACAATGGCAGCGCCAATGCGGAAGCACCTCTGACCGTGGTCAACACCCGTGGCTTTGACCTCCCTGAAACCGGCGATAACGGAACTATGATGTTCACCATCGTGGGTATTCTCCTGATGGCTGGCGCTGCGGGCATGATCGTTCTGACCCTGCGCAAGAAGCGTAACTCCTGATGATACAAGGACAGCCCCGGAAGCCAACACTTCCGGGGCTTCCCGAATGGGTGATTACTATGAAACGAAGAATTCTTGTTATCTGCTTTGGAGCGGCACTGTTCCTTGCCGCACTTGGTTTGACACTGTATCCAGTTGTTAGTAATTATGTAAACCGAAAGTATGCGTCAGAGATATTCACCGCCTACCAGGAAGTCATCGCCCAGACAGACAACAGTGTACTGGTGCAGGAGCGGGAAAAGGCGGCTGCATATAACCAGACGCTTCTTCCCGGAACCACAACAGAGGGAGGATATACCCAGGAAGCCCTGCAATCTGCGTCTGAAGAATATGATTCCATTCTCAACCTCTCCGGGGACGGAATCATGGGCTATATTGAAATCCCGAAAATCAATGTCCACCTGCCCATCTATCACGGAACCGGGGACAGTTCCCTGAGCAAAGGCGTGGGGCATCTGCTGGGTAGCTCCCTGCCGGTAGGCGGAGCCAGCACCCACAGCATTCTTTCCGGGCACAGCGGCATGGCGTCCCAGACCATGTTCACGGATTTGGAGCAGTTGGGCATCGGGGATGTGTTCTATCTGTATGTGCTGGACGATGTGCTGGCCTATCAGGTGACGGAGATCAACACGGTGCTGCCCAGCGATACCAGCCTGCTGGGTATCTGGGAGGGGGAAGATTGCTGCACCCTTGTGACCTGCACCCCCTACGGAATCAATACCCATCGGCTGCTGGTAACTGCATCCCGGATTCCCTATGAGGAAGCAGAACAGATTGCTGAGCAGACGGAAGCGTCAGGCAGCACTGGTTCCCACTGGATGCAGTATTACCTCCGGGGGCTGGAAATCGGTCTAGCTGTAGTGGCTGGATTTTTACTGGCAGCGTTTCTCCTGTTTCTCATCTGGAAATGGGTGTGTAGGAGACAGCATCATGGGTAAGGGACTGCAAAGAACTGTGCTTGTTGTCCTGTTTCTGGTGGGACTGGCAGTTTTCTCTTACCCATATGCACAAGGGTTTCTGGTGAAGCGGGAAATGAAAAGCACCGTCCAGACCTTCCAGGAGCAAAAGGAAACACAGTCTACCACCAGCGTTGTGATTCCCGATTCCACGCAGCCATCCGAACAACGGCTTTACCCTGAGCTTTGGGAGGACATGACTGCCTACAATGAAGAAATCTTTAAGCAAGGGCAGTCGGGGCTATCCTGCAAACTGGATTATCAGCAGCCCAGCTTCCGGCTGGCGGACTACGGACTGAAAGAGGAAGTCTTTGGAGTCATTACCATTCCGGCAATGGAGCTGGAAATGCCTATTTATCTGGGTGCTACCAACCAGCACATGGCAGACGGAGCTGCACACCTAAGCCAGACTAGCCTGCCCATCGGCGGTGCGAATACCAATTGCGTGATTGCGGGGCATCGGGGATATGGCGGTGCCAGCTATTTCCGCTACATTGATAAATTGCAGATTGGCGATACCGTTACGATCACGAATCTCTGGGGGCAACTCACCTACCGGGTAGCAGAAATCAAGATCATATATCCCTACCAGGTGGAGGAGATTCTGATTCAGCCGGGGCGGGAGCTGCTGACCCTGCTGACCTGCCACCCCTACGCCAGCGGCGGGAAACAGCGGTATCTGGTAATCTGCGAACGAGTATAACAGGAGGAAGATTATGGATAAACGCATGGCGGGTGATTATGAGATCATCCAGTCTTTTCATATTGGCGATCAGGAGGTGGTGATCGGAGAAAACCTGAACGCCCTCCCGGAGGAGCGCTATATGTGCGCTTTCTGCCAGCAGAATGAAATCGTGGCACTGTATAACGATGTTCTGGTCAGCGATGATTTCTGCGAGATTGCGAAGCTGTATGGGAAGCGGCTGGCTCAGCAGGCGGAGAAAACCCGTGTGGCAATGTTCAAGCCCAAATTTCAGGGCATCGACACCACCCCGCTGACCAAAGCTGACTGCACGCCCCTTTCCCACGAGGATAATCTGAACGGAAAGGTGGTTGTCATCAAGCCGGAGGTACTTCGCCGGGAGTATCAGATGGCAACCAAGCAGATCAAGCTCTGCACCGGCGGCTTTGGGGCATCTCCCCACAGCCGTGGCTCTGCCTGCTTCTGTGTTGATCTGTACTCCGGCAAAGAAGCCCGGTTTGAACGGCAGGATATTCTTGGCACCTTGGAACTGTCACAGCTTCCCAAATGGGCGGCACTGGGGCTTGACCAATACAGAACTGAACACCGACAGAAATCCCATAAAGACAGAGAGGAGCGATGAATTATGGAGCAACGGGAATGTGCAGGCTACATTATCACCCAGAGCATCAAGGTCAAAGATTCGGAGTTCGTGCTTGGGGAACATCCTAAGAAGGACATGTATGTCACATGGCGTTGTAAGGATGGGGACAACTATTTCTGGGGTCATTATACCTGCAATCGGTATGAAGCCCTGAAAGACCTCTGCCAGAGAGCAGAGCAGGAGATTGATTACCTCGCCGCTATCGGAGATATCCCTCCGATAACATCCAAAAAAGAACAGGAGCGTGAGCGATAAATGGAAGCAGAAATGACTTTGCGCCCCATGACGGCAGCGGAGCAGATGTACAGTTATTCCCAGTCCCAGCAGCTTATGTCCCAGACCGGCTGTATCGGGCACCTTCGTGGAGATTTCGGCAGCAGCGGCGAACAGTTTTTTTCAAGCTGGGATGACCACCGGGGAGATTTGAAGTCCGAGGATTTCAAGCATGAGTTCGACGAAGTTATCAACGCATTGCGGGAGGATGAACAGTATGGGGGCATTCTGAAAAATCGGAGCAGCCTGTCTGCCTACTGCTGGATGCACCGGGACAGCAGCTTCGGCAATGATCGGAACGAATATGGCTTCCGGGCAGATACCCCGCACTATTCCTATCTGCTGCGGCTGAATCCCAACAGAGGCGAATACAACATTTACTGCTATTGCTACATCCGGCAATGGCTGGACCGACACATGCGGCAAGCGGAAAAGGGCATCCGTTTCATCACGCCGGACTATAAAGAGCTGTTTCGGATTCCGGACGGCGACAGAATCCGCATGACGCTTCCCTCCGGTGAAACCCTGGAGCAGACCTGCCGCTATATCGATGAAACCCATCTGGAGGTTGGAAACAATCTCTATCACATTTGTGAGTTTGCAGAGCGGATGCAGCACAATGGTGTGAAAACGATTCCTCTGCGTTCGTCCCTCCCGGAGAAGTGCTTCAGTGTTCTGGAATCCACAGGAGAAATGATTGTCATTACCAAGGGCGAAAAGGGATATACCCCCATGGGAATATTTCCGCAGGATACTTCCCCCAGAGAGGGCGTGACCGCCGCCAATGCTGCCAATGGCGTGACCAAAGCACAGGAAGCCGCTATGGTAGCCGGTTCCATGTTCGGTTGGGATACCCCTGCCGCCGATCCAAAGAATTACGATGAGCAGGGCGTACCCATCCGCCCGAAAGCCAAAGACCGTGACGAACGCTGATAGCCGGGAGGTGAGCCGATGGCATCAAAATATGAACGGATCACGGATTTGTATTTGCAGACCGCAGGAGAAGTGGCAACGCCGGAAGCGTGGCCCCGGTTTCTGACCACCGCCTGCTACAATTTTCGTCTATCCTTTGATAGGCAAATCCTGCTGTATGCTCAAAGGCCGGATGCCACTGCTGTTCTGCCTATAGAAGGGCGGCAGGGCTGGAACCAGCGGTTCGGGCGGTGGGTCAATCGCGGCTCCAAGGGCATTGCCATTCTGGACAGCGACAGCAACGGGCAGGCGAGAATCAAATACTACTTCGACATTGCCGATACCCATGAGGGGCGGCATCCTCGCCCGGTTCCCATCTGGACAATTCGCCCGGAGCAGGAACAGGCAATCATGGAAACGCTGGAAAACAGCTTTGGTGTTCTGGGCAATGCGAATACGCTGGGCGATGCTCTGATTTCCGCAGCATCCAATGTCATGGAGGACAACTTCCAGGACTATCTGGCGCAGCTCATTTATTATAAGGAAGGTAGCTTCCTGGAACCGCTGGACGAGGAATCGCTGGAAGCCATTTTTAAGCCCCTGCTGCAAAACAGCATCGGCTATATGCTTTTGGTGCGCTGCGGTATTGACCCTTCTGCACATTTTACCCCAGAGGATTTCAGCTATATCAGCGGTTTCAATACCTTGCAGACGCTCAACGCCCTGGGCGCGGCTACCAGCGACATTTCCCAGATGTGCCTGTCCGAAATTGCCCGAACGGTGCTGTCCTTGCAGCGTCAGCAAAATCGCACATTTGAAGAACCCGCCGAAAAAGAGTATGCTGTAGCTGAAAACCAACCAGAAAGGAGCATGAACCATGACACAGATCACATACACGAAGCAGGGGGACTATCTGCTTCCGAACCTTCTCCCGCCCCAGGAACCCCAGATTCCCCTTGGGAAGTACGGATTGATGCGCCGCAGATTCCTGCAGCAGAGCCGGAAAGTGACCTACACGAACCTTCTGACCACGGGGCAGCTCCACGCTCATCTGATGGAGATCGAGGAGACAGCCCGGAGCCGACTGGAGCAGATCGTCAGCCAGATGGCGCAGACCGAGGGCGTGACGGAGGAACTGAAAGCCGCCGACCAGATGAAATGGGTGGGCCTGATGAACAACTTCCGCTCAGCAGCGGAGGAGCAGATTCTGCAGGAACTGATTTACGCATAGATTCCGAGCTGCCCCCGCTTCTGGATGAGCGATTCATTATGGCGATTCTGGAAAACCGGGACGATGATCTGAAATCTCCCAAAAAGGAAATACAGAATTTCTTCCGGGAGCATTATGACCAGATTGAAAGGGCTAATTATTTGAAATCTGTCTACCCGGACAGATACACGGAATTGATCGTGGACAACACCCGTATCGGATATAAGGCCACAGATGACGGACTTCTTATGTGGGAGGGCGCATACCTCTCCCGCGCAAAGGAGTCCGTTTTTTCATGGGGCATTGTTGCGGAGCTGACCGGCAATCTCATTGAGCAGGGCACTTATTTCCTTAATACACGGGTCGAGCTGCCGCCCAGTTATGATGACCAACAGATTTCCTTCATGGACGGCAGTTATCTTGCACCCGAGCAGGAGGGCGAACAGCAGACCTTCTTCTCCCAGCCACAGCTCCCCCAGCAGGTCATTGATGAAGTCCTTTGCATCGGTTTCAATGACAGAAACAGCCGCCTGATCATCTGCGCCTATTTCATGAAGGACAAGCCGCTGGAAGAAAATGCCGCTTTTCTACAAAAGAGTTACGGCACCAACGGCGCGGGGCTTTTTATTCAGGATTGGGAATACGCCATCTGGTATGATGCGGATGGCATCCGCATTGCCACCGGGCGCACCGTCCAAAAGCGGTATACCACCCTTGTCACATGGGAGCAGGCGGCAAAGCGCATCCGGGAGCTGCTGGATTTGGGGCGGTACATGCCCCAGAGCGAGCTTGACCGGGTGCAGGACTTTGAGCGAATCGAGCTGGCAAAGTCCCTGATTTATGCCAGACGGGAATTCAGCGACGAAGCCAAGGATTCCGGGTATCTCCCCCTGACCACGCTGACCTATTCTGCCAAGGGTGGTTTCCCGGAAATTGAAGTCCAGATGCAGCGCCTTCTGGAAGATCGTGACACACTCAGCCAGCTTGTAGACGAATGGACATTGTTTGCCGCCGTCTATGAAAAAGACCGCAGTTTGCTCAGAAGTCGATGGTATGACCCCATAGCACTTCTGCGCAGGCTGGAAGATTTGCAACGGGAACCGCATATTTTCACCGCCGCCGAAGGGTATGCCCCACAGCGGCGGTTTTTCATTTCAGACGATGAAATAGACCGTATTCTGCGTGGCTCCGAGCGAAGCTATGAATCCCGACTGGATACTTTCTCCTTTTTCAGTCGGAACACGGATACCAAAGAGCGGGAGCGGTTTCTGAAACAGCAGCATGGCGAGTACAGCGGCTATCATGGTGGGAACGACAACCAGACCTATACCTCTGCCGGCCTGTCCTTCAGCCACGGCAGTCTGGGTGCCCCTTATGCGCAGGTGGAACTGAAATGGCCTGCCATTACAAAGCGGATTTCTGACATGATTTCCCTTGGCAGATTCTTGTACCCCAGCGATGCCGAGAAGATGGCTGATTACGAAGTCAAGCAGCTTGCGAAGCTGGTTATGAACTTCTTCCGGGATGCCCCTGATGAATATACCAGACCCACCGAAAAGAGTATCTTTGACTACTGGGATGGGGTGGCAGATATTCAAGGGCAGTTTTCTGACCCAGAGCGTATCAGGGAAATCTACGAAACCATGATGCTGCCCCTGTGGAACGCAACCCTGCCGGGTGACCGCTTCTATCAGGAGCGGGAGCGTGGCATGGAGGCAATGCAGGCGTATCAGGCTGGCACCTTCTCCGTTTTCGGCAGGGACCATACCTTACGCCAGTTGTCGGGACTATCGCAGCCGGAAGAACAGCCAAAGATGGCATCCAATGTTGATTTGGATGCTGCCAAAGAGTTGATCGATCAATTCTGTTCGCAGGAATACGGCAGTGAAGCTGATTTCTCAGATCTTCACAAAGTAAGTGTAGCCTACACCACCATTACGGACGACGAAATCCCCGTTGAAGTCTATGTGAATCTGATCAAGTTCAGGCTGGATCGTTATATCGAAGGCATCATCGTTGATTCCAGACAATATCGCTCTTTGAAGGAACTGACGGAACAGGAACTGGTTAACTTGGATTTTGACGAGCTGGTTTCCTTTTCCAAAGAGCAGCTCGCAAAGGTAGCGATTTACGAAGCCGAAATACTGCTGCAATGGGATTCAGATGGTGAGCAAATCCAGACATGGCGGCATTCCAATGGCTGGTTCTATAATCACTACGGCATTGTGGATGGGGTGGCAAGCTCTGTTGCAGGTCCCTTCGATACTCTGGAGGATGCAAAGGCAGCAGTTCTCGTCCACCGCCCTTTGGCGGTAGAAGTATCTGATACTCGTGATGCAGAAGATACCTTTGGCGATATCGACCCGGAACAGATTCGGCAGAACCTGGCACAACGGGGCATCGTCAACGGCGAAGTGGTTGACCCGGACGCTCTGGAGAGCGACCCTTTCATCCAACAGGTGGTGGCAGATGCCGAAGCAGCGCAGGAGCCTGCCGCTCCAATCCCACCCCAGCCGAAGCCCAAGCGGGAGCGTATCACCTTTGAGCCGCTGTACCCGGAGATTCCCAGAGAGCAGCGTACCAATTTCCGCATCACCGACCCGGAACTGGGCTACGGCACCGCCAGCGAAAAGTATGCCGCCAATGTCGCCGCTATCCGAATCCTGAAACGCATTGAGGACGTGGGCAGGCTGGCAACCCCAGTGGAGCAGGAAATACTCTCCCGGTATGTGGGCTGGGGCGGACTTGCTGATTGCTTTGACGAAAAGCACAGCAAATACCAGGAGCTGAAAGCCCTACTTTCCGAAGAAGAATACGCTGCCGCCAGAGCCAGCTCCCTGACCGCTTTCTACACCTCACCGGTTATCATCCAGGCTATGTATCAGGCATTGGAGCAGATGGGCTTCCGAGAGGGCAATATTCTGGAACCCTCCTGCGGAGTGGGCAACTTCATCGGCATGATTCCAGGCTCCATGGCAGGCAGTCACGCTTATGGTGTGGAACTGGATTCCATCTCCGGGCGCATCGCCCAGCAGCTCTATCAAAACAGCTCCATCGCCGTCACCGGCTTTGAAAAAGTGCAGATGCCCGACAGCTTCTTTGATGTAGCCATCGGCAATGTGCCCTTTGGTGACTTCAAAGTGCTGGACAAACGGTATGACAAGCACCATTGGCTGATTCACGATTACTTTTTCGGTAAAACACTGGACAAGGTCAGACCCGGCGGCATTGTGGCGTTCATTACCTCCAAGGGAACGATGGACAAGGAAAACTCCAACCTGCGGAAGTACCTTGCACAGCGGGCGGACCTCATTGGTGCCATCCGTCTGCCAAACACCGCTTTTAAGCGCAATGCCGGAACGGAAGTAACCAGCGATATTCTGTTCCTGCAAAAGCGTGACCGGATGACGGTCATTGAACCCGACTGGGTGCATCTGGACACCGATGCCAACGGCATCCGCATGAACAGCTACTTTGTCCAGCACCCGGAGATGATTCTGGGCGAAATGGTCATGGAATCTACCCGGTTCGGCGTGGACAGCGTTTGTAGGGCTGACGAGAATGCTGACTTGTCCGAACTGCTGCAGGGTGCTATCCACAATATCCATGCCCAGATCACCGAGTACCAGCAGGAGGAATTGGAGGAAGAAGATAATTCCATCCCGGCAGACCCCAGTGTGCGTAACTTCAGCTACACCATTGTAGATGGCAAGGTGTACTTCCGGGAAAACAGCCGTATGAATCCCGTGGAGGTTTCTGTTACGGCGGAGAACCGCATCCGTGGCATGATTGCTCTCCGGGATTGTGTGCGAAAACTCATTGACTACCAGACCGAAGGGTATCCCGACGAGGACATTCAAAAAGAGCAGGCACAGCTTAATACCCTCTACGATGATTATACGAAAAAGTATGGTCTGCTTTCCAGCCGGGGCAACAGCCTTGCCTTTGGAGAGGATTCCAGCTATTTCCTGCTGTGTTCCTTGGAGGTACTGGACGAGGAAGGTAACTTCAAGCGTAAGGCGGATATGTTCACCAAACGCACCATCCGCCCTCATGTGGCTGTCACCTCTGTGGACACCGCCAGCGAAGCCCTTGCCGTGTCCATAGCGGAAGAGGCGCGGGTGGATATGCCCTTTATGGCAGAACTGTCCGGCAAGACTGAGGCAGAACTAGAGGTAGAGCTTTCCGGGGTGATCTTCCGGGATGTGAACTGCGCCGAGCGCAAAGAGGAAATCCCGGTTGCTTTCGTCGATTTGGAGCGGTATAATTTTGTCACCGCAGACGAATACCTGTCCGGAAATGTTCGCCGGAAGCTGCGTATGGCGAAAGCCTTGCAGGAGGTTTTACCACCCGAAAAGAAAGAACTGCTTTCCAGTAATATCGAAGCCCTAACCGCTGTGCAGCCGGTGGATTTGACTGCCGGTGAGATCGGCGTCCGCATTGGCGTCAACTGGGTACCCAAGGAGGTCTACGAGCAGTTTTTGTATGAGGTCATTGGCACAAGCGCTTATGCACGGGACAAAATCCATGTGCTGTATTCACCCCATTCCGGCGAGTGGAATGTAACCAACAAATCCTTTGACGGCAGCAACATCAAGGCGGTCACCACCTACGGCACCAAGCGGATCAATGCCTACCACATCTTTGAGCAGACCCTAAATCAGAAGGATGTCCGCATTTATGACACCAAGATCGATGCCGACGGCAACGAAGTCCGGGTGCTGAACAAGAAGGAGACTGCCATTGCCCAGGATCGGCAGGAGCTGATTAAGGCCAAGTTCGCGGAATGGGTTTGGAAGGATATTGACCGCCGGGAGCGGCTGTGCGGCATCTACAACGAGACCTTCAACGCAATCCGCCCACGGGAATACGACGGTCAACACATCCGATTCTCCGGCATGAACCCGGAAATTACTCTGCGAAAGCACCAGATCAACGCCATTGCCCACATCATGTACGGCGGAAATACATTGCTTGCCCACGAAGTTGGGGCTGGGAAGACCTTCGAAATTGTTGCGGCAGCGATGGAGAGCAAGCGGCTGGGTCTGTGTACCAAGTCCCTGATCGTGGTGCCCAACCATATCACAGAGCAGTGGTCGGCAGAATGGCTCCAGCTCTACCCCTCTGCCAATATTCTGGTTGCCACCAAAAAGGACTTTGAAACCACAAACCGGAAGAAGTTCTGCGCCCGGATTGCCACCGGCGATTATGATGCCATTATCATCGGTCATAGTCAGTTTGAGAAAATCCCCATGTCAAAAGAGCGGCAGGAGATCATTCTTCGGCGGCAGATCGACAGCATCCTGGACGGCATCCGGGAAGCCAAGCGGAACCATGCGGAGAATTATTCTATCAAGCAGATGGAACGCACCCGGAAATCGCTGGAAAACAGGCTTGCCAAGCTGAACGACCAGAGCCGCAAGGACGATGTGGTAACCTTTGAGCAGTTGGGCGTTGACCGCATTTTCGTGGATGAGAGCCATTTTTTTAAGAATTTGTTCCTCGCGACAAAAATGCGGAATGTGGGCGGTATCGCCCAGACGGAAGCACAAAAGTCCTCGGATTTGTTTATGAAGTGCCAGTATCTGGACGAGATCACCGGCAACTGTGGTGTCATCTTCGCCACCGGCACCCCTATCTCGAACAGTATGGTAGAGTTGTATACCATCCAGCGGTATTTGCAGTACAGCACCCTGGAAGAAATGGGACTGCTGAACTTCGATGACTGGGCGGCAAACTATGGAGAAACCGTCACCGCCATTGAGCTGTCCCCGGAGGGCAGCGGCTACCGGAGCAAGACCCGGTTTGCCAAGTTCTACAACCTGCCGGAACTGATGGCCACCTTCAAGATGGTTGCGGATATCCAGACGGCAGATATGCTCATGCTGCCGGTTCCAAAGGCTAACTTCCACACGGAGGTTATCAAGCCCTCTCCCATGCAGCGGGATATGATTAAGTCCCTTGCTGACCGGGCAGAGGAAATCCGTGCCGGTCATGTCGATCCCAGTATTGATAATATGCTGAAGATAACAAATGACGGCAGAAAGCTGGCACTGGATATGCGGCTGGTCAATCCTCTGGCACCGGACAGCGATACCAGCAAAACCTCCATCTGCGCACGGAATGTCTTCTCAATTTGGGAGCGGACGCAGGAGCAGCGTAGTGCCCAGCTTGTGTTCTGCGACCTGTCCACGCCCAAGGGTGACGGTTCTTTCAATGTCTACGATGATCTGAAACAAAAACTAACCGAAAAAGGTATTCCACCGGAGGAAATCGCCTACATCCATGAAGCCAATACGGAGGTGCGAAAGAAAGAATTGTTCTCCAAAGTCCGTTCCGGTCAGGTGCGGGTGCTGATTGGCAGCACCGCCAAGATGGGCGCAGGCACGAATTGTCAGGATAAACTGATTGCTTTGCATGATATTGATTGTCCGTGGCGTCCTTCTGACCTTGCCCAGCGGCTGGGCAGAATCGTCCGTCAGGGTAATCAGAATCCGGAGGTTGAAATTTTCCGTTATGTCACGGAAAGTACATTTGATTCGTACCTCTACCAGCTTGTGGAGAATAAGCAGAAATTTATCGCTCAAATCATGACCAGCAAAGCCCCTGCCAGAATTGCGGATGATGTGGACGAAACCGCCCTGAGCTACTCCGAAATCAAGGCGCTGGCTACCGGCAATCCTCTGATCATCGAAAAATGTAATCTGGATGTGGAGGTCAGTAAGCTGAATATGCTGAAAGCGAACCACCTAAATCAGCGGTTCGCTCTGGAAAATCTGGTGCTGCGGAAGTACCCGGCTGACATTGCCAAGCTCACTGAAGCCATTGCGGGCTATGAAAAGGATGTGGCAACTGCCCAAGCACACCCTAAGCCGACAGAAGGCTTCATCGGTATGGAGATTAAGGGAACCCACTATTCCGAAAAGGAAGCTGCTGGCAAGGCGGTTATCAATGCCTGCACCGAACTTCAAGGCTCCGACGCGATCTCGCTGGGACAGTACCGGGGCTTTTCCATGTCCCTCCAGTACGATGCCGCCCACACGGACTATAGACTCACCATGAAGGGGGCCATGTCCCACACCATCAGCCTGGGTGCCGATGTCTTCGGCAACATCACCCGTATGGACAATCTGGTGGACGGTCTGGCAAAGGAGCTGGCAGAATATCAGGCAGCATTGCAGGACACCCGCACCCAGCTAGCCAATGCAAAAGCAGAAATGGAAACGCCTTTTGCTAAAGAAGAAGAACTGGCGGAAAAGTCTGCTCGTTTGAAGGAACTGAATATCCTGCTGAATATGGATCAGAAGGATAAGGCCCTGCTGGATGATGCGCCGGAGGAGGATTCCCCCGACAAGGAGAAATCCCGGAGCGTGGAACGCTAAGAATCTCTTAAGTATTCCGTTGCAATTTGTTTGATTGTTGTTTATACTCCCGTCATAATCCAAGATTATCCTATAACCAAGAAAGGCAGCGGAAGCCGTGAGCCGCTTCCTTTCAAACTCCGTAGATCCTCTTTTCTACCTCTCTTCTATTTTGGAGCAGCCCACTGTAAAACGCAGTGGGCTGTTTCTATTACTCCATATAGACGCCATTTATCTGCATATATTTTTCAAAAAAATATGCAGATAGTGATTTTTGAAACCCATTGAGAAAGGGTTCACTTTACGGTATTATAGTTAATAACTGACATATCGGAATTTTGGGAGGTATTACATGAAGACTCATTCCATTGGTATCATTGGTGGTGCAGATGGTCCCACTGCAATCTTTGCCACATCTACGGTATCACCTGCATTGGTTGCTGGTATCGTTGCTGCTGTTGTTATCGTGGCATGTATTGTCATAATCAAAATGCGAAAAAAGTAAAAACAAACTGATAAATCAGAAGTGACAGCTTCGCATATTATTTCATCAGCTCCGGCACCAGATTGCTGTAATACTCCGTTTTACCGGACAGCACATCATCATAGAACCCTTGCTTCCAGTCAATGAATGCCACTGCCTTTTGCTGTTCCGCAATGGATTGGAGCAGGGCTTCTTTTTTCTTTGCAAGGATCACCTTGCGTTCCGGGATTGTGCCTTCGCCCTCCATGCAGAGTGCCAGATATGTTTTCATTTCCGCAAGGCTCATGCCACAGCTTTTCAGGCAGTTCAGGCTCTGAATCCATTTGATGTCAATCTCGTCAAAAACACGATAATTCCGGCTATCGCGCTTGACATTGGGAACAAGTCCTTCGTTGCAGTAGAATTTCAGATTTTCGTAGGTCATATCAGTGAGAGAGCAAGCCTCTTTCATGGAGTACATTAAAAAAACCTCCTGCTTTTTGAAAAAAGTTCTTGACCGGTAGTAACTACCGACTGATACGATGATAGCACAAGATAAAATTCAAATCAACAGGGAGGTTTTCATCATGAAATATATCACTTTGAGCAACGGCGTGAAAATGCCGCAGTTGGGCTACGGCGTGTTTCAGGTAACGCAGGAGGAATGCGAACGCTGCGTACTGGACGCACTGAAGGTTGGCTATCGTTCCATTGACACGGCCCAGAGCTATTTCAACGAGGAGCAGGTTGGTGCGGCCATCGAAAAGTCCGGCATTGAGCGCAAGGACCTTTTTCTGACCACCAAGGTCTGGATCGAGCATTACGGTTACGATGCAGCTAAGGCATCCATTCTGGACTCTATGAAAAAACTGCGCACCGACTACCTTGACCTCTGCCTGCTGCATCAGCCGTATGCGGATTACTACGGCGCATGGCGGGCATTGGAAGAGTTGTACGAGGAGGGCAAGATTCGCGCTATCGGAGTATCCAACTTCTACCCGGACCGTCTGGTGGACATCTGCTCCTTTGCCCGCATCAAACCAATGGTCGATCAGGTTGAGGTACACCCCTTCCATCAGCAGGCCGAGGCAAAGATGTGGATGGACAAATACGGCGTACAGATCGAGGCATGGGCACCCTTCGGAGAGGGGCGGGGCGATATGTTCCAGAATCCCGTGCTGAACGAGATCGGTGCCAAGTACGGCAAGAGTGCGGCGCAGGTCATTCTCCGCTGGCATTTACAGCGGGGCGTGGTGGTGATTCCGAAATCCGCCCATATCGAGCGGATGCAGGAAAACCTAAATGTGTTTGACTTTACCCTCTCCGAAGAGGATATGGCGAATATCGCAGCACTGGACACCAAAACAAGCGCATTCTTCTCCCACTATGACCCTGCCATGGTCGAATGGTTTGTGAATATGGTAGAAGAACGCAAAAAGAATTGACGAGGTGAGGAACATGAACAAAAAAGTATTGATTTTATCCGGCAGTCCGAGAAAGGGCGGTAATTCAGACCTTCTGTGCGATGAGTTTATGCGTGGTGCGTTGGAATCGGGAAATGAAGTTGAAAAGATTCGCATAACGCAGAAGAATGTTTCCCCTTGCTCCGCCTGCTACTACTGCCGCGACCATGGCGGCGTGTGCGTCCATAAAGATGACATGGCGGACATTCTGCAAAAGATGGTCGATGCGGATGTGCTGGTGCTGGCAAGTCCAGTCTACTTCTATTCCATCAACGCCCAGCTCAAGGCGGTCATTGACCGCACCGTTGCCCGTTGGCTTGAGGTGAGAAACAAGGAATTCTACTATATCGTCACCATGGCTGACGAAGCGCACGCTTCCGCTGATACCACCCTTGCCTGTTTCCGTGGCTACGCAGACTGCGTGGAAGGTGCGGTAGAAAAGGGAGTTATTATTGGCAGCGGTGTATACGAGCCGGGCAAGGTGAAAAACACCTCCGCCATGAAAAGGGCCTATCAAATGGGCAAGCAAGTTTAATGGAGAGACGGGCGAAAAACGATGCGTACCATCTTTATTGTCGGATCATCCTCAGGTATCGGTAAGGAAGCAGGAAAAAGTAAATAATGTCCATTACATAGCCGATTGGTTTTCCTTGCGAGAACCAATCGGCTAATTTCATTTTCGAGGAGTTGATACCATGACCCAAGCAGTGCTGAACACCCAGCTATACCAGAAGATGTTTGCCGAGCAGGAGCAGTTCAAAGCAGAACTGATGCAGCTGCCGCCCGGGGAGATTTTGAAGCAGGCATACGAATATGTCTGCCGTGAGGATATTTTGTTATCGCTGGAATACAACGACCTCTCACCCCGGCAGGCAAAAGCCCTTCTGAAATCTTCCACACCGCTGGCGGATGTGTTCAAAAAGTGGGATAGCTGGGATGACAATCGCCACATGGAAAATATCTGGAATGCCGTGGAAGCTCGTGCCAATGAAGTGGTGCGGGCTGATTTTATTGCCCAAAAAGATGCGAGGTGATGTATTGTGCCGTTTATTCCACCGGAAACCATTGAAAAAGCAAGGCAGGTGGACTTGCTGACTTATCTGCAAGCCTGCGAACCCAATGAGCTGGTGCATATCAGCGGCAACCACTACTGCACCCGTGAGCATGATTCCCTGAAAATCTCCAACGGCAAATGGTACTGGTTCTCCCGTGGCTTTGGCGGCTACAATGCGCTGGACTATCTCATTAAAGTGCAAGAAGTCCCTTTCCTGGAAGCCGTAGAGCGGATCACCGGACAGGTGGCATACCAGCCCAAGCAGTCCCGGCCCAAGCCAGAGAAGCCCAAGGTGTTGTTGCTGCCTCAAGCAAGCCCTAACACAAGCCGTGTCCATGGTTATCTTCGCAGCCGTGGTATTGATCCCGATCTTATTGATTTCTGCATCCAGACGGGGCGGTTGTATGAAAGCACACCCCACCATAATGCCGTTTTCGTTGGGCTGGACAAGTATAACAAGCCCCGGTACGCCAACCTGAGAGGGCTGGGGACGGACTTTGTGGGTGATGCCACCGGAAGTGACAAGCGGTTCTCTTTCAGCATCCCCGCACCGGGCAGCGATACCGTCCACCTCTTTGAGAGTGCCATCGATCTTCTGTCCTACGCAACCCTCGTGAAGATGAATGGGGGCAATTGGAACCGGGAGCATCTGGTTTCTCTGGCGGGTGTCTACAAACCAAAGGAGGAACTGCAAGAAAGCTCTATGCCGCTGGCGCTGAAACGCTATCTGTCCGAGCAGCCCAACATCCGCTTTATCACACTCCGCCTGGATAACGATGCCACCGGAGGACGGGCGGCAAAGGCGTTGCTGTCTATGCTGTCTGACAGATATGAGGTATCTGTCCAGCCGCCGCCCTACGGTAAGGATTACAACGACTTTTTGTGTATGCGGCTGGGGCTTCCCATTACACACAGGAAAGGAAGGACACCGGAACGATGAATGACAACGCAATCAAAGAACCCAGGCAGATCAATATGAGCTATAGCGAGATGACAAGCAAATTCCGTGCGGTGGAACGAATGGGCGAGCACCTGCCCGGATACATTGTTTTCACTGCTGACAGTTTTGGTTTACCCTATGATGAACGGAGCAGAACCTACGGTTTGTCCAGTAACAGCAAAGCATTTCAACCCAACATGGGCGGGTATTCCATCTATGGATACTGCCTGGACGGCACAGATCCTTGCGTTCGTTTAGAGCGGTATATGGCTGCTGAGGATGGCGGTAAGAACGGCTGGAAAATCGAACGCTGTTATGTCATGTCTGACGATCTTAATCGTGTCGCACACCTGTTTAAGTGCGAGCGGCACCATGAGCGCTGACCATTTATTTTCAGGCAGTCCCCCGTTCGCCCCAGAGGGAGAACGAATCTGCAATATACCAGCAAGCATCGTCTTTGTACTCCCACAAAGACAGCTTGTCAGGGGCAGCCCCCCTGAAACCCCAAATTCAAAGTACAAAGGAGCATATTTCTATGCGTAATCGAAATGTCAAAATTCAAGTATGGCTCAGCAAAAAGGAAGCTGAGAATCTGCAAAAGAAAGCCAAGCGCAGCCATATCTCTGTTGCCGCCTATCTTCGCCATCTCATCAATGATCTGGTGCCACAGGAATCGCCTCCCCTTGACTATTATGCCATGGCACAGCAGCTGTATCGCATTGGCAACAATCTGAACCAGATCGCCCAGAAAGCACACACCCTGAATGTCATTGATGTCCAGCGGTACGATGCTGCTGTGACGCAGTTTGAGGCAGCGGTGAAGGAAATCACCGAAGCTGTGGTATGTCCACGCCCCATCAAGCAGTAACCAATGGCAGTCACATCCGTCTGGCGGGTCAATGGCTGGCTTGGGAAGGTAGTGGCCTATGTAGAGAATCCCGACAAGACGACCAACCCGGAATTTTATGAAAACGGGGATATGACGGAGCGAGAGTGTCAGGGGCTGGACGATGTTATCGCTTATGCCGTCAGCAGCCACAAGACACAGCAAGTTAATGAGGAACTGGGTGCCCTTGAGCGCTTTGTGTCCGGGATCAACTGCAACCCCAGCACAGCGCGGGAAGAAATGATGGTGGTGAAAAAGCGTTTTGGCAAGGAGTATGGAACCATAGCCTACCACGGCTATCAATCCTTTGCTCCCGGAGAAGCAACACCGGAAATTGCTCACCAAATTGGTGTCGAGTTGGCCAGACGCTTGTGGGGTGAACGCTATCAAGTTGTTGTAGCAACCCATCTGGACAAAACGAACCATCTGCATAATCATTTTGTCCTGAACACAGTCTCTTTCGTAGATGGCATCAAATATTATCGTTCTGCCAAAGACTACCACGATCTGCAGGCAGCATCGGATGCCCTGTGCCGGGAATATGGTCTGTCTGTCATCGAGAATCCCCAGCCCGGAAAAGGAAAGCACTACGGTGAATGGCGGGCGGAACAGGAGCAGCGCCCCACATGGCGGGGCATTGTCCGTTCGGATGTGGATGAAGCCATTCGCCAGTCCATGACGGAGCGGCAGTTTTTTGAAAATCTCCACCGTAAGGGTTATGAGGTCAAGGTGGGTAAGGACATTTCCGTCAGACCGCCGGGAAAGGAGCGTTTTGTCCGCCTTGCCCGGAACTTTGGCGAGGGCTACACGCTGGAGGGTATCCGCAGGCGGATTCTGGAACAGGGCAGAGCCGCAAAACCCCTGCCGGAACCGACCCCACAACGCAAACAATATCGTGTGTCTGGTAACTGGCAGACCCGTAAAAAGGTGACTGGCTTCCGGGCATTGTATTTCCACTACTGCTACCTACTGGGGGTGTTTCCCCGGCAGAAGAAGCAGAACCATAAGCGGCTCCACTTTCTTCTCCGGGAAGATCTCATAAAGCTGGATGCCATCACACAGGAAGCAAGGCTGCTGGCGGAGCATCGGATTGATACCGCTCAGCAGCTTTCTTCATATCAATGCGAATTGGAAAGCAGAATTGCAGATGTGACTTCCCAGCGGAGGCAGCTTTACCGAAAACAGCGTACCGTGGCTGTGAAATCGGATGAAGCGGCGTCTGCGGAGGTTAGCACCGCCATTGCCACACTTTCCAAGGAGCTGAGTCAATTACGCCAGGAGGTGAAATTATGTAGCGATATTGCCGTCCGTTCCGGCGTTATGCTGGAACACATTCAGAAAGTCCGTGAGGACGAAAACCATCAGCGAAAGGAGAAAACCGAACATGACCAATTCAGGCGATGCGGCAGAGCAAATCGTTAGAATGAGTTTGGAGGGCACGGAGGTTGCCCTGAAACTTTCTGGCTCTGCGGCAAAAAACATCGCAGCGGCACTCTACACCATTGCGAAGAACGCCGACAGAAACAAAACTAAGGGACACCAGCGGCTCAGCGCCATGCTGAAAAGCGGCAAGGAGCTGAAGGTGTTCACCATCAGCGAGGAGCATCTGAAACGCTTTGCTCAGGAGGCAAAGCGTTACGGTGTTGTCTACTGCGCCCTCCGGGGTAAGGAGAAATCTGCAGACGGTATGGTGGATGTGATGGTGCGGGCAGAGGATGCCTCCAAGATCAAT
This sequence comes from Clostridiales bacterium, assembly GCA_022775085.1. Lineage (GTDB taxonomy): Bacteria > Bacillota > Clostridia > Oscillospirales > Oscillospiraceae > Faecousia. Next base: position 41,142 of record JALFJQ010000005.1, on the reverse strand, counting down.
CGTATTGTGGAACGCTTCAAGCTGGCTACCGTGGATACTGCTTCCATCAAGCATGATATTGAAAAGACCCGTCAGGAAAAGGAATCCGCCCCTGCCGCTCCCGAAAAGGCCGCACCTGAGAAGGACGATGCAGATTTGCTGCTGGATGAGCTGCTGGGTGCGCCCATTCAGAAGGAGCAGCCGTCCCCGGAAAACCCTACGGCGGCAAAGACGGAAAAAAGCCCTCCGTCCGAGCCTACCTCCGGGATGCAAAGGAAAACCGCCGAGGGTACTGCTAAAGCTGAACGCCCCTCCGTTCGGGAGGAGCTGCGGGAAATTAAGGCAGCACGGCAGGAAAAGGCTGCGCCTCCCAAGGTGCAGGACATCACAACTCCTGTAAAGCAGCCTGAAATTCAGCCCCATATCCATCCGGGCAAGAAAAAGCCCAAGCAGAAAGTGAGGTAATCCATGAGCAATTTTGATGATATTTTCAGCGGTCAGAACGGTAATTCCAGATGGAGCGATCAGCCCTTTGACAAGGAAGCATGGGCGGCAAAAAAGCAGGAGGAGCGCAAGGAACTCTATGCCCTTGCTGATTCCACTGCCGCCGAAATCAGCGGAGACGGTGAGAAGTACCAGAAATATCTGGATGTGCAGTCCCGGTTCAGCCGGTATACGCCTACCAATGCGCTGCTGATTCTGGCGCAGATGCCGGAAGCTATCCAGCTCAAGGACTTCGACGGCTGGAAGGAAGCCGGGGTGTCCGTCCAGCGTAAACCCAAAAGCGTGAAAATTCTGGAACCCGGCAAGGAATATGACCGGGAGGACGGCACTCGTGGCACCTCTTTTGAGGTAAAGCGGGTCTACGATGTTTCCCAGACCAGAGGGCGTGTTCGCTCTGCCCCTGCTGTGAAGCTGGATGATCGGGTGCTGCTGAAAGCCCTGATTCACCGCACCCCCGTTCCCATCCAGACGGTGGACTCCCTGCCCAATAACATGGGTGCAATGTATGACCACAATCAGCAGGTGATTTTTGTGTGCCGGGGCATGAGCGCGAAGGACATTTTTTGCAGCGTTTCCAAGGAACTGGCCCATGCTGAACTTGCAGGGACACGGCAGGACTACAACCGAAATGATGCTGCATTCAAGGCATACAGTGCTTCCTATCTGCTGTGCAAGCGGCATGGGGTGGATGTCTCAGATTACAATTTCAGCCGCCTGCCTGCATCCTTCCGGGAGAGCAATCCCCAGCAGGTACGGGAGACACTGACGGAAATCCGGGACACCGCCAATCAGATCTACACCAGAATGTACCGCGCCCTGGAGCAGAACCGCACCCCCAAATCCAAGGAACAGGAGCGGTGATCTATGGCAAAGGAAGAAAAGCGTGTTCTGACCCTGGACAAATACGAGCATGGGGTGGTCATCAATGCTCTGAATGAAATGCGCAACGACCTGATTGGCGAGGAGCGTCCCACAGACATTGTGGACGAGGTGCTTCTGAAAGCCATTGACGCACCCACCAAAAAGGTAAGGGGTAAGTCCCGTGAAGAACGATGAGCAGCGCACCATAAAAATCCTGTGTGTCCTTGGTATCATCCCGGTGGTGTGGCTGGCCCTGCTGATAGCCCCCTTTGTGTCCGGCGGTCTTATGGAAATTGTGGCGCAGTTCCCGGCAGCAATGGAGCATCCCTTTCATATCGAGCTATGTGAGGACAGCAAGAAAACTGTCCTTATTTTTCTGCTCATTTATGGATTGGGAATCGGTGTGGCTCTGTCCTCCCGGCGCAATTACCGCAGGGGTGAGGAACATGGTTCTGCAAAATGGGGCAGCGCCACCGCCGTGAATAAGAAGTATCAGGCAAAGATCCCGGAGGCTAACAAGGTTTTCACCAAGCATGTCCGCATGGGTTTGGACGGCAGAAAGCACCGCCGCAATCTGAATACTGTGGTGGTTGGCGGCAGTGGTTCCGGTAAGAGCCGGTTCTATGCGCTGATCAATCTGCTGCAAGCCTGTTCTTCCTATTTCGTCCTTGACTGCAAGGGGGAGCTGCTGCGGATGACGGGCACCTTCCTGAAAATGCGGGGTTATGAGATTAAGGTGCTGGATTTTCTCAGTATGGAGAAAAGCCACTGCTTCAATCCCTTTGCGTATCTGGAAACGGATAACGATGTCCAGAAGCTGGTCACCAGCCTGTTCAAAGCCACCACCCCCAAGGGGAGCCAGTCCAATGACCCCTTCTGGGACACGGCGGCTTCTATGCTGCTGTCCGCTATCATCTTCTACCTCCTCTACGAAGCCCCGGAGGAGGAACAGAATTTCCCCATGGTCATGGAAATGCTCCGGGCGGGAGAAGTGCGGGAGGATGATGACACCTATCAATCCCCGCTGGACGAGCTGTTTGAGCGGCTGGAAATGCGAAATCCCGATCACATCGCCGTGAAGTATTACAAGGACTACCATTCCGGCTCTGCCAAGACTCTGAAATCCATTCAGATCACCCTGGCGGCGAGACTGGAAAAGTTCAACCTTGCCAGCGTTGCGGCGCTGACGGCCACGGACGAATTGGAGCTGGCATCCCTGGGCGAGAAAAAGGTGGCCCTGTTCGCTCTGATTCCCGACCATGATGTGAGCTTCAATTTTCTGGTCAGCATGGTCTATAGCTGTACTTTTGAACAGCTTTTCCGGCTGGCGGACGATAAGTACAAGGGTGCACTGCCGGTTCCCGTCCATTTTCTCATGGACGAGTTTGCAAATGTGAGCCTGCCGGATGACTTTGACAAACTGCTGGCAACCATGCGCTCCCGGAATGTGTTCGTGTCCATTATCATCCAAAATATCGCCCAGCTTAAGAATCTGTTTGAAAAGCAGTGGGAATCCATACTGGGCAACTGCGATGAATTTCTGTACCTCGGCGGCAACGAAACCGGCACCCACAAAATGATTGCAGAATCCTACCTCGGCAAGCAGACCATCGATATGAACACCTACGGCAAAAGCTCCGGGCGCAGCGGCAACTACTCCACCAACTGGCAGATCACCGGGCGGGAGCTGCTGGATGCAGCGGAGGTGCGGATGCTGGATAACCGCTATGCGCTGCTGTTCATCCGGGGGGAGATGCCGGTGATAGATGAAAAGTACGACCTGCTGAACCACCCCAATGTGAAGTTTACCCCGGAGAAAGGAGGTGCGCCCTATGTCCACGGCGGCACAGAGCTGTCCGTGGGAAGCCTGTCCCTATCCACCGTTTCCGGTGCGGAAACGAAATTTATCAACCTGTCCGAAACCGAATTTGAGCTTCTTTCTGACGAAGAAATAGAAGCGGAACTACTAAATGGAGGAAAACAAAATGAAGAACATCATTAAGGACATCGTAAACGCCAAGAAGGAAAAGACCACTCAGAAGCTGCCCACGCCTTCCAATGTGAAGAATGGCTTCCGCCGCTACTGCGTCACGGTGCTGGCGCTGGCACTGTGTTCTACTCTGGTGCTGCCTGCCTCTGCCACTGGCGGCGACCCCCTCACCGTTGTCAACAACCTGTCCGACTTTATCTTCGGCATGATCCGAGCGGTGGGCATGATCCTGCTGGGCTGGGGCATTGTGCAGGTAGGCCTGTCTTTTCAGTCCCATGACCCCTCCCAGCGCTCCAACGGCTTCCTGACGCTGGCTGGCGGTGTCATCATCACCTTTGCAAAGGAGATTCTGACCCTGATTACCGGCTAACCCAAAATCAAATCTTCTCCGGGCCATATGGCTCGGAGAAGTAAAGGAGGAATCCGAATTGTCAGATAATTGGGTTGTCCAGAACCTTCAAAATGCGCTGGAAACATGGAATGAAAAGCTGGCGGAAATCTGGACACTGGTAACACAATCGCCCCAATCATTCAAAGGCGGAAGCATTTGGAATGTCATGGTTGGCATCCATGGTGCTGTGCAGGCTGTGGGTCTTGCATTGGTCGTGCTGTTCTTTGTTATGGGCGTGATGAAAACCTGCGGCAGCTTTGCAGACTTAAAACGCCCAGAGGTGGCAATCAAGGTGTTTGTCCGCTTTGCCATTGCAAAGGCGGCGGTCACCTATGGACTGGAGCTGATGAACGCTCTGTTCTCCATTGCCCAGGGGCTGGTATCCACCATCATGTCCGCAGCCGGATTTGGGGCGGTGCAGACTGCCGTCCTGCCAACGGAGATCATTACCGCCGTGGAGGATTGCGGGTTCTTTGAATCCATCCCCCTGTGGGCGGTGACGCTGATCGGTGGTCTGCTGATAACCGTGCTGTCTTTCGTAATGATTATGACGGTGTATGGACGATTTTTCAAGCTGTACCTCTACACCGCCATTGCCCCTGTACCGCTGTCTGCCTTTGCCGGAGAGCCTACCCAGAGCATTGGTGTCTCTTTCATCAAATCCTATGCGGCGGTTTGCCTTGAGGGTGCCATCATTGTGCTGGGCTGCATCATTTTCTCCCTGTTTGCGGCAACACCCCCGGTAGTTGACCCCAATGCCGCTGCCGTGAGCATGGTCTGGAGCTATGTAGGTGAGCTGGTGTTCAATATGCTGATTCTGGTTGGCACCGTGAAGATGGCTGACCGGGTGGTACGGGAAATGATGGGCTTATAAGGAGGAGTTTATGGAAATCAAAATCAATCGGGAAATTCGTGACTACCACGAATCCATGTTCATGGGTCTGTCCCTGCGGCAGACCCTTTGTTCGTTATTGGCAGTCGGTGAGGCAGTTGGGCTGTACTTCTGGCTGAATCCCATTCTGGGTACGGAAGTAGTGTCCTGGGTGTGCATGATCGGTGCCGCTCCCTTTGCCGCTCTGGGCTTTGTGTCATACCACGGGATGCCTGCAGAGAAATTCCTGTGGGTCTGGTTTCGCTCTGAAATTCTGGAACCGAAGGTCATCTGCTTCAAACCCAGCAATCTCTATTATGAGATTATGAAAGACACCATCGCGAAACACGAGAAGGAGGCAAGAAAACAGCATGAAAGCAATTAAGCAGATATTGCGGCAGGACAGGGAGAGCTACCGTGTCCCACGCCGGGTGCAGGATGTGATTCCAATTCGGCGGATATGGAGTGATGGTATCTTCCTTGTGGGAAACCGATACGCCAAGACCTTCAAATTCACAGACATCAATTACATGGTTGCCTCTCAGGAATCCCAGAAAAATCTATTCCTGACCTATGCGGCGCTGATCAACAGCCTGGATTGCAGCGCCACCACGAAAATCACCCTGAACAATCACCACCTGAACCGAAAGAATTTTGAAAGCACGGTTCTCATGAAGCTGCGGGGCGATGATCTGGACGGATACCGGCAGGAATACAACGAGGTTATCATGGAGAAAGGCACCGGCGGCAGCGGGATTGTGCAGGAGAAGTATGTGACGGTCTCGGTGTGTAAGAAGTCCATTGAGGACGCCCGCGCCTATTTTACCCGCACCGGTGCGGAGCTGACCGCCCGATTCTCTGCTCTGGGAGCCAGACTGACGGAACTGGACGCCACGGAAAAGCTGCGTCTGCTCCACGATTTCTACCGTAGCGACGAGGAAGTGTACTTCCACTTCGATATGCAGGACATGATGCGTAAGGGGCACGATTTCCGTGACTACATTTGCCCGGATTCCATTGAGAAGCACAGCGACTATCTGATGCTTGGCGGCAAATACGCTCGTGTAATCTACCTCAAGGACTACGCTTCCTTTATTTCAGATCAGCTTGTCACCAAATTGACCGACCAGAGCCGGAGCATGATGCTCTCCATCGATATCATCCCCGTCGCCACAGATGAGGCGGTGCGGGAAGTGGAGCGGAAGATGCTGGGGGTGGAAACCAACATCACCAACTGGCAGCGTCGGCAGAATGCCAACAATAACTTCTCCGCCATTGTGCCCTACGATATGGAGCAGCAGCGCCGGGAGACCAAGGAGTACATGACCGACCTGACCTCCCGTGACCAGCGGATGATGCTGTCAGTGCTGACCATTGTTCATCTTGCGGATACCAAGGCGGAACTGGATGCGGACACCGATGCACTGCTGAAGGTTGCGGCAGACCACATGTGTCAGATGGCGGTGCTTCGGTATCAGCAGCTGGACGGTCTGAATACCGCTCTGCCCATCGGCACCCGGAAGATTGATACCTTCCGAACTCTGACCACAGAGAGCCTTGCGGTATTCATGCCCTTTAAGGTGCAGGAAATTCAAGAGCCGGGTGGTATCTATTTCGGGGAGAACGCCATTTCCCACAATCTGATTCTCTGCAATATGAACAACCTGCTGAACCAGTCCATGATGCTTTTGGGCATTCCCGGTTCCGGCAAATCCTTCTTTGCCAAGCTGCTGATCATTGCCATCGCCCTGTCCACCGACGATGACATCATCATTCTGGACCCGGAGGGAGAATACACGCCGCTGGTCAAGGCATTGGGCGGCTCTGTGATCCGCTATGCCGTGGGCGGCTCCGATTGGGTCAACGCTATGGACATGGAAAACGGCTATGGTGAAGGTAGTCCCGTGGCGTTCAAGTCCCAGTTCATCATGTCCCTGCTGAAACAGGTGGACCCGGACGGCATTGGGGCGCACCAGAAGTCCATCATTGACCGGTGTGTCGCCCAGGTGTTCCGGGAGCAGAAGCAGACCGGTGGTGTACCCACCCTCTGTACTGTGCGGGAGAAGCTGCTGGAACAGCCGGAGCCAGAAGCACGGGGGCTGGCGCTGACCATGGAGCTGTATACCTCCGGCTCTCTGGATATCTTTGCCCACGAAACCAATGTGGACACGCAGAACCGGATTACCTCCCACGATATTCACGCCCTCAGCGAAGATCTGAAGCAGCCCGGTTTTGTGACTATCACCGATGCCATGCTGAACCGGGTCAACCGCAACTGGGCGCAGGGTAGGAAAACCCATGTGTTTATCGATGAATTCCACATCGCCTACGAGAACGAGTACAGCGGCAACTTCTTCACCTCCGCATGGCGGCAGTTCCGTAAGCGGAATGCGGCCCCCTGTGCCATTACCCAGAATGTGGAGTATCTGCTGGATTCCATTCAGGCCAGCACTATGCTCAGCAATTCCGAGTTCATCGTCATGCTGAATCAGGCGGAATCCGATCAGGAGCGGCTGTCCCGGCTGCTGAACATTTCCCCGGAGCAGATGAGCTATGTCAACGGCGCGGAGGCAGGCTGTGGTCTGATGCGCTACGGCAATGCGCTGGTGCCCTTTGTGAATCGGTTCCCCGCAGATACGGAGCTTTACAAGCTGATCACCACAAAACCCGGTGAAGGGATGTTTGCTAAAGGTCAGGTAGATTTCTATGCCTGATATCAAAACCAGGGATGTGGTATCCGGCACCATTAAGACCCTTGACCGCAGTACCCTCGCAGGACAGCGGATGAAGGATGCCTATGTGCAAGCCAAGGACAAGGCAGAACACAGTGTGTATTCTTCAGCGCGCAGCAGCGAGGAATACGCCTCTGATCGGATTACGGATGGTGTTTCCACCGTTGCCCGCGAAGCGATTCATCAGGTAGATGTACAGGGGCACCGTATCATTCAGGGCGCACAGAGGAAATTCACCCAATGGCAGGAGAATCCCCAGCCCCAGCAATCCCCACCGCAGTCAGCATCGAGCAGTCCACAATCTTCTCCCAACACACCAGCATCCATCTCTCCTCAGCCGGTGCAGAACGGCTCCGGCACAGAGAACATCCACCATGCACAGCAGCCCCACCGGGTATCCCCCGATGGGGCTGTTTTCTCTGGTGTGGGCGGGCACTCTGAAGTTGGCTCCGGTACTTCGATTCCAAAGCAGGAAGCGGTTCACCATCAACAGATAGCTTCTGCCAAGGCGGAACTAAGATCGAAACGGGCATCCCGGCAGACGGTATCTTCTGTTCCACACGCTCCCAGTGAAGGAAAGGCATTCCATAGCCGCCATGTCCCAATAGCAAGGACTACTGCAACCGGGCGGACTGTGAAATCTGTAGAGAACGTTACGATCAAGGCACCCGAACGCACCATAAAAACAGCAAATTCCCCGGTGAAAACCGTGGAGCATATAGGCGGTACTGCCATAAAATCCACACAGGCCGCAGCCGAGGCAGCACAGAAAGCCGCCGTGATTGCCGCTAAAACCGCACATTGCCGTCATGTGGCAACGAAAGCGGCGGTTACGGTTGCGAGGAAAGCGGCTGACTATACTGCCAGAGCCGCCAAAGCAATCGCACAAGCCATGCAGGAGCTGATTTCCCTTGTTGCCGCTGGCGGTGGCACTGTCCTGATACTGGTGATTGTATTGATTGTCATGTGCTTTGCCGGGATGATGCTTGCAAGTGACCAGGATGACACGGAGATTCTGCCGGTCAGCGAGGAGGTAAAAGCCTATGAGCCAATCATCCAGAAGTACGCCAAAGAACACGGCATCCCAGACTATGTGCTTCTGATTGAAGCAGTGATGATGCAGGAATCTGGTGGCCGGGGCACCGATCCTATGCAGTGTTCCGAGAGTAGTTTTAACACTCTCTATCCCCACACCCCTGGTTCCATTACCGACCCAGAGTATTCTATCAATGTGGGGATTCAGAATCTTGCCGACTGCCTGCAAATTGCTGAGTGCGAAAGTCCGGTGGATATGGATGCCATAAAGCTGGCGCTACAAGGGTATAACTACGGTCAGGGGTACATCACCTGGGCGATGAACAAATACGGAGAATACTCCAAAGTAAATGCCGTAGAGTTTTCTCTGAAAATGGCTGAGCAATGCGGATGGGTCAGCTATGGCGATATGGACTATGTCCCCCATGTGCTGCGCTACTATCCATTGGGACAGATCTTCTATGACCCAGATACTGTTCCTCTAATCGTAGAAGTTGCCGCTTCTCAAATCGGCAATGTGGGAGGGGAACCATATTGGCGCTGGTACGGCTTTACGGAGCGTGTGGGGTGGTGTGCCTGTTTCGTAAGTTGGTGTGCCAATGAATGCGGGTACATTGATGCAGGTACATTCCCAAAGTTCTCAGGTCCGGAATGGGGTGTCTACTGGTTCAGACAGCACGGGCAATGGGTAGGACGGCAAACCGTACCAAGCCCCGGCATGATTATTTTTTACGACTGGGATGACCCGGATACAGGTGGACAGGATGGTGTAACAGACCATGTTGGTATCGTGAGCCGTGTAGAAAACGGCATCGTGTATACCATTGAGGGAAACACTATTGGAGATAGCTGTCGGGAACGCAGCCACCAGGTAGGCGATTATCAGATTTTCGGCTATGGCGTTCCAGCATATTAAAAGTGCCGCCCAATTTGGGCGGCACAACTCTAGGTTGTTCAGTCGTCCCACAGATGCCGTTCTACATACTTTCGCATAGCGCTGTCGTAGCGGAAGCGGATATCGGCAATGTTTTCACCCTTTAGGATGGATAAATAAGCGCTTTGATTGATTTCGCACTGTTCCCGATCATGCCCCACCAAATTATCTGCTATCATCAGAGCAAAAACGGCATCCGGGTATTTTTCTTCCAGCTTCTCCCGTTCGGCAGGGCTGGAGCCAAGAATCATTTCCAAGCCGGGGATTGCGCTGTAGGCAATGCGCTCCTTCTCCCGGTAGTACGCCATTGTGTGAGTTGCTGTTCCCATGTTTCTTTCTCCTCTCTGACACACTGCGGTGTATTGTATCACAAAACTACGAGTTGGGCAAATGAAAAAACACTCTCTACTTCTTCCCTCAGCTTCCCTCAGCACTTTCCTCAGCATAATGCTACCAGAAAAATAGTCCAATAAAACGGGAACGATTCCTCATTGGCAGGTTTTGCCGCTTGACTTTCTCCATTTTCTTTCTATAATAGAACATAAGTTCTATTATAGATTTGGGAGGTGCGCTGTATGGCAGTCAGGCAATATCTGTGCATTGATCAAAAGAGCTTCTACGCCACAGTAGAGTGTGTCGCGCGGGGACTTGACCCCATGACCACTGATCTGGTGGTTGCCGACCCGGAGCGAAGTGAGAATACCATCTGCCTTGCTGTTTCTCCCTCATTGAAAGCAAAAGGCGTGTCCAATCGCTGCCGGATTAAGGAAATTCCCAAATACCTCAAATACATCGTAGCAACGCCGAGGATGCAGCTTTACATCGACTGCGCTGCGGAAATTTACGGTGTGTTCCTGAAATATGTTGCCCCAGAAGATATTCATGTGTACAGCATTGACGAGTCCTTTCTGGATGTGACCCCCTATCTGACCCTGTACCGCAAGACGGCGCGGGAACTGGCGAAAACCATCATAGAGGATATTCGGAATACTGTGGGCACCGTATCCACCTGTGGAATCGGGACGAATCTCTACCTTGCGAAAATCGCCCTGGACATCCATGCCAAGCACGCACAAGATTTCATTGCGGAGCTGGATGAAGAAAGCTACCGGGCAACCCTGTGGGATCACCGTCCTATCACGGATTTCTGGCGGATTTCTACCGGCACAGAAGCAAGGCTAAGAAATCACGGCATTTCCACCATGCGTGAGATTGCCATGATGCAGGAGGACTATCTCTATGACTGGTTCGGCATTGACGCCGAACTGCTCATCGACCACGCATGGGGGCGGGAATCCACCACCATTGCGGACATAAAAGCCTACCGCTCCAAATCCAAAAGCCTATCCAGCGGTCAGGTTCTCATGCGGGACTACAGGTTTGACGAGGGGCTTGTGATTGCCAAGGAGATGATGTATCAGCTCTGTCTGGACATGGTTTCAAAGAAACTGGCAACGGAATCCGTATCCCTGTATGTGGGCTACTCCCATACTCAGGGTGTGGGCGGGGCGAAAGGGACGGCAAAACTGGCATCGGAAACCAATGCGGATTCTCTGATCGTTCCGGCAATCGCCACCCTCTACAAGCGGATTGTGAATCCCTCCTACCCGATTCGGCGGATATGTCTGTGCTGCAATAATGTGGTGGAAGATCGGGGCGTGTATCAGCTCAATATGTTCGACGATATTACCGCCCAGCTCCGAACCAGAGCCATTCAGGAAACTATGCTGGGTATCAAGGCGAAGTATGGAAAAAACGCCATTCTCAAAGGCATGAATTACGATCCCGCTGCTACCGGCAGGGAACGAAACCTTCAGATTGGAGGGCACAAAAGCAATGGTTAAGTCAACGCCAAGAGTACCCATGCCGCCATCCAGGAGGGCAAAGCAGTTTGCACCCTTTGATGCTTTGAAGGGGCTGAAAGAAGCGATTGCCCGGAAAGAACGAATCTCCACCCCGCGCCGGATTCTGTCTGAGGATGCCATTGCGGAAATCAATGCCCAGCTTACAGCTCTGAAACCCGGCAATATAGCAACCGTGGTGTACTACTGTGATTATGCGCAGGAGTATCACCAGATCACCGGGGCTGTTCGGAAGGTTGACGCATACTGGAAGCTCCTGCAAATTGGAAATATGTCCATTGATTTCTGTGAGATTGCGGAAATTGAGAAAGTTGCAACCCCCGTTTGAGTCATAATCAGACGGGGGCTGTGTTGTAGGGTGCTATTTCATTAGCTTTGCCAACTGCGCCAGTGCTTTATCGATAGAACGCTTTACTGGCATGACAGTACATCCCTCCATCTCTGCAATCTGTGCGTAGGTGTAGTTTCGGAAATAGTAGAGGATCAGCCTCTCACGCTGCTTGTCCGGGAGTGTTTGAATCGCTGTATAGAGTTGGGCGTATTGCAGTTTTCGGAAAACGGCATCTTCTATGGGCTCCTGTGGAAGAAAAGCCCTCTCATTGATTGCCTGCTCGGTCAGTTCCGAAAACTCGTAATGGCGGCTCACTGTATTAAGATAGGAGATATCTTCCAATTCAAAATCATTAAACTGTGAAAACAGAACATGCGTGACTTCAATCTTACGATATGTTCCCTCAGTATCATGAAAAGAGATATACTCTTTCCCATTTTCGATAGAAAGGGTATAGGGGTTCTGCTTGTCTTTTTTACGTTTCGGATGCTTTACATCCATTGTTATGTCCTCCTGTCAATCTAAATCTGAAAATCAGATTGACAGGGCGGACTTCTGCAATGGTGCGGAAGTGTTGATTCATGATTTACACGAACACAGAGTTCATGTAAAATGCTGTGTGCTTCCAAAGATACCCAGAGCATCCTGAAGCGAATATATCTGGCTTCTCTATACTGCAAACAATTCCATATCCAGCGTGATATGAACTGCAATTCATGCGTTACATTCTGATACTCCCATGGCAAACATTGGAGTTCAGTTCCAAAATGACTCTGTTACGCTCCGGGGATATCTCCAAGGTGTAGCCTCCTTCGCTCAAACCGTGTACTACAGTTCATACAAGAGGTGAAACAGGACGAATTCCATCGAAATAGAGTGTATTGTAGAATATATCCGAGGTGAATTGTCATGTCGGAATATTCCCGAATACTAGGTGATGTTGTAAAAGTTGCTCGTGAAAAAGCTGGTCTTACTCAAGCAGAGGTTGCAGCTTCCATTGACAGGGATTCCCGTACCGTCTTAAATATTGAGAACTATAAGGGAAACCCCAAGCTGGAAGTCCTATACCCCCTAGTGCGTGCACTGAAAATTGATTCCAGGGAAATCTTCAACCCTGAAATGCAGCTTGAGTCCCCAGCCCTGCGCCAACTTCAGCTAATGGTTGCTGAATGTAGTGAAGCAGAAGCGGATGCAATCATTCCTGTTGTGAAAGCAGCCATCGATTTGGTACGCAATCGCAGCAAACTACGGATATAGCAAAAAAGAGCCCGCCTCCCTGTTAACAGGAAAGCAGGCTCTGCGTTTTTTTACGTCTGGCTCACTTGCTGATTGCCATTTTCAGTTCCATCACATCGATTTTGGTTTCTTTCTTACACTTAGGACAGTAAAGCGGAAAGTTAAACATCACCGTATCTGCATATACCTTCGTTCGCGTCTTGTTGCCGCAGACGGGACAATGTATCCACCTCGGTTCATTTCTTTGACTATTCATTTTTTCCTCCAATCGTGGCTGGCTCTGCATTTATTGTCTGGCTCAAAGCATCGGCAAGTTGTCATCAGCGGACTTTAGAAGCTAACATATTGTGCCGGATTCACATAGACACCATTATAGGAAATACCAAAATGAAGGTGGTTGCCGGTTGCGATCCCCGTTTTGCCAACATAACCGATCAACTGTCCGGCTGAAACTGTTTGTCCGGCAGAGACCACATAACTGGTCATGTGCATATATATGGAAGCAAAACCATCCATATGGTTAATTGAAACATAGTTACCCGCGGAGTTGCTATATCTGGCAGTTGTAACCTGCCCCGCTCTGGTTGCGTAAATCGGCGTCATTGCCGGAGCAGCCAGGTCAACAGCCTGATGGTAGGTAGACGCGCCGGATGTCGGCGATTGCCGGTAACCAAATGGACTGCTCATGTAGGTATAGCTGCAAGGACGGAGCCATGTACCACCGGAGGGAGCGGTGACTGGCGTACTGTTATTGGTGGTGGAACCAGAATTTGCGGCGGAGGTTTCAGGTGGAACTGTGGTATAGGTCGCCATATAGGCTGCCCATTCGGCGGCTTTTGCCTGTGTGTATTCTTTTTCCTTTGCCGCAATCTCTGTCAGAAAGGCTTCTTCCTGTTCCTGAAATTCTGCCTGCAATGCCTCCAGATCTTCTGCTTTCTCCAGCAATTCCTGAATTAGGGAATCCGCTTCGGCTCGTTTTGTATCCAGTTCTGTCTGTGTGGCATCCATATCCAGTTTGATTGCTTCCAAATCCGCCTTTTCGTTTTCCAGTTCAATTTTTGCATTTTCCACTTTTTGGGCAGCTTCGGATAATTCCACCAGCCGCCGTTTATCGGCAGCGGCAATTTCTTCAACCATATTCAGGCGATCCAGCAGGTCGGTAAAACTATTTGCCTGAAAAAGCACCTCCCAGTAAGAAACGGCACCTTCTTCCTCCATTGTCCGAACCCTGAGTGTGTTTTCCTCGCACAGTTCTTCGTAACGGTTCTGGGCACTGTCCAGTTCGTCCTGCTTATCCGCAATCAGCGTGTTGAAACTGGTAATCTGTTCATTGATATTGGCTATTTCAGCGGAAAGCAGGCCAATTTCCTGATCGATGACATTTTTCTTTGTGATAATGTCTGCAATTTCATCTTCATTCGCTTGATACTGCGCCTGAACCTCCTTGATCCGATCCTCAATCTCGGATTTTTGTTCTTTCAGTACATTGATCTGTTTTCGGATTTCACTGGAGGATGCCGCATCTGTCTGAATTGGAATAATCCCGATAACAGAGATCAGGAATATCACGGAAGCGGTTAGAAAGGAAATAATGCGTTTGTTCTTTCTCTTTTTTTCTGTCATGAGAACTCCTGGGAAAAGTTTGTCAGCAATCGTCACAATGATGCCGCAGTCTGGAACCATTGTGACTATGCTGACACATAATTTTTTAGCCTATACCGGAAATGGTAGAGTCGAACAGTTTCACATCTACACGCCCGTCGGAGGAATCCACGATATACAGTTTTACAACAGGAAGGATTTCGTCAAGGGTTTCCAGCAGCAGTCTATACTTGGTTGTATCTTCTGTGTAAATTGCGGAGTTGTTCTGGTACTCTGCCAGCATGCTCAGGAACTTTTCCGTATCGCCGGTAGCAACGGCGATTTGTTCTTCCTTATAGGCTTCCGCGGCCGCAATCTTCTTGTTTGCTTCCGCGCGGGCCTGAGGGATAAGGCTGTTATAGTAACCGTTGGCTTCGTTGATAGCGGTTTCCTTTTCCTCCTTTGCTGTAGTCACATCCAGAAACGCATTGGATACCGCATCGGGAGGCGTAATTGCCTGAATATTGAATGCACTGATCTGAATACCTGCATCGTAAGTGTCCAGCATATCCTGTGCCAGTGCAATAGCATCATTCTGGACGGCAACCTTTTCTGTGCTTAGAACATCATCCACAGCCACATTCGCCATCAACTCAACCAGAGCAGACTCAATGCAATACCGTACCAGCTGCTCACTGTTTCCATCGATATTGTAAAGGAACTTAGTAGCATCACTGACCTTATAGTGGACGATGGCTTGTACAGTAATGATATTTTCATCACCGGTCAAAAGCTGGATGGCTTCCGGTTCTTCGTTGGGCTGGTGGATATGCTCAGGCAGGGACATACCCACATCCGCACGCCGCACTTCGGAAACATTGACCTTCTGAACCTGGTCAATGGGAGATGGCAGACGATAATGCAGGCCCTCTGTTATCGTCTGATTCTGAAGGACACCAAAACGGCGGATGACTGCTTGTTCACCGGGGTTCACAACATAAACACCTGTCAGCATGTAGATGGCAAAGATGGAAAGTGCCAGAATCAGCAGCGCCTTTTTGGGATTTATATGTCCGAAGGCGTTTTTCAGATCGTTCATGGTACTGCTGTTCTTTACTGAGGAAGCCTCCGGCTTTTTCATCCACAGTCTGACAATCCAGATTTGCAGCTTTTTAATCAAGCTGGGTTTTCCACCATTGGGTGGTGACGGCTGATTGATTTCGCTCATATGATTGGACCTCCTTTATCAACCGCCGTTCAGATTGGTATTTCCGCTTAAGTATTTCAGAATCTCAGCGGTAGACGGCAGAATCAGAGTTGTGTTTCCATCAATCGTCTTTTCATAAGTTTCCAGTGTTCTGATAAACTCATAGAATTCGGGATCGCGCTGGAAGGCTTCTCCATAAATACGGATGGCCTCGGCATCGCCCTCGCCCATAATCTGCTGTGCCTGCTTGTAGGCTTCTGCCAGAATAATCTGCTGCTCCTTCTCTGCGTCAGCACGGATTTTAGATGCTTCCTCACTACCCTCCGCCCGGTACTTCTGCGCCATCTGTTCACGCTCTGCACTCATGCGGTCATAGACGCTCTGCTTATTCGCATTAGGGAAATTCAAAACACGAATCTGCGCATCCACGACCTCAATACCGTATTCCGAGGCCCGGTCCTTAGCGTAGGTTACGGTATCTGCCACCATCTGATCAAGCCTGAGCATTTCGTCATCGGTGTTGACAAGCTGATCCAGGTTATATTTGCCAAGCTGCACGCCAAGGCTGGATGAAAATACGTCCAGCAGACGTGCCTCTGCCCCAGACTGGTTCTTGACGGTTTTCAAATACAGAACAGGATCGACGATCTTCCATGTTCCATAGTAGTCAAGGGAAATGCTCTTTTTATCCAAAGTCAGCAGTTCAATTGATGTGGTCTGGTACACTTGAAGCCGCTTGTCTACACGCTGTACGGACTGAATGGGATCAGGCAGCTTGACCTTCAGACCGGGATTATCATAAACGGCAACCGGATCGCCGAACTGAGTAACCACGGCGTATTCGGTCACATCGACAGTGTATACCATCAAGGTTGCCACGAAAATAACTGCCACCAGAACGATTCCTACGATCAGATTTCTGTTCTTGGGCGCATTCTGTTTTACGGATGCCATGTTAATCCTCCATTTTTTGATTCTAGTATCGTTTACTTCTGCGGATTTTTGAGCCACAGCTCTGCGTTATCAATGCTGATACCATTGCCTAGCAGCAGCTTTTGCACATTGGGTAGAATTTTATCCATTGCCTCCATATACAGGCGGAAAGTAGTCACATCCTTGGAATCCGCATAGGCGGACTGACGCATCGTGAACAATTCCGCATCACCCGTGGCCGTCTGGATTTTATCCTCACGATAGGCCTGTGCTTCCGCGACCTTTTTGTACGCTTCCGCATTGGCACGGGGGATGATGGTATTCTGATAGGCGATTGCTTCGTTGATATAAATGCTCTTGTCCTGTCTGGCGGTTGCCAGATCCTGGAAGCTGGTCATAACGCTGGCAGGAGGATCGGCGCGAATCAGTTGAACGCTGACGATTTCAATGCCGGTTTTGTTCTTTTCCATTGTATCGCTCAGCAAAGCAAACGCAGAGCGTTCAATTTCCTCTTTTCCCTCAGTCAAGACATAATCAATGGTGTTTTCACCAACGATCTGACGAATGCTGGTGGTTGCGCTGGAGCTTATGAGCAGATTGGTATCCGTCATGTTCAGAACAAAGTCGCCTGCGTCTTTAATTCGATAATGCACTGAGAGATTCACATTGACCAAATTGGTGTCGCCGGTCAATAGCTCCTGTGTGCCCGTTTCCACCTTCTGAACATTTCCTGTTTTCACCAGCGTTACTTCCTCGATTGGAGAAGGAAACCGATAATGTATTCCAGGAGAAACATCATCCCGGATAACGCTGCCAAATCTGCGAACAACACCTGTTTCGTCCATCTGAACAAAATACACTCCGGATAACAGGTAGGCTACGCATAAAACCAGGGAACCGTACAGAACCATTTTTCTGTTCCAATGGAAGTGATGGTGGTGTTCCTCGCTGTGCTCTTCTTCCGGGTGCAGAAGCATTCGCAGATTAGATGTAAAAATCTCATAACCGGAAATCATCAGCAGAACCATCGCGACGATTGCTGCGACCTTATCCAAATCGGGCATGCCGAACAAAGAGCCGACGATGCCTACCAGCACAGCAATGGAACAGTACATATCCATCTTGGAGTGGTAGCCATCCGCGATCATGCTCTGGGAGCCTGTCTGTTCTCCAACATAGATTTTATACCGAGCCATGAAGTAATTGATCACAACGCCCAAAAATGCGCCCGCCGCTACGAAGGGGACATATCGCAGTTCAGTTACTTCGCCGCTCAGCGCATCGGACAGGATCTCCAGGCCCATATCAAAAATGAAAATGGATACGAAGATTGCCACGATATGCTCCAGCTTCTTGCTGGCGGTCTGGAATCGCGATGCCCCATATCGCGAAATCAGCAGACCAATAAATACAATGCTGGTGACAAACACATCTGCAAAGGAATGCCATGCATTTGCTTTCAGTCCGATGCTTCCCGACAAATCGGCAAGGAAGAATCTCAGGATGATTAATATGATGTTAGCGACAATGGTGATGAGTATGGTTTTTTCTTTTCGCCCCATAATTACGCTCCTTTTCCCATGTTATTTTGCTGCGCTTTCATGATTCCACGCAGCGTTTTGTCATAGATCGTAAACCCGGCTTCCTTCAAAAGCTGCTGTTCCATCTGCTGGGTACGAGTTTCATGTTCCATTTCTTTTAAGTAGTCGCTGATGGTGTGAGAAACTTCTTCCAGTTCAGGAAGCCGAGCCTCTGTTCGGCTGCGAACCTGAATGATATAGTAGCCGGAACGGTAATCGATGATTTTACTTACCTGACCGACCTTCAAGGAGAAGATTGGTCCCGCCAGTTCCGCTGCCAGGTGACTTTCGTAAAGCGGCCCGGATATCACGCCGCCATCTTCCGCAGAGGAATCCTCGGAGTACATTTTGGCGACCTCCGCAAAAGATGTACCGGAGTTAAGCAGAGACATTGCTTCCTCCGCTTTTGCCTTTGCCTGTTCCTTTTTTTCCGTATTTGCGCCCTGATCAATCCAGATCAGGCTGATTTCCGCAGAAGCTGGTGTCATTAACTTTGCCGGGTTTTTCTCATAGAAGTCTCTGATTTCTTCCTCGGTAGGTTCATCCAGATCATCATCCACTTCTTCCTGATGCAGTATTTGCCACAGATATTGGACACGAAGTTCCTCCATATCATGAGCATCTGAATCGTTAGTGGCAGATTTGTCCCCGCTTTCTTCCAAAAGCAGCTCCATGACGATCATCTGCTCAACAAACTGCTTTTTTGCTTCATAGGTGCTGAGCGCTTCCTGGTAGACCTCCGAAAGCTCCCGGTACTCTGTATAGAATTCTCCCAAGGTGTATCGCCGGGAGTGAACACTGAACAGCATTTCGCTTTTTCTGATGGTATATTCTTCATCCATGATTTGTCGCAGAAGGATGCTTTCGATGCTGGTCTCGACCTCGGACAGTGGCTGGTAACCCGCAGGCTCCTTAGAAAGTAGTTTAATGATACTGACAGAGCCGTTGGAATCGGTAAGGGGGTCGCTGACCTCATTTGGCTGCATTTTCCAGAGTACATCCTCAATTGCGGATTCTCCGCCGCCCTTTTCCATGGTAACGGTCTGTGCGGTTCCATCCTTGCCATACATTGCCGCGACACTTTCAAAGGATTCACCAGACCGCAGCTTGCGGGCTGCATCCGTGGATTCTGACGCATTACGCAAACGGATTTCGCTGTAGGTTATGGTTTCCGGTGTCCGATACCGCTCCAAATTCTTGGTGTAGTAGGCGTTGATTTCCGCTTTTGAGGGAGCTGCTGTTTTCAGTACCTCAAAATTCACCTGTAGTCCGGCCGTTTTTTTGAGTTCCTCAATGTAATCACTGAAAAAGGATTTGTCTTTTTCCGCAGCCAGAATCTGCCGGATTTCCGCTTCCGCTTCAGCAAGGGTCTGCCCTTGAAACTGTTCCTGATTTTCGGAGTAGTATTGCTGCACATCCCAGCTCGATATAGACTCGGTGGTGATATTCGTTTCATGCAACTGAGAAATGTATTGTTCTACCGCCGCATCGTTCAGCAGATCCTCCATTTCGTGCCGAACATCATCCCGCTGGGTGATTCCCTGTGTATCCGCCCAGTCCAGAATCATCTGCTCTACGGCCAAACGAGTGACCATCGCCTGATATCCTTCCAGGCTGTCAATCGGATGTGCCTCACACGCTTCTTCTGGCATGCATTTGCTGTGATCGTAGCCATGGTTCGGACAAAGCAAATGCTCACGTTCTTTGCTGCCTTCAACGGCGATAAAATCCATCAATTCCTTTGTGGTTATATTTTTCCCGTTGTAGGTAGCGACTACATCCTCTGCTGGTGGGTTTGGCTCCCGCACCCAATCAAAATTGCGGTAAATGGATAAGCCACCTGCCAAAAGGACAGCGCAGATCAACAAGAAGAGCATGTAATGGCTCCACATGTTCCTCTTGTTCAATTCATCCGGCACAGGCACCAACTCTGCTGGCCCTGCGCTAAATACTGCTTCCGTATCGGGATAGCGGTTTATGGGTTCCCCTCCAATCACGGAATTGCAGCTCTGATTCTCCCGTTCTATCTGGTTCGTATCTTCCACCTGAGAAGTCTGCTCTCTCGTTACGGTGTTGCGACTTGTTGGTTGAAACCCAAGAACATGGAGAATGTCCGCGATCACAGAGCCAGAATCCGCTTCCGGGGAGGAAAGATTTTCCGAATCAGCTTCTGTTTCCGATATCGTATCAATTTTCTTCTCAGTTTCGTTGTTCTCCATCGAATGCCCTCCTTATCGTTATCATCACAAGCAATATATGTGGGAATTGTGGTGAAATTATGGAGAGCAGAGACATATAAAAAAGAACCACAATTACGACACGCATCATGCCATAATTGTGGTTCCTATTGTAATGCTTGATATTGTCTTTGCAGGGAGCATTCTTACCTCGACAGAGGAATTTCAGATGATGTCACATCCTCCAGCAGAACGCGCATGGTTCCGCCGCAGACCATGCCCTCGCTTTCGGCAACTTCATTGGTCATATCGATCTTTACAACGCAGGAGGTGCCGGTTCCCATGATTTTTCTGGCCCTGACCATAATGGCCGCTTCGCTGCAGCCGCCGCCGATGGTGCCGTAGCCGTTGCCAAGGGCGTCAATTCCCATCATCGCGCCGGACTTGACCGGCGTGGAGCCGGTGGAGGAAAGCACCAATGCGCAGGCCTTTGGCTGGGTGCTTTGTGCCAGAAACCGCAGCAAGGTATAGTCGGTATTGGTCTGATCCAGGCAGATGCGGGAATCCTTTCGGACATATTTCCGCCTGTGAGCGATCATTTCTCCGCAGATCGACACGGCGATTTCTGCCGGGGTTTGGGCGTTGATTTTCAGACCGATGGGAGCGTGGATGCGGTCAAGGGCTTCCGGGTCGAAGCCCTCCTCCGCAAGCAGGCTAAGCAGGCCCTCCACCCGGCGTTTGGAACCGATCATGCCGAGGTATGTGGGGAGCGTGCCGGACAGAATCTGCCGCAGACATTCCCCGTCCCACCGGTGCCCCCTAGTGATGACGCAGACATAGTCCGTGGCACGAATATGCAGGCTCTCAATCCCGGCGGCGAAGGAATTGCAGATCACCTGAGCTGCCTGTGGGGAGCGCTCTGAATTGGCAAAGCTGATGCGGTCATCCAAAACGGTGACAGCAAAGTCCAGCATGGAAGCCATGGCGCACAGCGGCACCGCAATGTGACCGCCCCCCAGCAGAATCAGCCTGTTTTCCGGGAGAAAAACTCTGGTATAGGTCTGACCCTCTACGACTTTGGTAAGCTCCGGCGTCATGCCCTGTTCCAGCTTGCGAAGGATTTCCTGAAATTCCAAATTGGTCATGGCAGTTTCCTCAAGTCAATACGGTGATGGTATCGCCGGCACGGATGGTTCCTTCTTCCAGCACGATGGTAAATATCCCTTCACGGGGCATCACGCAGTCACCCACCTGCTGGCGGATGGCGCAGTGGGCGTGACATTCTTTACCGATCTGGGTCACCTCCAGTAGAACTTCCCCAACCCGTAGCCGGGTGCCCACCGGGAGGGTGAAAAGGGTCAGCCCCTCCGTTAGGATATTCTCCGCAAAGGCTCCCACGGGAATGTCCGGGAAAACGGCTTTCATTTTCTCCACGCTCTCCTGGGCCAGCAGGCTCACCTGCCGGTGCCAGTTCCCCGCGTGGGCATCGCCTACAATTCCATGGTCGATCTTCAACTGGATTTCCGGAACCTCGTGTTTTTGTGTCCCTTTTTGTTCACTGATACAAACTGCTACAACGCTTGCCATGGGCTTCCTCCTATTCTATTAATCATTCTCACGATATACAAGTAGGGGCTGCTGCATTGTGCAGCAGCCCCTGAAGTCCAGTCTAACCCGCAAATAGCGGGTTGGAGAGCGGTGTCTGGCAGTGCCAGAATACTTTTGCTTATTCTATCGGCTAGTCAATAACGATTATAGTTGCAAAGAAAGGTTATGTCAATAGCTCCGGGAAATAAATCCCTACCATCATACTTCTTTTGTTCTTGGCTTTATGAAATATGTTTTCTCTATATAAACCAATTTATCAGAGCTGAGAATTTACACAAAATTTACATATTTGGGAACTATGCTGATAAAAACACGAGACTGCACCGGATTGACGCTTCCTTTGTGTACAGTGTTTTATCCGTCAACAAGCATTCCTGTGTTTTGAAATTCAAAAGTTGCAGATTTAAGGGAGTGATCGGATGTTTGATTTTTTGGAAGAGGAAAACATCGACCCTGAGCTACTGAGGGAACTCAGAGCCTTTCGAGAGGCCAATCCTCTGACGGAGGAGCTGCGCCAGAGAATCCCAGCACCCCGTTTCCACTATTACGGGAAAGACATCTGGGAGTATGCCGCTGCCGCCCTGCTGTGTGGTAAGAACCTACTGCTTACTGGCGGAAAGGCTACCGGCAAAAATGTCCTGGCAGAAAACCTGGCAATGGTGTTTGGCCGCCCTGCCTGGAACGTTTCCTTTCATGTGAATGTGGACGCCGCAGGACTGATCGGAATGGACACCTTTGAAGATGGGCAGGTGCGCTTCCGCCCCGGCCCCATCTACCAGTGCGCAAGATTCGGCGGCTTTGGCATTCTGGATGAGATCAACATGGCAAAAAACGAGGCGCTGGCGGTACTGCACTCGGCGCTGGATTTCCGCCGGGTCATCGATGTGCCGGGTTATAACCGCATCCCCATGGAAGCGCCTACCCGGTTCATCGCCACCATGAACTACGGCTACGCCGGGACCCGGGAGCTGAACGAGGCCCTGACCTCCCGGTTTGTGGTCATCCAGATGCCCACCATCAGTCAGGAGAATCTGGAAAAGCTGCTGTCCACCCATTTCCCCAGCCTGAAAAAGAAGTACCGCAGCCAGTTCGCCCAGCTTTTCTTTGAACTGCAAAAGAAGTGCGACAGCGCGGAAATTTCCACGAAAGCTCTGGATCTGCGGGGTTTGCTGGATGCTCTGGACCTGATCCGCTCTGGGGTTCCCGCAGGGGCAGCCTTGGACATGGGTATTACCAACAAGGCTTTCGACAGCTATGAGCAGAGCCTGATCCGGGATGTTGCTGCCATGCGTATCTCTCCCAGGCTCACCCGGCGCGAACTGTTTGAGGACTGAACAATGCTGACGCAGCATTATACCGCCCAGCAGCGGCGGGCGCTGAATCAGATCTGGACCGCCGCAGGGGAATATGGCTTCGACCCCCTGTTTCTGGCCATGGGCAGCGACGGCGTACCAGATAGTTACATGAACTGCATCGTAGGCTGTGTCCGCAAATGGTACGGCGCTGAAATGCCCCGAAAGCTCTTCGCCGCCTGGGAATTGGACCGGCGGCAGGCCATGCTGGACGATCTGGCCTGGCTGGCGTTGGAAAACGCCGCCTTTCAGCGGGAGCTTCCCCACCGCCCTGTTCTGGAGGAAGCCAGGAAAGCCCACGCGGCAGACTTTTTTGGTCAGGAATACAAGCTGTCCCGGCAGGAGTGGTGGGCAAAAAATCAGTTGGTTTACACCATGCAGTCTGCCCGGTGGAAAAGCGTTCTGGGAAAGCGCGCTCCGGTGATGACGTCTTATGAACGCAAGCTGTCCGATGCGCTGCTATGTAGCGGGGAACTGGATGCGGAAGAACTTGCTGCCGCCATTCTGCGCACCTTTGCCCAGGCGGGACTGTTCGATGGAACCGCCCGGTCCAAAGCGCCACTACGGCTGCATTTTGACGGAAAATGGGCTCTGGCAATGACAAAATTCCTTCCCACTCAGATCGTCCATACCGATGTGCTGACACTGGGACAGGCCGAAGGCTCTGGCGGCGACAAAGCGAAGCTGGACCTTCGCCGGGGAAAGCTTCGCCTGAATGAGAATGCGGAGACTGACCGGCTATATATCGAAACCTGTTTTGGCCGATCCTTTTACACGCCGGAGCAGCTGGCAGCGGCAGAGCAGGCGCTTTGTACCGCGAACCACCTGGGCTGCCATTTGTGGTTTACATCTGGAATCCCGGACCCGGAACACGCCCGCAGCAGCGAGGCCCGCCGCATGGCTCAGGAAGCGGCTCTGCAATGCAAGCGAAACCGGGATGCCTATGCCAAAGACAGCGGTCTCTATCAAAATACCATTTTGCGGCTTTCGGAGCAAATCCGAAGCTGCATCCAGGTACACAGCCAGACTGAGACGGAACGCTCCCGCAGCGGTCGCCTGGACAGCCCCCGTGTGTGGCGAGCAGCGGTGCTGGAGGACGGAAATGTGTTTCTCCGGGATGTCGCTACCTGCAAGCCGGGATTCTCTGTAGACCTCCTGCTGGACGGCTCCGCTTCCCGCATGCACTGTCAGGAGGCCATTGCCGCCCAAGGCTATATCCTGGCGGAGAGTCTGGGCCGGTGCGGCGTCCCGGTACGGGTGACCAGCTTCTGCAGTCTCCGGGGCTATACGGTGCTGCGGGTGCTGAAAGGCTTTGCGGACAAGAACGAGAATCAGAAAATATTCAACTACTTTGCCGCCGGATGGAACCGGGACGGTTTGGCCCTCCGAGCTGCGGGAGACCTGATCAAAAGCGCCCCGGAAGGACGACATCTGCTTCTGCTTCTGACCGATGCCAGTCCCAACGACAGCCACCGCATTCCACCGGGAGAGGGAAATCCCTTCGGCAGAGAGTATGCGGAGCAGGCCGCTGTGAAGGACACCACCCAGGAGGTCCGGGCATTGCAACGCCGAGGAATCCGGGTAGCGGCGGTGTTCATGGGCAACAACTACAGCGCACCGGATGCGGCGGCCATCTACGAAAAAAGCATGGTCCGGATTCAGGGCATTGACCAGTTGGCCACAGCGGCAGGAGCGCTGATCCGGCAAGAGATTCAGGAGCTTACAGATTGAAGGAACAGAATATTGACCCGCCCAGCATCCGTTTTGTCGGATGCTGGGCGGCTGTATTGTTGGGATTATAAACCCTATGAATTTCCTTTCCGATAGTCTTTCGGAAGCCTACCGGTTACGTCTTTGAAAGCCTGCGTAAACTTGCTTTGGTTTTCATACCCGACTTCGCAGGCAACTTCGGCGACTGTTTTGTCACTGTGGGAAAGCAGGGCCTTTGCCTGCTTAATTCGATAATCTTTCATGTATGCCGCAATGGGCTTGCCAAACACAGTCTTAAAGGTGGTCTTGAGCGTAGTCTGGTTGATATGGAATTTTACCGACAGTTCCTCAATCGAATAGCGGGTTTTCATATTTGAGATGAGAAAATCATGGATTTCATTGACTGCCTGAACATTGGAATTGTAATTACCGCTATCCTCAAAAGATTCTTCAGCAGGACAGGCCACTTCCACGATTCTCTCAATCATCTCATGAAGAACTTGGGTACGCTGGGTTTTGGCGGCAGTGTAGTACACCTCTTTACCTTCTCTGCGGCTGACAATCAGACCGGACGTCTTCAGAAGCTTCAAATGATGGGATACTGCCGGACTGCTCATATCCAGCAGGGCGGAAATATTGACAACACACTCTTCACAATGGCATAGCAGCCAGAAAACCTGAATCCGTGTACTGTCGCTCATCATCTTGAAAATATCGGAAACGATCTCGAAGGTCTCCCCCTTTGGCATGCTGATCTGCACACCTTTGGGAAGATGTCCATGATCGTGCGGCAATATCTTGTTCCCCATATGAAAAAGCCCCCTTTCTTTTTGTGAAATTATACCATTAAGTCAGGGAAAATACAAACACAATTTTCAAAATACTCCATTTAGGCATTCTAATAGCCCAAAAGGCAAGGTTTTATCCAAAATGATTGACAAGCGTTTAATCGTCCGTTATACTAATATCAATGATTAAGCAGTCGTTTAATCAATAATAAAAAGGAGCAAATTATTATGAAAAAGACCTACAAAATCGAAGTGGATTGCGCCAACTGTGCCAACCTGATGGAAGATGCCGCCAAGAAGACCGCCGGTGTCAAAACCGCTACCGTCAACTTTATGACGCAGAAGATGATCGTTGAGTTTGAAGATGGCCAGGAGCCGGGCACTGTCATGCAGGAAGTGTACAAAAACTGCAAGAAGGTCGAAGATGACTGCGTAATTTATCTGTAAGCTGTTCATCAGGGCGTTCTGCTCTCAGTCTGATGTGGGCAGGATGCCCTGTTTCATAATTATTATCAAAAGATTTCATACTAAGTGAAATGGAGGGCTGTATATGACCAAAAAACAAAAGAAGATGCTGTACAGGATCATCATTTCAGCAGTCCTGATGATCGCTTTCAAATTTGTTCCTGTGGACGGCATCGTTCGCTTCCTGCTATACTTGATTCCTTATCTTGTGATTGGCTATGATATTCTGTTGAAAGCATGGAAAGGTATAAAACACAAGCAGGTCTTTGATGAAAACTTCCTGATGGCGATTGCGACAATCGGCGCAATGATCGTGGGATTAGTCCAAAGCGGTGACTATGTGGAAGGTATCGCCGTCATGCTGTTCTACCAAATCGGTGAACTGTTCCAGAGCTACGCCGTGGGTAAGAGCCGTAAGAACATCAGCGAGCTGATGGACATTCGTCCGGACTATGCCAACATTGAGGTGGACGGCAAGCTGGAGCAGGTTGATCCTGACGAGGTTGCCGTGGGCACCATCATTGTGGTTCAGCCCGGTGAAAAGGTTCCCATCGACGGAATTGTTGTGGAGGGAATTTCCAGCCTGAACACCAGCGCCCTGACCGGTGAAAGTCTGCCCCGCGATGTGAAGAACGGGGACGAAATTATCAGCGGCTGCATCAACATGACCGGTGTGTTGAAAATCCAGACCACTAAGGAGTTTGGGGAATCCACAGTATCCAAGGTTCTGGATTTGGTAGAAAATGCCAGCTCCCGCAAGTCCAAGTCTGAGGATTTCATTTCCAAATTCGCAAAGGTCTACACTCCCGCCGTCTGCTACAGTGCGTTGGCCCTGGCGATTATTCCTCCGCTGGTCAGCCAGTTTGCTCTGGGAAGCAACCCTAACTGGGGTGAATGGATCTATCGTGCTCTGACTTTCCTGGTAGCGAGCTGCCCCTGCGCGCTGGTGATCAGCATTCCCCTCAGCTTCTTCGCTGGTATTGGCGGTGCCAGCACCCAGGGCGTTCTGGTCAAGGGTTCCAACTATCTGGAAGCCCTGTCAAAGACCGGTTATGTGGTATTTGACAAAACCGGCACCCTGACCCAGGGCGTTTTTGAGGTCAGCGCTATTCATCAGGAAGGGAAATCCTATACGGACGCAGAACTGATCGAGTACGCCGCGCTGGCGGAGAGTTCTTCCTCTCACCCCATCAGTAAGAGCCTTCAGCGGGCATACGGTGCGGAGATCGACCGAAATCGGGTTACGGATATTCAAGAGATCAGCGGCAACGGTGTGATTGCCAAGGTGGATGGCGTTGAAGTTGCTGCCGGTAATGCCAAGCTGATGAAGCGTCTGAATATCCAGTATTCCGGCTGCGATTTAGTAGGCACAATTATCCACATGGCAATCGGCGGCGAATATGCAGGCCATATTGTGATCTCTGATCTTGTAAAACCCACCTCCAAGGATGCTATTGCTGCTCTGAAATCCGCAGGCGTGAAGAAGACCGTCATGCTTACCGGTGACGCAAAGGCTGTTGCAGAGCAGGTTGCGAAGGATTTGGGCGTAGATGCCGTCCGGGCGGAACTACTGCCCGGCGATAAGGTTTCTCAGGTGGAGGAGCTGCTGGAGGAAAAACCCGCAAAGCTGAATCTGGCCTTTGTCGGTGACGGTATCAACGATGCGCCGGTTCTTTCCAGAGCGGATATCGGAATTGCCATGGGCGCTATGGGTTCAGACGCAGCCATCGAGGCGGCGGATGTTGTCCTGATGGACGATGACCCCATGAAGATTGCCAAGGCAATTAAAATCTCCCGCAAATGTCTGCGGATTGTTCACCAGAATACCGTTTTTGCCATTGCCGTAAAGCTGTTGGCGCTGGTGTTTGTGGCTTTCGGTGCGGCCAATATGTGGATGGCTATTTTCGCAGATGTTGGCGTCATGGTTCTGGCAATTCTGAATGCGGTCCGCGCCCTTTTCGTGAAAAAGCTATGATGGAAGCAACGCAGATTTGCGAACTGTTTCGGATATTGGGTGACCCTACAAGGCTCAGTATCCTACTCATGCTGATGGATGGGGAAAGGTGCGTCACAGATGTGGCCGCATCCCTTGGCATGTCTAAGTGTGCCATTTCACACCAGCTCAGGACACTGAAAGGGAATCATCTGATACGGCGGCGAAAAGCAGGAAAATTTGTATTTTACTCCCTGTCGGATGGGTATATTCAAGAAATCATAGAAAAAGCGCAGGAACATCTTGCAAAAGTATAGCATGCGGAAATCGGCTCCCCGAAAAAACGATGGAATGGGTTGAGGTGCAATATCTGGAACGCCGGAATATTTCAAAAAACCGACACCCACAGCCACGACTTGCAGCATAATGAGTTGCTGGCTTTCCGCCCGCAGCCATGGGTGCAGGAGGGCACACAGCGCTACGGAGTGATAAAGGAGGAAGACATACCATGGAACGAAATCAGAAGAAATATGATCAGTTGCTCCGGAAAATCCGGCCAATATTGGTCAGGCATTACGGAGCCGAGCTGGCAGAGTCGATGATCCGGGATGCCGCTGTGATCTATGAGCAGTTCCTGACCGAAACACCCTCCATCGGCGGCAGAAAGAATCCTTTGAACAAAAATATGGATATGGCACTTCCGTTTTTTGCTCTGTACGAAGCGTCTGGACGCACACTGTCGAAGGACATTGTGGAAGAAATGACTGACCAGATCATAGTCGCCAAATACCGCAAAATTGGGCGATGGATCGACCTGAACAAGCTGGACAGACCGTGGTTCCGGCGACTGATGTATTCCATGGTTCAGAAAGTAGCCGACAAAGTAAATGCCCATAAGGGTAAGGACTGGAACAATACCTGGGGCGTTGAAATTAACCCGGAGGGTTACGATCATGGGCTGGCGATGACACTGGTGGGCTGCCCTCTGGCGGACTTTGCAAAAAGCCACGGCTATCTGGAAATTCTGCCGTATTTGTGCCGCTCAGACATTAAGGCGGCTTCCGCTCTCCATGCCCGCCTGATTCGACACCATACAGTATCCGAAGGATATGCGTCCTGCGACTATTGGTATGTGGGAGATCAGGAAGCACCGGCAGAAAGTTATGGAAGATAGTTTTTTATTTTCCATGTAGCGATCAGTTCTCGAACTGTTTCGGATATTGGGCAGTCCAAAAGCATCTGGCAAAAGATAACAATATCCCCGGAAACTGTTTTCCGGGGATATATCCCATAAAGGAGATGGATAAAATGAAAGATATGCTTCTTTTCGTGCTGGCAGGATTTGCAACGGCTGCTTTTGCTGTCGGACATATCGTATGGAAGAAGCGGGAGCAGAAAGGCCAGGAGACTGGCTGTTCCTGTAACTGTGCAGAGTGTTCCGAAAAGTGCAGCAATTCCATGGAGAATCCATGAGGAGGTCATTTTATGGGGGAGCAGCGAGACATGAGAATCTTAATATACGGTGCGGGAGTAATTGGCAGTTTGTATGGAGCCTATCTATCCCGGAGCGGTTGCGATGTTGCTGTACTTGCCAGAGGCCAAAGTCTTGCAGAGCTTATGGAAAATGGCTTGTTGTACAAGCAAGGTAATGCCATTCTCCGTGCAAATGTTTCTATTCTGGAAACACTGGAATCCTCTGACCAATATGACTACATATTTCTCACCGTCCGGTCAGGACAAATACAGCCAGCACTTGAGGCCTTGCGCGAGAATATCAGCCCAACGATTGTCACGATGGTCAACACCTTGGAAGCCTATTCTGATTGGGAAGATATCTGCGGAAAAGGGAGAATCCTTCCCGCCTTTCCGGGTGCAGGCGGCAGCATAAAAGAAGGTATTCTGGATGCCGGATTAACACCAAGAATCATTCAGCTAACGACTTTTTCAGAAATCAGTGGAGAAAAAACGGAGCGTGTACAAGTGCTGAAAAGGGTACTGTCCCAAGCCGGAATCCCATGCCAGATCGTTCCTGATATGCATGCATGGCAGGTATGTCACCTGGCAATGGTAGTTCCGTTGGCAGATGCCTACTATACGGAAAATGATCCCAGACTGGTGTATAGGAACAGGCAAGTGATGCGAATAACCGCTCAATCACTGCATGATAATTTCCAACGTCTGAAAGAACGAGGGAATGCGATTTCCCCGCCCAAGCTGAACTTTTTTCGGTTGTGCCCGATTTCCTTGATGGCGGCTGTTTTGCCGTTGGTTTACAACAGTTCTTTTGGGGATCGGTTCATGTACCAGCATGCGGTTAAGGCAAAATCGGAAATGACTGAGCTTCACCGGAACTTCTACAACTATTTGGGCTGATTACGCAACGGTAAATATCGATTCTTCTATGGGGGGAGGAAAACCAATGAAGAAAACACACGCCATTCTGCTTGTAGACGATGAAGTCAAAATCACGCAGATTCTTAGCGCCTACCTGCGCAAAGAAGGTTATCGTACCTTTACCGCCTTCACTGGTCAACAGGCTCTGGAGTTGATTTCTCAGAATGAAATATCCCTGGTTGTGCTGGATCTGATGCTGCCGGATATTTCGGGGGAGGAAGTTTGTCAAAAAATCCGCCTGCAGTCCCGCGTTCCGGTCATTATGCTGACGGCAAAGGACGATGAATCCGCATTGGTCAATGGCATTAAAGTTGGAGCAGACGATTACATTTCAAAACCCTTCAGTCCCAGAATCG
This sequence comes from Clostridiales bacterium, assembly GCA_022775085.1. Classification (GTDB taxonomy): domain Bacteria; phylum Bacillota; class Clostridia; order Oscillospirales; family Oscillospiraceae; genus Faecousia. The sequence continues at coordinate 10,332 of JALFJQ010000005.1, read as the reverse complement.
TAGTTGCAAAAATCGAAGCTGTTCTGCGCAGAGCCCAGGGAGATGAATTGGTCAGCGTTCCTGTTGTATACCGCAACGGTTATCTCAGTATCGATTTTCAGACCAATCAAGTGCGTGTTCAGGGAGAGGAAATCACCCTGACGCCTACGGAGTATAAGCTGCTTAGAACTCTGGCAAAAGCTCCCGGACGCATCTTTACCAGAGATCAGTTAATCTCCTTCGCACTGGGGGATGACTATGCCGGTTATGATCGTGGGATTGACACCTATATCAAAACCATTCGCAGTAAAATCGAGCCGGATCGCAAACATCCCCTCTTTATTCTCACGGTGCATGGTATCGGATATAAATTTGCAGTTGAAAAGGATGCCTAACTATGTTGAAATCTCTCAAGCACAGACTGGCTCTGCTGTTAGCAGCATTTCTGCTGGTATCCATTGCGCTGTTTTTTCTGATCGCAAACCGCGAAATAGAAAGCTTGTTTATAACCCATGCCAACGATCAGCAAGAGCAACGGATTCAGCAAATCATATTCCAGGTCAATGACCTGTTTCAGAATCCTAACGGCACAGTCAGTCTGGATGGATTGGAAACCATCGGCAACGCTGCGCTGCAAAATGGTATTCTCCTCCATGTTACAACGCTGAATCGTGAAATTGACTGGGACATTACCACCCACAAATCCGATGAATGTAATCTGATCTTGCAGCACCGAGAAATGAATATGCACAGCCGCTACCCAACCTTTGAGGGAGGGTATGAGCAGCGTATTGAGGAAATAACCTACAATGGTATTGTAATCGGTGAAATCACACTGGGGTATTACGGTCCCTTTACATTTGATGATGCCGAGCTGGAACTGGTCGATGCACTGAACCGGCTTTTGATAATTTTGGGCACTACATTCATTGTCATAGCGGCTGTGCTGGGTTTGGTCATTGCAGCTAGCATTTCCAAGCCAATCAGCAGCGCATCCACTGCCGCGCGCCGGATTTCCCAAGGTGAGTATGGTGTGCAGATTGCAGAGCGGTACACAACGGCTGAGCTTCAATCCCTTGTGGATTCCATCAATGAAATGTCCAGTATTCTAAAGGCCAAGGAAGAGCAAAAACACCGCCTGACTGCGGATGTTGCCCATGAATTGCGAACCCCGCTTACCAACCTTCAGGGTTTTATTGAAGCAGTCATCGACGGCATCTGGGAGCCAACCACAGAAATGATGGTAAGCTGTCATGAAGAGATTGAGCGGCTGACCAGAATCGTCAATCTGCTTCTTGAACTGGACAAGTATGAAGATAAACGGATCACATTGCAGTACAGCAGTTTTTCCGCCATGGAGCTGTGCGCATCGGTAGTCAACATGTTCTTACTTCCAGCCCAGGAGAAAAACATACGGCTGCAATATTCGACTGACGCATTTGCGGATATCTGCTATGCCGATGAAGGGCGGCTGAAGCAGTGCATGGTGAATCTGGTGTCTAACGCCTTGCGCTATACACCGGAAGGCGGCTCCATTGACGTATCCTACCAAAACGAAGAATGGTATCATGTCTTTGCAGTCCGTGACACCGGCATTGGAATCTCTGAAGAAAATCTGGAGCAAATCTTTGAACGCTTCTTCCGGGCAGATAAATCCAGGAATCAGAAAACCGGCGGGATTGGTATCGGTCTGACCATCACCAAAGCAATCGTCGATATGCACGGCGGTATCATCTCCGTAAACAGCGAACCGGGAAAAGGCTCTTGTTTTACGATCAAAATTCCAAAGGCAGATGTGTCACAGCTTGACAGGAATGAAACCGAAAGAGAGGAATGAATTGTGAGAATAATCGACTATTTCTGCTCTCAGTTTGGAAAACCCAGAGGCTATATTGGCAGGCTTTGCTGTGTGGCTATGAATATGTTCAACCAGAAATTATACAGGGGCGTTCTGAATGCCATTGCCGTTGAGGACGATGCCAATGTATTGGAAATCGGGTATGGAAATGGCTATCTCATTCAGCAGATGTGCAAACGCTATCGTGTCATCATCCACGGAGTCGATATTTCGGAGGACATGAAAGAAACAGCAACGCGCCGCAATCAAGGTGCTGTTTCCGCTGGAAGGGTATATTTGACGATTGGCGATTGCTGTAACCTTCCGTATGGCGATGCCTCTTTTGACTGTGCCGTCAGTGTGAACTCACTATATTTTTGGAAGGATACGCTGCAAGGCTTGAAAGAAGTCAATCGGGTTCTCAAACAAGGTGCTTGTTTCTGTACTTCCATTTACACCAAAGCATGGTTTGAAAGATCGAAAGTAAACATGAAAGGATACCGTTTTTTCGAGCGGGATGAATACATCAATCTGGGGCTGCAAGCCGGATTCTCAGAAGTCAGGTTCCTTGATATTAAAAAAGGTGATAGCTTTGTTATCATCTTTCAAAAGCCCTAAAACAGCCAATCACTCTGAATATCATAACTCAAAAGCGCCTGTATTCCAAATGGACAGGAACTAATCTATCTGTTACGCTATGGTGCACGTTAATCCCGCACAGCCAACTCTGGGTACGAATGAAGAAGGAGAACCTCAGATATGACAGTAAGACTTCTCAATGATTTTCTACTGCTTCTCAGCAGCGGAAGCCTGATTGCGGAAAAAGGGGAAGAGTTTTTCTCCCTTTTCAGTAAGAATGTCCGTCAGGAGCTGCGGGCAATCCTCCCGGAGGTTCCCAAAATCGGTGACAGCATTTTCAAGTCAAGCTATTTGATTGGTGTTTGCTTCATTGCATGGTATCGGGTATTCGTGAAACTGGGGCTGACCAGCGATGAAGCAAACCAGTGGATTTGGCGGGTGCTGGAAAACGCATTGAAAAAGATTCCGTCATTCCTCGTTCCTCTGGCGAAAAAAATCTACATCGGCGGTATGCTGAGAAAAGCAGTTAGCCATACAGAAAAATCCAAAGCTGGAACCCTACCGGAATATGACTGGACGATTGCCTATACCCCTGTGGACAGCAACTGCTTCCGGCTGGATGTCCATGAATGCGGAATTCAGAAACTGTGCAGTAAATTCCACACGGAAGAAATGCTCCCATCACTGTGCCGGACGGATTATATGGTAGCTCATTATCTTCGCGCGGGCTTTGAGAGAACGCAGACCCTTGGGGACGGCAACTGCGTTTGCAATAACACATTCCGCTTTCACGGGGAATGCCAGTGGATGCCAGAAAAAGGCTTCGTCGATAGAAAGTAACGGAAATGCTGTCCGCTCAGTCCGTATTGTGACACTATATAACTGAGCAGCTATGCAAAACAGAAGTTACAGAGGAGTTTTTCCACGAAATTCGAGATTGATGGAAAAGAGTTTACAAAAGTAGCGTTAATATGTGAATAGTATATTCGAATGCAAGCCCAGTCGATCAGATTTCTGCATATGTCGGCGAAACCACTACTTCCTCACTGACCGTATATCGCCAAACCTGCCGGTGGTTCCTTCTATAAGTTGAAACAGCCATATCCGAAAAAGTCGGATATGGCTGTTTTGCGTGTGCGCCTAAGTTTTATTTGCAATTTTTACAAGTGTCAGCATAACAGGTACTTCTGTTAATACGCCAACAGTAGTTGCCAGTGCGGCAGGACTTGTTGTTCCAAACAGGGCAACCGCAACGGCAACGGCCAGTTCAAAGAAGTTGGATGCACCTATCATACCAGCCGGGGCAGAAATATCGTGTGGCAGCTTCAAAAGATTGCAAGTTCCATAGGCGATAAAGAAAATCAGGAAGGTCTGTAAAATGAGCGGCACAGCAATCAATACGATGTGCAACGGATTTTCCAAAATGGTCTTACTTTGTCCCATGAAGATCAGCACCAGGGTGAGCAGCAGCCCAACTGTGGTGACGGAATCAAATCTATGGAGGAACACATTTTCAAAATACGCCGTTCCCTTGCTGCGGGTCACAAAGATGCGGGTCAAGATGCCACCTGCAAGCGGGATGACCACAAACAGTACCACGCTTAGAATCAGTGTATCATACGGGACACTGACATTGGATACACCCAACAAGAATTTCACAATAGGGGCAAAGGCAACCAAAATAATCAAGTCGTTGGTCGCCACCTGAACGACGGTATAAGCGGGATTTCCCTTTGTCAGTGTACTCCACACAAATACCATCGCTGTGCAGGGAGCAGCTCCCAACAGAACCGCACCAGCCAGATACTCCGTCGCCAGTTCTGGTGTGATGAAACTCTTAAAAATCACGAAGAAAAACAGCGAAGCAATTCCATACATCGTGAATGGTTTAATCAGCCAATTCACAATCCATGTAACAAAAAGCCCCTTCGGGTTTTTCCCGACATTTCGGACGCTCTGAAAATCCACTTTCAGCATCATTGGGTATATCATTACCCAAATCAGAATAGCCATCGGAATCGATATGCGGGCAAATTCTAAGCGTGCCAGCAACGCAGGGAGCGTTGGGAGAAAATGCCCCAAGAGCACACCTACCACCATGCATAGGAACACCCATACCGTCAGATACCGCTGAAAGAAATTGATGCCTGGATCAGTTGCTTTTTTCATGGAAAATACCTCCTTTGATTTGTTTCATAATCATATTGAATAATAGAAATATTTCTATTATTTTACGATATAAAAACCAATGCCGGAATGTTCCATTATCACAAGCATTGGTCTCATTTTTTTATTCACAGCATTCTCCAGAATGGCAAATGCAGTTTGCCTTCGGTGTTGTAATTTCATGTAAAGTGTTTTCAAATTCAGCCAGACGATCCCTGTTGAGCGAATAAAAAATGTTCTTGCCTTCACGCCGGTCATTCACAATCCCAGCCTGAATCAATACACGGATATCATGGGACAATGTTGGCTGAGTAATACAAAAAGCTTCGAGTATTTTGTTGGCACACAGTTCCCCGCAAGACAGCATATCGACAATACGCAGGCGTTTCGGATCAGAAATTGCTTTCAGAATTTTTGCAGTTTCAATGTATATCTGTTCCAATTCGCTTACCTCCGTCACATAGAATAATTTCTATTTGTTATTATATGGTGTGATAACCATGTTGTCAACATCAGTTTGCCATCGCAAAATTTTTTCAAAGAAAAAAAGAAAAAGGGGGGCTATATTTTGCCTACAAGTGAGCAAACAGGTGAAGGGGTTATTTTCCTTCACCTGTTTCTGCTTTTGGGAATGGGTCTGTATCTTGAAAACTGCATACCCATTCGTCAAACACATTCCCATTGCTATTGTGATGAGCATAAGCCACTTTAGAAGCTGCGCCGGGATGTGTCGGGGAAAAGCATCAGGACATCACTTTCCTTTTTCGGTCTGTTAGGCTTTCTTCCCCGGCACGGAGCGAGAAACAGCCTTCTATGACTTCTGGGCAGCACCCAGAAGGGCGATGACAGGCAGTGGGGACAATGATACTCCCGTCCAGTCACAGCTAGGAACGCAATGAGGGCGGTCACATGAGAACCATGCGAGGGCGCTAAAAGACCCGTGGAGCTGGTACGCTGCCAGCCGTTTGATGACTTCCCATAATAGCCGGGGTGTCGAGGACAAATAGGCTTCTTCAAACAACAAATCCGCCAGCAACCAGAAATGGGCGCTGGCGGTGTTTACATAGGCATTCTGCCTATATCTTTTGAGGAGGTCAAACACATATGAAAAACACATATCTCAGAGGAGAACTGTACTACGCAGACCTGGGCACAGGGATTGGCTCCGAGCAGAACGGCTACCGCCCGGTGGTGATTATCCAGAACGATGTTGGAAACAAACACAGCCCCACCACCATCGTGGCAGCGATTTCCACGCAGATCAGGACGAAAGCCAATCTGCCCACCCACTACCATCTGAAGCCGGGGAGTGGGCTTGTGCAGCCCTCCATGGTCATGCTGGAGCAAATCAGAACCGTGGACAAGACTCGACTGGCTCAGTACATCGGTAAACTGTCCGACGAGGAAATCAATGGTCTCAACCATGCACTGGCAATCAGCATCGGCTTAATCCCTCCTCCCCCATCCAAGCTAACTTTATGCCTTTGTAAAGCCTGTGCCAGCAACTTTTATGGTGCAGGCTCTTACTATGTACGGCGTGTTGATCCGCTGCAAACGGAGCAGCAGATTTGTACCTACTGCGGCCAGCGCAGGGGGTTCGACTACAGCCTGAGTCCAAAATCAGATCGCAGAAAGGAGTAATGACTTAGCATGGAGAAATTGATTACACGCAAGGAAGCAGCCAAATTACTGGGAATCAGCCTTACTACGCTGGATGAAGCCAGAAACAGCGGTCTGATTTCCTATGTGCAATATGTGCCAAACGGCTGCGTCTATTTCACGGATGCCAGTTTGCAGGAATACATTGCGAAATGTACTATTCGCGCGAAGCCATCCGAAAAGAAAAACACCTATCGAAATGTGCGAAAGCAAAAATAACCATCCGTTCGCACATTTGCTGAATCGCGCCAATTCTGATAAAACAGTGATAACAGCGCTGATTTCTTTCCTATGGAGGTAACCGAAATGGCCGGAAAGCGAAAACATATTCCCCGATATGGGACAGTCCAAATCAAAGGAAACACATATTATCGTACTAGCATCACAGAACTTGAAGGCAACCGAATCTCCCTCTATGCCAAAACCCGGGAAGAATTGTACGATAAAGAAATGGACGCTCTGGAGCAGATCGACAATGCAGCATTTCGTAAAAAATCCCCCACCGTTGCGGAGTATTGCGAAAAGTGGCTGACAATGCAATCCGTTCATATACGAGCAACGACGCTGATCGATTATACTTCCAAAGTCCGGCGGCACATCATTGCCCCGTTGGGTGATAGGAATATCGCAGATGTTACTCTGGACGATATTCAACTGGCCCTTGTTCCGGTCTCGGAGAAATCTGCTTCCGTGTACAAGTCCGTTATTATCCTTTATAAATCCATCTTCCGGGCTGCCAAGGAAAGTCATGTTATTGAGGACAATCCTACGGTCTATCTGAGTGCCAAAGGAGGCGGTATTCCACAGGCAGAAAAACAAGCTCTGACAGATACTCAAGCCGAGCAGCTCATCAACACCGTTCGTGGCTTACCCCCGTATGTTTTTGTGATGATCGGTTTATACGCCGGATTGCGGCGGGAGGAAATCCTGGGTTTGCAGTGGGACAGCGTATATCTGGACACCGACACGCCATATCTGACTGTACGGCGGGCGTGGCACACCGAGCATAATCGTCCTGTCATCATGACAGAATTGAAAACAAAAGCCGCTGCCCGAAATGTCCCTCTCCCTGAATGTCTCGCGGAATGCCTCAGAGAAGCGAAAGCCAAATCCAAATCAGACTTTGTTGTTGCAAACCGCGACGGAGGTCCTCTCAGCTATACTCAGTTTAAGAGGCTATGGCAATACATTGTCACAAGAACCGCAAAAGAGCGCAGTTACTACCGTTATGAAAATGGAGAGCGCGTAAAGCACACCATCTCTCCTACCCTTGGTGAGAAAGCAGCGCACAATGGGAATGTCATATATAGTCTGGATTTTGATGTCACTCCCCATATGCTCCGCCACACATACATTACAAATCTGATTCACGCAGCAGTCGATCCCAAAACCGTTCAGTATCTGGCAGGTCATGAAAACAGCAAAATCACGATGGACATATACGCAAAAGTGAAATATCACCAACCCGACGATGTAGTGAAAACCATGAGCAGTGCCTTTGCTCTATGGAATAACACATAACTTTATTTTCACCCCAACAGAATCTTCAAAAGCGAGGAACAAATCAGTTCCCCGCTTTTTTACATATTTCGCACCTTTGATGGTTTTCCTGTTTTCTGGTAAAAAGGAGGTGGCTACATTACATACTCTGTGAAAGGATGATTTTTCATGTCCAAGAAAAAAGAATTGATTCCACAATATGGTACAGCCACAATTAACGGCATCCAATATTACAGAACCCGTATTACTGACGCTGATGGGAAACAGGTTCTTCTCTATGGATTAACCCGTGAGGAGCTGTTTCAAAAGGAGTGCGAAGCGCGAAAAAAGGTTGCGGAAATCGTCTTCCGGAAGACGAATCCCACTGTTGCGGATTACTGTGAAAAATGGCTGCTCATGAAGTCCGCAAATGTCTCTCCTGCTACATTGAAGGGCTACGAATCCAAGGTGAGGAACTACATAGTCAAACCATTGGGCGATATGTATATGTCCGATGTGACAGCGGATGATATTCGTCTGGCCCTTGTGCCGGTTGCAGGTAAATCCTCCGGTATGTACGATACAGTCAATATGCTTTTCAAGAGCATTTTTCAATCTGCCGAACACAGCAATGTGATTGACGAAGATCCTTCCACCAATATCTCTGCGAAGGGTGGACATCCTTCAAAGAAGAAAGACGCTCTGACAGATGCACAGGCAAAAACACTTCTGGATGCTGTCCGTGGACTTCCACCCTATGTATTCACCATGATCGGACTCTATACCGGTATGCGCAGAGAGGAGATTCTGGGGCTTCAGTGGGATTGTGTCCATCTGGATGCATCCACACCATACATTTCAGTAAGGAGAGCCTGGAGAAGCGAAAAGAACCGTCCCCAGGTAACAACCATACTGAAATCCAATGCTGCAAGACGGGATATTCCTATTCCACAATGCCTTGTTGAATGCCTTCAGGAAGCCAAGGCAAGCAGCAAATCCGATCATGTGATTGCTGACAGCAAAGGGCAGCCCCTCTCCTATTCCCAGTTTCAAAGGCTCTGGCAGTATATTGTCGTTCGTTCTACCAAAGAACGAATCTATCGCAAGTATGTGAATGGGCAATGCATTAAGCAAACCATATCTCCTGTCCTGGGACAGCATAAGCTAAAGAATCCCAAGATCGTTTATTGCATTGATTTCGATGTTACACCCCATATTCTGCGCTACACCTATATCACCAATCTTTTATACGCAGGCGTCGATCCCAAAACCGTTCAGTACCTGGCAGGTCATGAGAACAGCAAAACAACTATGGACATCTACGCCCGAATCAAGTATAATAAACCGCAGGAGCTATATGCCACTGTAAACGCCGCTTTCCCCAAACAACAGTCTGTGGAAGCCCCCGTTTCTTTGTGTTAACACATAGGTTAAAACAGGGCAGACGGTCAAAAAGTGCTTGAATACCAATGACTTTTTGGTTAGAAGAATGTTCAGTACGGCCTCAAAGCCGCCCGTCGCGCACCTCAGTTCTCCAAGCGCTAAATTGGAGCTTTTACTTCAGAAAAGATACGAAAACCCCGAAATCTCCGGATTTCGGGGTTTTTCTGTCCCCAATAGTTTGACGCAATTTGGCCTAATTTAACGCGATTTTTATGGGCTAACTATGGGCTAACTCAGGGTTTTTGCGCCCGAATGGGCTAACCAATGGGCTAACTTTGGGGCTAACTCCGCCCTTTTTTCAAGCCTCTCTCCCCCTTAATTCCCTGTATATCCATCCAGCAATTATACCGCTATTCTCCCCATTCCCATAATGATTGAAGCACCCGGTTGGGTGCTTTTTTCATATACACTCTTTAGAAAGGAGCCGCGCATTATCCCTCGCCAACCCCCTGAATCGATAGGCAGCATCTACAGCATTCCCATCGACCAGCTCCATCCTCATCCGGACAATCCCTTCGGTATCCGGGACGACCCTTCCATGCTGGAACTCATTGAGAGCGTGAAGAAACACGGCGTACTGGTTCCTGCCATCGCCAGACCGAATCCGGATGGCGGCTATGAGCTGGTTGCCGGTCATCGCCGTCAGAGAGCCAGTCAGCTTGCCGGTTTGGATTCCATGCCGGTGATCGTGATGAATCTCGATGACAACGACACCATCATCCAGCTTGTTGACAGCAACATCCAGCGTGAAAACATTCTTCCCTCTGAACGGGCAAAAATATAATGGGGAAGGATTTGGATTTGATAGGATGATGATAGGAAAGTGATGGGGTCTGCTCTTTTCACGAAGTGGAGTTCAGCAGAAGATAATGGGAATTGCCAAGGTCATTATGAGGAAAGAAAAAGAGCCTTATGTGGCACGGAAAATGTGTGCCACACAAGGCTCTATATTCTCATTTTTTCTTGGGATTTCAGAGGATGCCAAACTTTGCCTTTTTTAAGGCGTTAGACGATGCCCAGATTTCCCAAAAACATTTCAATTACTCCCACTCGTTGTTGGGCATCATATTTAACGGATTTTGCTTCATAAATTTGATACCTCATTTTTTTGATTATTTGATGTGTCCATATTATCCAGCCCTATACGATGGGCTGTTATCAAATTGTTATCGGTGGTGATAACGGGGGGT
>JALFJQ010000001.1 GCA_022775085.1 Clostridiales bacterium | reverse complement strand
CGCCTCCCTGGTGCTGGACATTCCGCTGATGCTGATTGTCATGCTGCTGCTGACCGTCCCCGCCCTGACCCGGAAGAAGCTGGCACGCTGGCAGGGCATCGTCCTGCTGTGCGTTTACGCCGCCTTCTGCATATTCCAGTTCTTTGTGTAATACCTGCGTAATTTGAATTATGTGTCGGGTTTCCCGTGATAATACCTGGTTTTCCCGACAATCTGAAGCATCGGGGCAGATAATGCCCCGATGCTTTCGCGTTCTGCGGTGGAAGCACGGGAGCTTTATGCCTGCATCAATCCTGGTTCATAGAACACAAAAGCATTCCCCAGCATCAGAAAAGGACGGAACCCGGCAGGGGCTTCCGTCCTTTTGGCTTGCCGGAGAGCGCCGTGTCAAATGGCAAAAATCCGTCCGGCACCTCTTTTTTCATCCGTTCTATTGGATTCCAAAGCCCTCGAAACCTCTCTCAATCGCAAAGCGGAGCATATCCTCATGGGTAGGGTACCGCAACTCCTGGAATCCTTCTGTTTTCCGAAATGAGACGACACGCGTTTCCCAGTTTATCCAGATCGCGCAGTCCACCTTTTCTTTCACATCTTCCATAATATTAGCCGTTGCCCGTGGGGATGTAAGGACGGATGGCATTTGCCACATTGCAGATCGGCATGGTCTGAAGCCATACCCGACCGGGGCCGGTCAGGACGGTATTGAAGACACCTTCACCGCCAAACAGCATATTCTTTGCGCCGGGAACGGTTTGAATGTCCATCTGGACGCTGGGGCTGAACCCTGCCACATTGCCGGTGTCCACGACCAGCTGCTGTCCCGGCTTCAGTTCGTACTCAACCAAATCACCGTCGATTTCCACGAAGGCCGTGCCATGGCCGGACAGGCGCTGCATAATGAAGCCTTCCCCGCCAAACAGGCCAGCCCCCAGCTTTTTGCTGAAATGGATGGACAGATTCACTCCCGCCTCAGAGGCCAGGAAGGCGCTTTTCTGGAGGATCATCTCCTGACCGGGGCCGATATTGATTGCCCGGATCTCCCCCGGAAAGCTGGAGCCAAAGGCGATCATCCCGGCACCGCCCCGGGCGGTATAGTGGTTCTGGAACATACTTTCGCCGGAAAACGCCTTGGAAAACATTTTCCCAAGGCCGCCGCCGCGGGTCTCCATCTGCATATTGGGGCTCATCCAAACCATGGAGCCCTTTTCGGTAATCATCTTCTCACCGTTTTCCAGATTGCATACGACAACGGGAAAATTCCCGCCCTTGATTTCATAACGCATAAAATACCTCCCAATTCTCAACAGGTTTTCAAAATGCCTACTGCAAGTCCAATAATCGCCAGGGGAACGATCAGGGCAATGCCGCCGGCAAACAGCAGACACAGCACCAGCGCCGGCAGGGCAATCACCATCAGGATACTGGCCGCCGCCTTCGCCACACCCCAGGTGAGCTTAATGGCCAGACCGATCGCTTTTCCAAGCAGCCAGATGAATAGAATAATCGTAAGTAGTTCAAACATTTTCTTTTCCTTTCTATTATAATTCCCGGTTTCTCCGCGTATTCTGGCATTTTTGCCGTTATTTCCATCAGCCGGATGCTGTGTCCCCGTTTTTTCCGTGGAATATGGATTTTCTGTCAGTACGGTACTCTTTCCGGTACAGATGAATGCCCAGCTCCTCCAAAGACGCGGCAAAGGCCAGGGCGCAGACCATCCAGCTGTATGGGATACCAGTTGACAGCGCCAGCATGTAGGGCAGCAGGAACACGGCACCTCCGGTCAGCTTGTTCAGCCGGGTATGCAGAGAGGCAAACCGATGATACCGGATTGCCGCCACAGCATAGGCTGCCAGACGCACAATTAGAATGACTGCCACGGCATACCAGATTGTCACCGGCAGCGCCTGCCGCATAACCGGGAAAAGCCGCACCAGCAGAACGCCATAAAACAACAGGTCAGCCATGCTGTCCAGTCTCGCTCCGAACTCGCTGGCCGTCCCTGTCTTTCTCGCCAGCCAGCCGTCCAGCGCGTCCGTCAGGCCGGCAAGGGTATAGACGGCAAAAAAACCGATGAAACGCGGCGGCATGAACAGCAGGAAAAGGGAAAAGACCATCCGCGCAGATGTAATCGTGTCGGCCATATTCCACTTGTGTTTCTGAGCCATCATGCTCCCTCCTTAAGCTGAATATGAATGATTCCTTTTGCGTGACGGGCTTCCACAATGACTGTGTAAATGCCGCTTTCCGGGATAGTCACCGTGAAATCCTTGGCTTCTTTTCCGTTTCCACTGTAAATGTAGGTTCCGTCCGGAGCCTTGATCTCCATGTAAAGAGAGCCTTTCTCCGTTTCAAACTGAATTTGAAGAACATCGTCCTTCCACAGTTCCAGTGTATGCAGATCGGTCCCGTTCATCTTTTCAATGTCCAGAAAATAGGCGTCCGGGTTTTTGACACGGCTGCCGATGAAGCGCTTCTGATTGAAACAGAACAAAAATACCGAAGCCCCGATAATCAGCAGAAGAGAAAGCGCGATTAGAATCTTTGAAATGGTTTCACGCTTCCTTTTCATGGGAATTCTCTTTTTCGATTCGGTTCTCTGCTATGCAGAGGTTTTGCGCGGCAAGGAACATACACGAGGCTGCCGCAAACAGAATGCCGCCATAAGGGATCTTTACGCATGGGGTATTGCCAAACCTCCTTTTGAAACCTGCCTCTATATTGTACAAGAGAAATCCAGTTGGATATAGGTGGCTTTTTCAGCAGAATGTGTCTATTTTGCAGGGTTTCGTCAGGGCCGGATCCCCGCAAGGGCCAGAAACTTTTTGTCGGACTGGATACTCTGGGTCACAAACTTTCCGTCCCGGAACAGGGCGTATGTGGTCACCGGGGCGGGTACATTCCGTGCGGATTCCCTGTCGGTGACAGGAATCACCTTGAGCGGGATATTGTGCGCTCTGGCAGCTTCCTCCACTCTCGGCACCCAATAGTAAGTAAACGGGCACTGGTCGGTATAGTAGAGGACAAACCCATCATCCGCTACCCTTGGGTGTCTGGCACATTCCCTGAACCGCGGCGGCTCCGCGTCCGGGGCGAGGGGCAGGTACTGGAGCGTAATGCCGCAGTCCGAGGTATCCGCAAGTGCAAACCCCTTGTAAGCCAGATACTTTGGATCGGCAAGGAACTCTTTTTTCTTCTTTTCGGAGGAGAGGATACAAAGGCCCTTTCTTCCCTGGGTTTTGGCATCGCGGATACATTCGTCCAGCAAATCATTGGAATACCCGTGCCCCTTCATGGAACCGGAGACCCACAGGCAGTTAATGTAGAGATACCCGGGAGCTTCTATGGGCACCCACGCGTTCTCCGCCGGAATGTACTCGATAAAACACTTGCCCCGTTCCTCACTCCTGTAAAACACAAGACCTTCTTCAAACCGCTGCTTGAGCCATTCCTTTTTGGCCACGCTCTGCTTGCCGGACATGGCGCAGCAGATGTGCTCTTTTTCGATATTGTCTTCTGTAATTCTGATATAGTTCATATTTTCCTTATCCTTCTGTAAATAAAGCAAAAACCTATGCACCATTGAAAAAGCTTACAGTTTTCGTTTGCTTTTAAATACGTATCGTCTCCAACACCCTTTTTATATTCTCTTCCTTTGGAAGAATTGTGTTTATATCCACTTCTGGATGTTCTTTCCCATAACCCATCAGAAAGTCATACAGATTTTCTTTCGATTTCATATAATCATCAATAATCGTCTGATCGTCATAGCCCAGTTTTTTCAGAATTATTGCCGAAACAACACCGGTTCGGTCTTTTCCAGCCCCACAAAAATAGAAAACATTGCTGTCCGCGTTCATAATCGTGTTAAGGATTTTGTCCATCTGTTCATCGATCATGCCAAGATAAACCGCGGATACCGCATCGGAAGATTTCGGAACATCCCCCCCGCCGGTTACAGGCAAATGGTAATATGTGAATCCATTTTCCCTTTCAAGGCGGCAAGGCTTCCTCTCGTATTCTTTTTTCTCACGCAAGTCTATGATCGTAGTGACATGATTTTGGCGCAGCCATTCTATCTCCTCGTCAGTCAGTTTTTCCGGACAATCGCTTCTGATAAAGCGCATATCTCCTGTAGGCAACACCCTTGTGTTGAATGTCGATTGCAATAAGGAACGCATACGGATTCCTCCACAAATTCCGATTTTTTCTTTCACGCATGGGGATAGGAATGCCACACCCTCATTTCCGGGCATAGAGCCTGAAAAACTGCCGGATGTGCCGCTCCACCAGCTCCATGACCTCCCGCTCCCGTTCCGGTTCCCGGTCACAGAGGTTGATCCACACGGAAATGGGCAGACATAGCTGGGCCGCCATAATCTGTGGGTCATCCTCCGCCAGCACGCCCTGCCGGATCAGAAACCCTACCAGCCCGGTAAAATAGCGCATGACATCCTCGTAGTTCTGCTTGGTTTGCAGCTTCGCCAGCGAACGGTTCTGAAACTGCTCGATCACCAGCATTTTCCGTGACCTGCTGATGGAGGGGTCATGGAGGATATAGCGGAGCTGCCCCTGAATCATTTGCACAGCCGCGTCCGGAGTAATGTGCTGCTTGTCCTTCGTAAAATCAGGATCCTCCCAATCCGCCAGCGCAAAGATGGAATGCTGTGCGTATTGTTCCAATACTTCCTTCACAATGGCATCCAGTATGGCCTGTTTGCTCTCAAAATGGCTGTATAAGGACGCCTTGCGGATACCCACCGCATCTGCTATTTGGGAAATCGAAGTCGCCTCAAATCCCTGCACAGAAAACAGATCCAGAGACGCTTCCAGAATTTCCTGTTTGGTGTTTCCCTTTTCCATAAACGCTTGCTCCTTATCCCGGTTTGATTTCCTCTTCATTATAACTACCTATCGATAGGTAGTCAACCTGTTTTTTCACTTAACGAAAGTTTTTAATTGAATATTAGGGCTTCATTATAGAGCAGGTCAAGCCGACCACTATGGACGGACAGGTGGTTCCCTTTGATATGGACGCCATTTGGGCGGAGGACGATCCCCCATGATCGTCTGCTGTATGACAAACGGCGGGGCATACCGCCCCGCCGTATCTCTTTACAGCACCGATTCGTAAATATTCTCAATGGCATCGCCAAAGCTCTTTTTATCGAAAGAAGAGGCGATCTCCTCGCTGCGCTTGGAGGCGTCCGCCCGCCACTTGGGATCGTGCATCACATGGTCGATGGCATCCAGAAATTCCTCCGCGCTGGTGTATTCGTAGCCGTTTTGGCCCTCCTCCAGCACTTCGCCCAGACACTCGTCCTGGCGGCACAGCAGGGGCAAGCCGTTGGCTGCGGCTTCGATGTAGGTCAGTCCCTGTGTCTCACTGGTGGAGGCGCTGACGAACACGTCTCCCAGCTGGTAGTAGTTCTGCACCTCGGTGGGCTCCACCATACCGGTGAAGATCACATAGTCTTCCACACCCAGTTTTTTCGCCTGTTTTTCCAAATCCTCCTTGGCAGGGCCATCGCCCACGATGAGGAATTTCAGCTTGTCGTTTTCCTGCCGGGCCTCGGCAAAGAGCGTGACCAGCTCACCCAGGTTTTTCTCACCGCCCAGACGGCCCAGATTCAGAAGCACCTGATCGTCATCCGCAATGCCCAGCGCCCGGCGGCGCTCCAGCCGTTCCTCCGTGGACAGCCGCTGATGATGCTGCTCCAAAGAAATGCCGCTGGGAACCACGCTGATGGGCACATGAAGGCCGTAGCTTTGCAGAGCATCCTCCACCTTCTGGGTGGGAGCCACCAGGGTTTTCACATGGCGCAGACGCTGCCGGGACAGCACCTTGGCAAGGAATTCCCCCAGCCGCTTGCTGGGAATAAAATAGGAAGTCAGATACTGCTCGTAGAGGGTGTGGTATGTATGCACCAGCGGCGCGCCGGTGATTTTCGAAATCCGGGCGGCGAACTGAAAGCTGAAAAACTCACACTGGCTGTGAACAATGTCCGGTTTCCAGTCGATGATCTCCTGGATCAGCTTGTTGCGGTAGGAGGTAGGCATCCGCAGATCGGGATACACGGCCCCCAGCGGTACGGAACGAATATAATACACCGCTCCTTCCTTATGGGAATGGAGGGAATTGGAAATCGTCAGGATGCGGACATCATGTCCTTTCTCCGTCAGTTCGTCAAACAGATTCTGCACACTGGTAACAACGCCGTTGGTATTGGTGGTGTACAGGTCCGTGGTAATCAGTATTTTCAGCTTTTCCTCAGCCATAGTCATCCTCCTGATCGTTTCTCTACGGCACCATTATAACAGTTTTTTTCGAAAAATCTACTGTTCTTTTTCTTAAGGCAGCACCGCACAATTGGGGCTGCGGGCTTCAGCGTATCTTTTGTCCCAATCGTGCAGTATGGAAAATTGGAAATACATCCAGTATTCCCACATTTTCCAGACTTTCGCTTGGTTAAAAATCTCTCGCCGAATCTCCTTGCCCCATTATGCGGTGTTGCCTTTAGAATTGTTTTCATTTTCCTGAAGCTGCGCGCCTTGCATTTGGTGTCGAACCATGGTAAAATAAGCTGTAACCCAATTTGGAGGAACACCATGAAAACAAAACAGCGGCGGTTTTTACCGCTGATTTTTCTTTTGATTATTCTTGCCTGCGTGGCGGGAGGACTCTACTGGTACGACACTCATGTGGACCGCAGCGGTTGGGTGGAAAAGGATGGGATCCGGTTCTATCGGGATTTCCATGCCAAGCCCGTATCCGGATGGCTGGAGCTGCCGGAGGGCCGGTACTGCTTTCAGGACGACGGCACGCCCCTTCTGGGCTGGCAGACAATAGACGGCGTTACATACTACTTTGGCGGCACCGGCATCATGACCACCGGCTGGGCGGAAATTGACGGTGACACCTGTTATTTCGGCGGCAACGGCGCCATGGTCACCGGCTGGCTCTGGCTGGAGGATGGGCGCTATTATCTGCGGGACGGTGCGCTGCTCAAAGGCTGGCAGGAAATTGACGGCGGTCGCTGCTACTTTGACGAAAACGGCATTGCCGCCATGGGACTGACCCAAATCGATGGGAAATCCTACTTTTTTGCCGATGGTTTCCTTGCCACGGGGCTGACGGAAATCGACGGTAACTTTTACTTCTTCGGCGAGGACGGAGCCATGCAGACCGGTTGGCTGGAAAGTGATGAAGGCATTCGTTATTTCCTGCCGGAGGGGGAAATGGCCGTGGGCTGGCAGGAAATCGAGGACGGCTGGCGGCTCTTTGGCGACAACGGTCTGATGACCGTGGGGTGGTTCCAATCCGGGGAGTACCGTTATTACTTCCATGAGGACGGCACCATGGCGGTGGGCCCCACGGAAATTGAGGGACAGACCCACTATTTCACCCCCAAGGGCATTGAGGTGGTGCTGGTCAATGGGCTGAACCCGGTGCCGGACTGGTACGAGCCGAACCTCGTCACTCTGACCGGCGACCATCAAGTGGCTGCCCTGTGTTATGACGCACTGGTGCGAATGCTGGACGACTGTACCGCCGCCGGCATTGAATATGAATTTAACTCCGGCTACCGGACGCTGTACACCCAGACTGCCATCCTGGAATACCGCACCCGGGAGCATATGCAGGATTATAAGCTGGAATTCAAAGAAGCCCGGGACAAGGCGCTGGAAACCGTGGCTGTCCCCGGCACCAGTGAGCACCACCTGGGCCTTGCGGTGGATCTGCTGGGCGAGGAGGCCATCGCCTGGTTCACGGAGCACTGCTGGGATTACGGCTTTATTCTTCGCTACACCAAGGAAAAAGAGGACATTACCGGTATCATCGACGAGCCGTGGCACTTCCGCTATGTGGGCACAGAGGTTTCTCTGGATATGAAGGATTCCGGCCTTTGCCTGGAGGAATACCTGGGTGCAGAACCGGTGACCTCAGAGAAGGTACATGAGCTGTTCGGCGAAAAGCTCTACGAAGAAACCATTTACGGAAAAGAAAATCAAACTTAACAGCTGTGCCGGAGGGATTACCCTCCGGCACTTTTTTATCCATGGAACGATACCGAGCAGGCCCAATGGTGTAACGGTGATTGCCTGACTCCGTAACACATTGCCAGCGGCGACTCGCCGCCCAATGGGAACTGCGGGCCTGTGCAGATTTTTGCCTTAATTGTGCAGTATGAAAAATGGGGGATACATCCGGTATTCCCACATTTTTCATAGTTTCACTTGTGTCAAAATCTCTCGCCAAATCTCCCTGCCCCATTATGCGGTGCTGTCTTAAAAATGTTTCATTCGGAAGGATGGAGCATCTGCAAAGGGAATCCATTTCCCACAATTACAGTTGCAGTTCTTCTCCTAATTTCAAGTCTGCCTCGGGAAGGAGATGTCTGTTCATGCCCGCCGAAGGCGTAAACGTCAGCTCTCCAAAATAAATCTTCCCATTCACGATATAGAGGTCAACCCTGACAAAAGGAAAACCCTGTGCCAGTTTTTCCGCACAGTCAAACGCCTCGTCGAGGCCGTCCGGTTTGGGGATCACGCGGTCCTTGTCATCGACTGCATCGTCCGTAAACAGCATCATATTCCAATCTCTGTCAAAGAAGTAAAATTTGACGTCTGTTTCACTGCCGCGATCCACGCAGGCCATGACATATTTGCTTTTACCATTCATGCAGAAGAACTTATAGTCCACAGGCAGTTCCCCTGTTCCTGAACTCAAAAAATCTTCAATCAGGATATAGGGCTTGACATCTTTGTACTGCAGTTCCGCAGTCAAAAGCCAATACCGGGATTTCATCCACTCTCTCAGCGTCTTTTGGGTGCGCGAAATGTCGAGCCTGCTTTTGTCTGTGACAACGAGATTATACCCACAGCCGGAATTCAATTTCAGCACAAATCTCTCAGGAAGCGTGTCCCAGGGGATTTCCCCGACATCATCATAAGCGCCGATCAACGGGATCAGCAGTTCCGAAAACCCTTTCTCCTGCAGATATTCTCTCACGCGGTATTTGTCCGCACACTGCTTGATCACAGGGTTGTTCCAATAGGTGTTGAACTTCAGCCATTGGATTTTTTCGTTGAACGTCTCGGGATGGTCCAGATTCAGCCTCTTATGAAGTTTGCGATAATACAGAATTTTCGTATTCAGCTTCGGAGAAATCATCGTCAGACAACATCTGATTAATTCGGCTAACTTATTCTTTTTACCCATGCTGTACTCCTTCTCATTTCTGCTATTGAACTCTTGATTCGCTCTCAGTGATTGCGGAAGCGGGAGAGGAAATCTCTGGTTTCCTGTTTCTGCGGGTTGCCGAACAGCTCCGCCGGAGTGCCCTCCTCGCAGATGACGCCCCCGTTCATGTAGACCACATGGTTGCTCACGTCCCGGGCAAAGGCCATTTCGTGGGTCACGACAAGCATAGTCATGCCTTCCTGAGCCAGTGAGCGCATGACGGAAAGCACCTCACCCACCATTTCCGGATCCAGAGCGGAGGTAGGCTCGTCAAACAGCAGCACCTCCGGATCCATGGCCAAAGCCCGGGCGATGGCCACCCGCTGCTTCTGACCGCCGGAAATCTGCCGGGGCCTGGCATTGATGTAGGGGGTCATGCCCACCTTTTCCAGGTATTGCATGGCGTGGGCTTTGGCCTCCTCCCGGCTGCGTTTCAGCACCTTCACCTGACCGATGATGCAGTTTTCCAGCACCGTCATGTTGTTGAACAGGTTGAAGGACTGGAACACCATACCCACATGGGAGCGGTAGGCCGGGGCATTGACGCCCTTGGCAACCACATTTTTGCCGTGGTAGAGAATTTCGCCGGAGGTAGGAATCTCCAGAAGGTTAATGCAGCGAAGCAAGGTGGACTTGCCGGAGCCGGAAGCGCCGATGATGGAGGTCACGTCGCCCTTTTTCACGGTAAAATCAATATCCCGCAGAACCTCATGAGAGCCAAAGGACTTGGACAGGTGGTTCACCTGTAAAATCATGTTTTCCATATCAGCGCACTCCCTTTCTGCCGCGTTTTCTGCGTTCGGACTGATACTCCCTGCTGTGCTCGTCAAAGGGCGTGCCCTTGTCCGGGTGGTTGTAGGTTCCGGCGGTCATGGTCAGCTGGTCTTCCTGCACCAGCTCATAGTTGCTTGACCCGTCCATCTTCTTCTCCACCCACCGCAGCAGGAAGGAGGCGATGAGGGTCATGCACAGATAGCCCGCCATTTCCACGGTAGCGGAGGGGAAGTACAGATAGCTGGCGCCCACGGCGGCACGGTGAGCCGCGAAAAAGTCCGGGAAGCCGATGATGAACATGACGGAGGTATCCTTCACATTGATGATGAAGTTGTTGCCGATCTGGGGCATGATGTTCCGCAGAGCCTGGGGCAGAATCACATGGAGCATGGCCTGCACATGGGTCATGCCGATGGCTTTTGCGCCCTCGGTCTGGCCGGGGTCGATGGAAATGATGCCGCCCCGGACGGACTCCGCCATGTAAGCGCCGGTGTTGATGGATACAACCAGAATGGCGGCGACCCAGATATTGGTGAACTTCACGGCGTTATCGGTAAAATAGGGAAGGCCGTAGTAGACGAATACCGCCTGCAGCACCATGGGGGTGCCCCGGAATACCTCGACGTACACCCGGACGATGATCCGGACGAGCCGCAGCAGAACACGCTTGGGCAGCGGATCCCGGTCGGTGCAGGGAATGGTGTTCAGAATGCCGCAGATAAAGCCGATAATACAGCCGATCACCGTGGCGACCAGCGCCAGTACCAGCGTGTTGCGCATACCGGTGAGGTACGAACCGCCGTACTTTGACCACAGCTTGATAATATCGGCACTCAGTTGGGTGATTTTCTCCATGGTGCTTTCTCCTTTTTGAAATACCGCAAGGCGAGAGGAAAAAACGTCCTCTCGCCTTGGCTTTTTGCTTGCTTACTCGCTCAGAGGCTGAACGGAAATGGCGTAGGCCATCAGATCGTTAAAGTCGTCGGCGGTCATGGTGGACAGCACGGCATCGATCTTTTCCTTCAGCAGGGTATTGCCCTTCATCAGGGACACGCCGATGTTGACGTTCTCGGCCCGAACCTCATCAGAGAACTGGAAGTCGCCGTCGGTGCCGGAGAAATCCAGAATCTTCATGTCGGGGTAGGCAGC
The DNA here is from genome assembly GCA_022775085.1 of Clostridiales bacterium. Taxonomy (GTDB): domain Bacteria; phylum Bacillota; class Clostridia; order Oscillospirales; family Oscillospiraceae; genus Faecousia. Next base: position 16,757 of record JALFJQ010000001.1, on the reverse strand, counting down.
CACAGCGCCCTGAGCGGTGGGCATATCGGTGCAGATAAAGTCAACGGTGTCGGTTTCCAGAGCCATCAGCATGGCGGGAGCGGTCTCAGCGGCGGTCTGGATGTTGGCACCCTCAATCTGAGGCAGGCACTGGTCGTACCAGATGGTGGCGATCTGGGCGGTGCAGGAGCCGCCGGCCAGATCGGCGATGGAGGTGGCGTTTGCGAACTTGCCGTCAGCCTTGGTCACGCACACGATGGTGGCGTAGAAGTAGGGGCCGGCGAAGTCCACCTGCTCGGCACGCTCGGCGGTCATGGACTGACCGGCGATGACGGCGTCAAAGGTGCCGGTCTGGACACCGGGAACCAGAGAATCCCAGTCGGACTGGATGACTTCCAGTTCCCAGCCGTTGGCTTCCGCGATTTTCTTGCCGATCATCACGTCATAGCCGTTGGCGTAGGAGCCGGGCACGTTGGCGATGGGCACAGCGCCGTTGGAGTCGTCGCTCTGGGTCCAGTTGTAGGGGGCGTAAGCGCACTCCATGGCGATGGTCAGCACGCCGTCCTCCAGACCGGCGGGCACGTCGGCAGCGGGAGCAGCGGCAGTCTCCGCAGCGGCGGGAGCTTCCGTAGCGGCAGGAGCGGGGGCCGCAGTGGCGGCGGGGGCGCTGGAACCGCCGCAGGCAACCAGCGCCAATACCATGGCGAGAACCATAACGAGGGAAAGAATCTTCTTCATTTTTGTCAACCTCTCATTTGTTAAATTTCCGGGTGGTCATTCCCCGGCAGAATAAAAATCGGACCGCTTTGGTAAGCGGTCCATGGAAATACGGCATCAAAACAAAACAGTTGCCGAACAGCCATTGATAGCGCTTCACAAAGTCTTGTGACAGTCCGGCAGATATTCTCTGACGGCCCAGCGGAGACGACCGGGTGATCGTTTTCCGCTTCGGCGGCGAGCCCTTTCCCTTCTGACAGCTACCCTGCCAATATCAAAAGGTACTGATGCGAACCGCGCCTCTATCTAAGCGATTCAATTTTGAACGTATACTATCACGTTGCTTTTCGGCTGTCAAGTGTCTTTACGTCAAAGACAAAAGTTTGTACACACTGACTGGATTCCGCCCCGCTGCCCGGCGGAAAACTGTCAAAATTAAAGATGCGTTCCGATTCGCATCTGCCAAAGGAGTTCTTCAACCAGAGAACCGATCGGCAGTCCGGTATCCCGGAAATAGAGCTCAGGCAGGCCGCCGAAGCTCGGGGCAGGGTTGGGAAAAGACAATAAAAATGCCGGGTTTCAGACGAAACCCGGCAGATTTTACGGAGCTTACTTTGCCCGGGAACCGAAGTTCACGGAGGTATCACCCTGAGCGTTCACACCGAACTCGTAATCCTTGCCGGGGAGCACGGCGTTCATGAAGATGCCCACCAGAGCGGCCACGGCCAGACCGGACAGGCTGATGGACACGGAGCCGAGGGCGATCACGATGGCACCGTTGTAGCTGACACCCACAGCCAGACCCAGGATCATAGCGGCGATGAGCACGTTGCGGCTCTTGGTGAAGTCCACCTGATTTTCCACCACGTTGCGCACACCCACAGCGGAGATCATGCCGTACAGCACCAGGCTGACACCGCCCATGGTGGCGGCGGGCATGGCCACGATCAGTGCGGCAAACTTGGGGCAGAAGGACAGGATGATGGCAAACAGGGCAGCCAGACGAACCACCTTGGGGTCGTAGACCTTGGAAAGCGCCAGCACGCCGGTGTTCTCACCGTAGGTGGTGTTGGCGGGAGCGCCAAACAGGGAGGCCAGGGTGGTAGCCAGGCCGTCGCCTACCAGGGTGCGGTGCAGGCCGGGGTCAGCCACGAAATTCTTGCCTACGGTGGAGGAGATGGCGCACATATCGCCGATGTGCTCCACGATAGTGGCCAGGGCGATGGGGGCGATGGTGATAACGCTGGTCAGCAGAAGCCCTGCGTCAAAGTTTGTGGAGAAGATGGAGAACACGGTGTTGCCCCAGATCACGGGCAGGCCGAACCACTTGGCGCTGGACACGGCGGCGGCAACGTTTGCCCGGGCGGAGGGGTCAACGATCAGGGCAAACAGGTAGGAGGCTACCACACCCAGCAGAATGGGGACGATCTTGACCATGCCCTTGCCCCAGATGTTGCAGGCAACAACCACCAGAATGGCAACCAGGGCGATCAGCCAGTTGGTGCGGCAGTTGCTGATGGCGGAGCCGGCCAGAGACAGGCCGATGCAGATGATGATGGGACCGGTGACGATGGGAGGGAAGTAGCGCATGACCTTACCCGCGCCGAAGGCCTTGAAGAACGCTGCCAGCACCAGGTATACAAGACCGGCGATGGCTACGCCAAAGCAGGCGTAGGGGAGCATGGCGGTGTTGGGAGCGCCGTCCAGCATGGGGGCGATGGCGGCGTAGCCGCCCAGGAAGGCGAAGGAGGAGCCGAGGAACGCGGGCACCTTCCGGCCGGTGATCAGGTGGAACAGCAGGGTGCCGAGACCGGCAAACAGCAGGGTGGTGGACACGTTCAGGCCGGTGAGGGCGGGCACCAGTACCGTTGCGCCGAACATGGCGAACAGGTGCTGAAGGCCGAGAACCAGCGTCTTGGGCGTGCCGAGGGTTTTAACGTCGTAGACCGCTTCGTTGTTTTCCATGAAGAATTCATCCTCTCTATATAATTTCCGTGGTCAGTATACTCTGGTTTTTGCCTTTTTTCAATGACTTTTTGCGCTGGAATTTGGCGGGAATCCCCTTTTCCTTTTGTGAAAAATCACGGAACGGGCCCCACAGCGGCTCCGGCGGGCAGGGAAGGGGAGGGCAATATTTGCACGTCCTCGCTCTGTGGGCGATTGTTTTTTGTGCAAACACAACATTTCGCTTTCCGGCGATTGACATTTGCCGATTTTGAAAGTATACTATCCTCTATATTTCGGCGTAAAGCCTGTTTTTCGGAGGGAAAACGACCAATGGTATACAAATGGAACGTGACGATTCCCAAACTGTCCGGTGACACGCCCCGCCGTGCCTATATCTGGCTGCCGGAGGATTATGAGCAGAACCCGGACAAACGCTATCCCGTCATGTATATGTTCGATGGGCATAACGTGTTCTTTGATTCCGACGCCACCTTTGGCAAATCCTGGGGCATGGCGAAATACATGGAGGAGCATCCCAGAGACTTAATCATCGTTGCCGTGGAGTGCAACCACGAGGGCAACCGCCGTCTGGTGGAGTACGCCCCCATGACCTACACCAATTCCGAGCATGGTCACATCAAGGGCAAGGGAAGCCTTATGATGAACTGGATGGTGAAAGAATTAAAGCCCTACATTGACGAAACCTACCGCACTCTGCCTGACCGGAAGAACACCATCATTGCCGGTTCCTCCATGGGCGGCCTGATCGCTCTGTACGGCGTGACAGTATATAACCACGTTTTCCAGCGGGGCGCCTGCCTGTCTCCCAGCCTGTGGGTATCTCCCGGAAAGGTGCTGGAATTTGTAGCCCGGGCCCATATCCGCCGGGATACGCAGGTTTACATGGACTACGGCGAGCTGGAAATGTTCAACCACGCGGCCACCCCGGAGTCCATGATCTCCACGGCCCATCTGCTGCTGACCAAACGGGTGAATCTGGCCCTGCGGATCGTCCCCGGCGGCAATCATTCCGAGGCCAGCTGGGAAAAGCAGATTCCCATTTTTATGGACTGTCTGGGATTGTAATTTACGCAAATAGGAGAGATAGAAAACATGGAAATTCGGTACGAAAAGCATTGGAGCGGTTATCTGAACCGGGAGATGGAGTTCAAAATTTACGGCAGCTGCGGCAAGCCTGTCCTGTTCATTCCCTGCCAGGCGGGCCGGTTCTGGGACTTTGAATCCTTCCACATGGTGGACTACTGGGCCCCCTGGATCGAGTCCGGCAAGTGCATGGTTTTTGCCATCGACACCATTGACAATGAGGCATGGGCTGCCCAGGGTGCGGACAACCGCTGGCGCATTGAAAACCACGAAAAATGGTACAACTACGTGGTAAACGAGATGGTGCCCACCATCAAGCACATCGCCGGGCTTGCCAACGGCTATGATCAGGGCATCCTGACCTTCGGTGCGTCCATGGGCGCCATGCACGCGGCGAACCTGTACTACCGCCGCCCCGACCTGTTCGACAGCTGCTTTGCCATTTCCGGCCTGTACGACAACAAGGAGTTCTTTGGCGATTACTGCGACGATCTGGTGTACAACAACTGCCCCTGCCTGTACCTGCAGAACCTGCCCGACGGCCACTTCTACAAGGATATGTACAATAGCCAGAAGAGCCTGATCGTCTGCGGTCAGGGCGCTTGGGAGGAGCCGCTGCTGGAATCTACCCGGTGGCTGGACACCGTGTGCTGCCAGAAGGGCATCCACACCCGGTTTGAGTACTGGGGCAAGGATGTGAATCACGACTGGCCCTGGTGGTATAAGATGGTGCAGACGTACCTTCCCTGGTTCCTCGGGTAAGATACAAAGATACAAGATAGGAGAGAAACATATGAAAAATTTCGTGTTCATTTCCCCGAATTTTCCCATGACCTACTGGAAGTTCTGCCGGGAGCTGAAGAACAACGGCATGCGGGTGCTGGGCATCGGCGACTGCCCTTACAATGAGCTTCTGCAGGAGCTGCGGGATTCCCTGCACGAATACTACAAGGTAAGCTCTTTGGAAAACAGCGACGAGGTGTTCAAGGCCGTGGCCTTCTTCACCTTCAAGTACGGCAAGATCGACTGGCTGGAGAGCAACAACGAATACTGGCTCATGCGGGATGCCTGGCTGCGCACCGAGTTCAACATTACCACCGGCCCGAAGCTGGAGGACATGGACAAGATCAAGTACAAGTCCGCTATGAAGGAATACTATGCCAAGGCCGGTCTGCCCACTGCCCGTTGGCACATTGTGGAGGGCCTTGAGGACGCGCTGGAGTTTGCCCATACCGTGGGCTACCCCGTGGTGGTCAAGCCCGACAACGGCGTTGGCGCAGCCAACACCTACAAGCTGTGCTCCGACGAGGATGTGCAGTGGTTCATCAATACCAAGGACGACAATATTTACATCATGGAGGAGTTCGTCAACGGCTATGTTCAGACCTTTGACGGCATTGTGGATTCCAAGGGCAATATGCTCTTTGAGTCCGGCAACATTACCCCGCTGTCCCTGATGGACATTGTGAATACCGCCGGAGACTCCGTGTACTATCTGGTCAAGGAGCTGCCGGAGAAGATCCGTCAGGCGGGCCTTGCCACCGTCAAGGCCTTCGGTGTCAAGAGCCGGTTCATCCATCTGGAATTCTTCGTGCTGAATGATGACCAGGAGGGGCTGGGCAAGAAGGGCGACGTGCTGGGCCTGGAAGTCAATATGCGCCCCGCCGGCGGCTACACCCCTGAGATGTACAACTACTCTCAGGAGACCGATGTCTACAAGATCTGGGCGGATATGGTGGCCTTTGACTGTAACACCAAGTCCATCGGCAATTCCCACTACTGCGCCTTCTACGGCCGCCGGGACGGCAAGCGCTACAAGCTGGATGACTATGAGGTCATGATGAAGTATGGCCCCAAAATGGTCATGTGGGGCCGCATCCCCGATGCCCTGTCCGGCGCCATGGCAAACCAGATGTATGTGGCCAATTTCGACACCGAGGAGGAAATGATGGCCTACTACGAGGATCTGTCCGCGCAGTACGAATAAGATGAAAAAACAGCACCGGCTGGAAGAAACGTTTCTTCCAGCCGGTGTTCTTTACTTTTTCCAATGCTTCAGCGTGGGCAGATACCCTTCCAGACACTGCCGAATCTGCTCCGGGGACTGGATTTCGTTTGCCATATGCTCCGCGCAGAAGGAAATCAGGGTGTCCAGATCGGTGTAGGCAAACTGACCGTCCGCATAGCACCATTTGCAGTAGTCCTCATTGAAGCTGCCGTCCGGCTCCTTACTTGTTATGCTGTCCTCAAGGGGCATTCCGCAGCACTGGCACACCAGCTGCCGGGGAGAACCCAGCAGGGTGTTGATGGACACGTCAAACAGCTTCGACAGCAATTTCAGCGTATCCGTGTTCGGCACAGTTTCCCCATTTTCCCACCGGGATACTGCCTGACGGGTAACGAATACCTGTTCGGCAAGAGCATCCTGTGACATTCCACGGGCAGTTCGCAACTGAACAATAACATCTTTCGTTTCCAAGCGTATCGCCTCCTCATGGTCAGAATACCATGAACGATGGGGAAACGCAAGCAACTGCCTGTTGCTGATTACAGCCATCCCTCGTGCTGAAGAAGCCAACTCTTTTTGTCCAGTCCCCCGGCGTAGCCTGTCAGCTTCCCGCCCGCGCCCACTACCCGGTGGCAGGGAATGAGGATGCTGATGGGGTTCGCACCCACCGCCTGACCAACGGCCTGTGCCGACATTTTTTCCTTGCCGCACCGCCGCGCCATTTCCCGGGCAATGGCACCATAAGTAGTCGTCTGTCCATAGGGGATGGTCAGAAGAATCTCCCACACCTGTTCCTGAAAGGCGGTGCCGTGAGGATTCAGGGGAAACGTGATTTCTTCCGGATTTCCGGAGAAATAAGAATCCAGCCAGAGTTTTGCCTGCGCCAAAACGGGAAAATCCTCCGTTTTTTCTGGGTGCATCCAGATGCCCGTCAGCCCGCCTTCATCGGCGGTCAGGTACAGCGTCCCCACCGGGGACGGGTATTCGCAATCGTCCATAAAGTCCCCCTACGGAAAACGTCCCGAAGTGACTCCGGGACGTTTTTGGCATTACAGATAGTCTTTCTCCGTGTCAACCCAGTCGTTGCTGCTGGGTGCATCCTGTACCGGCTGCTTTCTGGGGGGCATTCCGTCGTCTTTGTTCCGGCCGAAAAACAGGAAGAACGGCTCGGTAACGCCGAACAGGATGCTCAGCACCAGGAACAACACGCAGTTGGCAGGATCGAGAGATCTATAGATGTCATACAGCGCCATGCAGCGGAACACCGCGTAGGCAATGGAAGCTCCGACCAGCGGCAGGCACAGCGCCAGCAGATTCATGGCTTGATGCAGAATCTGGAAGATCTGATCGTCATTCATACTGCCCCAGAGTATGCTGCCAAAGGCATGGAAGAACAGATTGGCCAGCAGGCCCATCAGGGAAATCCACATAATCGTGATCAAAATGCGGAAAAGCAGCAGAATTTTCCGCTTGGACTTGTGCTGACCATTGACCACGTATTGATACTGATCGGACAGAGAGCCAAGCAGCCAACAATCCGCTACGGGGATCCATGCCAGCCACGCATTTTTAAGTCCCCGGCGTTTGGCGATGGTGTACAGAGCCAGCGCGGTCAGTACGTAAGTCGCAATGGACACCAGCATGGGCATTCCGAATAGGGAACGCAGAACCAGCCACAGTCCGCTTTCCAGATAATCCTGGTGCATCATCATATAAAACACCTTCCTTTTTCTATAAAGTGTATCACATTACAGGAAGAAACACAATGGGAAATACAGGCAGACCCCAGAGAGCATCGCCCTCTGGGGAGTTGCCGTTTGAACGCACGGTGAACAGCAAAAGGGGAATTTAGCGAACTAGCATGTCATTGCGAGGAGGGCGAAGCCCGACGTGGCAATCCGCATCCCCTTTGGCACTCCGATGATGAAGATTTTCCCAAGGAGAACGGATTGCCACGCCAGCGTGCGCGCTGGCTCGCAATGACATTTTTCCTTAGTTAGCTAAAGAACAATTTACCTCATCAGAGAACGATACCGAGCGGTACCTAATGGTGTAACGAATACACAAAGCCTGTGCACGCATTGTCCGCGGCGACTCGCCGCTTATTTCATCAGCTTGCACACCAGCTCGGTGTAGGCGTAGGGGTCGTCCAGGGGCAGCTCCGCCATGAGCTGAGCCTGATAGCACAGAAGCTGGGCATAGTCCTTGGCTTTTACGGGATCGGCGGTCATAGCGGCCTGCAAAGCCTTCACGGCCTCATGCTCCGGGTTCAGCTCCAGAATGCGGCCCACGGGGAAGGCAAACTCCGGGTTGGCCTTCTTCATGTACTTCTCCATCTCAAAGCTCATGCCGGAATCGGGGGTCATGCACACGGGATGGCTGCCAAGATCAGCAGACAGCTTCACTTCCTTGACCTGCTCGCCCAGGCTCTCCTTGACGAAGGTCAGAAGGCCCTTCAGTTCCTCGGCCTTCTCCTCGGCTTCCTTCTTTTCCTCCTCGGTCTTGAGGCCCAAGTCCTCGGTGGACACGTTGCAGAACTGCTTTTCCATGTAGGTCATCAGGGTCTGGGGGATGAACTCGTCCACATCCTCGGCAAACAGCAGCACGTCGTAGCCCTTCTTATTAAGCGTCTCGACTTGCGGCAGCTTTGCCAGCCGCTCCCGGTTCTCGCCGGGGGCAAAGTAAATTTTCTCCTGACCCTCTGCCATGGAATCAACATACTCTTTCAGGGAAATCAGCTTGCCCTGCTTGTTGCTGTAGAACAGCAGCAGATCCTGACAGGCGTCCTTATGCGCGCCGTAATCGGACACGGTGCCGTATTTCAGCTGACGGCCGAAGGCGGCGTAGAACTGCTCGTACTTCTCCCGGTCGTTTTCCAGCATGGATTTCAGCTCGGACTTGATTTTCTTCTCGATGTTTCGGGCGATGATGGTCAGCTGGCGGTTGTGCTGGAGCATTTCCCGGCTGATGTTCAGGGACAGATCCTGGCTGTCCACAATGCCCCGAACGAAGCGGAAGTGCTCGGGCAGCAGGTCTTCACAGTTCTCCATAATCATCACACCGGAGGAATACAGCTGCAAACCACGCTTAAAGTCCTTGGTGTAGAAGTCGTAGGGAGCCTTGGAGGGGATATACAGCAGAGCCTTGAAGCTGACGCTGCCTTCGGCGCTGGAATGAATCACCCGCAGAGGCTTATTGTAGTCAAAGAACTTCTCCCGGTAGAAGGCCTCGTATTCCTCGTCGGTCACGTCCTTCTTGGCCCGCTGCCAGATGGGCACCATAGAGTTGAGGGTCTCCATTTCGGTGTACTCCTCGTACTTGGGAGCCTTGTATTCCTTCTCCTCGCCCTCGACCTCCACGGCTTCCTCCTCCGGCTCCTCCACGGGGCGGGACTTGGTGACCAGCATCTTGATGGGGTAGCGGATATAGTCGGAATACTTGCGGATCAGGGAACGGATCTCGTATTCTTCCAGATACTCGGAGTACTTGTCGTCATCGGTGTCGGCCTTCAGGGTCATAATCACGTCGGTGCCGGGGGCGTCCTTTGTGGTTTCCTCGATGGTGTAGCCGTCGGTACCATCGGATACCCACTTCCAGGCCTTGTCCTCACCGTACTTCTTGGAGATCACGGTGACGGAGGAAGCCACCATAAAGGCGGAGTAGAAGCCCACGCCGAACTGACCGATGATGTCGATGTCCTCATTCTTCTCCATGGCCTGCTTGAAGCCCAGAGAGCCGGATTTGGCGATGGTGCCCAAATTCTCTTCCATCTCGGCCCTGGACATACCAATGCCGTTGTCGGAAACCGTCAGAACCCGGTTTTCGGGGTCACGGGTGATGGTGATGGCGAACTCATCCCGATTGATGCCCACCTTGTCATCGGTGAGGGCGGTGTAGGCCAGCTTGTCGATGGCGTCGGAGGCGTTGGAGATGATTTCCCGCAGGAAGATCTCCCGGTGGGTGTAGATGGAGTTGATCATGAGATCCAGCAGACGCTGGGATTCGGCTTTGAATTGCTGCTTTTCCATAAATTCTTGCACATCCTTTAGAATAGTTAGCACTCTATGTGACTGAGTGCTAACATTATAGCGCACCTGCGGAAAAAAGCAACCCCTATCGAAAAAAGTTCTTTCTTTATTCATAATTTTATGGTATCATTACACTGTATAAATGTGCGCTGATTGCTGGGGACGTTTCGAAAACACACAAACCGTAGGGGGCGATGCCCACATCGCCTCGCGGCAGAAGCGTTCGTCATAATGATATGTTTCGGCGAAATCGCATTACGCGCAGAAGGGGCGATGTGGGCATTGCACCCTACGATGGTCAGAAATTATGTTGAATATAAGGAGTAGAAAATGATTACTGTAAGCAACCTCGGTATGCAGTTCGGCGGCCAGTGGCTGTTCCAGCACGTTGATTTGCAGTTCCTGCCCGGCAACTGCTACGGCATCATCGGCGCCAACGGCGCGGGCAAATCCACCTTCCTGCGGATTCTGACTGGGGAACTGGATTCCACCACCGGTTCCATCACCATCGACCCCACCAAGCGGGTCTCCGTTCTGAAGCAGAACCAGAACGCCTACGATGAATATACCGTCCTCGACACCGTCATCATGGGAAACGCGCACCTGTATGACGTGATGAAGGAGAAGGACGCCATCTACGAAAAGCCGGATTTCTCCGATGAGGACGGCCTGCGGGCCGCCGATCTGGAAGCGGAGTTCGCCGAGCTTGGCGGCTGGGAAGCAGAGTCCGACGCAAGCCGTCTGTTACAGGGTTTGGGCATTGGCACGGAGCTGCACTACGATATGATGGCGGACACCGATCCTCGTTTGAAGGTGAAGGTCTTGCTTGCACAGGCCCTGTTCGGCAACCCCGACATCATCATGCTGGACGAGCCTACCAACAACCTGGACATCGAGGCCATCAACTGGCTGGAGGACTTCCTGCTGGACTTCCCCGGCATGGTCATTGCGGTCTCCCACGACCGACATTTCCTGAACACCGTTTGCACCCACACTGTGGACATCGACTACGGCAAGATCAAGATGTACGTGGGCAACTACGACTTCTGGTACGAGTCGAGCCAGATGGTGCAGGCCATGCTGCGCAACAAGAACAAGAAGAATCAGGAGAAAATTGAGGAATTGCAGCTGTTCATTCAGCGCTTCTCCGCCAACAAGAGTAAGGCCAAGCAGGCAACCGCCCGCCGCAAGCTCTTGGACAAGCTGACGGTGGAGGAAATGCCCTGCTCCACCCGCCGCTATCCCTTCGTGGGCTTTACCCAGGATCGGGAGCTGGGCAAGGATGTGCTCACCGTCAAGGATGTGTCCCTGACCGTGGACGGCGTGAAGCTGCTGGACAAGGTCTATTTCTCCGTGAACCGCACCGACAAGATCGCCTTCGTGGGCGAAAACGAGCTGGCCCAGACGGCCCTCTTTAAGATCCTCATGGGCGAAATCGAGCCGGACGAGGGCAGCGTCAAGTGGGGCGTGTCCACCATCCGCTCTTACCTTCCCAAGGACAACACCCCCTACTTTGAGGGGAACACCATGGAGCTGGTGGACTGGCTGCGGCAGTATTCCGCCAAGAAAGACGATGTGTACCTCCGGGGCTTCCTGGGCCGGATGCTGTTCAGCAATGAAGACGTGTTCAAGCCCGTGAACGTCCTGTCCGGCGGCGAGAAGGTGCGCTGTATGCTGAGCAAGATGATGCTCAGTGGTGCCAACGTGGTGCTTCTCGACCAGCCTACCAACCACCTGGACATGGAGTCCATTCAGGCGGTGAACAAGGGCCTGGAAGCCTTCCCCGGTGTGGTGCTGCTTGCCTCCCACGACCACGAAATGCTGACCTCCACCTGTAACCGGGTCATCGCCTTCCAGCCCGACGGCACCATCATCGACAAGTACGGCACCTACGACGATTACCTTGCCTGGATGGCGGAAAATAAGGAGAAAGCGTAACCATGGAAAAGATTCTTGACATTATCACGGCGAAAATGCAGCAGGCCTTTGCCGATGCCGGGTACGACGCATCTTTTGGCCGGGTGACGGTTTCCAACCGGCCCGATCTGTGTGAGTACCAGTGCAACGGCGCCCTGTCCGCCGCCAAGCAGTATAAGTGCGCCCCCATCAAGATCGCCCAGGCGGTGGTGGAGAAGCTGGATGTAGAGGACTATTCTCTGGTGGAGGCCGTCATGCCCGGCTTCATCAATCTGAAGCTGTCCGACCACTTTTTGCAGGCCTATCTGGAAGCCATGCGCAATGCTGAGGACTTTGGTATTGCCAAAGAGGGCGCGGGAAAGACCATTGTTGTGGACTACGGTGGCCCCAATGTTGCCAAGCCCCTGCACATCGGTCATCTGCGCTCCGCCATCATCGGCGAGAGCCTGAAGCGGCTGTACAAGTTCTTCGGCTACAACACCATCGGCGACATCCATCTGGGTGACTGGGGCTTGCAGATGGGCCTGATTATTGCGGAATTGCAGGAGCGTCAGCCTGACCTGTGCTATTTCGATGAAACCTACACCGGGGAGTACCCGGAGGAAGCCCCCTTCACCATTTCCGAGCTGGAGGAAATTTATCCCGCCGCTTCCGCCAAGAAAAAAGTCGATGAGGTCTTTGCGGAAAAGGCTCACACCGCCACCTATGAGCTACAAAACGGCCGCCGGGGCTACCGGGCCATCTGGCAGCACATTATGAAGCTGTCCGTGGCGGACATGACCCGGATTTACAATTCTCTGGACGTGCATTTTGAGTCCTGGCTGGGCGAAAGCGACGCTGATCCCTTCATCCCCGATATGATCGCGGATTTCAAGGCCAAGGGACTGGCGGTGGAGAGCGAGGGTGCCTGGGTCATTCCCGTTGCGGAGGAAACCGACAAAAAGGAGGTTCCCCCCTGCATTCTGGTGAAGTCCGACGGCTCCGCCATCTACGCCACCACCGACCTTGCCACCATGGTGCAGCGGATGCGGGACTTTAAGCCTGATAAAATCCTCTACGTCACCGACAAGCGGCAGGCTCTGCACTTTGAGCAGGTGTTCCGGGCCGCCAGAAAGGGCGGCATCATCCCGGAGAATGTGGAGCTGGAGCACCTTGGCTTCGGCACCATGAACGGAAAAGACGGCAAGCCCTTTAAGACCCGCGACGGCGGCGTCATGCGCTTAGAGCAGCTGATCGGCGACATGACCGCGTTTGTCCGGGCCAAGGTGGTGGAGAACCAGATTGTGGAGGACGCTGCTGTTGAGGAAACGACGGCGAAAATTGCCCTTGCTGCGCTGAAATACGGCGATCTGAGCAATCAGCCCACCAAGGACTATGTGTTCGATATGGACAGATTCGCGGCCTTCGAGGGCAACACCGGCCCCTACATCCTGTACACCATTGTCCGGGTCAAGTCTATTCTCAGCCGCTACGGCGCGTGGGAGCATCTGCCCATTCAGGCCCCGGCCAACCCCTGCGCCAAGGATCTGATGCTGGCCATCACCAAGTTCGGCCCCGCTCTGGAAAGCGCCCTGCATTCCTCCGCGCCGAATCTGATTTGCGCCTACATCTACGAGCTGGCGGGCTGCGTCAATAAGTTCTACCACGAGACCCCCATCCTCAAGGAGGAGGACGAGAATGTCAAGGCGGGCCACATCGCCCTGATCGGCCTTGCGAAAAACGTGCTGGAAACCAGCATCGGCCTGCTGGGCTTCAGTGCGCCGGAGAAAATGTAAGGCGGCAGGGCCGCCAGCCAATGCGGGCCGCAGGGCGGCCTGCCAATGCGTTACGGACACCGGCAATCGTCCAACATCCTCTGGGCCCCTCGACAGGGACTGCCCAGCTAAATTGTGCTTTTGTTGACTAAGAAAAATGTCATTGCGAGCCAGCGCGCACGCTGGCGTGGCAATCCGTTCTCCTTGGGAAAATCTTCATCATCGGAGTGCCAAAGGGGATGCGGATTGCCACGTCGGGCTTCGCCCTCCTCGCAATGACACGATAATCTGATAAGTTCCCCTTTATCTAAGTAACAGAGAGCCGCACATAGCAACGTCCCCGTTTGCGTCAGGCAAACGGGGACGAACTTTTTACTTTCCGGGCTTGAAGGAATCCTTCAAGCTGACGCTGCGGTTGAACACCAGATGGTCAGGGGAAGAATCCTTGCTGTCGGGGCAGAAGTAGCCCAGACGCATGAACTGGAAGCTCATGGGAGCCTTGGCATCCTTCAAGGAAGCCTCCACCTTGCAGCCGGTGAGCACTTCCAGAGAGTTGGGGTTCAGGCAGGCCAGGAAATCCTTTCCGGCGGCATCGGGATCGGGATCGTCAAAGAGATTGTCGTACTGGCGGACTTCCGCGTCCACGGCAGTTCCGGCATCTACCCAGTGGATGGTCGCACCCTTGACCTTCCGACCGTCGGCGGGGTCGCCGCCGCGAGACTCGGGGTCGTAGGTGGCAAGAACCTCGGTAACGTTGCCATTTTCGTCGGTGACACAGCCGGTGCATTTAATGAGGTACGCGCCCTTCAGACGGCACTCGGGGCCGTCGGGGTACAGCCGCTTATACTTGGGAATAGGCTCCGGCAGGAAGTCGTCGGCCTCGATCCACAGGTTCCGGGAGAAGGTGACCTCCCGGGTGCCGTCCTCGGGACGGTTGGGGTTGTTCTCCACGGTGACGGTCTCAGACTGGCCTTCGGGATAGTTGGTGATGGTCAGCTTCACGGGCTTCAGCACCGCCATGACCCGCTGGGCAGTCTCGTTCAGATCCTCCCGCAGGCAGAACTCCAAAAACGCGTAGGGAATGGTGTTGGGGCTTTTCGCCACGCCCACCCGCTCGCAGAAGTTGCGGATGGACTGGGGGGTGTAGCCCCGGCGGCGCAGGCCGCAGAGGGTGGGCATCCGGGGATCGTCCCAGCCGGAGACATAGCCGTTTTCCACCAGCGCCCGGAGCTTGCGTTTCGAAAGCACGGTGTGGTCGATGCCCAGCCGGGCGAACTCGATCTGCCGGGGGTGATGGGGCACGGACACATTTTCAACGACCCAGTTGTACAGGGGCCGGTGGTTCTCAAATTCCAGAGAGCACAGGGAGTGGGTGATACCCTCCAGCGCGTCCTGAATGGGGTGGGCAAAGTCGTACATGGGGTAGATGCACCACTTGTCTCCCTGACGGTGGTGGTGCATATGGCGGATGCGGTAGATCACCGGGTCGCGCATGTTGAAGTTGCCGGAGGCCAGGTCGATTTTGGCCCGGAGGGTATACTTGTTGTCCTCGAACTCCCCGGCCCGCATCCGGGCGAACAGGTCGAGACTCTCCGCAATGGGCCGGTCCCGGTAGGGGGAGATGGCGGGAGTGTTCAGGTCGCCCCGGTACTCCTTGAACTGCTCGGGGGTCAGCTCGCAGACGTAGGCCAGACCCTTTTTGATCAGCTCCACGGCGTACTCGTAGTCCTTCTCAAAGTAGTCGGAGCCGTAGAAGAACCGGTCACCCCAGTCGAAGCCCAGCCAGTGAATGTCCTCCTTGATGGCCTCCACGAACTCCACATCCTCTTTGGTGGGATTGGTGTCGTCCATACGCAGGTTGCACAGGCCGCCGTACTTCTCGGCGGTGCCGAAGTCGATGCACAGGGCCTTGCAGTGGCCGATGTGCAGATAGCCGTTGGGCTCCGGCGGGAACCGGGTGTGCACGGTCTGGCCCGCATACTGCCCGCCTTCCGCAATGTCCTCATCGATAAAGGCATGGATAAAATTCTTGCTTTCAGCCATTTCAGCCATATCCAAACATCCTCTCTTTGGTTTTCCAATAATATGCCATTATACCCCATTGCGGGAAAATTTGCAACATTCATTCGTGCCAGAAACGGCAGTTTGTAGGGGAGCTGTTGTGTGGAAATTGTACATCGCCGGAAAGAATATGAAAAAACAGAAAACAAATTAAGAATTCTTAAAATTATGGTTGTCATTTTGACTGTCTTATATTAAAATAGGAAAGGATATGAAAACGAGAGAAGGAGCGTGGATAGCTTTGTCTGCAATCAAATACCGGCGCATTCTGCTGAAGCTCAGCGGAGAAGCGCTGGGTGAGGGAATTTCTGAGAATGTGGCCGTAGGCCTGGACTTTGCGAAAATTCACTCTGTGTGCGAGGTCATCCGTCAGTGCCATGATCTGGGGGTTCAGATCGGTCTGGTCATCGGCGGCGGTAACTTCTGGCGGGGTGTGAAAAACGGCAGCGGGAAAATGCAGCGTTCCCACGGCGACGCCATGGGTATGCTGGCTACCGTCATGAATGCTATCGCTGTGGCGGATGTGCTGGAGCAGCACGGCATGGACGCACGGGTACTTACCGCCGTGGAAATGAACAAGTTTGCTGAGTATTTCACCCGGGACACCGCCGATCGCTACTTAAATGAGGGCAAGGTGGTCATTTTTGCCGCCGGCACCGGCAACCCCTATTTCTCCACGGACACCGCCGCCGTGCTGCGGGCCGCGGAGATCAACGCCGACGTGATCCTGCTGGCCAAGAATGTGGACGGCGTCTACTCCGCCGACCCCGTGAAGGACCCCACCGCCGTGAAATACGACACCATCACCTACGACGAGGTGCTGGCGCAGCACCTGATGGTCATGGACTCCACCGCCACGTCCCTGTCCATGGACAATCACATCCCCGTACTGCTGTTTGCCCTGAAAGACCCTGAGAACATCCTCCGCGTACTGCGGGGCGAGAAAATCGGAACGATCGTAAAGGAGTAATCGTCATGTTGAAGGAAGCCTACAAGGTCTACGAACAGAAAATGAACAAGAGCATCGACTCCGTGGCTGCGGATTTTGCCTCCGTCCGCGCGGGCCGTGCCAACGCCGCCGTGCTGGACCGCATCATGGTGGACTACTACGGAAGCCCCACCCCAATCCAGCAGATCGCGGCCATTTCCTCTCCCGATCCCCGGGCTCTGGTCATCTCACCTTGGGACAGCAAGGCTTTGAAGAGCATTGAAAAGGCGATTCAGAACTCCGATCTGGGCATC
>JALFJQ010000034.1 GCA_022775085.1 Clostridiales bacterium | reverse complement strand
AGGAATGGGATATATCAATCATTCTGGATGAGGCCAGAAAGGGCGCCGCAGCAGGCGGTCCCTTGTGGGCGATCTACTAAAGGGGTGCGATATGAATAACCGAAACAAGCTGATTGAACTGTTTATCTACATCGTGATCGTAGTGGTGGGCATCGTCCTCTTGCTGACCGGTGGGGCGGATGACAAAACCAGTGCTGAAAATATGGGAGGTGAATCCTATGCTGTTGTACTTGACGAGTAACCAGAAAAGTAACCTGATCGACCCCGCTGTGCGGAATATGACTCTGCCCGCCAAGAAGCTGGTCGGCCGGTTCAGCCTGAAATGTTTTGTCACAAAGGATATGCGCAATTATGCCAACGCCAAATTCTTTGTGGTGGATGCGGCGTGTATTGAGGAAAGCGGCAATGACTTCACCCTTGCCCTGCAATCCTTTCAGATGATGTTCTCCGCCCGGATCATCGTCATCCTCTCCGGCTGCGAGGATATGAATGGCGAGGTGCAGCGGCTTTTGTCCATCGGTGTTGTAAATCTGATTACGGCTGAAACGATGGAGGACGCTCTGGACGAGCTGACAGAAGCCCTTTCCGAAGATGGGATGCAGCGGTATGTGGGAAAGGCGCCTGTCTATGAACAGCCAGTTACCCGGTGCGAGAAAGCCCCGGAACCGGACGAGATTGTTCCATACCGCTGGAACGCCCGGAATATCCGCATTGCCGTGGCCGGTTCGCAGCGCAGGAGCGGCGTGACGGTGACGGCCTTTAACCTGGCGTCCTGGCTGGCGGCCAGAGGTGCGGAGGTGGCGTATATCGAAGTCAATCAGAACCGCCACCTTCAACTTCTGCTGAATCTCTATGAGGCGGCGCCAGATGGAGAGCATTACACCATTGACGGGATCGACTGTTACCTGACCAACGAACCGGACAAGGAATATCAATTCATCATCTATGACTGCGGTGTGATGCAGACGCCCACTTCTATTTTCCGTGATGCGGAACACCGGCTCCTGTGCGGGAGTGTCCTGCCCTATGAGATTCCGTTGTTCCATAAGGCATTGTCCGAGTGCGGTTGGTTGGAAGTGCGCCCGGTGGCGATCTGTGTACCGCAGGAAATTCAGGAATACTGTGTAGAACTCTTTGGGGAAGCTGTGCAGATTGCGGAGGCATCCCACGACCTGTTTGCGAAACGGTCCAACGGGCAGATCTACCGGCCGCTGGTGGAGAAATATATTGCAGGAGAAAAGCACCTGTAACAGCAAGACATGATTGGGAGGATTGGAATATGGCAAAGTTTGAGTATATGGAGAGGGCGTTTTCTTCTGACCTGAAGCCCAGAGCGCGGCTTGTGCTGCAAGTTCTGGTTCTGCATTGCAACAAGGAGGGCGAGTGCTTTCCATCTATCAAGACCATAGCTGCCAAGTGCGGCTATGGAGTGTCTACTGTGAAGCGGGCGCTGGATGAGCTGGTAAAGGCGGGATATATCGTCAAACAGGCCCGGTTTGACGAGCGTAAGAACGGCGGCCAGACCAGCAACCTCTATACCCTATGCTCTGCCTTGCCCTGTCCTGATGAGCCGGAGAGCGCCCCTGCGGATGCCTGTGAAGCCCCTGATCCCACACCTGGGGAGCAGTCTGCCGCTATGCCGACTGGGGGTTCCTACTCCTTTGCAGATGGCTTTGAAACAAAAATCGGGCGGCAGAATTGCCGCCCGATTCGTATGTGGACTGGGGGGCAGTCCATTTTTATACCCCCTTGAACCGTACAAGTGAACAGATACTTACGGATGAAGAAATAAAATTACACACAGGTAGATACTATTTGTATAAATAAATACTATCAGTAATGACTTTTGCTTTACAGGATGATAGTATAAAAATAAAAATGTGGATTAAGACAGCCTCAACAATTAACCTAAAATCAACAGCCCTTTATACTGCCCCTAAAATGGCAATGGTAGAACGATTAAATACAGATAAACTGGATACTACATTGTATGAATCACAGTCAGTATCCGGGAAAATAGAAAACGGTTATATCACGCTATCCCGTGATGGAATTGAAACAATAGGTGTTATAACAGATGGAACCACAGTTGTTGATCTGTGACTAATTTATTTCTTTCCGCGCTCCCGGACAGGAACGCTTCACCCGCTGCAAGACGCTGGGGGAAGCCTACACCGAAGAAGCGATCAAAGAGCGTATCAAAGGCCGCGTTATCACCAGAGCGCCCATAGAGCGTAAGGGAATTTCTCTGCGGATTGATCTGGAAAACAACATCAAGGCCCAGCAATCGGCGGGCTATGAAAAGTGGGCGAAGCTCCACAACTTGAAGCAGGCCGCAAGGACGCTGAACTTCCTGACGGAACACGACATAGACCAATACGCAGATCTGGAAAGCAAGGTGGCCGAGATCAGCGCGGCCAACGACGCGGCGGCTGCGGCCCTCAAAAACGTGGAACGGCGTCTTGGGGATATGGCGGTGCCGATAAAGAACCTCACCACCTACAAGCAGTTGCGGCCCGTGGTGCTGGAATACCGCAAGGAGGCTATCAAGGACGCCGGAATCACAAGGCTGCCCGATCTGGCCGCCCTGAAAGCCGAGTACCGGGAGCTGGACAGCAGAAAGCGCGGCTGTATAAACAGTACTGCGTCAAGCGAGAGCTGAAAGAATACGGCATCATCAAGCAGAATGTGGACAGCATTTTGCGGGTGACGCCGGGAAAGGCGCAGGCACAAGAGCTATAAGCATACCGAGAATGAATTACCCTCAATACCGCAAGGCCCGGAAGCTGACGCATGAGTGCTGCAACTACTGTGACGGGAACTGCCTCTTGCTGGACGACGGAGAGGAATGTGTATGCGTTCAGAGCATTTCCTATACGCTTCTGTGTCGGTGGTTTCGTGCCGCTGTTCTCCCGCTGGACGGGGCGCTGTATGCCGAGATTATCCAGAGCCGGGACAACATGAAGCGGTGCGCCGTGTGCGGGGCCGCATTTACACCGAAATCCAACCGGGCGAAATACTGCCCGAATTGCGCCGTGCGGATGCGCCGGAAGCAAGAGGCCGAAAGGCAGCGATGCCTCCTTATCCAAATGTCTTTTTTATCTTGTCCAGTTCATGTTGGTTTTCGACCCAGTTTTCTACATAACCGCAGTCACAGCAGACATAGCGAATAACGGGAATTTTACCGAACAGGGTCATGGTCGTAGTATAAATGTTGTTACCGCTGGCGTGTCGAGCCGGATTATCCGGCACACGCACGATATTTCCCGAATGGCACTTCGGGCAGCACCTTGTATTTTTCATTCTCATTCCCTCCTTGCCCAATAGAGTGAAACGCCGCACTCAATCAGCAATACAGCAAACCATACCCAAAGGATCAGCGTATATGTGCCAACAAAGGCCGCCAGCAGCATACCCAGCGGGACAAGATACTTGCGGGGGTGGTGCCACAAATCGCTTTCTGTTTTCCAGCCACGGATCGGGTGTTTCCATTCCAGAATGACCGACAGAATGGCGCTTTGCAGGGAAAACAGAAGAACCGTTCCCACATGAGTAAGTCCGATCCCGCCATGAATGATCTGCCAGCTGCACAGATAGATACCGGCAATCATCCCGTTGACAGCAAAAATGAACAGACAATATCTCCGGCAAAACCGGCCTGCCTGTCCGGGAAGAACCCGGATGGCCTGCTCCAAATCCGGGTCACAGGACAGCAGCGTACAGATGGGAGTATTCAAGCAGAGGAGCGCAAGGCCGATGGGAAACAGATTCAGCCCCCCAAATTCTCCGAACAGCAGCGGCAGAAAACAGGCAATCGCACATAAACCCACAGTATTGATAAGATAGCTTTTGTTTGTCATCAGATACCGAGTGAGGTAGGCGAACACACTCCCGGTATGGCCTGTATGCCGGACAGCTTTCTTTGACACGGTAGCACTGTAAAAATCATAGGCATCCGCAAAAGCCAGATACAGCACCGCGGCCACAAGGCTGGCCATGGCCGCAGCCAGAACCGCCGCCCATTGCCGCACCAGCAAAATCACAGCCAGAATACCAGCGGCCCAAAGGATTGGCAGTACAATATGACCTTTCCGGCGCATCCGATACCCTGCCGCAGTTACCGTACAGGCCATACAGCCGCAAAAAATCGCAAGCATGATTTCCCATGCGCTCCATGAAGCAGCGGCGAAGAACAGCGTCCAAATGGGCAGCGTCTTGGTAATCAGGGTGTGTGCGCCCAGCACCGATACATAGGAAAAGACGAAACTGCGATTATCAAAGGGAAGCATAAACATTCCCTGCATGGCTTCTATGTGCCGCTTCCCGGTCAACATCTGCCACATGATACTGGCGGTAAAACAGGTCGAAGTCAGATAGAGAATAAATGGTGCAATCTCGATCTGAAATTCAGCCGCATAGATCGCAACGAACAGGATCGCAGCGGCCATCAGGCTTTTTCCGGCGCTTTCATACTTTGCACCAAAGAACTGTTTGGAGAGAGCTTTAACGGTTTTCATCATCGGTCAGCACCTCTCGGATATTTCCGGCAGCGATCTCCGCGCCGGTGAATGTCCGGCTGATCCCGCCATGCTCTAAAACTAACACACGGTCAGAGGTCAGGCAGATACTTTCTAAGATATGGGAAGAAAACAGGAGTGTCCCATACTGCTTATATCCGCCCATGAGCTGATACAAGAACTCTGTGCCTTGAAAATCCAGCCCGTTCACGGGTTCATCCAAAAGCAGCAGCTTGGGCCGCAGGGCAAACGCCGTAATCAGATAGGCTTTTTTCAGATTGCCAGTGGACAGTTCCTTTAAGAGAACATCGGTATAATCTTCAAAGTGAAAGCCTTTTACCAGCTCGGACACATCCGGCAGAGGCACACCGTAGGACGCGGCCACATATGCCAGATATTCCCGGAATGTGAAATACTGAAAAGACCGATCTTCCGCAAAGACAATGTACCGGCTCCGTTTGAACGCTTTGTCGCGGAACGAGAACGAATGACCGTCCCATGCTGCACTGTCCAGATGGTAGCCCGGCAGCAGACCAGCCACGGTCTTGATAAAGGTGGTTTTTCCAGCACCGTTCAGCCCGATCAACCCGACAACTTCATTTGCCCCTAAATTCAGCGAAAAATCAGAAAGGACGGGATGATCTGCGGTGTACCAGACGCTTAAATTGTTCAGGGAAAGAAGTGTCTTGCTGTCCATACCGCGTTACCTCCGATTGTCTTTGTCTTTCTTCCAGAGCGAATAGGCGGAAAGCAGGAACGCACCGCCGAGGAAAAGGTACATCAGCGCAAAGGGGATGTTCATGGTGACGAAGCTGTAAATCATGCAGCCGATGAACACGATGCCGAGGATCAGACGAAAATAAAAGTGACGCATACAAATTACCTCCTATGTTGTATTATGCACGTTTCTATTTACAAGATAAGCATACATCAAAACGGTGCATCCTGCGGGAATGTCCACGAATGGTAGGTTTTTGACCGCGAAAAAATGGCAGGCAGCCAATAAGGCCGCCTGCCATTTGTCGAAACAAGGATTATGCTGTTTTGACCGGCTGGAAGGACAAGGTGACAATAGACTGAAATACACCGCCTTTGTAATCGGTGCTGATGGTTCCATCGTAGCGATCGGCCGCTGTTTGTACGCTTTTCAGCCCCCAGCCGTGAAAGGCTTTGTCCGTTTTAGAAGTCAGCAGCTTCCCGTTTTCCTCTGTGGGAGTGTTGCCATAACCGTTTTCCACTTTGATAATGAGCATGGCATTGATCCGCCGGATCGTCAGATTGAGAAAGCGCAGGCGATCCGGAGCTGTTTTGGCTGCCTCCAAAGCGTTGTCCAGCAGGTTTCCTAAAATGGTTGTCAGGTCAACGCTGCGGATATTGGTATTGTGGGGATATTCGATATTGACCTTTGTTTTGATCTGCTTCTGCTCGGCCAATGCCATTTTGCTGCTGATTAGGTAGTCAACGGCTTTGTCGCCTGTCCAGACCGTTTGCGAAATTTCCCGGACAGGGGTTCGCAAGTCCTCGCAATACCGCACGGCCTCCTGGGTATCGCCTTGTGTAAGGCACTGATAAATGGCCTCAATATGATTGTGCAGGTCGTGATACAGTTTTGCATTGTCCGCATAAGTACGGCGCAGCGCCTGATAATCGCGCTCTACAATTTCCGCCTGCTCCTGTTTTAGTTTTGCAATCTCCGCCTCCATTTCGCGCTGCTGGTTGACACGATAGAACAAGATTGCAAACAGCAATATTATAGAAAGAATAATCCATGTGCCTACCTGATCTTCGTTCAGCGGTAGGATTGTCTGCTCCGACAGTGTTACGGCACCAAACATTCCCAGAATGACGAGGATAGACAAAGCCCGAAGCGTCCCTGCGTTTTGGTGGTCTTGCTTTATCAGCGTGATTGCACCACTTAACATCAAAAGGCGTACCAGCCAAATACCCGCAAGGTATTCCAGAGCATTTGGATTGATAAAATTTTCCGAACGGAACATGATACCCAAACCCGCTTGCAGCAGGAAGTCCCATAGCCCTACGCCGACTTCATAAAAGAAAATCAGGAACAGACAAAGGTTCAACTTGTCCCGCAGGTAATACCATGTGCCCGCAGTTATCACCAGTAATTCGGCGGTCAAAACACCAATAGTCGGAAATCCTGCTATTTGTAGAGCCGTAACTAGAACACCGCCAGCAGCAGAAAAAAGCAGTATCTTTCTTTTCGGCAGGAAGTCCATCACCTTTGCAGCAAGGAAAAGCCCTAAAAATAGGCGCAGCTCATTGGTAAGAAAGTAGGAAATCATCTGAATCCATTCCATCATATATGCGCCCCCCAAAACTGATTGATTTTCTGCTTTACCTCCTGTAAGTGGGAACGACTGATGGGCAACTGTTCGCCATTCTTTAGTACCGCCATCCCGTCGCTGATTTTCATAATCTGAATGATATTGACAATGCAGCCACGGTCAATAAAGATAAACTCCGGGGTGCTCAGCTCGTCAAACACCTGCTGCAAACTCTTTCTTACCTTTGCAGTCCCGGCACTGGACACGATGCTGGCGTTTTTTCCGTCCCGCTGGATATAGAAAATATCTTTATAGGGTATCTTCTCCATGCGGTTTGTCGTCTGGATTGTGTACTCCTGACCGGCCTCCAATTCAATCAGTTTGGCGGCATCGGTCACGGCGGCAGTCAGCTTTACTTCCAGATTGTTTTTCGGTACATAGCGAAAGATGGATAGTTCAAAGGCGTCAATCGCATATTCCGTGTGTGAGGTTACAAAGATAATTCTGACATTGGGCAGAAAGTTCTTGATCTGCTGTGGAATTTCCATACCGCTAATTCCCGGCATTTCTATATCCAGCAAAATCAGGTCATAGAAAAAGCCATCATCGGTTATGTCGCAAAGCAGATTGCGGCTTTGGGTATAGGTCGTTATTTCATAGCCGATACCTTGCGACTGCAAGCAGACTTTGACGATCCTTTCGTGCAGGGCAACGGCCTTTTCTTCATCGTCACATATCGCAATTTTTATCACATTTATCACCACGCTTCTTTCTGCGCCGATCTACCGGCTTTTGCGTATCCGCTGGAATCAGCCAGACACCGGCCATTTTCACTGCACCTTGGATACGTCCATCGGTGCAGTAGTAATTTATCTGACGGGACGAAACGCCCCATTTTTCGCTTGCCTCTTTGAGCGTCATGTAATCCATGTTCACACCTCCGACAATCTATTCCATTATATTTCATTTCCTCGAAGAATACAAGGAACAGAATATGAATTATTAGAGTGTAGAAGCGCAACAAACTATGTGCTGAAAACAGGGAGCCGAAAAGCCCCTCCTGTCTACGCATTTAGAGGGCAAAAAGCCCACGGAAATCAAGGCTTTTCGGTGGTGGCCGGTGGGGTGGCAGAATGATTTATCAAATGCCCTCTGGATAGTGGGTCTAAATGCGTAGGAAAATTATTCCGGCGCTGGTATTCCTGCCGTGTCTGTGGTATGCTGGAATAAGACAAAAATAGAGATGAGCAAAACATGGCCTAAATGAAAAAGTGGAGAGGGTAAACAGGAGCAGATTGCAGAGCAACCAGCAAAAAAGAGCGCAAAGGCCAAGCGCGGCAGGGAGCCGAGCTGGTAAAGAGGTATAAGAGTTTCCGTCATGCGGGACGGCAGAGGCTCCATGATGTTAAAGCCGCAGTAATGGGCAATGAGCCGGTTGTTGTCCAGATAATCCACCAGATCGGTGATTAGCCCTCACACTTCATCACGATGAAAGCGCAGACCATGGCTTCTTTCGGGAAGCCCCGCCGCCCAGTCGCCGCTCTGGGCAGCGTGAAATCCAGGCTGCTGAAGAGTTTATTGTAAAATGCTGCGGCACTTTGGGATGTGAACAGCGTTACATCCTGAATGATTTCCTGTCGGTAGATTGCGGCCAGCCCCTTTCGCTGTGATAACTTCATTTTACCACTTGGCGCTGGCTGCTTTCTATATCTTTTGGAGTGATTCCGGTTTTAAGCCATGCCCGGAATCCATTGATACTACTATGTTTTTCGAGTTTTGCTCATGGCTGTTACAGTATATAAAATTCGGTATAAGACAGGCGGATTTCTCCATTGGATATATTTCTGTTTTGGACTTAATGTTCAATAAGAAAAGGGGCAGATACCTGTTTAGGAATCTACCCCGGATTCTAATTTCTCCGTACATTCCGACGGAGCTTTATCGGGCCGAAGCCCCTTAAATACCGGCTGCCGCAGACCGCCGCTCTCTGTTTTCATCATATACTGCACAGTACAGACGAGACACGGCTCTATCCATACTGCTTGCTCGTTGCCGGAAGGTACGGTAAAGGGTGGCGCAGGCAAAGTGGGCTGTTCCCGGATACGGCGAAAATTTTCACCGCCTACGCCGAGAGTCACATGGCCTTTGTAGATGAGCTGCCCATCCCGATACTGTCCCAGGACAATGCTGATCATATGCTTTTCTTTTTGGATATAGCCGCACACCACAAAATCTTCATCCTGAAGGTATTTGATCTTGATCCAGTCCCTGGTGCGCTTGTCAAAGAAGTAACGGCTCTCCCGGCGCTTAGCAACAATACCCTCCAGCTTTTGCGCTTTGGCGAGTTTATAAAAGGCAACACCGCCATGCTCAATAAAACGGGAGACGGCAAACCGGGCATTATCCTGGATTACCACATTCTGCAATAGTGCTTTGCGCTCCATGAGCGGCAGGTTCGTGGTCAGATGGTCGTCCAGATATAAGAGATCAAAAGCCACAAAGCACGCGGGCTGCTGTTGGGCAGCCAATTGAATCTTCAATGGATTTGTCATCATGCTGCGGCGCTGGATGGCAAAGAAGTCCGGGCGCCCCTCAGAAATCACTGCCAGTTCTCCATCCAGAATACAACGTCGGCTCACATTTTGGTGGAGGTCTGCCAGTTCCGGCACCTTGGGAAGCATCTTCATATTTCGCTTATTCCGAAGATCTGTCCCTATCCGTGGATCCAGATAGGCCACACACCGCTCGCCATCCAACTTCAATTCGTAAATAAAGCCATGGTCATCAAAAGGACCGCTCTCCGCGCCGATCAGCATGGGCTTGAGATTTTTGACCACAAACAGGTCTCTCATGACGCACTGCCCACATTTGCAAGGCTTTGCTTCAGTGCCTCCATAATGTCAATGACTGTAACCTGCCCACTCTCCTGGGGCACCGTGATCTCCTTGCCCTGGATCTTCTGATTGATGATCTCCCACAGACGGGCCTGATATTCATCCTTGTATGCCTGTGGTTGAAATTCCTGTACCATGGCGTCTACCAGAGTTTTCGCCATCGTCAGTTCCACCTCACTGACCTCTGGGTGGCTGATCTCTTTCGGAGCCTCTTTGACTTCATCCGCAAAAAACAAAGTTTCCACCAGGATGCCATCCTCAGTGGGAATCAGGGCCAGCAGCTTTTCCCTGGTGCCCATGACTGTTTTTGCGATAGCAATTTTGCCCTCTTCCATCATGGCCCGGCGCAGTAGTTCATATGCTTTATCTCCGCCCTGCTCGGGGATGGTATGATAGGTCTTATCGTAATAGACAGGCCGGATGGCGTGAAGATCGGTAAAATGAAGGATATGGATCGTCTTGTCTTTCTCCGTCTTGGCTTTTTCAAAATCATCGTCCGTCATGGTGACATATTTGCCGGGTTCATATTCAAAGCCCTTGATAATATCTGATGCCTGAACTTCTTTCCCGCAATTAGCACAGACCTTCTTATACTTAACCCGGCTGCCGTCCTCTTTGCAGAGCTGGTTAAAGTGAATATCGTTGTCTTGGGTGGCTGTGTAAAGGCCTACGGGGATATGCACCATGCCAAAAGAAATCGCCCCTCTATGTGATACTGCCATAGCACTGCCTCCTCTCCTTTTTTCTTAGTATTCGCAGCGTACAGCAGAATATTTCAAGATTCTATTTCTTCGCCTCTACAAACCAGCAGCCTTTTTCAAACCATAGATAAGTTTCCTTGCCTTGAATGCGACAGGTATAGCGGTAACCCACACCGCCAACGCTCTGACAGGCGGCCCGGCGCACATCCAGAATCTTGTCCACCGTGTATTTGTGTTCTTCATCAAACTCAATCAGCACCGGGCGCATTTTCCCGGTCGTGTCAAAGCGCACGACTACCGGCACATATCGTTTTTCCCGAGCATCCATGTTGATCACCCTCCGAAGTATCCCACCGGGTGTACCGTGTGGCTGTCCTTGGGATTGATGGCACCCAGCTGCGGATCGGTCAGCATTAATGCCCGCTGGACGCTCATATAGCCGTACCGCTGCCGGAGATCATCCACGGCCTTGTCAATGCGTTCCCACTTGTCCCGCTTGATATCGCTCTGATAGAGGGACAACTGCACACCGGCATCGGCCTCCACCAGACCGGCGCCCCGCACCCCAAGGCTTCGCACTGGCTTCTCCCAACGGTAGCTTGCCCGAAACAGTTCAAAGGCAGTCTGTGCGATCTCGGCGCTGGAGCAGGTAGGCGTCCGTAGCTTTCGTTGACGGGAGAACGAGTGGAGATCCTTGTCCCGGACATAAACCTCCACCACCGTACAGCGGGAAACCAGCTCCCGCATCCGGGCGGCTACGCTCTCCGCCAGCAAAAGCAGCATCAAGTGAACATCGGCGTCGCAGACCAGATCCCGAGGCGTGGTGGCGCTATTGCCCACGGATTTCACGTTTGGCACATGGTCAGATTTCTGGACGGGCGAAACATCCCGCCCGTTTGCGAACATATGCAGAATGGCGCCCATCTTACCCAACCGGTGGGTCAGGCAGTCCAACGGGGCCTCCGCCAGCCGGCCTATTGTGCTGATGCCAATGGCACGTAGCTTCCGGCTTGTGGCCGGTCCCACATAGAGCAGATCCTCCACCGGCAAAGGGTAGACGATCTCATGATAATTGTCCCGTCGAATACGGGTAATGGCGTCCGGCTTTTTATAGTCGCTGCCCAGCTTGGCAGTGACCTTATTGTCTGAGACTCCAATGCTGGCGGTGATGCCCAGTTCAAACTTGATCCGCCTGCTGATTTCCCGCGCAATGGTCATGGGCGAGCCGTACAGCCCCACGCTGCCCGTCACATCCAGCCAGCTTTCGTCCAAGCCGAAAGGCTCCACCTGATCGGTGTAGTCCTCATAGATTTCCCGTGCCAATTTGCTGATGCGGATATACTCACCCATATCCGGGGGCAATACTACAAGGTCAGGACAACACTGCAACGCCTGCCAGATGGCCATGCCAGTCTTGACTCCACGAGGTTTGGCAATATAGTTGGCCGTCAGCACGATCCCATGCCGTGCCTCCTGACTGCCACAGACCGCCACCGGCTGATTCCGCAGCTCCGGGTGCCGTTGGCACTCCACAGATGCATAAAAGGCGTTCATATCGCAATGAAGAATATGGCGTACCATCACGGCACCTCCTCTTCAGAAAGAATAGAACAACCGTTCTCTTCTTTCAAGTGGGAAATGTTGGCTGGATTATACCTGTGTCTGGAAGTTTTATCAGACGGATGTGTTATACTATTTCAGACGGGAGGTGGTTTTATGTGCGGACGCTATCAGTTCACCATGGAGCAATACGCGGAGATTTTTCAGATTGTGCGGGAAGTGGAGCGCCGGTATGGGGAACAGGCTTGGAAGCCTGGGGAGATACGGCCAACGGCGCAGGCTCCGGTTCGCCACGAACCACAACGGATGTGCCCGGACAAGCAATTACTGTTATTGGTGAACATGGTGAGCATACCTTTACGGTGGTAAATGGTTTCTTGGACGGTGATTTTCAAAGTGGACGAGGAAACGAGAGAGGCACAGATCCCGATTTATATATCAGCCAACATGCATTAAAGATATTGTCGGAGGAAACTAAAATATTTCGTATAGCTTTCGATACCGTTGACAGCAGTTACGACTAAGGGTTCATGGCAAACCTTCAAACAATTACTGCCTCATCATCGGGCATTGATATTCAGTCACGGTACGAAAAACAGAAAGAAATAGGAAGGATACTTGCTGACTTCCAGGGTTTTAGCCACAGGACTATCCGCCGTATTTTTGCTGATTGAAGTTATGAATTTCATTAACACAATGGTCGTTAATACTCGAAAACATGAATTTGCCTAACTTGAAAGTGTCGGGATGACAAAGAAGCAAATTAGGAATGTGTTACTTTGGGAAGGAGGGTATTATTGGAGTATTTCTTTTCTGCCACATTAGGAACGGGAATATACATTCCGATATACGCCACTGGTATGTGCCCTGCTCCGGCCTCTTGTAGAGCAGGATGAATCCATCCCGTTCCCAGTATAGTCCCTTAATCCGGTCTCGCTTCCGCCCACAAGACAGAAACAGCGTATTGGTGAATGGGTCCAGTTCAAACTGCCCCCTTTCCCGAATTGATGGACAAAAAAGCATTCGTTATAATGGAAAGGAAGGGGACAAAGGAAATGGAAAACAAACGCAAAAAAGGGATAAGACCAGTTGATGATGTGCCACTTGGTTGAGGCTAACGCCTTGCCAAGTGGCATATTTTACAGAAAGTAGGAGCAGCATCTACCTTGTAGCGGAAATGAAGGACAAGAAGCTCGCCACGGAGATTGCCGAGGAGCGTATGTCCATGATTGCTCCCTGCTGTCCCAGAACATGGACGGCGGCCAGGTGGCGCAGCTCCGGCAGGAGATCTGTGAGCGCAGCCAAATTTCCCAAAGGACCCTGGAACGGTATCTGAGCGGTGGGTTTGAAGCCCTCAAACCGCAAAGCAAGGGGGCACACAACTGTTTCAAAATCCCCCAAGATTTGCTGGACGAGGCCATTCAGCTCAGGCGAGAATTACCCAGCAGGAGCATCCCTACCATTATTCAAATCCTGAGAGCTGGAAGGAAAGGCCGCTCCCGGTTTCTTGAAGCGGACGACCTTACAGGATGCGCTCAGCCGCGCGGGGTACTCATCCTTCATGATGAAGATCTACAACGACAAGGGCTATGGCTCCCAGCGGTTCCAGCGGGTACACCGAAACTCGCTCCTGCTTGCCTTTGCCCTGTGGATTTCTGGGCTTTGCGTAGATCAGACGGATGCCCAGCAGACCGCAGGCCCGCTTCATCCAGTGTGTGCGGTACTGGGGGCCGTTGTCAAAGCAGAGCCGCTCAAACCGGCGGGCCATTATTGATGACCGCATGGTGCAGGTCGTGCTTGAAGGCGAGGTATCTTGAATACTGGACGAAGGGAGTGGCTCCGGCCTCTCCCTTCTTTTATGCGGCAAAATGACCCGGCCGCAAAACAGCTCGGCGGTGACAAAACACGCCGTCCGCCGGCAGCGTTGTCCGGCGGCCTATGTCATCTCCCGCCGTCTTGCGAGTGACAACTCAGCCCGACCGCGACATCTTACCTTATCGACGGCCCTGATTCCACACCTGGGGAGCAGTCCGTCCTTTTGCCGACTGCGCTTCTCTACTCCTTTGCAGATGGCTTTGAAACAGAAATCGGGCGGCAGAATTGCCGCCCGATTCGTATGTGGACTGGGGGGCAGTCCATTTTTGTACCCCCTTGAACCGTACAGGTGAACAGATACTTACGGATGAAGAAAAAAGTGGTGTAGAGATCGAAAAAATGCAGGTTTTATGACTCAATTCTTAAGATTATGGTCGAGACACTCGGAAGAAATGTGTTCTTTCTCGGTTAAGACGCCATGATCCATTTCATGAACTGTATCGCAAAGGGTGTTGATGTCTTCTAGGCTATGAGAAATCAGCAAAATAGTCTTTCCTTTTTCCCGGAGCTGTAATAGATAGTTTCGCATTTCAGAGACACCACTATTATCCAAACCATTCATTGGTTCATCCAACAGCAAGATGTCTGGATCTTCCATAATGGCCTGTGCTAGCCCCAGACGCTGTTTCATACCAAGGGAGTATTTTCCCACCGCTTTTTTGTCATCCGGGTTGAGCCCAACAAAGGATATTGCGGCACGAATCTTGTCTCTCCCAATGCATCCTCTCAGCGAGGCCAGATAAGATAGGTTTCGGTAGGCGCTGACCGATGGAAGAAATCCGGGAGCTTCAATGATGGCACCAATGCTTTCTGGAAAATCCACATCTTTCCCAATAACTTTTCCATCCACAACCACCTTCCCTTGATCCGGGTGGATCAGGCCGCAGATCGTTTTAATCAGCACTGTTTTTCCGGAGCCATTTCGCCCAATGATCCCATGAATCTTGCCTTTCTCAAAGGACACGTTGATTTTGTGGAGTACAGTGGTTCCCTTAAAGGATTTTGTAACATCCTGTACTTCAATAATTGATTCCATAAAATTCCTCCAATTACTTACTTTGTGGATTTGCTGCTGGATTATGTTTGCTAAGCCAGTATAGGATGCCAAGGTTCACCGCTACCAACAGAAACAGGCTGACTGCCACCGCAGAACTGAAGTTGTTGCCCATTGCCTTTGCCATACCCCAGTAGGGTGGAAGAAATAGGCTGACTGGTGGGTAAGCCGTTCCTACCACTAACAGACCACACTCTATCAGAAGATAAAGGATGATTGCTGCTCGGCTGGCAAACAGAATCATCCCTCCAGCACAGAGGATAGAGAGAAGTGTTGTGTGCAACGGGAACAGCACTATGGCCACACTCCATTCCGTCCACAACAGATATGATCCAGGAACCAGGGACAGCAGGACCAGTGCAAAGAGGAAGAATACATAATTGATCACGACCACAGGAGCCAGCCGCATCAGCCACCAACGGCGTATGTTCTTGGAACGCAAGACGGTATAGGTACTTAGTGTTCCAAGTTCCGGCATCAGGAAAAGAAGGCTTGCCGAGATGGGTGGCAGAACACAAAGATTCCATTCCATAGCTTTCAATATGTCCAGCCCACCGGCACCGTCCTGGGCAGAAAAACCCAGGAAGAATGACAGCGGGGAGCGATGGCCATCAACAAGGAACAGCATAAGGGCTATTGCAGCGAGATAGCAGGTAAGGGTATGACGGTCAAAAACCCGTGTAAATAGGCGTCCTTTCATTGCTTTGTCCCCACTGTAATACGGAAATCATAACTAGGGATCGCATGTAGAATCAAAAAAAACAGAACCACAGCAGTGGCCGCATAAACCAGGAACGATTGAGGTAGTGTCAGGTATGCGTTTTCTGCCTCTGAGCCGCTGACATTGTGATACATGAGCAAGCTGTTCGCCAGCAGAGAAAACTTTCGGTAAGAATCAGTCAAAAAACCGATTGTGAAAATGTACCCTGCCACATGAACCAGTACGGCAGCAAGGTAGCTTAGTACCTTAGAGATGCGCAAATTAAGCCAGAAGATTATGAGGCTCATTACAAAGACATAGCACACGCTCAGCAGGTAACTTAATACGAAGGCTATTACTGGCGTCAGCGTCATCAGATGCCTGTATGGAAAGGAAACCTGATATTCCCAGGCCAGCTCAGGTGCCCGATTCTGCACAATAGCAGTGAGAGGCAAGCTCCAGACATTGGCGGAAAAAGCGTTTTCTGAAATGAACAACGCGCCAGCGATAAACAGCACAAGATAATATACTGCGCTAATACCGAGCAAATAAAGGACTTTTCCGGCAACCCAGGTCTTGCGGGACACTCGCAGAAGGGTGTATGTTTCGTTCTGGCTGGAAAATGGTATATCAGACACCATCAGAACAGCACCCAGAAAGGCGCAGGTCGCTGTATAGGTATCGGTGTTGAAATAAATGAATGCCTCAAAAATTCCAAGAGGTTCACCCATGGCTTTTGAAAAATCCAACAGAGGAAACACGCTGATGATTTGAATGGCACAGCCCAAAATCAGTGCCAGGTACAGCCGCGGTGAAAGAAAGGCTTGGCGAAATTGATGTGCACAGATCTTAAACATCCCGCAGTCTCCTTTCAAGCAGCTTCCAGCACAAAGCGGAAGCCAATGCCAACATTCCAAGTTGGTACAACAGTGGGAAAGCTGGGAATGGAATGAAGTCCGTAGCTGGCATCAGAACATTGGCAGGGCTGAACAACAGCGGTTCTCCCAGTCGGTAGAGGATCAGATGTGCGCCGAAGAACAGCGCAAAAGGAGTGGCCAAGGTAATATAGCGGTTTGGGATGAGCGCAGAGATACACAGCCCAATCACAGACCAGGATGCGCCGAACAAAAAGGCCAGCAGGAGCAGGATCAACACCAGAAAAAGGCCGTTCCAGACAAACTGCAGTTCCCGGTACACGGTTTCATCGAACACAGTGAAATAGTTGATCCCCATCTGTTCCCCAGTGTTTGGCTTCCCATTTATGATCCACACTATGTCGCTGAGCAGAGTGGGAAGAAAAACAGCCAACCCGCCGGAAATACCGGAACAGAGCAAGGTCTCCTGAAGATAGCGTCTCCGCTCCACCCGACTTAAAATTGCTTTGCAATAACCACTGTTGTAATCTTCACAGAATAGAGTGGACGCAGGCAGGACAGCCAGAATCGTAGCAAATATGCCAAAACCGCCCAGGTCATTTGCCCGGAAAATGGAATCGAGAAAAGTCGTGCACATGGCGCTCAGGGGAATCGGTTCATACGAGATACAGTATAGAATCCAGTAGTAAATCTGATTCCATAGAAGCAGAAATACTCCTACAATGATGCTGGCCAGCATCGGCCAGGAAAAGATGGCGGCTCGAAGCCGAAATCGCAAAGATTTACTCAAAAGGACATCCCTCGCTCTCCTTGTATCAGTTCCCCGGTAACAGCATTTACTGCCAGAACTCGCCTGCGGTTGATCATCAAGGAGTTATCATTCGTTCCGATTTGAAAACGCCAGGCAGGAATGGCAACCGCCTCCTGTGTTTCTGTCAGCGTTACAATATATTCTAAAGAAATGGCGCCGACAGAAAGGGTATCTTCACCATAGAAATCAATAAGACTGGTGTTTTCCCGCAGAGATGCGACCGCATCCTCAAGGGAGAGAAGTTCAGAGGAAAGCGGCTGTGCCGTCAGCCCGTAAAGGGCACCGCTGATTGTTTGGATACCATTACTATCCACCAAAAAATAAAGGTCATTGTAACCTATGATGGGCATTCCGTCTGCGGTGCGTCGGAAGAAAATCTTATAATAAGGCCGCCGCCCTTGGTTGCCGTAAGGCAGCACGGTGTCTGCGGTATAGCTGTTTTGGGGAGTAATGGCGTCTGTAATGGTACCGCACAAAGAAATTACATCCTCCAGAGGGATAGATACACCGCATTCCGCAGAGGAGGACAACAGGTTATCTTCAAAGGGATATAGGTTTACATCCCGGTATCCCAATGTAAAGATTTCTTCTCCAGGTACGCTCTCCCCAGCCATAGCAATGGTGTGCTCATAGAGATAATAGTCACCGATTGCTTCAGAGTTGTGAAGTTCCCAGACATCGTTGCGCTGGTCATAAATGGCCTCAGAAGCGCGCGCACCGAAAAATGTAGTGAATAGTGTTTCACGCAGTTCGTCCGTAACAGGAAGCACCTCATATTGATACTGCTGAATAGTTTCGACACTTTCGGTATTTACCTGAGCATTGAGAAGAATCTGCTTTCCATCAGCCGTAGTTATGGTTTCTTCTATCGCGGTTCCATTCACGCTGCGCACCAGTTCCATATTTGCATCTGAAATGGAGGCTATATCGTTTCCTACATTTGTGCCATCCTCAACTGGATTGCCGGACTGTGAGACAGAGGTGTCCGCAGTGCTGTCGGTATCAGAGTTTGCAGGTTCGCCTGGGGCTGGCTGGCAGGCTGTGAGTAATAGAAGACAAAGGAGTGTGCCGGTCCAGATCATTCTTGTTTTTTTCATATATACCACCATAAAGCAACAAGGAGTGATGGGAATTGCCGTGCACTTCCCATCACCCATTGCATTATTGGAAATTACTTAGCCGCATCCGTACTCCATTGGCCACTTGTCTTGACGCCACGGTTGACATCGTTGAAATTGATGAGGGCACCGAGGTAAAGGCGAGAACCGATGGACGAAGAACTAGGATAGGTGGAACCGAAGTTCCCGGTCCCGGAACGCGAGGTCGTGTTGCTCACGAGCGCATTGTCCCACTCGGTCGCGTTGTTGTCAAGCATTCCATAGGTGATGGCGTAACGGTTATTGGAGCGGCTACTCACCGATACGACCCATTCGCGGTTGTAGAGACGCTTCATGCTGGACGAGGAGCAGCCGACCAGTTCATCGGTACCAATGTTGAAGTTATAGTACAGAACTTCGCGGTCGCCGTCGCTATACGCAAAAGCCGGAACGCACAGCGAAGAAATAATGGCAATGGCGCAGATCATGGAGAACAAAATCTTCAGCTTTTTCATACTTTATTCCTCCCTTTTATTAAGAATACGAGTGCTCCAATTTGTCTAAGGACAGTATTCCAACCACATTGGAATCACCTCCTTGTAAAAGTAATTACTTATGTTTATCTTGAACGCGTTCATCTCTATATACGAATATGCAATGTCATTTTGGACAGTGCTCAAAATAATTTTTTTGACATTATGCAAGATGATTTTACAAAATTTTTTTAGCGTGTCCAAAATTGCTTTCTTCCATCGTTATTATGTATGACAAAGGAGGAGGTGGTTTTATTCGGAAACATTTTCTGACTTTGGCTTTGGTATTTGCTGTTCTGTTGCCTATCTTGTCATAATAAAGTAACTACCTGCTGTGCGTCTGTCTGGCCCCTCTCTCCTTTGATGTAACTACGACAGGATATTCTGTTATTGTTATTGTAAGTGGAGATCTACCTGCGGATAAGGACAACGCCACAAAGAGAAACACCTGTCGTCTCACAGCTAAAGTCAGAATCAATGAAAAAGCATATCTCTACTTCAAAACTTCAGAGATATGCAAATTCTGGTTATATCCAGAATACACAAAAAAGGGGGGTAAATCTGATCTTTTAATCCTAAACTTAAAACGGAAGGACAAATTTTAGCCGAGTCATCTTTCTTATCTGAACATATAGTCTAACTACGGTATAGATTTTGAAAAGATGCCGACTGACACAACAAATTTCTGAGGTGCAGTATGAAAAAGCTCAATAAGATTCTTTCTGTGGTGATGTCTTTGGCTATCGCTATGTCCCTTTCGGTCAGCGCTTTGGCGGTGGATACTGATACGAGTTCCAACGAAGCCCTTATCACCAACTACCTGGAGAGCATCAACTCCGGGGATTGGAATGATTGGGTGTCCTTCTATGCCCCCTCCGTCCAGAGTGACTATCAGGCATTCGTTTCTAATGATAGCAACCTGGAAAATAATACTGGTATTCTTACTGTCAATTCGGTTGATGTGCTCTCTGTTGAGAAGGTGGACAACAGCTACGCTCCCAAGGTTTACCCGGAGCTCATGGAATATTTCGCCGACGAGTCCACTTATGAGTGTTATAAGGTCGATATGGCTACTACCGTAAATGAGGATAACGGTTACTTCTCCAATGGTACCAGTAGCCATCTGGTCATCCTTGTCAAAGACAATGATGGCTGGCACGTCGGTACCCTACTTGGTTGCCCCAGCGAACTCAATGGTGTGACTGCGCTTTCTAACATTACCCCTCGTAAGGGTTATGGCTTCTGTGACTGTGGTTCCGAGCCCAGCACGATTAACGTGATGGACGAAAAAGGTACTGTGCATAAGAATGAGAGCTTTGAAGAGTTTGTTGTAAACGCGACCTGTAATGAGATTGGCAACATGGGTTATGATACCGATGCTCTGAAAGCCAATATCATGGCAGTCAAGATGTGCGGCTGGTGGGCTGTTGAGGCAGAATATCGTCAGTCTTATGGTTGCGACATTAAGAACGGCGATGTCAACTACCGCAGTAAGCTCAATACCACCAACGCAAATACCCAGACTGTCCGAGATGCTGTAAGCGATTTGGATGGTTGGCGTATGGTTAGTAGTTCTGGTACCGGTGGTAAGCTGTTTTACGCAGCCTTTTTTGCTGGCAGTTCTAATTCGACTGGCAAAGGTACCGGGCAACTTCGTCAGAACGGTTCCAACTATCTTGCCACATCCCTCGGATATGACTGGAAAGAGATCCTGCATTATTACTACGATAATTCCAGCTATAACAATCCCAACGTAGGTACCGTTCAGATTACCAACAGCTGATTAGGACCTATGTTCATCCGCATACTATACTTCTAATCCTGTCTTCTTCTGTCCAAGCAAGGGTGCTTGGACAGAAGAAGATCAATTCTGTATAAGGAGGCATATCTTTATGAAAAAATGGCGCCCACTTATGGGCTTATCGGTATCGTTAGGCATAGTTCTTCTGATGCTCAGCGCCTGTACGCAGGCTAATCCGTCTCCCCAGTCTTCCTCTGATTTGCCTGATGGTGATGGGTATACTCTACAACAAATGACTTTTCCTGAAAGCGACGCCGAAAAAACCGATTTTAACAAAGCCATCTTTGAAGTAACGCCGTTCAATATTCAAGTTGCTCTCCCCGATGGGTGGTCCGTTGGTGAATTTGATCCCCAGGCAGAAACCTATTTGTATAGCGGTGTCTGGTCCCGTATCGGTATCTATGACGAAGAAGAGAATTGTGTCGGCGCTGTCGGCTACAACACCTTTGAGTTGGACGAAGGAACCGAAGGTGAGTTGATGGCTATTTACAATCAAATCGCTCTGGGGAATGACTATCAGTTTGATGTCAAAAACAGTTATACGGTCGTCAAAGAGTCAGATGCGGGGGAAACCGCCACAGTTGATGTGTACTATTCTCCTGTCCTTTCTACTACCTCCGATTCTGAAAGCGCCCCCAAAACAAATTACGGTATTCTCTCCTATAACAGCGACAAGTCCGTTTATGTCGCTTTTGAAATTGACAGTTCTATCTCCAATGAGACAATTACATATATCGCCAACAGCATCGAGTTCATTGACTGAGTATTTGAAGCAACAGGACTTTGATTCTGAATTGGCTGCATACTCTAAAGCCAACGGAAGTTTTTCGACCTATACCGGGAAAATTGATGGTGGCGACCCAGTCATTCTAACCTCGATGCTGCTCCAACCTATAGCGAACATTGGGTTGTTGGCTACGGGTATGATTACGACCAGTTCGTTGTTAAGTACAACCAATTTCCCATCGTGGATGATGGTTGGGTAATGTTGACATTAACATAAATTGGAAGTATGTTAATGATTTATTTGAAGGCGGAGTGAGCTTATGAAAAAGAAAGTCTTGAGCAGTGTTCTGGCTGCTTGTTGTTTGGTGGGGTGCCTGTCCATTCCGGTGGCTGCGGCCGAAGCTCCGAAGGCCGTTGATACGGACGCTATGTTAGATGGTGCTGTTGCTGCGATTACTGATGATGACGGGAATGTACTCCAGGCCATTGATGTAGATATGACCGTGAAAGAGATTCCGGCCTCTCGCTCTTCCGGTGTTACTACCTATGTGGCGACCTATGTGGCCAGGGCAAATAAAACCGACAGTGGCACCACCACTAAGGATGATGTAGTTGCAACTGCTACCGTTACCTGAACGATATACTGGGAACCACCAACGAGTTAATTAGTGTGAGTGGTGGTTGGACTGTGAGCGGTACAACTCTTTCCAGCCGCAAGGTGGCTTATGGGTCTAAAACTCTGAATGGGGAGACCTATACTGAGACTAAAACCCCGTACTCCAACAGCTTTTATTATTCTCCTGATGACATTACTGGCTACACCCTTTATGTGAATTCAAGCGAAAAAATTAAGTCTACGGGGAATACAATCTCTCTCTATGTGGAGAGCAAGATTACCACCTGATCTATTATGAAGAGACTTGCACTTATTTTTACTTGCCTTCTGCTTTTAAGCGCTTGTTCTTCCCCCCAACAAAGCGATGAAAATGTAAATCCATTTTTTAATGCCGAGGTTGTTCGTTGGGATGCCGATGAAGTTTTACTCTCTCCAGTTGTTCCTGATGAAGAAATTGATGACCAATTTGCTTTGTTGGAGGAGTTTACCATTCCCGCGTCCACTTTTGAAGAACATGGGATAACGGCATTAGAGAGCGGCGATATGATACGAGTTGTATGTTCTGGTCTCCAGAAGATGACGATTCCAATCCTGTATCTCTTGACACTATTTTTTCCATTTATCTATTGGACGCAGACGGCAATATCCTTGATGAATAAAGGCTTAGGTAAACAGACAGGGCTACCGAAAAGGTAGTCCTGTTCTTTTTGAACAAATGTGCTATGATTATGTTCTGGGGATAAACGGAGCAAGAGAAGGCGGGATTCCAGTTATTAGAAAATGATAGCCGCATTTTCCATAACTAGGCCTTGTTTGAAAAATAGGTAAATGCCAATCCACAGGCCACGGATCGATGACGTCACACTTCGGCGGGATTGTATAGGAGGCGTTCCGCGAAACGATGTACTCACGGATCGCTTTGGCACCGTAAGCCTTATCACCAAGAATGTTACTTCCTTCCATTGGGACTTGGCAGGGTAAGGAAACCGCATGAATAGAATCGTGGTCACTGCCGGAACTGAGCATGAAAGCCAGTGGATTGCCTAAACCATCCACTAAAGTATGAATCTTTGTATTTCTGCCGCCTCTGGACACACCAATGGCTTTATTCTCAGGTTTTTTTCCCGCCATTGGCACTTTGATGCACCTTACAGGATGTAGAGTCGATGGAGATATTTTCAAAATCCCCGTCTATAGCGAGAGCCTGGAAAACTGCGTCAAAAATCCCTGCATCTCTCCACTTCCGAAAGCGGGCATATACTGTCTGCCACGGACCGCACCTCTCCGGAAGTTCTCTCCACGGCGCCCCACATCTGGCTTCCACAACATTCCATTTAATGCTGTGCGGTTATCATATTTTGCCGGGCGTCCGCGCTTTCTTTCCTTCGGTTGTTCTGGCGGCAGCATATCCTTGATTCGATTCCACTCACTTTCTGTGAATTCGCCATTTCATAGGCCATAGTAACTTACAACAGCACTGGCGGCGGCGCTCGAATTACCTCTGAATTGAAAAGTCACAGGAGATGTGGCCAAATAGCCCTCTTTGATGGTAATCTCCGTGTAGCCATCATTGCCCTCGTCCAGAACGTAGGCCGAATCGCAAATTTGAGTACCGCCGGAATTAGTCACACGGCACTGAATTTTTCCGAAGAAATCAGGGCCAGAAGAAGGATAAACAGAGTGGCAGCGGGCATAGACGGTGGAATAGTCTCCCGTGCGGCTGCTAGTACCCGCCGTTTTTCAAACTTGGTTTTCAGGGAGCGTGATGTTCTGTTTGTAAGCAGCAAAGGCCGGGACCGACATCACAAAAGTCATTGCAATGAATGTCTTATTTGCAAGTTCCTTCAACCGAAAATCTTGAAAGATTTTTCCCTGAAATGTTTGTATCCACAGTTAGTTTATAGGTTTTTCCTCTCGAAACTTTGACTTCGCCGCTAAAGTCAAGATCGCCAGTAGAAGAATCTTCCCAAGTCTTTATGCACTGGGTTCCTTGCCATAATTTTATCGTAGCTTTAATCGAATCAGAAGACCTATCAGCTACTACGAACACCGAACAGACAGCAGTTGTTCCATCAAAAGATATTGATGGGACAACTTGTGCCACACGTCGTGTAGCTGCATAGGCCGTAGAAGAAAAAATCATGAGAAAGACAAAAAAGATAGGAACAATAATCTTTTTCAAAAAGAACAACCTCCTTCATGCGCTTATATCCTATAAACGAATGAAGGAGGTCATTTTGGACAGTGGATTTAAAAATATTTAAAATTATTTTTCTTGAACACTCTCAGCCATTTTTACTAGAGTTCCCTCTGGAAATGCCCCAATAATACAGAAGCATATATCATCTTCTGATATCCAAACGAGTGCATTAGCAGATGATTCTTCAGCAGCTTCATAGAATTCTGCTGAATTATTCCCCACTTGGACGGAATATATTTTTTCATAATCTGAGGCAAGAAACAAACTTAAAGCATCATTTCCTTTTAAATAAGAAAAAGTTATGCGCTCCCCAGAATCGTTTTCATAGGTTATGTACGTTTTTTCAGAAGCAACACGGGTTTTAAGCATTGAAAAGCCTTCTGGCAACCATGTAGGCTCATATTGCTTGTCCACATTTTCTGTCGGAAACTGTCCCGTAAATCTATATTCAACAAATGTTTCATATTGTTCACGCACCCATGCAAAAAATGCGGCGCGTGCCTCAACATCAAAAGTCAACCACGTGCCGCTGAAAAGAATTGCCACTAGAATAAAGCAGGCCACTCGTTTAGGCAACTTGTAAAGGACGGGGTGCTTTGCTTTCCGAAAAATGCGGTGCATCTTTTTTTGAAACAATGGAGAAAACTCATGTTTGCACTCTTCTGGCGCTGGAAGAGACTCCCTGATTGCCTGATCGGCTTCCGCAGCTGCTCTTTTTAGCATCTCTTCACTTATCACAAAATTCCCTCCTTTTTACATATTTCTCTCAATTTGTTTTTTGCTCGTTGATCTAGTTTGATTGCGGCGGGTAAAGATATTTCCATCATATTAGCAATTTCTCTAACACTATATCCATGATGGTAACGCAGTAGAATCATTTCCCGATATCTGGGCGGTAATTCCAAGATACACGAAGCTAGAGCATTTTCTCCGTCATAACGTACATTTGAGCTGTGTATTTCATCAATTAGTTCAACAGTTTGAATTTTTTGTCGCTTTCGATATTGATCTATTGCTTTGTTCTCAACAATAGTAACGACATATCCATGTGTTTTTGGACACACCGGATCATCAATTTTTTTAATGTTTTCTGCAATTTTTACGAACGCCTGATGCACAGCATCCTCTGCGTCCTGTTCATTATGTAAAATTTCATAGGCCACATGATACATAAGGCCACGATACTCCAGATAGAGGCGTTCAAATTTCGACTTCTCTTCTGGTGTTTCAATCATTTGTAGATAGATTATCAACATACCCACCCCCAGTTGGTACCCACTGCTATTGTACCATGTAGGTCCATCTTTCAACAAGCAGAAAACCACATGGTTTTTTTGCAGATATTCTTAATTCATTTCTTATGTAGCAAGATAAACGGTAGGTGCCAGTTGGGCACCTACCGTCATTTCCCTTGATTTAGCCGTGCGATAAGACCGAGCAACATAATCAAATCATCATCTGACAGTGTCCTGATACCATCCAATGCCTTTTTAACCAATTGTGGATTACTTTCGGATGTATCAAAAAATTGCAGTGGTGTAATTTCAAAATATTCACAGATGTTCAGAAACTGCTTCATGGACGGTAATGCTCTACCAGAGGAACTAGCTTGGATGTAACTTCGATTCTGCCCCAAATCCAAGCTTAGCTGGTATTCTGAAATCCCTCTTTTTAAACGCAATTCAGTAATCCGATTTCTGATGAATGTTTCGTCCATAAGTCCACCTCTCTGGTGGCTAGCATATCAGAAAGATTTCCCAAGCATTGAATATTATTTGCGTTATATTCATCGTATTATTTGCGTTTATGCATTATTAAATTAGCTATTTTCGTTTATTGCCCGTAATTATCTGATAAGGAATCATTACTTCGTGACAGCACTAAGATGTTAAAAAAGCATAATGCGCAATTGATGACAAGATGTTCTTCTTTCTATTTACTTGAAGTAAATAATGTGTCCAAA
This sequence comes from Clostridiales bacterium, assembly GCA_022775085.1. Classification (GTDB taxonomy): domain Bacteria; phylum Bacillota; class Clostridia; order Oscillospirales; family Oscillospiraceae; genus Faecousia. Next base: position 4,700 of record JALFJQ010000034.1, on the reverse strand, counting down.
ATCAATTTTATTATTCGTTTATAAAAAATGGATTATACATTTTTCCTGCTAATGCAAAATTAAATACTTTTTGCAAATCAAAAATGGGTATAGCAAAGCTGACCACCACAGCTTCATGTTGCGCTGGCCGTGTATATGAAGGACTGTTTAGGCTATATTTTCGAGTTGTTCCAGATGGATGGTTGCCAATTACGCACTATATTGGGAGGTGGAACATGAACGCTGTTGGAATTAATGTCTCGAAAGGAAAAAGCATGATTGCCATTATGCGTCCTTTTAGAGAGGTCGTGGCCTCGCCCTATGAGGTTAATCACACCTTCAGTGAATTTGAGGAATTGACAAGATTCCTGAAAAGTCTGAAAGGTGAAACAAAGGTCATCATGGAGTATACCGGCAAATATTTTGAACCAGTTGCCAAGCCTCTCCATGAGGCGGGGATATTTGTTTCCGTCGTCAATGCCATTCTCGTGCATGACTACGGTGGAAACACATTACGTCGCGGAAAACGGATAAGAAGGATGGCATTAAGCTGGTAAACTATGCGTTAGACCGCTGGATCGATTAGGTGCTTAAACAATGGAAGGATGGCTGACAGTCTCGTATTCGGACGCAAAGGCCCAAGGAGTGACTCGTCAGACCAATTATCCCTTCCATTGTAGCTAAGGCATGAGAACGAATAAAGCCTGTCCGGCTGACAGGCTTTACCCGACAAATAAATTATAGTAGTAATGAGAGACTTTGAAACAGAATCATAATGTACTCCATCCACTTGGCGACTTTTATCTTATAGATAAGGGTCGCTTTCTTTGTATTGCTGATAAATTTGGGGTAAACCGCCAATGACTCCTATTTTTAGAACTTCGATTATCCATACATCATCAGCAAAGGCGACAATGTAAAGTTGCCATATTGACAGAAGAAAGGGGATGATGCCAGCCACTGCGCGCCGTCTGTATCAGCGGACAAGGAGTAACGGTACCATGAATCAAAAAATTCGCGGCATTGATGAGTTGCTTTTCGGTCCACATCAACGACACACTGTTTTCAATATACAAATTTCAATAGGTGTCAGCCAGCGTTTTTGTGCGCGGGAGTTTGCCCCAAGTGGGGACAACCCCCCGCCTGCCGGTATTGCCTACCCTATTGGACTTCTCAATGCGCATATTCAGAAAGCGGCTGATTTTGTATCTCGATACAAAGTCAGCCGTTTTCAATTAAGGCCACCTGAACAAAGAATCAGGGGACCGCCACCTCCGATTTGTTTTCAAAAAAATCGGAGGTAATTAAATTGTATAATTATCGCAAAAGCGACTATGCGATAAACAAAAACAGCAAAAACATTGTTTATCGCTTTCATAATGAAATTGTAGAAATCACACTGGAGGATTATCTGAAGGAGAATCCTGACAAAACGGAAAATGACTTTGCGGAGCTGAAAGCCGTTTCCGATCAAATCTACTATGAGCAGGATCGAGCAGAGAGTGCCCAGACCCGTAAGGATGTTTCGATTCATGGATTGGAGGAAACAGAACATTGCGCTACCCGTCCTTTGGATGAAGAATGGGAAGAACGGATTGTCGAAATACAAAACCGTAAATATGCCTGGAAAGCCCTGGAGCAGCTTTTTACAGTAGGAGCATTGACCGAGGTTCAGAAGCGGCGGTTCCGGCTTCATGTTTTTCAGGGACTTTCTACCCGGCAGATTGGTCGGATGGAAGGGACAAGCCATCAAGCCGTCGCCAAGTCCATAAACCTGGCGATTGACAAGCTGAAAAAATATTTTGCGGCACAGGGTTGACACCCCTGCGGTTTCAGGACGATAGGTGAAAGGCATTCTTTCGAGTGTTCTCCTTTCACCTGTTCCTTGACAACCGCATACTCATTCATTAGTAACTTCCCCCTTGCCAGTGCGATGAGCAGAAGCCGATTCAGGGGCCGCGCCATGATATACGGACATGATGAGCAGATCCCACCTGATTATCATAATTGGTCTTGCATACAATCCTGTTCCGTATGAGCGAGTAACGGCAGCCTGTAAAAACCGGGCAGCACCCGGTGCGGCCATGACCGGCAACGGGTATAATGGTACTCCTGTCCAGCCACAGCCCTGCTTGACCGCAGGATCACGCAATGGGGGCAGCTCGGAGAGATCCTCGGAGGGGTGAGATTCCCGTGGGCCGGTTCGCTGCTGGCCGCTGATGACTTCCCAATATGTGCGGGGTGTCAAGGACAAATGGCACATATCCAGAAAACAAATCGGATTTTGTATTTCGCCGGATGCAGGGCAGGTCTTTTGGCCTGCCCTGTTTCCGGCTTACTTATATTCAGGAGGTCAGATTATGCGAAAGGCTATCCGGCGTGGTGATCTGTTCTATGCAGACCTGAATCCGGTGGTCGGTTCCGAGCAGGGCGGAATCCGCCCTGTTCTTATTGTTCAAAATAATGTGGGAAATCATTTCAGCCCCACCGTTGTTGCGGCAGCCATCACCAGCAGAAAAGCCAAGAGCAGCCTGCCTACCCATATTTTGCTGGAGGATGTGCCGGGGCTTGCGCCTACCTCACTGATGCTGTTGGAACAACTGCGGACAATAGACCGGAAACGGCTCCGTGGTTACATTGGGCGTATCAGCGAGGAAAAAATGCTGGAGGTGGATGCGGCGCTGGCTGTCAGCATCGGCATAGGATTCCCCAACGAAAGGAGAACTTACAATGTATGAAAATGACGGCGGCCTACTCTCTCCCAGGGATGCCTACCGATTAATGTTGAAGGATTACCCGGATGTGATGGACATTGGTCAGATGTGTGAGGTGCTTGGTGTTAGCACAAAGACCGGGTATAAGCTGCTCAAGGGTGGCAAGATCGAATACCTAAAAATTGGGCGGGCTTATCGTATCCCCAAAGCCCACATTCTACGCTATTTGAAAATTACCTGTTCCACTTTGGTGGAGTAACAGGCTATGGTGTCGATATTCGCCGGATGGACGCAGAAAGTTAACAATTCAGACGCGGATTTACCTGGAGTTTTGTTCTGTCCGATGATACAATAAAGGTGTCATTGGTAGGTGAACTCAATACCGCAAAAGGAGGAACGACCAAGTATGCCAGCGGTACACCTGCAAGAAAACAATAAACTGATCTCCGGCCATGTGGCCGAGAAAAAAGGGTATCTCTATTGGGTTCTAAATCTTACCGATGAGAATGGCAAGAGAAAACCCAAATGGATTCCCACTCACAAAAAAGCCAAGGGCAACAAGACCTGGGCAAACAATATGCTCCCCGCCATCCGAAAGGAATGGACGGAAAAGTTGCTCCAAGAGGCGGCTGCACGGCAGTCCGTTTCTTCGGCAACGCCGGGGGGCCAGCCGTCCGCGGAGATTCCCTTTGTGGATTTCCTGTATCAATGGCTGGAGTATAAGTACAAGTCCGCCACCGGACGGGTGATGGACAGCAAGCCCATCGAACTCTCGACCTATGCGGGGTACGAACAGCAGCTCAACAACCCTATCGCCCCGTACTTCCGGGAGCATCCCATTGCCCTCTGCGACCTGACCAAAGACGATATTCTTACCTTTTATGAAAAGGAATTGGAGCGCGTCAAGCCATCCACCGTCAAGCACTATCACGCCCTGATCCATGGGGCGCTGAACTATGCGGTGGATAAAAAGCTGATCCCCGGCAACCCCGCCGACCGGATCATCATCTCCAAACCCGAACCCTTCAAAGGGGACTACTACCTGGATTCCGAGGTCCTGCACCTGTTTGAGATCATCAAGGGACACAAGATCGAGCTGGTAGTCCTTCTGGCCGCCTTCTACGGCCTGCGCCGCAGCGAGGTCATCGGCCTGAAATGGAGCGCCTTCGACTTCAACCACGACTGCGTTTCCATCCGGCACACGGTCACAACTTGCAGCGTCAAAGGGGAACGGCTCACCGTCAGGAAGGATAAAGCAAAAAACAAGTCCAGCCTGCGGACCTATCCTCTGATTCCCTTCCTGAAGGAGCGGTTGCTGGAGGCCAAGAAACAGCAGGAAGAAAACCGCAAGCTGTGCGGGCGGGCCTACAACAAGGAGTACCTGGGGTATGTCTGTGTCGATGTGATCGGCAACCTCATCAAACCCAACTATGTTTCCTCGACCTTTGGAAAGCTGCTTGCCCAGAACAATATGCGGCACATTCGGTTTCACGATCTTCGCCACACCTGTGCCTCGCTGTTGCTGGCCAACGGCGTACCAATGGAACAGGTGAAGGAATGGCTGGGCCACAGCGAGATTTCGACCACGGTGGACATTTACGGTCATCTGCAATACGCCACGAAAAAGCATTCTGCCGCCGCCATCGAGCAGGATATTGTGACCCCCATGCTCCAAAACCTGTCTACGGTTTCTCCGTAAAAAGAAAGAGGTCCACCAGCTTTTCGCTGGCAGACCTCATTGGCGGAGATGGAGAGATTCGAACTCTCGCGCCGGTTTTGACCCGACCTACCGCATTTCGAGTGCGGACCCTTCAACCGCTTGGGTACATCTCCAAATTTATGTTATATCCCTGTTTCTCGACCCGCCGACCAATTCAGCCGGTGGAAATCGGGAAGAACAACAGGATAGAACAAGCAACATTATTCAATTTGAACTCGACTGGAACCCGCATGGTTCCAAGGGTTTCAGCCGTTTGGCATTCCACATGGAAAACCTGATTTCGAATC
>JALFJQ010000012.1 GCA_022775085.1 Clostridiales bacterium | reverse complement strand
TTTTTTATGCCCAAAATTCATGGGTAAATCTGAAAGATTGGAGGTTTGATTTTTGAGTAAAATCGTCTATTCCCCAGACAAGCCAAACGACTGCCGCTACTGTCATTTTTGGAAAAACAATAAAACGGGCTGCTGTCTGGGCGAAGAAAATTGTTACTACTTAATCTCCGTATCCCCAAGGCATCGTTTACCCTGCGCGCATAATTTGTTCGCCTACAGCGAACAAATTCCACACTTGCAGCCTGAGATGAATTTTCGGTCAGGTGCAAGACCTGACCGAAAATGATTTACACTCTATTTGCCGCGTTCGCGGAAAACTCTGCGAGGCTTTTTTGACACGCTGTGCCATGCTGCCGATCCTGTCGGCAGCATGGCTGGTTTTTAAATCTTGACATCGAAAAGTCCGTCTGCGTATACAATTTCCCCGGCTTCGTCCGATGCAAGCATGCCTGTCTTATCGTCCACATCGTCCACGAACAGCAGACCGCCGTTGACCTCCTTGTAGCCGCCGTTGAGTTCACTGTCGGTGGCAAGCCCTTCGGCGCCTTTGACCGCCTGGAGCACCTTGAACCCGATGGTGTAGGTATCTCCGCTCTTCGTCACGGTGAAGTATTTACCCGTCAATTCGTTATAGCGAGCTTCGTGCCAAGAATCAGAGAACTTGTCGGGCTTTACCACCTGATACGCGCCAATCTGGTCGTTATAAAAGATCTTCACCAGCCACTTGGTAGCGGTGTCGGCTTTGGTTTGGTATTCATCCCCTGCATAACTGCGTAATAACAGCCGTTTTACTCTGTCAGTGTACCTGATCTTGCCTTCGGGTTGTACTTCATAACAAAGAGTTCCAGACTTTCTTTCAATACATCCAGCTGCGCTTTCAGGTAAAATTCGTCTTCAAACAGCGCGTAATGTACGCAGGCGCGAATCAGAATGAAGATCAAGGGTGTCAGCTTCTGATATGGGATGCCGAGTTTTCCCTCCAAAAATTTTGCGTATTCGGTATAGCGCTGATCCACTCCGGCAAAGAATTTCTGACCGTACTGCCTGTATTTCGGGTGCGTATACACCTGGTACATCAGCCTGTACTTCTTTCCGTGTTTTTCTGCCGTCCAGTAGGGTATCTCGTCAACAAACCGCCATAAGTCCTGCACATCCACCGGGGCTTTTGCCATAAAATCAGCTTCCACCCTGGTCATACAGTATTCGGTGGATTGGACGATCAGATCGTCCAGGTCCTTGAAATAGGTATACACTTTTGTGTGATTGAATCCGCATTCCCTTGCCAATACCCGGATGCCGGTTCCATGCAGGCCATGCTCGGCAAAGCAGTCATAGCATTTTTCCATCAATTCCACTTTCTTGGCATACCATTGCTCTTCTGTATAGTTTGCCATCTCATCGCTCCTTTCAATCAAACCATTCGTTCTGAATTAAGTGTATCACGCCAACACGAAAAAGTCAACTGATTTTGACACCGCATAATTGGGCAAGGAGCCTCGGCCTGCGTTTATCCACAACAGCTTCGTGGGTGTTCTCAAAGATCAGCCATTCCTCTTTTTTTGGGGGGCATCACGGAGCTTTTATCCTTGCAGGACTGTTTGCAAGAACGGACATTGACCATATCCATCGTATTTCCTCCCTCTCAAAGAACTTCGCCGTCGGAGGCAAAATGCCAACCGCATGAGCAGTTGACTTGTCGAGAATATATTCTTGGTACTTCGTTCAAACCCGTGATTCCCTGAATATAGCTTTCTACTGCTTTGATTCTTTCTTCCGTGCTTAGCTTGTTTTTATACTGATATTCAATTAAAATGTTTCATTCGGTAGAATGGAACATTTTAATATGAAGATCATAATGAGACGGGTATCTATGATTTTCTATTCCGAAAATCATAGATACGACAACGCCGTCAGGCGGTGTCTTCTCAATAGAATGAAACCATTCTATTGAGAAATAGTATTAGGGCAGCACCGCACAATGGGAGCAGCGGGCTTCGGCGGATCTTTTGCCCCAATCGTGCAGTCTGGAAAATGGGAAATACATCCAGTATTCCCACATTTTCCATACTTTCGCTTGGTTCAAAATCTCTCGCCGAATCTCCTTGCCCCATTATGCGGCGTTGCCTTAGACATAATAATACTCCCCACAGCGTAGTCTCGAATTTTTGTTATTTCGAGTGTCTACTCTATGGGGAGCATATCAAAACGACCAGGTATCGCCCATTTAAGTTTTACCAACCCTGCAAGACAGATGCCGTAATCAATCATTCATAGAATTCCTGTGTTACGGACACCCGCCCTTTTCGGGAGCGTGTTTTTTTACGGTATGGGGCGGTAGGTGTCCGCCGTGATCTCGTAGCCCCGGCCGTTTTGTGGCTGCCACTGGTAGCGGTGCTTCCCTTCCGCCGGGAACAGCTCTGCCATAATGGCCGCAATCACGCCCCCGTGGGTGATGAGGGCGGTGCCGTCGGGAAGCGACCCAAACGCCTCCAGCACCCGGCGGGTCATCTGGACGCCGCTTTCGCCGTGGGGCGGGACATTGACCTCATTGTCCCCGGTGAGCCAGGCCTGATAAGCGGGGTCGTCCTTCAGCATTTCGTAGCTTTTCATCTCAAAATCCCCAAAATCCACCTCCCGGAACCGGGATTCCGCGGAAAATGGCACTGTGCCAAAGAGAATTTGCAGGGTTTCGTCGGTGCGCTTCATGCCGCTGGTAACAAACCGCTTCGGGGTGATGGCATAGCGCAGGGCTTTCAGCTCCTCCCGGCCGCCTTCCGACAGGGGCAGGTCGGTGCTGCCGCAGTAGAGGCGGCGCTCGTTGGCCTCGGTTTTGCCGTGGCGGATCAGATAGATGCTCATTTCAGCCGCTGCTCCAATCCGCAGAAAATCCGGCTGACCTGATTGGCCTGCCCCGCCAGATACTGGCAAAGCTGCCCGGTGCTGTGCCTCCACCGGCGCTCCACCGGATCGACAGGCACCACGCCGCTGGACAGGTCAGTGCAGATGAGAATGCTGTCCTGCCAGCCTTCCCTGTGGGACTGAAAATAGCCCACCGGGTCAATGCTCTGCTGGACACAGGCATAGCAGAATTCCTCCAAAGCATTGACACAGCGTTTAGAAAAATCGATTTTCAGTCCCGTGCAGGTAAAAATATCCTCCGGAGTCAGGGAAAAGGCCGCTTTCGCGTAGTCCAGCTTGCCCTGATAAGCCCCGCCGATAATCAAGACCATATAGATTCTCCTTTAATGTAAATCAATAGTCCAAATTGGAAAATAAGCAAAATCTGCGGAAGAAATCATGTCATTGCGAACCAGTGACCGATGTCACTGGTGTGGCAATCCGTTCTTCTGAAAAAGGTCGGTCATTTGACGTGGTATGGAGATGCGGATTGCCACGCCAGTGTGCGCACTGGCTCGCAATGACAATTTTTTCGTACGGTTTTCCCCATTATGATTATGACTCAAAATTCACATCTATATCAAAGCAATTACCGCCGCGCCGCACAGTTCGCCGATGGTCAGGGCGTAGCCCGCAATGTCGCCGTTCATGCCCTGAAGGCTGTGGTAGCCCCGGCGCAGGGCCAGCGCATAGCCCGCCAAGCAGCCAGGAAGCGCAAAGCCCATTCGGCCGCACAGCACAACGCCCAGAATCACAAACAGACACAGCATGGCGGTGAGCACCACCAAGTGGGCCGTGGGCTTATTCTGGGAAGCATACTGGCTGGTGGACATGCTGGGCAGCGCCGTCACCGCCAGGGCAGAGCAGCAGCGGCTCACCGCAGGCAGAAACAGCAGAATCAGGTAGTTTCCGTCGTCAGGAACCGACGCAAATACCGCAAACTGGGCAAGCATGAGCATACACAGCCCAATGACCGCGAAGGAGCCAACGTGGGAATCCTTCAAAATCTCCCGGCGGCGGGCTAAGTCCCGGCAGGATTTGACCGCGTCCGTCACGTCCATGAAGCCGTCCAGATGGAGAAATCCGGTAGCCAGATAGGGCCACAGGGCCAGTACCAGCGCCCGAATCAGCACGGGAAGCCCCAAAACTGCCGTCAGATATCCAAAAAGTGCCCACAATGCTCCAATTTCCAGTCCCACCAGCGGCAGCATAGGGAGCATCAGGGGGCGGGCCTCCTCGTCCCAGACCCGGCAGGGACAGGGAATGGCGCAGAACATACTCTGGCACATGAAAAAGGCGTGGAAAAAAAGCTTCATTCAGGCAGTCCCCCCTTGTGGAAAATCAACTGTCCCGCGCTGACCTCAATCACCGTGTCGCAAACCTTCGCCAGCAGTCGGTCGATGTCCGCAAGGCAGCGGCGGTAGCATTCGGTGCTTTCGTCGTACCGCCGGGCGTCGGAGTAGATGTAGTCGCTGACGATGACGGCGTTGGCGACACTTTTCGCAAAGGCAGCCACGTCATGGGCGCATTTTTCCGCCGCCTGCAAGTCCATTTCGTAGTTCTTTTCCGCCGGAAACATCACGTTTTGCAGCAGTGCCGTCACGCTGTCCAGCAGAAAAGAGCCGTTTTTGTCATAATTCAGACAGGAAAGGATGTCGCCGCCGCACTCAATGGTTTCAAAGCCCAGCCCCGCCCGGTCGGCAACGTGCCGCCGGATACGCTGGTGATCCTCCTCGTCCACAGGAATCATGGTAGCGACGTAATACCGCTTCCCTCCCCCGGCCAGCTTCACCGCCAAGTCCTGAGCAAAGCCGGACTTGCCGTTTTTCGCGCCGCCGGAGACAAAGACGATCATACAGGCGCCTCCACGGAGAACTTGTCGCCCTTCCGAATTTCGTCCAGGTACCCATCGTCAATGCCCGCCTGATCGAAGGTCGCCATGTCGTTGATGATGGCGCAGGCGGCGTCCAGCACCTGGAAAGCCAGCGGGCAGCCGCTGCCCTCGCCAAGGCGCATGCCCAGCAGGAAAATGGGCTGCAATTGGAGGGCCTCCATGGCAAGGCGGTAGCCGATTTCAAAGGATGCGTGGCTGGGAATCAGGTAGCCCCGGACATTGGGGCACAGCCGCACGGCGCACAGGGCCGCCACCACGGAAATGAAGCCGTCAATCACCACCGGGCGGTGAGTCAGGGCGCTGCCGATGAAGCCGCCGCACATGGCGGCAAGATCGAAGCCGCCCACCTTGCGCAGCACATCCACCACGTCGTTCCTGTCAGGCTGATTGATTTCAATGGCCTTGCGGATGGCGTTTTTCTTTTTCAGAAAGCCCTCGTCGTTGATGCCCGCGCCCCGGCCCGTGACCTTCTCCACATCCGCCCCCAGCAGGACGGACAGGACGGCGGCGGAGGTGGTGGTGTTGCCCACGCCCATCTCCCCGATGCCGAACACGTCCGCGTCAGTGCTCTGCGCCAGCTCAATGCCGGTGAGGATGGCGGTGAGGGCCTGCTCCCGGGTCATGGCAGGCTCCTTCGTCATATTTTTCGTGCCGTAGGCGATTTTTTTGTTCAGCACCGCGCTGTCCCGGATGTCCGCGTCCACGCCCACGTCGCAGACGGTGATACCCGCGCCAACGTGTTTGGCCAGCACCGACGCGCCGGTTTTCGCCCGGGTCAGGTTGATGGTCTGCATCAGGGTCACAGACCGGGGGGAGCTGGCAACGCCCTCGGCATACACGCCGTTGTCGGCGCAGAATACCAGCAGGTGCTTTTTGTCAAGGGAATTATGTACCTTCCCGGTGATGCCCGCCAGCTGGATGGACAGTTCCTCCAGCCGCCCCAGACTTCCGGGGGGCTTGGCAAGCTGGGCCTGCCGCTTCCGGGCTTCCTCCATGGCAGCCTCGTCCAGAGGAGATACCGACTGCAAAATCTCTTTTAATTTCTGTTCCATATCAATACTCAACCCCTTTTCTCGCCGCTGTTCCCCGGTCATAGGGGTGGCGCAGTTTGCGCATTTCCGTGATATAGTCCGCCAGTTCCATGAGCGCCGGGGAAGGTTCCCGGCCGGTGAGCACCACTTCCAGCTGATCTGGCTTGCTGCGAAGAAAGTCCACCACCAACTCCTCCGGCACCACGCCCCGGTTGCAGGCAGAGACGATTTCGTCCAGAATCAGCAAATCCGCGTCCTGCGCGGCAGCTGTGACCTGCCGGAACAGGGCGGTGTAGTCCTGCCGGGCCTGCTGCCGCTGCTGCTCATTCATGGAGCGGTAAAAGCCCTTCACCGTCCGGGCGTGGAAGGTTCGTATACCAAGAAATTTTAATGATTCCACCTCAGAAGAACTGCCGTCCTTGAAAAACTGGGTGAAAATCACCTGTTTTCCCGCCCCGGAGGCCCGGACGGCCAGTCCCACGGCGGCGGTGGTTTTTCCCTTGCCGTCGCCGCAGTATAAGTGAATCAAACCCGCCATGCTAAACCTCCCGGTTGAGGATTCGATAAATCAAATCCATATCCAGTCCCTGCCGGACGGCGCCGGCCAGAATATCATACTGCCGCTGCTTATATTCGGTTGCGTCGTAGGTTTCCAGGGCGGAAACGTCCAGACCCTTCTGTGTACAGACCGCTTTCAGAATGGTGTCCGCGATCCGGGGGGCGTCGAAAATGCCGTGGATGTAGCTGCCATAGATATTGCCGGTGCCATTCAGGGCGGGAAGCGCTTCCTGACTGCGGCCCATGTGGATTTCGTAGCCCTCATAGCTTAGACCGTTCAGAGCCTTCAGCATTCCCGTGACCCCGGTGAATGTTCCCCGGGTCTGGGTCTGCACCTTGTCCCCCCGGAACACCGTGTCCATATCGATCAGGCCCAGCCCGGCGATTTCCGTGATCCCGGCGGCTTCCACCTGATCGGGGTCGGAAACGGAAGTGCCCAACATCTGGTAACCACCGCAGATGCCCATGACCAGGGTACCGGCGGAGGCGGCTTTGGAAATGGCTGCTTCCAGTCCGCACTGACGCAGCCAGAGAAGGTCGGAAATAGTGCTCTTGGTGCCGGGGAGCAAAATCATGTCCGGGTCGTGGAGGTCCTCCACGGAAGCAACATACCGCACGGACACATTGCCGTACCGCTCAAAGGGAGCAAAATCGGTGAAATTGGAGATTCTGGGCAGACGAATCACGGCAATATCCAGAAGCTTTCGCTGGGTGTCCCGTTGAAAGCGCTCGGACAGGCTGTCCTCGTCGTCGATGTCTACATGGACGTAGGGAATGACTCCCGCCACGGGTACGCCGCACAGCTCCTCCAGGGTTTTCAGCCCCGGCTCTAAGATAGCCTTGTCCCCCCGGAATTTGTTGATGACCGTGCCCTTGATTCTGGCCCGCTCGTCCTCTTCCAGCAGAGCCACGGTGCCGTAGAGCTGGGCAAACACGCCGCCCCGGTCAATATCGCCAACCAGCAGCACGGGGGCATCCACCATTTTGGCTAGGCCCATGTTCACAATGTCCTCCTGCTTAAGGTTGATCTCCGCGGGACTGCCCGCACCCTCAATGACGATGACATCGTATTCGGAAGCAAGGGAATCGTAGGCCTTCATGACCTCCGGCACAAATTCCCGCTTGCGGCGGTAATACTCCATGGCCCGCATATTGCCCCTGACCTGACCGTTTACAATGACCTGACTGCCCACGTCGGTGGTGGGTTTCAGGAGAATCGGGTTCATGCGCACGTCCGGGGCAATGCCGGCAGCTTCGGCCTGCACCACCTGCGCCCGGCCCATTTCTCCGCCGCTTTCGGTGATGAAGGAGTTCAGGGCCATATTCTGGCTTTTGAAGGGGGCCACCCGGTAGCCGTCCTGTTTAAGCACCCGGCACAGTCCGGCGCACAGCAGGCTCTTGCCCGCGTTGGACATGGTGCCCTGAATCATGATATTTTTTGCCATGGTCACTCCCCCAAAATTTCGTCGATGGCGGAAATCAGTTTCTCGTTTTCCTCATGCCGCCGCACGGCGATGCGATACCAGCCGTGGGTCAGGCCGGGGTAGTTGTCGCAGTTGCGGATGGCGATGCCCTTTTCTTTTAATTTCCGATGCAAGTCTGTCGGCCCTTGGAACAGCAGATAGTTCACACTGGAAGGACATACCCGGAAGCCGAAGCCTTCCAGCTTCCTATGCAGCCAGGGGCGTTCGACCCCAATCAGGTCTTTCGTTTTTTGCAGAAATCCGCTTTCTTTCAGTGCCGCAATACCTGCTGCCTGGGCGAGACTGGACACATTCCAGGGCTGAACCGCCTGAGCCATAGCTTTCAGAAGTCCACTGTCCGAGCACAGGCAGTAGCCCAGTCGGATGCCTGCCATGCCGTAGCTTTTGGTAAAGGCTTTCAAAAGGAACAGGTTGGGATAGTCCTGTAAATATGTTTTCATGCTGATGCCGTCATCGGACAAATCCAGGAAACACTCGTCTATAAACAACTTAATTTGAGCTTCTTTGCAAAAATCCAGTATTTTTTTCAAAAGTTCCGGTGGGATCAATGCACCGGTAGGGTTATTGGGATTGCACAGGAACACCGCCTCCGGGGTGGTGTCCTCAAGATGATACAGGAAATGTTCATCCAGCCGAAAGTCGTTGGCAGGCGTCAGGTAGTAGTGCTTTACTTTGCAGCCCACCCGGGCAAGGCCCAGTGCGTATTCCGAAAAAGTGGGTGCCAATTCCAGTGCGGTTTTCGGGCGGGCCGCCGCGCAGTAGGCGTAGATCAGCTCCGCCGCGCCGCTGCCGCAGAGGATATAATTCTTATCCACATTCTCAAAATTCGCGATGGCGTCTACGAGAGAGCGACAGTAGGGGTCGGGATAGCGGTGCATCTCCGGCAGAGCAGCGCGTACCGCCTCCATGACCCCCTCCGGCGTGCCGAAGGGGTTGGTATTGGCGGAAAAATCCAGTGTCACGCCGCCGCCATAAATATCCCCCCCGTGAGGGTTTGTAATTCCATAGAGCATAGGGTTCTCCTTAAAAAAGGATCAAAAATTTTACCGTTCCAAATACCAACAGTCCCAAAAACGCCGTGACATAGAGCAGGCGGCAGGCCCGGGGGATGTCCGAAGCTTCAATTTCCCGCAACGGGTCGCCAATGTACTTTTTCTTGTGCAGAACGCCGTGATACCAGGCGTCCCCCGCCAGCCGCAGGTCCAGAAGCCCGGCGCAGACGGACTCGGTCTGGGCGGAGTTAGGGCTGGCGTGGTTGTAGCGGTCCCGCTTAAAAATCTTCCAGCCATTTTTCCCGTCCAGCCCCAGCAATGTTCCCGCCGCAAGCATCAGAAAAGCGGAAATCCGGGCGGGGATGTAGTTGAAAACATCGTCCATTTTGGCGGGGACGAGGCCCACATTTTTATAAGGCATTTCCACATAACCCAGCATGGAGTCCATGGTGTTGACCGCCTTGTAGAAAAAGCCCAAAGGCGCGCCGCCGATGGCAAGAAACAGCATGGGGGCCAGAATACCGTCGGAGGTGTTCTCCGCCACGGTCTCCACCGCTGCCCGGGTGACCCCGGCTTCGTCCAGCCGCTGGGTATCCCGGCCCACGATCATGGAAACGGCATACCGAGCTTGCTCCAAATCCCCGGTTTTCAGGGCAGCGTAGACCTTCATGCTCTCCTGCCGCAGGGATTTGGTCGCCAGAATCTGGGCGCACATAACGGTTTCAAGAGCAAGACCCAGAAAGCGGTTCACGCCATAAGCCAGCCACAGAAAAAGTGCGGGCAGGCCGGTGCTGACCGTGACCACAATCAGCCAGATCGCGGCACCGGCAAAATTCTCGCCCCGGACGGTTTTCGGGAAGATTTTCCGCATTCCCTTCTCTGTCCAATCGATGAGCTTGCCGATATACACCACCGGATGGGGTATGCTGTGGGGGTCGCCAATGAGCAGGTCAAGGCCAAAGCCCAGAATCAGGGCATAGAGTGACCACATTTGCTGTTTCCTCCCTGCATGGTAAAGATAAAAATGGGGTTCTGACCCATCATCAGGTGGTACGGCCCGGCCTTCCGGTCCCGGGCCACGGTCATGGACACCACCTCGGTATAGGCAAAGGGAATGGCTTTCATGCACTGGGTCAGCTCAGCCATGGATTCCAGCGTCACCGCCGTGGCGACAATCCGGGCGTTGGGGTTTTTATTCAGAATTTCTTCCAAAATCTGCCGCATATTCCCCGCGCTGCCGCCGATGAACACATGGGTGGGGGCAGGCAAACAGGAGCAGGCGTCCGGGGCAAGGCCCGGCACAATGGTCAGATTGTTCAGGTGAAACCTGCGGGTATTCTCACGGAGCAATTCCACTGCCGTGTCCTTGCGCTCGATGGCGAAAACCTGCCCGGAAACGGCTTGCAGGGCCATCTCAATGGCCACGCTGCCGCTGCCCGCGCCCACGTCCCAGCAAATGGCGTGCCCGGTGAGAGCCAGCTTGCTAAGGCACACGCTTCGCACCTCGCTTTTGGTCATGGGCACGGATTCCGTGCGCTGGAAGGCTTCGTCCGGCAGGCCGTGGGTTACAATTGGGTCAGCGGTTTCATTTTCAATGAGGGCCACGCTGAGACTGTCGAAGGTTCTTTCCGCCAATTCGGCAGCGGTGCCAATGGTAATCCGCTCCTGAGGATAGCTCAAGTTCTCGCCCACGTTGATTTTCACGCCGCCAAGACCCGCTTCTGTCAGCTTTTGGCAAAGCAGCCCCATGCCGTTTTCGCCGCCCACCAGGGTAAACACCCGGCGGTGTTTTTTAATATCCGGCACAATGTCATGCTCCCTGCCGTGCAGGCTGATTGGGCGCACATCCTCATAGGAGGTGCCCAGCTTTGCGCAGAGGTACACCATAGAGCTTAAGCCCGGAAGCACGGTAACTTCGCAAGCTTCAAGCAGCGGCAGCAGCTTTTTCGTGCCGCTGAAAAAGCCCACATCTCCGGACATTGCCACCGCAAATTGGTGAAATTCCGGGTGATTTTGGATATATTCCGCAATTTTTGTCGGAGCCACCGCGTCAAACACGGTCTGCCCCGGGCGTAAAGAGGCTTCCAGCATCCGTTTCGCGCCGATCAGGCAGTCCGCTTCCTCAAGGCTCCGGCGCACTGCCAGCGTCATGGCTTCCCGACTGCCGGGGCCGATGCCCACGACGGTTACCTTGGGTCTGCGGTGCAGGTCAAATTTCCGGCACAAAAAGTCGATGGTCTCGGGCAGGGTCAGCCCCTCCCGCTGGGGCGGGCGGCCAATGACCACCAGCACTGCCCCGGCGGCCCGGGCGGCGGTGACCTTCTCGTCAAAGCCCCCGGCGGTGCCGGAATCCTTGGTGACGAGATACCTTGCCCCCACGCTTTTCAGCATGGCAACGTTCATTTCAAAGGAAAACGGCCCCTGCATGGCGAGGATGTGGGCGGGCTTCAGCCCGGCGCTCTGGCACAGGCGGAGAGATTCCTCCATGGGGAGCACCCGGGCATAGACCCGGTCGGCAAAATTCGTCAGTCCAACGTATTTTGCCAGTTCCTTGCTTCCGGTGGTGAGGAGAATCGTCCCCTCGGTGCCGTTGAGATAGTCCACCGCGGCGGGGATGTCCGGCACGAACACCGCGTCCTCCCCTGCTTTGCAGCCGTTGCGCAGCAGACGCTGATAGGGCACTCCGGATTTTTCACAGGCGGAAGCGATATTTTCCGTCACCACGCTGGCATAGGGATGGGTGGCGTCGATAACCATGTCAAAGTTTTCCCGGGAAAACAGGGCTTCCATCTCCTGCTCCGTCAAACGCTGGGCGGAAATGGTCAGATTCTCGTGAGGCTTCAGCAGGGTTTCCCCATATTCCGTGGCCACACAGGCGGTGACGGTCAAATCCTGCGTGCAGAGGAATTCCACCAGCTCCCGCCCTTCCGTGGTTCCGGCAAAAACGCACAGCTTACACATCCCGGTATCCTCTGGGGGTGACCATGTTCCCGCCGATCATCCGGGTGGAATCATTGCCGATGAACACGGTGCAGAACATATCCACCTGGGCGTCCTTCAGCTGCCCCAGCGTGTAAAAGCGGCGGTTTTCACCCTCCCGGCCGATGTGCTGAGCCACGGCGCAGGGACGATCCTCGGGCAGCACCCGCAGCAGGATCTCGCAGGCCTTGCGCAGATGGTCGGGGCGGCCGTGGCTGGCGGGGTTGTAGAGCACCATGCTCAGGTCAGCTTCAGCGGCACAGGTCAGCCGCTTTTCAATTTTCTTCCAGGGGGTCAGACGGTCAGAAAGGCTGATGACCGCAAAATCGTGGGTCAGGGGCGCGCCTAAGATAGCCGCGCCGCTGCAGGCCGCCGTCAGGCCGGGGATAACCTCAATCTCCGGTTCCGCAGCTTCTCCCCGCAGTTCATAAATCAGCGCCGCCATGCCGTAGATGCCGCTGTCGCCGGAGCAGACCATGGCAACGTTTTTGCCCTTCAAGGCTTCCTCCAGCGCCATCTGACAGCGCTGGGTCTCCCGGGTCATGGGGGTAGTCAGAAATTCCTTGTCCGGGTAGCGCTCCTTGACGAGGTTTACATAAACATGATACCCGATGATGGTATCGCAGCTTTGCAGCGCCCGGTCCGCCCGGACGGTCATATTGTCGTAATCTCCGGGGCCAATGCCCACAACAATCAGCTTACCCAAAGTGTACCTCCCAATTTTCCATAGCAACTGCCACGGTGACACCATGGCAGGCGGTTTTCTTAACGATCAAATTATCTGCTCCGACCAGCGCGGAACGTTCGCAGACATTATCCACGCCCGTGACCTTCCGGACGAAGGGCGACGGGGTGAATTCCCCCGGCAGGGCGGTGAGTTCCTCTGCCGTGTAAAAGTGGATGGGGATATTCTGTTCTTTGCAGAAGGACAGCAGCCCTTCCTCATCCTGTTTTAAGTCGATGGAAGCGGCGCACTTTACGGCCATGAAGTCCAAGCCGTTCTCCCTGAACACCTGCTCCACCGCATTTGCAATTGCCTCCTTCTCCGTGCCCCGGCGGCAGCCGATGCCAAGATGCAGCAGCTTAGGGGTCAGGCGAAGGGTGTTTTCAAAGGGTTCCTTGTCCGTTATTGTCAGATAAATTCCAAGGTTTCCATTTTCTCCCGGAATTACCCCGTTAGGTAGATTTCCAACGATAGGAAAGTCGCTTTTCAGGGGAATATCCCCTTCCAGGATGGCGGCGGAAACCGCTTTCGCCAGCTTCATGGAGCTGATGGCGCAGCCGTGTTCCGTGGCCCAGGTGTCCACGGAGAATTTACGGTTGATGTCCGTGGCTGTCGTTATCACAGGGGTGGCGTGCAGGCTTTCGGCAAGTTTTCGTGCCAAGGCGTTGGCCCCGCCGATGTGACCGGACAGCAGTGGAATCACAAAGGTGCCCAACTCGTCCACACAGACTACCGCCGGGTCTGTCCGCTTGTCATGGACATAGGGCGCGATTTTTCGCACCGCGATGCCGCAGGAGCCCACAAAAACCAAAATTTCCGAGGACGCAAAGCAATCGCCATAGCATTTCGGCGTTATTGCGGAAAAGTCCGCTTCCCCGAACCGCTCCATGGTAAAGCTGCTCCAAATCACATCCTGGTAGGCTTCCCGAATCCGGCGGGCAGTGTGGCATCCCTGACGGCTGAAGGCGAAGATTGCCCCTTTCACTGGGTAGCCTCCCGGAACTCGGTTGTAAAGCCGGGGTGGTACAGGAGACTTCTCATGTAGCTGTCTCCCATGCAATTGCCCACGATGATGAGAGAGGTCTTGGTCAGGCCGTTTTCCGTGACGGTTTTGTGCAGCGTCTCCACGGTGCAGCGGAAGATTTTCTGGTCGGGCCAGGTGGCCTTGTACACCACCGCCACGGGAGTGCTGCCGGGATAGCCCCCCGCCAGCAGTTCCGCCTGCAATTGCTCTGTCAGGGAGGTGCTCAGGAACAGCACCATGGTGGACTGGTGGGCGGCAAGGGAGCGGATGGATTCCCGCTCCGGCACCGGGGTGCGGCCCGCCGTGCGGGTGATGATGACGGTCTGGCTCACGTCCGGCAGGGTGTACTCCGCTTTCAGCGCGGAGGCAGCGCCGCAGAAGGCGCTGACGCCGGGGCACACGTCATACTCGATGCCCAATTTGTCCAGTTCGTCGAACTGCTCCCGCACGGCACCGTAAATGCTGGAATCGCCGGTGTGGAGCCGCACGGTGGTTTTTCCCGCGTTTTCCGCATTTTTGATCACATCAATGACCTGTTCCAGGGTCATTTTCGCGCTGTTATGGATTTCGCAGCCCTCTTTGCAGTAGTTCAAAAGGTCAGGGTTCACCAGCGAACCGGCGTAGATCACCACGTCCGCCTGACCCAGAAGCTTTGCGCCCCGCACGGTGATTAAGTCCACCGCGCCGCTGCCCGCGCCTACAAAATGTACCATAATTCTACCCCTTCGTGATTTTTTCGATCAGCTCCATGGCGTTGTCGGATTTCGCCAGAAGCCCATATTCCTTGGAAAACAGGATGGTTCCGATCTCCATGCCCTCCCCCGCCCGGTGGCGCAGGTGGAACAGGATTCGGCTCAATAATCCTGCTAACGTTTCTTCCATACACCCAGCGTCCTTCAAAATCCGCAGAGCGTCGTCACAGGCAACGCAGTCCAGCAATTCCCCGATCTTTACGGGCGAAAGCCCCGCGATGCCTGCGTGGGCCGCCAGAATTTCCATGCGGCAGTCGCCGTACTGACTGTGGGTGTTCATCATGCCGCCGCCAATTTTGACCAGCTTGCCGATGTGGCCCACCAGCAGCGCCCCTTTGAATCCCAGCTCCCGGCAGATGTCGAGAGACTGCCCGATAAAGTTGGAGGTCTGCACCGCCTGTTCCGCATTTAACGCCAGTCCCGCGCGGATAAAGTCGCAGCCGTAGTTTCCGGGGGTCAGCAGGACGTATTCGCTGCCGTTGGCCCTGCGCTGTTTTAATTCCACCCGGATGGTGTCAATGAGGGCCTTTTCGCTCATCGGCTCCACGATGCCCGTGGTGCCTAAGATTGAGATGCCGCCCTCGATGCCTAAGCGGGGATTGAAGGTCTTTTTCGCCAAAACTTCCCCTTCCGGCACGGAAATCACCACATTCAGGCCCCGTTTTGTGTCAGTGAGGGCCAGAATTTCCTCCAGATTCTCCCGGATCATCTGCCGGGGGACGGAGTTGATGGCGGCGTTTCCCACGCTCTGGTCAAGGCCCTTTTTCGTAACCCGGCCCACGCCGAAACCGCCGTCAATGGCGATGCCCGGCTCCACCTTGGCGGTGACTTCCGCATAAATCAAAGCCCCGTTGGTCACGTCCGGATCGTCGCCGCTGTCCTTACGGATGGCACAGGACACCCGGTTTTCTTCCATGGAAATGTCCAGAACGGGCAGGGTCAGGGCCACGCCCTTGGGGGTAATTAAGGAAATTTCTTCCTTTTTTTGCCCCGTCAGCAGCATCCACGCCGCCGCCTTGGCTGCCGCCGCGGCACAGGAGCCGGTGGTATAGCCGAAACGGAGTTTTTTCCCGTCTTTTTCGATGAATTCTTCCATAATCAGCGCATAATTTGATAGAGCATGGCGTTGCAAATGGCCGCCGCCACATTGCTGCCGCCCTTTCGGCCCCGGGCCACGATGTAGGGCACGTCGGTGCCGATGATCAGCTCCTTGCTCTCCACCACGTTCACAAAGCCCACGGGCACGCCGATGATCAGCGCCGGGTTCAGCTTCCCCGCCAAAATCTGCTCGTGCAGGGAAACAAGCGCCGTGGGGGCGTTGCCGATGGCGAAAATGCAGGGTTTTGGAAGTGCCGCCGCCCGCTCCATGGAGACGATGGCCCGGGTGATGCCCCGCGCCTTGGCTTCCTCCGCAACATCCGGGTCGGACATGAAGCAGTGGACCTCGCCGCCCAGTTTGGAAAGAATGGTTTTGTTGATGCCGGAGCGGGCCATCTGGGTGTCGGTGACGATGTCGCAGCCATTCTTCAGGGCCGCGATCCCCTTTTGCACAGCGTGCTCGGAAAAGACCAGATTTTGCACATAGTCAAAATCCGCGGAGGTGTGGATGACCCGCTTGATGACCAGCTCGTTTTCCGGGTCCAGTTTGGTGTCTCCCAGCAGCTCCGTGATGATTTCAAAGCTGCGCTTCTCAATATCCATGGGTTTGATGTTTTCAATCATGGCGATGTTTCTCCTTGATGCAGGTGTCAATAAAGCCTTCGGCAAAGGCGGGATTGGAATAGAAATGGAAATGGGGGTAGCCCGCGTAGAGGGTTTGGGAGGAAACGGCGCAATTCCACTGTTTTCCCGTGGGTTTTGTTGCGGTGAAGGTGTCCCCCGGTGCGGTGCAGTCCCAGTGGTGGAACTCGTGAGCGGCAATCTTCTGTCCTGCCTTGCAGAGAAGATTGTCCATTTTCGCTTGTAAGGTTACATAGCCGAACCGGGTCAGCTTGCCCGTATTGAAGCATTCCCCTTTTAAGAAACCCACCATGGGCACCCCCCCGATGGACTGGGTCAGATACATAAAGCCGCCGCACTCGGCGATGCAGGGAAGGCCATTTTCCAGTGCCTTGCGGATGGAATGGAGCATTTCCACGTTTCCGCTCAGCTGCTCCAGGTATAATTCCGGGTAGCCGCCGCCTAAATACAGGCCGTGGATATTCTCCGGCAGTTTTTTGTCCGTGAGAGGGCTGAACGGCACCAGCTCCGCCCCCATTTCTTTCAGGGCTTCCAGAGAATCCTCATAGTAGAAGCAGAAGGCCTTGTCTCTCGCCATGGCAATGCGAACCGGCTCCTTTTTCGGCAAAGTGACAGGCTCACACGCAACAGACATGGCGCTGTTTGCCAGCCCAATCAATCCGTCAATATCCAGGGTTTTCTCCGCCTGTTTTGCCAGAATCTGCATTTTTTCCTTTAGATTCTCTACCTCTGCGGCAGTCACCAGTCCCAAATGGCGGCTTTCCAGCGCACACTCAGGCAAACCAGGCAAAAAGCCAAAGGCACGGATTTTGAAGCGTTTTTCGATTTCCGCAGACAATGCCGCGTAGGTCATGGCGGTACACTGGTTGAGAATGACACCTTTGATATGGCTGTCGGGGCAGAAATTCAGGAAGCCCTGAATGGTCGCGAGGATGGACAATGACGCGCCCTTGGCCCCCACCACCAGCACCACCGGGCTGTCCGTCACCCGGGCAACTTCATAGGTGCTGCCGCTGGTGCTGGTCAGCCCCGCGCCGTCGTAGTAGCCCATGACCCCCTCGATGACGCTGATGTCCCGGTCGGCGGCGTTTTTCGCCAGCAGATAATTTAAGGTGTTGGGGGTAAAAAAGTGCAGATCCAGGTTGGCGCTTTTCGCCCCGATAATGCGGCTGTGGAACATGGGATCGATGTAATCCGGGCCGCATTTGAAGGCCCCGGTTTTTAAGTTCCGGTTCACCAGCGCCTGCAAAAGAGCGCAGACCGTGGTGGTCTTGCCGCAGCCGCTGTTGGTTCCGGCCAGAATCAGTCTGGGAATACGGGTTGGCATCTTCTCACCTCTTTTATGAGTTGACAGTTATGGAGGATAGCGAATCTCTGCGTAGGGCGGGGTCATGACCCCGCCCTACGGTGCGATTAATTTCAAATAGTATCCCCCGGAGGGATACCACACCGTCAACTGTCACAACTATATAGATACGCAGAAAGCCTCTGCACACATTCATGCAGAAGCTGAAATGTTGGAATTTCGATTTCTGTTCATCGGCAGTCGCCTTCTCCTGATTGATTTCTCCGGGCACCGGCAGGAAAAACCGGTGCCCGGCGGTTGTGGTCTTGCGATCCATGGGCAATCAACCGCATTCATGAGCGCAGTCAAGGGAGGAACCACACGCATGGCAGCAAAACGGCCGCAGCAACCCCACTGGATTGCCGCGGCCGTTTTTCCGCTGACTCACAACATCCATCCGCCCCTATCTCGGGGGCAAAAGAATGATCACACTTAAGCAGGTCTCCTGACTTGCGCCTCAGGGGCAGCGTCACAGCCTTCTCAGGGGGAACCCCCAATGACCGGCTTTCGCCTTGTGACGTACCTACGCGCATACAGTGGCGGTACCGTTCCGGATTCGCACCGGATTCACTATTCTCCCCGCCCCCTGAAATCCGGGCGGCGGCGGCACTTAAGCGTTTCCTCATCTATGCTAAGGATACTCTATTTTCGCTTCTTTGTCAATAGTGAACTGAAGCTCACAGGATTTGGCTGGGTTCCTTGTTCAGATTCTCCCGGGCGGTGGACAGCATCAGCTTGATGCGGTTGAGCTGGTTGACCTCGCTGGCGCCGGGGTCATAGTCCACGGCGGCGATGTTGGCCTGGGGATAGACCTTTTTCAGCGCCTTGATGACGCCCTTGCCCACCACGTGGTTGGGAAGGCACGCAAAGGGCTGGATGCACACGATATTTGGCACGCCGGTCTTAATCAGCTCGATCATCTCGCCGGTGAGGAACCAGCCTTCGCCATACTGGTTGCCGATGGACAGGAAGGGCTTGGTCTGCTCAGCAATGTCCTCGATGTGCATGGGAGCCTCGAAGCGTTTGGACTTTTCCAGGGCTTCCAGAGCGGGCTTGCGGATCTGACGGATGAGCTTCACGGTGGAATCCGCCACAAATTCGCTGCTCTTTTTCGCGCCCAGGAACTCGGACTTGTACTTGCCGTTATAGACGCTGTAGTTCAGGAAGTCCATCAGGTCCGGCACCACGGCCTCCGCCCCCTCCCGCTCCAGCAGGTCCACCAGATGGTTGTTGGCAAGGGGCATATACTTGACCAGAATTTCGCCCACCACGCCCACACGAGGCTTACGCAGGTTCTCGTCAATGGGGAAATTGTCGAATTCCTCCACGATTTCCTGGCACAGGTCCTTGTAGTGCCAGTGGCTTTCGTCGTCGGTCAGCTCCTCGATGCAGACATCCCGCCACTTGCGGTGCAGGGCGTTGGCGGAGCCGGGGGTCAGCTCGTAGGGCCGCACCCGGTACAGGCAGCGCATGAGCAGGTCGCCGTAGACCACGGCCTTGACCATATCCCGCAGCAGGCCGGTGGAAATGTGGAAGCCCTCGTTCTTTTCCATGCCGTTGGCGTTGAGGGAGATGACGGGAATGTTGGGCAGGCCCGCCTTTTCCAAGGCACGGCGTATGAAGGCCACGTAGTTGCTGGCCCGGCAGCAGCCGCCGGTCTGGGTCATCATGACGGCCAGATGGTCGGTGTCGTATTTCCCGGAGAGGATGGCCTGCATGATCTGGCCCACCACGGTGATGGAGGGGAAGCAAGCGTCGTTGTTGACGAATTTCAGGCCGGTGTCGATGGCCTGCCGGTTGTCGTTGTCCAGCAGGACGAGATTATAGCCGTGCTTGCGCACCACCGGCTCCAGAATGTCAAAGTGGATGGGGCTCATCTGGGGGGCCAGAATGGTGTAGCCCTCCTTGAACATTTCCTTGGTAAATTCCTTGCGTTCGTAGGTAATGGGCGTGGGTTTCGCAACAATCTGCTTCTCCCGGCGCATATCCATGGCGGCGAGCAGGGAGCGGATGCGGATGCGCACTGCGCCCAGGTTATTGACTTCGTCGATTTTGAGAAGCGTATACAGCTTGTTGCTCTTTTCGAGAATTTCGCTGACCTGATCGGTGGTGACCGCGTCCAGACCGCAGCCGAAGGAGTTCAGCTGGATCAGTTCCAGATCATTCCGGCCGGATACGAACTGGGCCGCGCTGTAGAGCCGGGAGTGGTACACCCACTGGTCAACTACCCGGATGGGCCGCTCGGGGTCAAAGTCAATGGGCAGGCTGTCCTCGGTGAACACCGTCAGGCCGTAGGAGGCAATCAACTCGGGAATGCCGTGGTTGATCTCCGGGTCGATGTGGTAGGGCCGGCCCGCCAGAACGATGCCCCGTCCGCCCTTTTCCTCCATTTCCCGCAAACGCTTTTGGCCCTCGGCGCGGATGTCCGCCTTGGCCTGCTGCTGCTCGGCCCACGCCTTGTGGACAGCGGCCCGGACTTCCCTGGCAGGGATGCCCCATTCCTCCGCGGCGGTTTTCACCAGCCGGTCGGCGGCGGTTTTTTCGCTGGTAAAGGCGATGAAGGGGCGGATGTAATGCACGCTGCCGTCGCTGATGGCCTCCACGTTGTTTTTCAGGTTCTCCGCGTAGGACACCACGATGGGGCAGTTGTAGTGATTCTGGGCCTGCTTCGTCTCCTGATGCTCATAGAACACGCAGGGGTGGAAGATGGTTTTGATGCCCTGATCGATGAGCCACTGGACGTGACCGTGGGACAGCTTAGCCGGGTAGCACTCAGATTCAGATGGGATGGATTCCATGCCCAGTTCGTAGATTTTTCTCGTGGAGAAGGGAGAGATCACAACCCGGAAGCCCAGTTCCCTAAAGAACGTGGCCCAGAAGGGGTAGTTTTCATACATATTGAGCACTCTGGGAATGCCGATGGTGCCCCGGGGAGCTTCGGATTCTTCCAGAGGCGGATAGTCGAACATCCGCTGGCGCTTGTAGAGCACCAGATTGGGGGCCTTCTCCCCTTTTTCGCCGCCCCCGGCTCCCTTTTCACAGCGGTTGCCGCTGATATGCTTTCTGCCGCCGGGGAATTTGTTGACGGTGAGCATACAGTTGTTGGAGCAGCCGCCGCAGCGAACGGAAGAAGCGGTGTAGGACAGATTCAGAATGTCATCCAGAGAAAGCATGCTGCTTTCCTGCCCGGTATAGTGGCTCCGGGCCACCAGTGCCGCGCCAAAAGCGCCCATCAGGCCGGAGATGTCCGGGCAGGTCGCGTCCACGCCGGAGATTTTTTCAAAGGCCCGAAGCACCGCCTGATTGTGGAAGGTGCCGCCCTGCACCACGATGTGGCGGCCCAAATCCTCGGCAGAGGCCAGCTTGATGACCTTGTACAGAGCGTTTTTAATGACGGAATAGGCAAGGCCCGCGGAGATGTCGGAAACGGACGCACCCTCCTTCTGAGCCTGCTTGACGTTGGAGTTCATGAACACCGTGCAGCGGGTGCCCAGAACCACAGGGGCCTTGGCAAACAGGGCCTCGTGGGCAAATTCCTCCGCCGTAAAGCCCAGACTCGTTGCAAAATTTTCAATAAAGGAGCCGCAGCCGGAGGAACAGGCCTCATTTAAGAGGATCGTGTCCACGGTGCCGTTTTTCAGCTTGATGCACTTCATGTCCTGGCCGCCGATGTCCAGCACACAGTCAACCTCGGGGTCAAAGAAAGCGGCGGCGGTGGTGTGGGCGATGGTCTCCACCACGCCCTCGTCCAGAGAGAAAGCAGCTTTCAGCAGGGCCTCGCCGTAGCCGGTGGAGCAGGACCGGACGATCTTCGCCCCCTCGGGCAGGAGCCGTTTCAGCTCCGAAACCGCATACTGGGCGGTCTGGATGGGGTTACCCTGATTGCCCCGGTAGAAGTGGTACAGGAGCTGCCCCTCCGAACCGATCAGAGCCAGCTTGGTGGTGGTGGAGCCGGCGTCGATGCCAAGGAAACAGTCGCCGCGATAGTCTTCCAGCTTTTCCTTGCCCACCACGGCACGGCTGTGGCGGCACTGGAACTCGGCGAACTCCATCTCGTCCCGGAACAGCGGGTCCAGCCGGGGCATTTCAAAGGTCACCGCCACACCCTTTTCCAGCTTTTCGATCAGGTCGTTCAGGGCCACCGCTTCCCCGTCCTCCGCTTCCAGCGCCGCGCCCATGGCGGCGAACAGGTGGGAGTTTTCCGGGTCAACGGTGGTCTCGTCGGTCAGCTTCAGGGTGCGGATAAAGGCGGCTTTCAGCTCCGTTAAAAAGTGCAGGGGGCCGCCCAAAAAGGCCACGGTGCCCCGGATGGGCTTGCCGCAGGCAAGACCGGAGATGGTCTGGTTCACCACCGCCTGGAAGATAGACGCCGCCAGATCAGCCCGGGTAGCGCCCTCGTTGATGAGGGGCTGAATGTCGGTTTTGGCAAACACGCCGCACCGGGCGGCGATGGGATAGACCTTCTGATATGCCTTCGCCGCCTCGTTCAGGCCCGTGGCATCGGTCTGCAAAAGGGCCGCCATCTGGTCGATGAAGGAGCCGGTGCCGCCGGCGCAGACGCCGTTCATCCGCTCCTCAAGGCCGCCCTTAAAGTAGATAATTTTCGCGTCCTCACCGCCCAGCTCGATGGCAACGTCGGTCTGAGGGGCAACGGACTTGAGGGCCGTGGCAACCGCCACCACCTCCTGAACAAAGCCGATTTCCAAGGCTTTTCCCAGGTTGATGGCGCCGGAGCCGGTGATGCGCACCCGCAGATCACAGGGGCCTAATTTTTGTTTTGCTTCCATCAGCAGGGATTTGAGGGTCTGCTGGGTGTGAGCGTGGTGGCGGCGGTATTCTCCGAACGCAATGGCTCCTTCCTCACTGAGAATAACCAGTTTTACTGTTGTGGAGCCAATGTCGATACCGGCACGATAGGTGTTCATGATAACCTCTCTTTTCATAGCACAGCAAATAGGAAATGATACAAATGGGCAGCGCTCCCAGAACATCCAGCGCGGAGTGCTGCTTCAAAAACAGGGTGGACGCGCAGATCAGAACCGTCAGCGCCGTCAGAATTGTCAGTCTCCCCGGCTTACGGAGCCGTTCGGTGTGGGCCGCCGCCGCCAGCGCGGCAATGGCCCCGATGACGTGCTCCGAGGGGAACACATTGGTGGGGGTGTCCACCGTGTAGAGAAAGCCCATCACACGGCTCAGGAAATTGTCCCGTGGAAACTGATCTGGGCGCAGATCCTGGCAGCTGGGATACAGCAGGAAAATGGCGGTGGACATGGTCATGGAAACGCACAGGAACTTACTGTAGCGGCGGAAGGTGTCCACGTCGTACAGCAGGCAGTACAGGTGCATCCCCACAATAAAAACGTACCAGCAGACGTAGAAGATCAGGAAGAATTCGCAGAAGGGAATTTTGTCGTCCAGAACGCAGTGCATCACATGGTAGCTTTGGGCGGGGTTGCAGGTTTCGATCAGGAAATACCGGGCAAGATACGCGGGCCAGAACAGCAGCCACCAAAGATGGCGGTACTGCGGTTCCTTGATTTTTCGCAGACGGAAATTTTTAAGATCCGTCTCTGGCTTTGGAAAACGCATAGGAACGCCCCCGTTACTTCCGGCGGATCCGGCTCTCCCAGGTCCCCTGCATATCCCGCAGGTGCTGGGTCAGCGGAAGCTCGGTGCGGAAGGGACGGAAGAAATGATACTTGAGTGCCCGCTCCTCCCGGCGCTGACGGATGTGGGCCTTCAGGGCCTCATAGCGGACGATAACGTCGTTATCCTCGGCGTACTTCTTCAGCTTCACCACCAGCTGAGCGGAATGGATCACATCAATGAAGAACACGCCGTAGAACATTCCGATGAAGAAGGAAAAGGCCAGATTGTTGGACAGCCACAGTAGCCCCTCCAGGATATAGGGATGAATGAGAAAATAGTACATGGCTCCCAGCACCGCCCAGAAGAAGGAAAACAGAGGGCAGATGATGCCCTGGACGTTGCCCCAGAGATCGGAATAATCCCACAGACGGACTTTCAGGAATTTCAGGCAGAACACGCCCGCCACGTACTCAATGAGGGTCATCCCCACCGCCATGGCAAAAAACAGCAGCATTTTATTCCAGAAGGGATTGTGGATCAGGCTGAATTTTTCCAGGGATGCCAGCAGGTACAGGGCGCACAGGCCGAAGCCGTAGATGGGCAGGTAAGGCCCGGCGCAGAAGCCGGGGTTCACCAGCTTTTCCGGGTGCTGGGTCAGATTGCGGAACAGCAGCTCCAGCACCCAGCCCAGAACGGAGCCGATGAAAAACAGGAACGCCAGCGTCAATAATAAACTCATTCCACTCACTCCTTTACTTCAAAAATACAGCGAAATGATGAACAAGGCCGAAACTATTTTTTTCCAAATTGTGAATAATCCGGAAGACAGAAACCATGTCATTGCGAGCCAGCGCGCACGCTGGCGTGGCAATCCGCATCCCCCTACGCATTCTGATGTCAAACTCGCCGAAAGGAGAACGGATTGCCACGTCGGGCTTCGCCCTCCTCGCAATGACATGCTAATTCCCTAAATTCTCCTTTTGTGAATCAGCAGGCCTCACCGCCGCACGGTAAGGTGCGGCGGTGTGATTTATTCCTCTCTGGGCTTGCGGTACATTTCCGGAAGCTCCCCTTCCCCGCCCATCATGGCGGTCATCTCCTCGATGCGCTCCAAGGGGAAAGGCGGATTGGCAAGAGGGCGCATGGCGATGGACATGAGCTTCATGGGGTTGTCGTCGGCAAGCACCCGGTTAGAACTCAGTTCACCGCAGCGCTTACAGCGGTGGATGATGGCCCACTCGCCCTTATTTCGCACCCACACCGCCACCGGCTCCATAATGCCGCCGCAGTCGGACTCCCGGTCGCCCGGCTCAATGTCCACGTGCAGGGAGTGCAGACAGTTGGGGCAGTGGTTGCGGTGGTCGCTGCCGGCCCCTACGGGCACCACCAGCCGCCCGCAGTTCCGGCAGGTGAAGGATTCCTCGCAGGCATGGGTCTTATAATAGCCTTTTTCGTACTGTTTGCGCTTATTCTCACGATTCATATTGATTTTCTCCCATGATTTGGTCTGTGAATTTATTATACCCATTGCGCGAAAAATGTCAAGGCTGCCGCCTTGGCGCATTGACAGAAGCGAGTTTTCGCTGTATACTAGATGGCGAAAAAAGGAGGCGATGGAAATGGATTTGGCGGAGTATCTGCCGTTTTATCCCAAGCTGTCGCCTCAGCAGCAGCAAGCGCTGACTGACTCCGTGGAGCCAATGCAAGCAAAGGCCGGGACGGTGGTGCACAACGGGCATCTCGACTGTCTGGGCCTGCTCATTATCCGCGCCGGGCAGCTGCGGGTGTACACCCTGTCCAGCGAAGGCCGGGAGGTCACCCTGTACCGGCTGTTCGACCACGATATATGCCTGTTTTCCGCCTCCTGCGTCATGCCGGACATTCAGTTCGAGGTCATCATTGAAGCGGAGAAGGACACCAAACTATGGGTCATCCCCTCCTGCCTGTTTAAGCAGCTGATGGAGCAGTCCGCGCCGGTTGCAAATTATGTCAACCAGCTGATGTCCAGCCGGTTTTCCGATGTGATGTGGCTCATGGAGCAGATCATGTGGAAGAGCTTTGACACGCGTCTGGCGGGCTTCCTGCTGGAGGAAAGCGTCCTGGAAGGCACGCCCAGCCTGAAAATAACCCATGAGCGCATTGCGGGTCATCTCGGCACCGCCCGGGAAGTGGTGACCCGGATGCTCCGGTATTTCCAGAGCGAGGGCATGGTTCGCCTGAGCCGGGGCGAGATCACCATCACGGATGAGAAAGCACTGCGAAAGCTGGCAGAGTAACGCAAGTCATTGCGAACCGGCTCGCAATGACATGGTTTAAGGTAAATACCGCGGTTTGCCGCGTTGCTATTTAAGAGATCTACATAAAGGAGAGCTATTATGAAGATTACAAACGACATCCGCTATGTCGGTGTCAACGACCACCAGGTAGACCTGTTTGAGGGCCAGTATGTGGTTCCCAACGGTATGGCCTACAACTCCTACGTCATTCTCGACGAGAAGGTCGCCGTCATGGACACCGTGGATCGGAACTTCACCCACCAGTGGCTGGACAACATCCAGAACACCCTGGGCGGCCGGAAGCCCGACTATCTGGTCATTCAGCACATGGAGCCGGATCACTCCGCCAACATTGCCAACTTCCTGAAGGTCTACCCCGAAGCCACCGTCGTGTCCTCCGCCAAGGCCTTCACTATGATGAAGCAGTTCTTCGGCGACGATTACGCCGACCGCCGGGTTGTCGTTGGTGAGGGCGACACCCTGTCTCTGGGCAAGCACACCCTTGCTTTCGTCACCGCCCCCATGGTTCACTGGCCTGAGGTCATCGTGACCTACGATGTGACCGACAAGGTGCTGTTCTCCGCTGACGGCTTCGGTAAGTTCGGCGCTCTGGATGTGGAAGAGGACTGGGCCTGTGAAGCCCGCCGGTACTACATCGGCATCGTGGGCAAGTACGGCCCTCAGGTGCAGGCGCTGCTCAAGAAGGCCGCCGGGCTGGACATTTCCATCATCTGCCCCCTGCATGGCCCCATCCTGACTGAGAATCTGGGCTACTACATTAACCTCTACGACATCTGGTCCTCCTACCGGGTGGAGAGCGAGGGCATCGTGGTTGCCTACACCTCCGTCTACGGCCACACCAAGGCCGCTGTGGAGCTGCTGGTGGAGAAGCTGAAGGCCAAGGGCTGCCCCAAGGTGGTTGTCCACGATCTGGCCCGCACCGATATGGCCGAGGCCGTGGAGGATGCCTTCCGCTACGGCAAGCTGGTGCTGGCGACTACGACTTACAATGCCGACATCTTCCCCTTCATGAAGGAGTTCATCCACCACCTGACCGAGCGGAACTACCAGAACCGCACCATCGCCCTGATGGAGAACGGCACCTGGGCGCCTCTGGCCGCCAAGGTCATGCGGGGGATGTTTGACGGCTGCAAGAACCTGACCTTCACCGATACCACCGTGCGCATCCTGTCCGCCCTGAACGACGACAGCAAGTCCCAGATTGAGGCTCTCGCCGACGAGCTGTGCAAGGACTATCTGGCCCAGCACGACGACACCGCCAACAAGAATGACCTGTCTGCGCTCTTTAACATCGGCTACGGCCTGTATGTGGTGACCTCCAACGATGGACAGAAAGACAACGGCCTGATCGTCAACACCGTGTCTCAGGTCACCAACACCCCCAACCGGGTTGCCGTCACCATCAACAAGGCCAACTATTCCTACCACGTCATCAAGCAGACCGGCATTCTGAATGTCAACTGCCTGGACGTGTCCGCCCCCTTCTCTGTGTTCCAGACCTACGGCTTCCAGAGCGGCCGGACTGCCGACAAGTTCGCGGGTGTGGAAGAGCTGCGCTCCGACAACGGCCTGCGGTTCCTGCCCCGGTACATCAACTCCTTCATGAGCCTGAAGGTGGAGTCCTTCGTCGACCTTGACACCCACGGTATGTTCATCTGCTCCGTCACCGAGGCCCGGGTCATGTCCGACAAGGAGACCATGACCTACACCTACTACCAGAACAACGTCAAGCCCAAGCCCGCCACCGAGGGCAAGAAGGGCTTCGTGTGCAAGGTCTGCGGCTGGGTCTACGAGGGCGACACCCTGCCCGACGACATCGTGTGCCCCCTGTGCAAGCACGGCGCGGCGGACTTTGAGCCGATTCAGTAAGCCGGCTCAGCCCGGGATTCGTAAGACCATTGGGCACCGCTCGGTTTCGTTCTGCTGTATAAAAATATCCACCGGAATTAACCGGTGGATATTTTTTGTTTGACAGCACCGCTTCACACGGAGCTGGGAATACTGTCCAAATAACAGCTGTCCGGGCACAAATCGACTTTGTTGCTCCACACCCTGTCACTGTCTACACAGGGGTCTATGTCCCAGGAGACGCAGTGATTCTCGTCCAAGTACACCCTGCTGAAGTTTTTCCACTCCCGGAACGGTGCGAACACCGTTCCCTCATCCAGCAGTGGCATGGCATTATACTGCCTGACTTCTCCGTTATCAAAGGTCAGCGTCAATGTGAAATCTTCATTGGGGACCACTTTTGTAATTCGCCTGCGACCGGCGGAAAAGTATTCCGCGGCTTTTGGGTCATAACCTTTGGAAAGGTAATATTCTGCGCTTTTTCCCATCATTTCACATCCTTTCACAAAAAACGCCTTTATCTCAGCGGTTCAATGGCAAACAGCTCCTGCTTTCTCAGCGCCAGCTCCCAGTTGTCCATGAGCTGATCCTGCCGGATCGCGGCCCATCCAAGAAGCATCTTCAGCTGCTTGCTGGGAAATGTGCCTTCCAACACTTCCAATTTCCTTTACCTTATCCAAACAGCCTCTCCCACAGGCTCCCGAAGAAGCCCAGCTGCTCCACGTGGCCCGCGTAGACGTAGCCCCCGGATTCCAGTTCATACCAGAGGTTGCCGGAGGCGTTGAAAACGCTGCCTGTTGCCCTCAGCACCTCCCCGGCGGGGAGGGCTTCCGCTTCCAGTGAGCGGGCATCACTGCCGTTGCTGCACGGGAGGGTCATGCTCCGGGTATCCCGCACCACCCGCAGATACTTATCCTTTTCGTAGCTTTCCGCATGGCCGCAGTTTTCAAAATAGGTCCGGGGCTGGATTTTTGCAGACTCCCAGAGTATGGCATCCACCGCGTCGGGGCTTTTATAGAGGGTGTACATCTCCGTGCGCAGAGCCTGCCGGTCGATGGTCAGACAGCCAACGAAGTTGTCCGTCTCGAAGCTGTCGTAATTCTGATGGTAGGTCGCTTCGATGAGCTTCCAGAACTCCCAGCTGTCTCCGGCCCCCACCAGCGGACAGCCCGCCGACCACATCCCCCGGCCGCTGGTATGGTTGCCGGTGCGGGTGTGGATGTTGATCTGGTTGGCCCGGTAGGGGGTAAAGCCCTCCTCCGTCATGTAGATGGCGGGCAGGGTCTCGTCGCCGTACTCTGAGCGGACGTGGAGCGCTTCATAGCTTCCCTTGTGGTACACGGAATAGAGCTGATAGGTGCCGTCCAGCACCGTGGCCGGGCCGACAGCCCCCACCTCCGGGATGCTCCACGCGCCATATTCCAGGGGGCGGTCGGGGATGGTGCTGGCATTATCGTTAAAATAGACCATCTTTACGTCCCCGGCGGCATCCAGCCGCAGCACCACGCAGACCCCGGACACCCGGTAGAAGGACAGGTCGGAAAGGGTTGGGTCGTCCATATTGTCCGAGCAGCCGTCAAAGAGGAACACCGCCGAAAAGCCCCCGGCAAGGGCGTCGCGAACCTGCTTGTTATTGCGGACGTGGTAGTCCAGCATCATTTCCACATACCGGCGGCGGTCGTCGTTTTTGATCCATGTATGCAGATTCCGCTGGTAGGCCTGCCCCGGCGTATAGGCCCGGACAGGGATGGGGCAGATACACAGTAAGCAGATAAAAATTGCGAAAAACTTTGAAATAACCTTCTTCATGCCCACGCACCTTTCGGAAATTGATAAATTGGAATTTGGCGGGCAGGGCCCGCAGCCAATGCGTTACGGACTCTGTCAATCCCGTAACATCCTTTGGGCCCCTCGACCATAACCGTGATGAAAATTGCTATTTGGCTGTCTGGAAAACGAAACCGAGCAGTACCCAATGGTGTAACGATACCAAACCGCCCCCGCACGCATTGCCCGCGGGGGCATCCCCGCAAATTCCAATTTGTCTCAGTGTACCATCTTCCCGGCGGATAGTCAATCGCAAAGGGCCGACTGACTTTTTTCGGATTCCGCTTTACACAGGGGGCACTTCCATGGTATAATCCCTAGCAGTAACGATGAGAGGTACACTGCCATGTCCTATCCCTATGACACCGCGGAATTTGAAGCACAATACACCTATACCGGCCGGGATCTGGGCGCCTTCTGGTCGGAGGAAAAGACTACGTTCCGGGTCTGGGCGCCCACCGCTCAGGAAGTGAGCCTGCTCCTGTACCGGGAGGGCCGGGGCGGAGAGCCGCTGGCCCGGCAGCGGATGCACCCGGGAGAAAACGGCACCTGGTATGCCCAGCGGGCAGGAAATCTGAACGGGCTGTACTATACCTATTTTGTGACCGTGGATGGGCAGGAACGGGAAGCCTGCGACCCCTATGCCCACGCCGTGGGCGTGAACGGAGAGCGGGCCATGGTGCTGGATTTTGGCAGCACCGACCCCGACGGCTGGGCGGATGACCGGGATCCCTTCACCGGAAAGGGCATCACCGACGCAGTGCTCTACGAGCTGCACATCCGTGACCTGTCCATGCACCGCTCCTCCCATATCCGCAGCAAGGGCAAATTTCTGGGTCTGACGGAGACCGGGCGGAAAACCCGGGGCGGCCATGCCACCGGGCTTGACCACATCAAGGATTTGGGCGTGACCCACATCCACCTGATGCCCGTCTTTGACTTTGGCTATACCGACGAAGCCTCCCCCCGCCCCCAGTACAACTGGGGCTACGACCCGGTGAATTTCAATGTGCCGGAAGGCTCCTACGCAACCGACCCCTTTGACGGCAAAACCCGGGTGCGGGAAATGAAGCAAATGGTGAAGGCCGTCCATGATGCGGGGCTGAGCGTGGTGATGGACGTGGTGTACAACCATGTGTACGATGCCGGGCGTTTCTGTTTTAACCAAATTGTCCCCGGGTATTTCAGCAGAATTGACGAAAACGGGCACTACAGCAACGGCTCCTGCTGCGGCAACGACACCGCCTCCGAGCGGAGCATGGTGCGGAAATTTATCGTGGATTCTGTCAATTTCTGGGCGGATGAATACCATATTGACGGCTTCCGGTTCGATTTGATGGGTCTTTTGGACATTCCCACCGTCAACGAAATCGTCCGCACCGTCCGCGCCCGGCACCCCAAGGCCGTTTTCTACGCGGAAGGGTGGCACATGGACACCAAGCCCGTAAAGCCGGGCGTCGAGCTGGCGGTTCAGGGCAATTCCGCCAAAATGCCGGGGTTCTCCTTCTTCAGCGACACCCTCCGGGATTTGCTGCGGGGGTCGATTTTTGACAGTAAGGCCCCCGGCTTCGTGTCCGGGGCGGTGTGCTCCAAGGACGACCTGAACGCCAGCTTTATGGGGATGCCCTTCTGGGCGGGGCAGCCTGCGCAGTGCGTCAACTACGTCTCCTGCCACGACAACAACACCCTCTTTGACCGGCTGGCCCTCATCTCCCCGGAAGCGTCCTTTGAGACCCGTGTCCGGCAGAACTGCCTGGCGGCGGCCTTCGCCTTTCTGTCTCAGGGCGTGCCCTTTTTGCAGGCCGGTGAGGAAATGCTCCGAAGCAAGCCCAAGGGACGGGGCCGGTTCGAGGAGAACAGCTACCGCTCCCCTGACCGGGTCAACGCCATTCGCTGGAACGATCTGGACAGGCCGGAATATCAGCAGGTTTTCCAATACTACCGGGGTCTGCTGGCCTTCCGAAAGGCCCATGAGGGTCTGCGGCAGACCCGGCGGGAGACCGTCAGCAGGAGCGTCTCCTGCTTAAATCTCGACAATCCCCGGGCTGTAGCCTACCGGGTGGAGGACAGGTATCACAATATTATACTCATTTTCAATGCCGGAAGCGAAAACGTGACCCTTCCCCTGCCCCCCGGCCGCTGGGACGTGAATATCCACGATGGAAAGGCCGGAACGGAAGTTCTGTTCACAGCGGAGGGACAGATCGCGGTCTGCCCCATCTCCGCCACGGTGCTGACCCGGAAAAAACCGGTGGATGTGGTGGCGGCCCTGATTTGGGAAAAGGACAAATTTCTCATCTGCCAGCGGCCTGAGGGCAAATCCCGGGGGCTTCTGTGGGAATTCGTCGGCGGCAAGGTGGAGCCGGGCGAGACCATGGAGCAGGCCCTGGAACGGGAGTGCGCCGAGGAGCTGGCCATCCATGTGGATGTGGGTGCTCAGTTCTGGCAGGAATACCACGAATACCCGGATATGCTGATCCGGCTGACCCTGTTCCACTGTAAGATCGAAAGCGGCGTACCCCAGGCCCTGGAGCACAACGATTTACAGTGGATTCACCCCAGCCAAACCGGCGATTACGAATTCTGCCCGGCGGACGTAAATATTCTAAAAGAGCTTCAGCGGGTCTACCAAAATCGGGAACCGCTGTAGCGATTCCCCGGCAGGGCGGAAAAGCCCGACGCAGATATATTGTTCTTTAGCTGATTAAGAAAGCCGTGTCATTGCGAGCCAGTCCGCAGACTGGCGTGGCAATCCGCATCCCCTTTCGCTCTTTGATGACGAACCTTTCCAACAGGAGAACGGATTGCCACGTCGGGCTTCGCCCT
>JALFJQ010000068.1 GCA_022775085.1 Clostridiales bacterium | reverse complement strand
TTCAGAACGCACTGCACGTCAATCCTGTTCTTGTGATACTCCCAAGGAATAGCATTCTCATCTGTAACGATTTCCGGTTCCAGGATCTTCAGCAGCGTATTGCAGCCGGAGATAGGAAAATCGAAGTATTCCCCCGGCTCCAGCAGAGAGAGGTTATAGTGCTTCAATACGGAAAGTGCGGCGTCCAGTTCTTTGGACATTCCGAAGTAAAAATTGATATTATCAAGTGTATCGACAATCATGTTGGATCTCCTTTCGGTGCGGATTTGGTTTTTACTTTTGGCAAAGGATGGGTCGTCTCCTTGTGTACCAACGTATGGAGCATGGTGATCCGCTTGACAACAGACTGGGGGTCGGCGATGCGCTCATACAGCAAGTCGAAAGCTGTTTTTCCCATATCATAGCCAGGCTGCTTTACCGAGGAGATGGCGGGTGTGCACATATCAGACAGGAACGTGCCGTCGAATCCAATCACATCGACATCCTTTCCCGGGAGTTTGCCATGGGTCAGCAGATATTTACACGCACCAGCGGCAGTCTTATCGCTGGAAGTAAAGAGTGCCGTGGGCGGCTCCGACAGTGTCATCAGCTTCTCACAGGCGTAGTAGCCGCCCATCACATCGTAATCACAGCAGCAGATGTATTCCTTGCGGAACGGAAGCTCATGGGCGGTAAGTGCTTCACGGTAGCCCTGCTCCCGTTCCACCTCGTAGGTTCGGGAAAAGGCGCCGTTGATAAATGCGATGCGGCTGTGACCGGTCTGAAAAAAATAGGAAACAACCTCCCGCGCGGCTGCCACATTGTCGATGCACACACAGGGAATATTGGGCGAATGGGTCCGGGCGCCGCACTGGACATAGGGATAATCTTTCGAGATAAGCTGGAGTTTTTCCTCAGACATGGCGATCGTAAAGCTGATTGCCCCATCCACCTGCTTGGTTTTCAGCAAGTCCAGATACTGTGCTTCCACCGCTGCGTCCCGGTGGGCAATACAGGCGATGGTATCATAGCCCCTCGAACGGGCACGATTTTCCACGCCCTCCAGCACCCGGGAGTAAAACGGGTTTGCGATAGAGGGCAGAAGAACGAGTACCTTTCGGCTCTTCTGGGACCGAAGTGCGCGGCCCACCATGTTTGGCTGGTAGCCGGTTGCTTCGATGACTTCCAGTACCCTCCGTTTCGTTTCGGGAGATACATTGTCCTCGTTGTTGATCACGCGCGAAACAGTTGCCACGGAGGTTTCGGCAAGTAGAGCAATATCCTTGATATTCACCGAATTGCAGTCTCCTCTCTTTTGATTGTATTGGTTTTCGTCCCAAAAATTGAATGCATTACATCGCAGATTCAAATCATCTGCCGTGAATCCACCTGAAACCGCGAAACCAGATGGCGTATCCTATTTCACAGCCATCAAGACTCCTTTCGTAAATATTATATAGTATTGCCTACGAGAAGTCAAGAACAGGCGTAATTTTAAACATCATGTACAAATTTCAGAAGGCAAACACAGCATTTCCTACAGATATTTTTCTCCTCTATCCATGTAATATCCTCCCTCACATTATGAAATCGGTTACATTATTTTCAATTTCGGGTGTCAAGAAGGGCAGCCAGAGTGCTGTTTTCTCTCCACTTTGTGGTCATTATGCACAATTTAAAAACGTTAAAATCATAAATAATGCAGATTATGATAGGCGCAATCAATTTAGGAATTGCATTTTCGGCAGGCTTGTGATAGTATCTGTGTAACCGATTACATCGGAGCATAATTAAGGCGAGAATGGAGAATTGAGCGAAATGAACAGTTTTATCGTGGAAGAAAAACAGGAGATCCCTGTATACGCCGAAGCGGATGTTCTGGTTGTTGGCGGCGGTCCCGCGGGACTGTGCGCCGCTGTCAGCGCGGCAAGATGCGGCGCGAAGGTTGTCCTAATGGAACGCTACGGCTACCTGGGCGGCATGGCGACCGGCGGCTTCGTGCTTCTGCTGGACTGCCTGTGTGACGGCAAGGGCAATCTGGTCATTAAGGGTCTGGTGGAGGAGATTATCGAGCGTCTGAGAAAAGTTGACGGCATCATCGAACCTCCCAAGGAGGTTTGGGGTAGCGACAGCATTGAGCAGATCATGAAGTGGCGCCGTTACGGCTCCACCGGCGGTGAGGATAAGATTGTTCGCTACAGCCCTGTTCTGGATCCTGAAATGATGAAATGCGTGGCAAACGACATGGCAAGGGAAGCCGGTGTCCAGTTGCTGCTCCACGCCTGGTTCTCCAAGGCATATGTGCAGGATGGCGCCGTAAAGGGCGCGATCTTCGATTCCAAGTCCGGCCGCATGGCCGTCCTGGCTAAGACAACCATCGATTGCACCGGCGACGGTGATGTATTTGCCACCGCGGGCGAGAATTTCCGCATCGGCAACCTTCCTCTGGGCCTGGTATTCCGGGTCGGCAACGTGGATTGTGAGCGCGCCGAGAAGTATCTGGAAGATCCCGCAACCGGCAAGAAGATCAACGACGACCTCAAGGCTCTGGGCGGCATCCGCGGCGGTTACAGCTTCGGCGAACTTCCTCAGGGCTTCTACATGCGAAGCAGCATCGATAACGTTGTGTGGTTCAACAACACCACCTCTGGCAGCTCCATTGACATCCGGGATCTTGCCAAGGTGGAGGTCGAGACCCGTGACGCAATGCTCAAGACGCTGGCTTACTTCCGTGAAAACGTTCCCGGCTTCGAGAAAGCCGTGGTCATGGACACATCCCCCCAGCTGGGTGTCAGAAGCAGCCGTATGCTGGACGGCGAGTACATCATCACCCGCAAGGAGCTCCACGCCGGCGCTCACTTCGAGGATCGTGTTGTTGTTGCTCAGCCCCCTTACCGTCAGTTCAATGTAGACGACCCGCTAAAGGAGATCCCTTACCGCTGCTTCCTGCCGAAGAAAAACAAGGGGCTTCTGGTGTGCGGACGCTGCCTGTCCGGCGACTGGGGTGCCATCGAGATGCTCCGCGTCATCCCCACCGCCATGCTGATGGGCCAGGCCTGCGGCACCGCCGCTGCCATCGCCGCCGCAAAGGACATTGACGTCAAGCAGGTGGACGCAAAGGAAATCCGTGCTTCCCTGCGGGAGCAGAATGTATACATTCCCGAATAATTCTGGCTAAATTTCCAACTATCAATAGAAAGGATCGATTCAAATGCCCGGTTATAAGTATTTTGAGGATTACACCATCGGTCAGAAGCAGACCACCAGCGGCCGCACCATGACCGAGGCGGATATCCGCCTTTTCATCGGCTGCTCTGATAACACGCACCCCGTCCACGTAGATGCTCAGTACTGTGAGAAACACCCCTCCGTGACCGGCTGCATCCTCCAGGGCGACCTGATCCTCGGCGTTGCCGACGGCTTCTTCGCCAAGGAGATCACCCCCAGCAAGGTTCCCTCCATCCACTATGGCATGGACAAGGTTCGCTTTGTCAAGCCCACCTACCCCGGTGACACCGTACACTGTGAGACGGAGGTCGTGGGCCAGGACATCAAGAATGAACAGTTCGGTGTCATCACCTGGAATGTCAACGTCCTCAACCAGAGGGGCGAGACCGTCATCTTCTACGTGGACAAGCAGTATATTGGCCGCCGCAGTTTCTTCGGCTCCACCAACGACCCGAAGGACGAGGATTGATTTATGGCAGGCGCACTTGACGGCGTAAAGATTCTTGGTTTCACCCACTTCGCCCAGGGCCCTTTCGCTTTGCAGATGCTGGGCGACCTGGGTGCCGAGGTCATCAACATTGAGCGTCAGGGAAGCGGCGATTTCAACCGCCACTTCCAGCAGCTGGACAACCTGGGGGGCGAAGGTGTTTTCTTCCTGGCCATGAACCGCAATAAGCGGAGTATGTCCCTGAACCTGAAAGCGCCGGAATCCCGGGAGATCGTGGAAAAGCTGATTGCTCAGTCCGATGTCATT
This sequence comes from Clostridiales bacterium, assembly GCA_022775085.1. Lineage (GTDB taxonomy): Bacteria > Bacillota > Clostridia > Oscillospirales > Oscillospiraceae > Faecousia. Next base: position 75,637 of record JALFJQ010000068.1, on the reverse strand, counting down.
ATGACAAACTACCGCGCGGGCGCGCTGGACCGTCTGGGTTTCGGTTTTGAACAGGCCAGAAAGATCAACCCCAGAATTGTGTTCTGCGAAGCCCTGGGTTACGGAAGCTCCGGCCCCTACGCCTCCCTCCCCGGTCAGGATCTGCTGGCTCAGGCCCTGTCCGGTCTGACGACCATGATCGGTCCGGACGAGAATGGCCGTCCGGTGGCCGGCGGCATCTACGAAGTGGATGTCTACGGTTCCCTGATGCTGGTGATCGGCATGCTGTCCGCTCTGTACTACGCAAAGCAGACAGGAATCGGCCAAAAGGTGTCCGTGGATCTGCTCAGCTCCGGCGTACATATGCAGTCTCAGGAGCTTGCCTACTTCCTCAATTCCGGAAAAGTCCCCCAGCGGGCGCATAACCATTCCGGGCACGTCCTTCAGGCCTCTCCCTACGGTATCTACAAGACGGGGGACGGCTGGATGGTGCTTTCCACCAATGCCGGTGACAATCCCGCTATGCTGGGCGAATTGATTGGCTCTGATGAAGTCGTCCCGCTGATGACCGACAATGAAGCCAAAATGGCCAATCGGGATCAGCTCCATACCATCATTGAAAACCGTCTGGTTCTCCATCCCACCGCGTACTGGATCGAAAAGTTCAGAGCGGTCGGCATCTGGTGCGCCAAAGTAAATTCCTATGAGGATCTGCCAAAGGATCCCCAGATCATTCACAACGGCATTATCAAGGAGATCGACCACCCCGTAGCCGGAAAATTCAAGGCCATCGGAACCCCCATCGAGTTCAGCGAAACACCCCCGACCATCCGCAGAACGCCTCCCGCGCTGGGAGAGCATAACGATGAGATTCTGCAGGAGCTTGGTTTCTGTGACGCAGATATCGAGCGTTTCCGTCTCGCCGGAATCTTCTGATCACAAACCCAAATTCATGGCAGCAATGTCTGAATAATAACAAGGAGGAAAAAACATGAAAAAATTAATGGCAATGGCAATGGCTACCATCATGGTGCTGAGTCTGTTTGCAGGCTGCGGCGCCGGCAGCGCAGCTCCCGCAGCAACCCAGGCCCCTGCGGCAACTCAGGCAGCAGCTCCCGCAGCCCCCGCCGCTCCCGCTGATACCGCTGCTGAGAAAATCGTGATCGGCGGCATCAACGACCTCACCGGCAACCGTTCCGTCACCGGCAACGCCATCAACAACGGCGTCACCCTGGCAATCGAAGAGATCAACGCCGCAGGCGGTATCCTGGGCAAGCAGATCGATTACATCATCTACGACAACAAGAACGACGGTCAGGAGACCATCAACGCCTATACTCGTCTTGCCGACGTTGACAAGGCTTCCGCCGTTATCACTACCGACTCCAGCGGCATTTTCATGAGCCTGATTGAGGTCAGCTCCGAGAAGGGCGTTCCTGTTTTGGGTATGCCTTCTGACCCCCGCGCTGTTATGGATACCGAGGGCACCGGTGAAGTGTATCCCTACTGCTTCCTGACCGGTCAGTGCAACGCGCCTCAGCAGGCCGCTATCATCGCTCAGTATGTCGCTGAGAACACCGACATGAAGAAGGCCGCTCTGTTCTACGATCAGTCCAACGCCTACGCCGTGGCCTACATGAACGGTTTCCGTGACCTGTGGACCTCCAAGGGCGGCGAGATCACCATCGAGCAGACCTGCAACGCCACCGATCAGGACTTCTCCACGCAGCTGTCCAAGATTAAGGCCAGCGGTGCCGAGTTCATCTGCACGCCCAACCCCACCGCTCAGCTGGTTATCATGGTTCAGCAGGCAGCGCAGCTGGGTCTGAACATTCCTTATGTCGGCGCTCAGGACATGAGTGATCCCTTCCTGTCCCTGCTGGACGATCCCACTGTGGTCAGCAAGGCTTACTTCCAGTCCTCCGTCTACATGGGTGATCCCAGCTTGGACGACTTCTGCGCCAACTACGAGGCCCGCTTCGGTGAGCCCGCTACCATCAAAGCCGTCAACGGTTACGACTCCATGTACATCCTGAAGGCCGCCATCGAAGCCGCCGGCTCCGATGACCGCAATGCCATCAAGAACGCCATGGAAGCCAGCATCAGCAATCTGGACCTGTTGTGCACCGACAGCTACACCGAGGACGGCACTACTCACTCCCCCAAGGATTTGGGCATGGCTGTCTATGAGATCACCGATGGTGTCCTGGAGTACAAGGATTATTTGCAGCCCTGAGTTTGGATGAATCGTATTCATTAACCACGTCTTTCAGCGGTAAGGTGCAGGGAAACCGCACCTTACCGCTCATTTGGTTCATTTGAAAGGACGAAACAATGACATATTACTACATTCAGCTGATTATAAACGGCATCGCTCTCGGCTCGGTCTATTCTCTGATTGCGCTGGGCTTTACCTTGATTTTCAGCGTCCTGAAATTTTCTAACTTCTCCCACGGCGGTGTCATGGTTGTCTCTGCCTACTTCGCGTATATCGTCTGCAAAAACTGGAATCTGGGCTTTGTCCCCATGATCCTTGTTACCGTTATATTCGGTGGCCTGCTGTCCTGTTTGGCGCAGCTGATCGGTTTTGAGCGGCTGCGCAGGACTAAGGGCAGTTCCATGCTGTTCTTCGTTTCTTCCTCCAACCTCGGCACTCTTCTTCAGAACATCGTCATCCTGATGTTTGCTTCCAGCTATTATTCCTATCCCGCCTTCTTCTCCAAAAGCTATTTCCAGATCACCGAAAACCTGACCATCGCGGTCACCGACATGATCATGCTGGGGCTGTCCGCGGCAGGCATTCTGATTCTGATGTACATTCTATACAAAACCCGCATGGGTATTTCCATCCGCGCCCTGTCCATGGACAGCGACACCGCCAAGCTTATGGGCATCAATGTCTCTTTGGTGATGGCACTGACCTTCTTCATATCCGGTATGCTCGCAGCCATTGCGGGTGTGCTGTGCGGCATGAAGTTCCTGCTTTATCCCCAGTTGAAAGACTTGGTCATGAAGGGAATGACCGCCTCTATTTTGGGCGGACTGGGCAACATCAGCGGCGCACTGTATGGTGGCATTCTGCTTGGCCTTCTGGAAGTTTTTATGACTAGTTTCGTCGGTTCCAGTCTGCAGCCTGCCTGCACCTTCCTGTTTGCCATTATCTTCCTGATCTTCCGTCCTCAGGGAATCAGTGGCAAATTTGTCAAGGAAAAAGTCTAAGGAGGATGATGAGATGAGTTATACAGCGACAGTCATTCTCAACGTGTTGATTACGATGGTGGCAGTCATTTCCATGTATGTCCTTATGGGTCTGACCGGCATCTTCTCCATGGGGCAGGCATCCTTCATGTGCATCGGTGCCTACGCCGTTGGCATTCTCGCAACCAAGTTCAACTTTCCCTTCCTCCCTTCTGTGATCATTGCCATTTCCGTCGGCATGCTGTCCGCTTTTCTTGTGGGCATTCCCATCATGAAACTGCGCGGAGACTACGTGGCAATGATAACATTGGCGTTTGGCGAGGCCATAGTCGCCGTACTGAACACATTCAGCAACGTGACCGGCGGCGCCATGGGCATCAACCGCATCCCCAGAGATATCAACCTTCCCATTAGCTTTGTGATTGTTTTTCTCGTGGTCTTTTTGGTGCTGAATTTCAAAAATTCCAAGTTCGGCCGTCAGTGCATCGCAGTAAAGAACGATCCCATCTCTGCGGCTTCCATGGGCATCAACGTTACCCGGATCAAGATGACCGCATTTGTATTCTCCGGCGGTCTCACCGCCCTTTCCGGCGCAATGGTTGCCTACGCTACGTCCTTTATCGATCCCAATTCTTTCGGCTCTGCCAAGTCCATTGAATGGATCAGCATCGTGTTCGTCGGCGGTATCAACAGTCTGTCTGGCTCCGTGGTGATGGCGGCACTGTTCAGCATACTGACCGAGGCGCTGCGTACCGCCAGCAACCTGCGCACTCTGATCCAGTGCGTTATCATCTTGCTGATCATCAACTTTGTCCCCAACGGCCTGTTCGGAGAACACGAATTCAAGGATATCTTCCTGTGGCTGAAAAAGAAAGTCGTTGGCCGAGGCAGAAAAACCATGAAGGAGGCAGAAAAATGAGCAGTATCCTTACCTGTCAGGATGTCTCCATCAACTTCGGCGGTGTCAAGGCCGTTCAGAATGTTTCTCTGGAAATTCAAAAGGGTTCCGTAACCAGCATCATCGGCCCCAACGGCGCGGGCAAGACAACCTTCTTCAACATTATTTCCGGCGTCTATAAGCCCACCAGCGGCAAGGTCCTGTTTGACGGAGACGATATCACCAATCTGTCCCAGCACGAGGTCTCCCGTCTGGGCATGGCCCGTACTTTCCAGAATATCCGCCTGTTCTCTCAGCTGGATAACGTCCGCAATGTGCAGTCCGCTCTGGATGCCCGGGCCAACTACACGATGCTCGAGGCGATCCTGGGCCTGCCCAGAAAGCGCGTGGAGGACCGCAGGAACTTCGAGATTGCCATGGAATGCCTGGATCTGGTTGGCCTGAAGGAATTTGCCTATGACCGCCCCGGTAGCCTGCCCTACGGTATGCAGCGAAAGGTGGAGCTTGCCAGAGCGCTGTCCTCCAATCCCAAGCTGCTGCTTCTGGACGAGCCGGCCGCCGGCCTGAACCCCGTCGAGGTCGAGGACTTCATCCAGCTGCTGCGGCGGATCAAGGATCAGAGAGATCTGACTATTCTGCTGATCGAGCACCGGCTGAAGGTGGTCACTACTCTGTCCGATGAAGTGTTCGTGCTGAACTTCGGCGAGCTGCTGACCCACGGCACGCCCGAGGAAGTCCAGAGCAACCCCAAGGTCATCGAAGCCTATATGGGCGAAGATGAGGAAGAGGAGGAATGAGCCATGCTGGAAGTGAAAAATATTTCCGTCAGCTATGGGCACATTGACGCGCTGAACAATGTCAGCATCCAGGTTCCCACCGGAAAGATCGTCAGCGTCATCGGTGCCAACGGCGCGGGAAAAACCTCTCTTGTCAACACCATCTCCGGTCTGGTAAGGCAGAGCAGCGGCGAGATCGTCTTTAACGGTGAGGTCCTCCCCAAGGCCTCCCACAAGATCGTGGCCAAGGGGGTCGTGCAGGTGCCCGAAGGCCGCAAGGTGTTCGCGGGGCTGACCGTGCAGGAGAATCTCATCATGGGTTCCAGCAAGCTGAAAAAGCCCTTCAAAGAAAAAGAAGCGGAGATCTACGAGATGTTCCCCATTCTGGGCCAGCGCCGGAATCAGCAGGCAGGCACCCTTTCCGGCGGCGAGCAGCAGATGCTGGCCATCGGCCGCGCCCTGATGAGCGAACCGGAATTCATCATGCTGGATGAACCCTCCATGGGTCTCGCGCCTGTGATCGTCAAGCAGGTGTTCCGCATCATCAAGCAGATCAACGCTGCCGGAACGACCATCCTGCTGATCGAGCAGAACGCCCGGCAGGCTCTGGGCATCAGCGACTATACCTACGTTCTGGAAAACGGGCACATTACTCTGGAGGGTGCCTCTGCCGATCTTCTGGCGGATCCCGCTGTTCAGAAGGCATATCTGGGTGATTGACCTATGAAAACGATTTATCAAGTGGGCATCGTCGGCTGTGGAATGATCTCGGAAATCTACATCCAGAATATCCAGACTCTCTTTTCCGACGCGCTGGCAGTCCGGGGCGTATTCGACCAGAATCAGGAAAATGTCCGGCGGCGGGCAGAGCAGTTTGCTCTGCCGTGCCGCTACAGCACCATGGAGCAGATGCTGCAGGATCCCCTGATCGACATTGTGCTGGATCTGTGTCCGCCAGCGGCTCATTATAGTGTGAACCGTCAGGCGCTGGAAGCCGGGAAGCACGTGTACAGTGAAAAGCCGCTGGCTGCCACCTTTGACCAGGGCCAGCATCTGGTAGAGCTGGCCCGGCAAAAGGGGGTGCGGCTGGGGTGCTCTCCGGATGTTCCCCTTGGTTCCATGATCCAGACCGCGAGAAAACTGGTGGAAGACGGCGCCATTGGGCGGGTCGTCGGCGCCACAGCGAACCTCATCAAGCAGGGCGTGGAGACCTGGCATCCCAATCCGAACTTTTTGTATCAGCCGGGCGGCGGTCCTCTGATGGATATGGGTCCGTACTACCTGACAGCGCTGCTGCACATTGTTGGTCCCTTCGCGTCCGTGTCCGCCATGGACGCCATCTCTTTTCCGACACGCCGCATCACATCCGAACCTCACTACGGCGAGATCATTCAGGTGAACGTCCCCACCTATGTGAACGCGCTTCTTCAGTTCACCAGCGGCGCGCTGGCGACTTTTACGGCGACCTTCGATGTCTGGAACTCCAAGCTCCCCTACCTGGAGATCTACGGAGAAACCGGTTCTATTCTGGTATCCGACCCCAACCGCTTTGGCGGTCCGGTCATGTTGGCAAAACCCGGAAGCACCTACGAGCAGGTTCCGGTCCGCTTCCCTTACGGCGACAACAGCCGCGGGCTGGGGCTGCACGATATGGCAGAGGCCATATCCGGCGGCACAATCCCCAGAGCGGACGGCCAATATGCGCTTCACATTCTGGAAACCATGACCGCCATTTCCACCAGCGCCCGGGAGGGTGTTCGGATCCAATTGAACACAGCCTGCGGCAAGCCCATGTCCATGCCAGAATGAAAGAGGCAGGTAGGATATGAACAAAAGCTATTCCTTACAAGAAACCTTCGCCCCAAATTCCAGCTACCGGGTGTTTCTGGCGTGCGTATTAATCACCGGCCTATCCAGCGGACTTTATAAGGGTATTCTGGACAACTACCTGGCAGAAATCGTAAGAATGAGTGAAATGGACCGGGGGGTCACAGAATTCTTCCGGGAGATGACCGGGATCCTGCTTGTATTCATTCTTGCAGTATGCTATATGTTTAGCGCTGAGACGATGTTCAAGTCCGGTGCGCTGATTATTCTACTAGGACTTGGGATTCACTCAGTAATTTCTCCCGGCAGGAATCTTACAATTCTTGCTATATCCGTTGTGGCTATGGGCGAACATATTCAGCTGGGAATGAAAAGTACACTGTCACTACAATATGCCGTTCCCGGCCACGGCGGCGCAGCTCAGGGAATCCAAAATTCCGTCAGCCAGATTGGAACCCTGATCGGATTTCTGTCGGTAGCCTTCTTTTTCTCCTTGCCCAGCAAAGAACAGCCTTATCGGCTTTTCTTTGCTCTGGCCGCAGTACTTGCAACGTTCAGTTTCGTTGCCTCCCTGAAAATGAGAGGCAGCAGCGAAACGGATAAAAGCAAGCGACGATTTTATTTCCGCAGAAAATACAACAGGTATTATATGCTGGAAATGTTCTATGGCGCCCGCAAGCAGGTGTTTCTGACTTTCGGCCCCTACGTACTTATCCTGTTCTATGGTGCAAATACCGCAACGATCAGCTTGCTATTTGCCATATCTGCGGCAGCCTGCATATTTGCCGCACCATTGGTCGGCAAAATCATTGACTGGGCTGGTTATAAGACCGTCATGGTTGCCGACACGCTGATTTTGGTTGTGGTATGCTTCTTTTATGGCTTTGCCCATCATATTTTCCCCAGAGACATAGCTTTTGTCGTATGCTGTGTCAACTATGTTCTTGATGCGGTTATTTCTCTTGCGTCCATGGCCTCAAATAACTATGTACAGGAGCTGTCCGACGGTCCTGATGAGACAAAAGCCGCCATTTCCACCGGTGTCTCAATCAACCACGTGATTACCATTTTCATTGCTTTGTTCGGCGGTTGGATATGGCAAACTCTCGGAATTGAGACATTGTTTATGGTTTCTGCCGCTCTTGGACTGCTCAACAGTGCATATGCTGCAACCATCCAGGCACATCCTGCACAAAAGGAATCAGCGGAATGCTAAAATCGCATTCCGCTGATCCTTTAGGAAAAGGGTTCAACTCCAAGGAGTGTAGGGATATCCATATCAGTGCAGGTCATCTCTGGACTCGGCCGGAGCCATCACCGTTGATCAGGTTCATCACCTCGTCCACCGTGGAAAGGTTGAAGTCGAACTCGATGGAGTGCTTCAGGCAGCTTGCACCGGCAGCGAACTCTACTGCCTTCTGATTATCAAAATCATTGAGGCAGGCATAAATCAGGCCCGAGGCGAAAGAGTCCCCGCCGCCTACCCGGTCGATGATCTGCATGGTGTACTTTTTAGAAACATAAGTCTCACCGTCAGCATACAGCATGGCAGACCAGTTATTGACGGATGCCGAAATGGATTCACGCAGGGTGATCGCGACTTTCTCAAATCCAAAGGTGTCTGCCAACTGAGCGGCAAGATTGGAATAGCCCTTCAGGCTCAGCTTTCCGGAGGTCACATCCGTGTCCGCTGCCTTGATCCCCAGAACCTTCTCGGAATCCTCCTCATTGGCGATGCACACATCCACATACTCCATCAGGGGTGTCATGACACGCTTGGCCTCCTCGGTAGACCACAGATTTTTCCGGTAGTTCAGGTCGCAGCTGATCTTCACCCCGTGCTTTTTCGCCGCGATGCAGGCTTGGCGGCAGATCTCCTGCATGTTCCTGCTCAGAGCCACGGTGATCCCCGTGAAGTGGAACCAGCCGGCATCGGCGAAAATAGCGTCCCAGTCAAAATCCTCCGGCACCGCCTCCGCGATGGAAGAATGCTTTCGGTCATAGATGACCTTGGAGGGGCGCTGGGAAGCGCCGCGCTCCAGATAGTACACGCCCAGGCGCTCACCACCCCAGGCGATGTGATCGGTCATAACATCATACTTCCGCAGCATCCGGTAGGCACAGCGTCCAATGTCGTTATCGGGGAACTTGGTGACCATTTCGGCGGGCATGCCCATGTACGCCAGGGCAATCGCCATATTTCCCTCCGCCCCCGTATAGTTTACGGTAAAGCTGTCCGCCTGCGGAAAGCGCAGAACACCAGCAGGCGCCAAACGCACCATCATCTCACCGAATCCTACAAACTTTTTCTTTTCCATGACTGCAAGTTCTCCTTTTTCGGTTTAACCGTGCTCACGGGTAATATCCATAAAGGCCTTCGCGCGCCGGGTGATCTCACCAAAATCGCCGGCAGCGATACACTTTTTGTCGCACAGGCGGCCGCTGATCCCGGCACCGACGAAACCGAAATCCAGGTATCTGCCCCAGGTTTCCTCGTTAACACCGCCGGTGGCACAAAGCTTCACGTGGCTGATGGGGCCAAGGATGTCCTTAATGTATCCAAAGCCCAGATAGCCCGAGGGGAAAAGCTTGACGATATCCGCGCCCAGTTTGTGGGCGGAGAGGATCTCAGAGGGAGTCATTGCTCCAGGAATGGAAACAAGCCCCAACTCCTTGGTCTTTGCGATCACATCCGGGTCGACATTGGGGGAAATGATGTAACGGGCACCCGCCTCCGCGGCAGCCACGACCTGATCCGGTGTCAGAACGGTGCCGGCGCCGAACATCATATTGTCCCCAAAGCGTTCATACAGCGCACGGATGCTTGCGCAGGTCTTCTCCGTGCAGGCGGGATCCGCCTGGTCATAGGTCACCTCGATCAGCTTGATGCCGCCCTCATACAGCGCGTCGGCAAGGCGGAGAAGGTCCTCTCCGTAAACCCGGCGGCAAATGGTGATCACTTTATTCTGCGTAATGAAATCCAGCGTGTTCTTCATAGAGGTTCTCCTTTATGTATTAGAAAAAATTATAGTTTCCGTTCGTTTACAGGTAAATTATCGGATATTTTCCTCTATATTTCAAGCCATGAAGTTATTTAGAACTATTGCGATATTACGCTCTTTGCGCTGAGGATACATTTATGGAACAACGAATCTGTTTTGGAAAAAACACACCCGTCACCTTTTTGGAGAATCTGCATTTCAGCAAGGACTGCCCCTACCGGATACGCAAAAAAGATTTCCAGAATGATGATATTGCACCGCTACACTACGCCGACACCTTGGAAATCGGACTGTGCTGCGATATTCGGGGCGAGGTAGTCATCGGAAATGAGCGGCTGGTCATTGATGGCGAAACTGTGTACGCGGTCCCGCCGGGAGCGGTTCACGCTACCACTTTCAGCCGGGGCACGGGCTGTATTTATGTGCTTCAGGTCTCGCCGGAAGCACTGAGGGAGATTGTGAATATCGAGACACTGTTCCGGCAGTGCGGCAAATCTGTGTACGCTATCCCGCATATTTGTGAGGGCTTTGAAGCTATACACACCCTGGTGCAGGAGATGATCCGGTTGGATGACCGCCCGTTGGGACGCATTCGGAAGCTCCTGGAAATTTTCGACCTGCTGGAACGGCAGACTCCACCGGAAGAGGGGCTTAAGACGGAACCGCTCCCCGCCCCGAATGCCCAGCTGTATCAAATCCTCCACTGGACTCAGACACACTTCGCCGAAACGATCCAGTTAGAGCAGGCGGCATCCGTTGTGGGATTCAGCCGAAACTATTTCTGCACTTGGTTCCGCAGAAATACCCAGACAACCTACCTGAATTATCTGAATCAGGTACGCATCAATCACGCCTGCCGAATCCTGATCCACACCGGCTCCATAGATCAGGCCTGCCACGACAGCGGCTTCCGGGATATGAGCTACTTCATTCAGACATTCCGAAAAACCCAGGGCTGTACGCCTAGGCAGTATGTCCGCAATTGCACGCTTTCACCGGGCCGCCGGTTATCCCGCTAGCCGGCGCGTGCGAAAAACAGCAAAGGGCGTGTTGCGGCATTCCGCAACACGCCCTTTTCCTTATTGATACAGCAAACCTCCCATTCGCTCCGAACGAAGGCATTCATGTAAACGCTCCGCCTTTCCACCAGGCAGGTCAGATCACGCCTTTTTCCCGAAGCGCTTCGATGTCCTCCCCCGAGTAGCCCAATTCTTTCAATATTTCTTCATTATGCTCTCCCAGTGCGGGGGCCGTCCGGCGGATTGTCGGCGGCGTCTCACTGTAGTAGATAGGTGTGCCGATTGCCTGATATGTGCCTGCCTTGGGATGGGGGATTTGCTGGATGATCCCATTGTGAAGCACCTGGGGGTCTGTTTTCAGGCTTTCATAGGTATTGACCTTTCCGCACCAGATTCCCTTCGCGTTGAACCGATCCAGCCAATACTGGGTGGGTTTCTCCCGGATCCGTTCCTGAACGATTTCGAATATCGCCTCCCGGTTGCACATATTTTTCTCCTCGCTGCCCATCAAAGGTATCAGAGTATCCACATCCAGGATCTGTTCCAGTAGTTCCGGCCGGTCGCCGGCATTGGTGGACAGCACCATAAAGCCGTCCGAAGTCCTGTATATGCCGTAGGGTGCGGGTTGAAGGGTATGTCCCGAATGGTTGTGGGCCCGTTTCGGCAGTTCGCCGGTATTCAGATAGTAGCTGAACTCCTGGGACTGCAGGTGGATTGCCGAACTGAGCAGATCCACCGCGACCCGCTGCCCCTGTCCGGTCTGCCGGGCATGATACAAAGCCGTGGTCACCGCCACAACGATGACCATGGAGCTGTAAATATCCACTTCATAGATACCCACAGACTCCGGCATTCCGTCCAGATCCCGGCCAACCATCGTCACCAGCCCGGAAATAGCCTGTCCGATGATATCCTGCCCCGGCAGGTGGATATATGGGCCAGACTCCCCATATCCCAGTGCCTCACAGTATACCAGCGCGGGATTGATCTTCCGCAGCTCGTCGTAGCCCAGGCCCAAATGCTCCAGCACACCGGCCCGGTAATTGGTCACCAGAACATCTGTGTCCTTTACCAGCTCCTTGATGATCTGCTTGCCCTCGGGAGATTTCAGATCGACCGCGAGACTCCGCTTATTTCTGTTCAGCGCCAGAAAAATGGGGCTTTCTCCTCCCATGTCCTCCCGCTGATGAAAACTACGGTTAAAGTCCCCTTTACCGGGCCGTTCTACATTGATGACATCCGCGCCCAAATCACCCAGCAGCTGCAAAGCGAACGGTCCCTGCGCAAAATGCGTAAACCCAAGGATCTTCACTCCTTCCAGCGCTCCTGCCATAGTGATCCCTCCATATCATTGCTTTTTCCTTAATTATACGGCAAAACGCGGTTGAATACAAGTCCCTCCCGCGTTTTCCGGCGCCTGCGTCTCAGAGGATCCTGCGCGATTGCCTGTGGTCCCCTAGTCGAAGGTGTCATGTATATACTTCCAAAAATCAGATACGACCGTCTGATCCGCAACGGAAGCCTTCAGCTTTACGAATGCTGTCTTGGTGATAATGGGGTCTGAAAGCTTAAGTATGGAGACCGGGAAATTGGACTGGAACTTTTTCGCAAGCTGGGCAGGCAGGAGCGCGATGCCGACATTCTCGCTGACCATCCCCAGCATGATATTCACCCGGCTGCTGATATTGGCGATTTTCGGGAAAAATCCGCATCTTTCGCACGCGGAGATCACATACGCGTACAGCTCGGAGGACCGGTCAAATGTAATAAAGGGTTCGTTTCGCAGATCCCGAATGGATACGCTTCCCTTTTTGGAAAGCGGCGAGGAGGAATTGCATACTACGACCAGCTCTTCTTCAGAGATGACCACATAGTCATAAAGCGACAGATCCAGGGTATCGATACGGACGATCCCCACATCGGAAGTATTATTTGCCAGAGACTGGAGGGTCTTCGCCTGATCGCACTCCAAATAGTCGATCCTGAGCTTCGGAGTGATCGCCTGGAAGGAGGTAATGGTCCTGACCGCGCCGTAATCAAGGACCAGAGGTATGGCGGATATGCGCAAATGCTGTTCCGTGTTCGCAAGATACGGCTGAAGTTCGGTCATCATGTCATTGTGCAGTTCGACAAATCTGACGGAATATTTCGCGAACACCTCGCCCGCTTCCGTCAGGCTGATTGGCGTTTTCCGCCGGTCTATCAGATTGCAGCCAAGCTCCGCCTCAAGGCTTTTCAGGCATTTTGAGAAGGAGGACTGTGACATATACAAAGAATCCGCCGCCTTGGTGAAATTACGCGTCTGGCACAGCGCGTTGAAGCATTTGATCATCTGAGAATTCATGATAACCTCCTTTGTCAGGCATATCATTCCGTTATGGAATAACCGGATTCTTTGTCTGAATTGCAAAAAGAGAAAAAAGCGGTAATAATATAATCAAAGTTATGAAATTTGAACAAAAAACTCGTTTGGTTTTCCATCCTGTTGTTTCGTATCGCCAACGTCTCAGCCGTATCGTCTTAAAAAATATTATACCACATCCGGCTATTGAGCGCAAGGCAGTAATCGACAGTTTTCCACCAGTCGGTGGGGGAAGCCGGCAGATAATATCCGTCAGAACTGTTTTTTCGCAAAGAAAAAATGTCTGAAATAGATCAGAAAAGGAGTAGAAATAATGGCAGAACAAAAAGAATCTACCGGCCAGTTTGCATCACAGGCAGTACCCATGGATCAGAGGATGAAGACGACCTCCCTATTCGGAGCGATGTCCGGATTCATCTTCATGACAACATCCCTTCAGGCTGGCGCAAACATGGGGTTTGGCGGCGATTTCAAAACAGTTCTGATGGCGATCGCGGTTGGCGCGGTATTTCTCACCGTGATTGCGGTCATTATGGGCTGCGCCGCGGCAAAAACCGGCATGACCTTTGGTCAGCTCATCAACTACGCATACGGAAAATACGGATCCAAAATCATCGGCTTCTTCCTTGCGTTCTCTCTGCTGGGCTGGACCGCGGTGGACGCAGGTCTGATGGGAAGCGCGATCAACGCTTTTATCCCCGGTATCCCGCAATACGCAATGAGCCTCGTCTCTGTGATCCTTTTCACCGCGACAGCGGCTTTCGGAATGAAGGCCATGAGCAAGCTTGGCACGATCTGCATTCCTGTTATCGGCATTTTTGGCCTTGTATCCGCTTTTATCGGCATCAGAGGCCTGGGCGGTATGTCCGGCCTTATGGCTTATGTGCCTGCCTCTAAGCTGCCCTTCGGCTCTCTGGTCGGCCTGGCCATCGGCTCCTGGATCGGCTGCGCCTGCTCCCTGCTCCCTGACTTTATGAGATTTGCCAAGAATACAAAGGTCGCGGCAGGACTTGGCATCCTCTTCATGCTGATCCTGAATCCCCTGATGCTGATCATCGGTGCCATCGGCGCCATCGCGACGGGATATGGCGATATGCCTTATGTTCTGGCCGCGCAGGGCCTTGCGATCCCCGGTCTGCTGATCGGTATTTTCGGAAACTGGGGTCCCGCCCAGGGCAACGAATACTCCTGCGCTCTGACTTGGGGCAATATGTTTAAACTTGAGCACAAAAAGATGACGGTCATCTGCGGCATCATCGCGCTGATCCTGACCGCTATGAACTTCTTCCAGTATTTCGGCACATTCCTCATTTTCCTGTCCAACTGCGTTCCTGCTATCATTGGCGTCTTTATGGCTGACTATCTCTACACCTACCGCAAGGGCTATCCCAATGCTGAGCAGATCGACATCAAGTGGGACTGGAGAGGTCTTGTGGCTGTCGCTGTGGGTATTGTTCTGGCATATGCCGGTCTGCCGGGCATCTCTCAGGTCTGGTGCGTATGCAGCGCGGTCATCGTCCGTATCGTGCTGAACATGGTCGGCAAGGATTCCCCCGCGAAGATCTACTACAAGAGCTGACATCTTAAATACAAACGATATTATGTGATTTGGAGGTTAAATATATGGCCAGATATTGGGAATGGAGTTCTCCTTTTAAGATCGTTCCGTCCGAAACCGCGCTGATCATTGTGGATATGCAGAAAGGCTTTGTCGATGAGGGCTTCTGCTTCTATACGCCGGACGCAAAGGCACAGATCCCCGTTATCGCGGATTTTAAGCAGTTCTGCAAGGACAAGGGCATCCCTGTATTCCTTTCCGCTTTTGTTCAGGATCCCGAGTATCACAATGATTACTACTGGTTCCGCAACAAGGAACGGGGCCTGCTGAATGACGATGGGACCTGTAAGCTCCGCCGCGGCACGCCTGACGGAGAGATCACGGATGCCCTGGCTCCCACCGGGGATGATACTTACTTTACCAAGTACACCTATTCCTGCTTTGCCCACACGGAGCTGGAACCGATCCTGAGAGAAAAGGGGATCCGCACCGTGATCGTTTGCGGCACCTGCACAAACTGGTGTGTAGACAGCACCATCCGTGATGCCTATCATAAGGACTTCAATGTTGTGGCGCTTGCCGACTGCATCAGCACCTTCCCTCACGCCGGTGCGGACGCCGAGACCTGGAATAAGATGGAATTCGATCTTTGGGGCGAAGGCTTTGCAAGGGTCATGACCGCTGAGCAGGCAAAGGCAGAAATCAACGAGGCCTGAAAAATGCATGGCTAACTGTATACTCCTGCGGTTTTTACCGCAGGAGTAATACTACACCCAAAATTTCGAAAATTGATGTATATTTATGCAAGTTATGAATAAATATGAAATGGAGGTAGGCCGATTTGGCGGAAAATAAATCCCTTGCGGCGAAAAAAGATTCAGAGTTCAGTACCGGGACCGTGCCTGACAGCGCGCGCAGGAGCATTGGTTCTTTGGTCTTCACATGGATCGGATATGTATTCACTGTTACGATCATGAGTGCCGGCGGACAGATCGCCAGCGGCGCGGCAAGTTTCGGACAGGCTATGGCCGCTGTTTACATTGGCTACGCGATCCTATTCGTAATTGCCATGGCAACTTCGATCATATCCATGCGTACAGGCCTGTCCTTCGGACTTGTCAGCCGGTTCAGCTTCGGCAAAAACGGCGCGAAGCTCATCTCGTTTTTCACCACGGTTACGTTGTGCGGCTGGTTTTCCATAAACTGCTACCTAATGGGAGACGTCACTCACGTTCTGTTTCCGGCTATTCCCCGCTGGCCAGTCGTTCTGCTTTTTGGCGCACTCATGGTTTTCTCCGCGCTGAAAGGCCAGAAGGTGATGAACTACATCGGAATGTTCGCGTGTGCGGCGGTTTTTGTGGTTGGCATCACAGCGGTGGCTGTCGGCCTTAAGGACGCGCATTCCATATACCAGGGCGGAATTTTCGCGATCCAAAAGGAAACGGACACGACCATGACCCAGCTCATTACCATTGCGGTTGGTTCCTGTGTATGCGGATGCTGCTCCTGGGCACCCGACCTGATGCGTTTTTCCAAGGATTATAAAACCACCACCGGTGTTATGGCGATCGGCCTTGGCATCTGCGGCCCGTTTATGCTTTTGATTGGCATCGTTGGTATGCTTGTCTACGGGCAGTATGATATCGCCTACATTCTTAAGGAACAGGGGCTGCTTTCGTTGGCATTTATTGGCCTGTTCACGAACATCTGGTCAACAGCTCAGGGAAATGCCTATTCCAGCTCTCTGAACCTTGCCTCTATTTTTACAAAGGTCAAGCGCGAGAAACTGCTGATCATTTTTGGTGTCATCGGTACTGTTACGGGACTGTTTGGTCTGTATAAGTATTTCAGCGCATGGCTGAGTTTTTTGGCCACAGCGTTTCCTCCCATGGCCGGTGTTGTGATCGCCGACTATATCGTCAGCTGGCGCGGAAAGATGCCTGCTCTGGAAAAAGCGATGCCGCACCTTGCGTCCTGGAATTACTTAAGTCTCGCGTGCTACGTTGTCGGCGTCTCCACAAAATGGTGGTTCCCCAATATCGGTATCCCAGCGGTCAATTCTCTTGTTGTGACAATGATCCTGGAGGCTGCCTGCGGATACTTCTGGCTGCGCAAGCGCGCAGATGCGGTCAAAGAAATGACCGAAGAAAAAACATACAAATAACAGCATCACGCTGACCGGGAAAATTTGCGGCAGATATGTTCTGGATCCCGCGCAATCAGCAGCACATCAGCCCCCAATACCCGGGCCGATGTGCCGCTTTCCACGTGATCAACGCCCCTCATGCCATTTCTATGACAATATATCTGGAGCAAGAGGCCGGGCAGCCAGTCCGGCTTCTTTTCCATCTCTTGCATAATACTATTCTTCAATAAAACAACGCAATTGCTTGCAGTGATGTGATATACTATATCCGGGTGATAAATATGGCATCCAGATATAAATTCAGTGAGGAAGAAATCAAGGAAATTGAGCAGGCTCGTAAAGAAAACAAGGACAAGCGAGCAGAGGTCAGATTGAAAGTATTAGAGCTGCGGGCAAAAGGAGCATCAGCCAAGGAGGTTGCGGCGGCAACGGGATTCCATGCTGGCTCTGTAACACGACTTGTAGCCAAATACAGAGATTATGGTATTGAGGCGATTTCTGGCAATCATTACGGCGGCAATCATCGCAATATGAGCATAGAGGAAGAAGCGGCTATCCTTGCCCCCTTTAAGGAACGGGCAGAAAAGGGGGAACTGGTGGAAATCAGCGAGATTGCGAGGGCGTACCAGCAGGCTGTTGGACATTCTATGAGTTCAGGACAGATTTATCGTGTCCTGCATCGGCATGGCTGGCGAAAGGTCATGCCCCGGAGCAGACATCCTAAAAAGGCCAGTGAAGAGGTCATAGAGGCCTGAAAAAAATTAAAACCAGTATCGAAACGCTGAAAAATCTCCACATGGGCTGTGGAAAAGTGCGCCTTATGTTCTAGGATGAGGCCGGTTTCGGCCGCATCAACAAGCCCAAATACTGCTGGTGTGAGAAAGGTGTCCGGCCCAGCGTTCCATGCCACCACATGCGTGAATATCGATATGCCTATGGCGCTGTTGAGCCGCTGACTGGTGAATCCTGCTTTCTTGTCATGCCCTATTGCAATACTGCCTGTATGAATCTGTTTTTGAAGGAATTATCCAGACAATTTCCGCAGGATACCATTCTGCTGTGCTGCGATGGAGCTGCATGGCATAAATCGGGCGCACTGGAAGTGCCTCAGAATATTGTGCTTGTCCCCGTTGTGTTTCCACGCAAGGTTAGTTGTTGGCGATGAGATGTGCATTTGCACGGCATAACTTTTACCATTCCACCAAAGAGCGGCTGTAACGAACCTTGGCACTGCGACTTCCATACCTATAAAAAAGGCACTTAGTGGAGTTTTTCTTCAATAACCTGAAAGCTTTTCGCCGGATTGCTACTCGCTATGACAAACTGACTGTGTTCTTTATCGCCTTCATTCACCTTGCTTCTATCTGCGTTTTATTGAAATAGTACGATCGTTTTGCGTTTTCAGATACGCTCTAGTGCCTTGTAATTTTTGAGTGAAATTTCTCGAACTGCAGGAGCAGAGTAATGCACCAGCAGTATTTTGGCTTGTCGATTCGACCAAAACCGGCCTCATCCTGGAATATAAGGCGCACTTTTCCACAGCCCTTGTGGAGATTTTTCAGTTCTTCGATTTTGGTTTTAATTTTTTTGAGGTCTCAATGACCTCTTCACTGGCCTTTTTCGGGTGCCTGCTGCGGGGCATGACCTTTCGCCAGCCATGTCGGTGCAAAACATAATAGATCTGGCTGGTGCCGATAGAGTGGCCTACCGCCTGCCGGTATGCATCTTCAATCTCGCTGACCTCTACGAGTTCTCCCTTCTCGGCTCTTGCCTTAAAGGGAGCAAGGATCGCGGCTTCTTCCTCGAAGCTCAGATTCCGGTGATTCCCACCATAGTGGTTCCCAGAGATTGCCTCTAATCCATGATCCCGGTATTTTGCCACAAGCCGGCTGATATAGGCCGGGTGGAACCCCGTTGCCTGCGCAACTTTTGCCGATTCCATCCCCTCCGCGCGCAGTTCCAGTGCTTTCAATCTTGCATCGGCGCGTTTATCCTTATTCTCCTTGCGCGCAGCTTTTATTGCTGCTATTTCCTCACTGCTGAATTTGTAGTTCGATGCCATTTTCATCACCCTGATACAGTATATCATATCTGGCAAGATTATTAAACTGTTTTATTAGATTTTAGTATTATATCAAAGACATTACCTATTAAGCGTAAGCCCCCCGGTTCTGATTGGAACCGGGGGGCTTCGGCATATTCGACATTTCTCCTGCCCTCCGATACAATGGCAGTGCCAAAGTAAAGGAAGGCTGATGCCGAAATGTGACACGTTATTACGAAAAACGATCACTGTTTGAACACAACGCCCGAGGAGCCAAGCAATTTACCGAAGGCTCCGGTGCAGTACTGCATGGAATAGCCGAATTTTTTCTGATCTTGGCGGATAAAGGTCCTCTCGATCAGCAGCATGGGTGCGCCTGGTTCGCACCGCATTGCGGCGGCGACGCGTTCGGGCGCAGCTGCCGCGCTGATCTCAATGGTCGTGTAGTAGTCAAAGGAATCAACCTTTGAAAGCGTTATGTCTGGCAGGACTGCGTAGCGTATTTCACTTTCCACAGAAGGATAGGCCCGCTCATATGGAACGTATTTCATATCGAAAGCTACCGGTGTTCCATTCGCATCTGTGGTAAGCTGGCAAAGCTCGATGACTTTTTGCTCAGGGGCTATATCCAGCTTTTCCTGAAGTAGCTTGTCCGGCATGATGCCGTGCACATCACAGAAATGGGTGGTAAACCCTTCAGCTCCTTCCTGGAAGGAGATGGTAAAGCTGCTGTGATTGGGGGTGCTGACAAAGTAGCCTACCTTAGGACGGGAAAAAA
Source organism: Clostridiales bacterium (assembly GCA_022775085.1). Lineage (GTDB taxonomy): Bacteria > Bacillota > Clostridia > Oscillospirales > Oscillospiraceae > Faecousia. Next base: position 56,050 of record JALFJQ010000068.1, on the reverse strand, counting down.
TCAGCCCTTCCTGTTCCAGCTGTTTCAGACTTTTTCTGACGGTCTCCCGGCTGGCAGAGTACTCGCTGCACAGCTGACTTTCGGAGGGGAGCAAATCACCCGGGCGGTATTGACCTGCGAATATTTTGCTCCTGATTTCCTTGTATATTGTTTCATACACACGGTTGGTTTTCTCATTCATGGACGGTCTTTGCCTCCATAACGTTTTTGCAGAAAGCAACCGTCTCCAGGGGATCATATGCCCATTCATCCGCGCCGATCCACTGACACTGATACTCGCCGGTACACATACCGCCAATCAGAATCGGTACTTTTTTACGAAGCTGTTCCTTTTCCAGCAATTCGATCGTCTTTTTCATAGAATCCTTGGCGAAGGTCAAAACACCGCTCATCAGGAGCACATCCGGGAGGTATGTTCGAATGGCGTAGGCAAAGCGTTCCGGCTTGACATCCACGCCCAGATCAATTACTTCAAACCGCTCTGCCCGGAGCAGACCGACGACAATATCTTTGCCGATGTCGTGAATATCTCCCTCCACAACACCGATCACGACTCTGCCGATTGGCATAGGGCGTTCTCCCGTGGATACTGGCGTTATGATGCGAAGCGCGTCCCGATAAATCATACCGGAAACGATCAGGTCCGCAATGAAATATTCCCCATTTTCAAAACGCTTCCCCACATTGGACACGCCGGCATTCAGCGCCATGGAAATCGCGTTCATACTAACTCCCTCGGATACCATATCCTGGACGACTTCCAGAACACGTTCCTCGTTCAATTCCGTCATGGCGTCCACAAGTTCCTTCTTGCTGCTCATGATCCAACACCTCTTGTATAGTCTTTTGATACTATATTATAACCGATTCAGGACAGTAAGGGAAGGGAATTCTGAAAAAAGATTTTCGTCAAAAAGCAAAGATTTTCCTGCCGAATTTATGCAGGTATACAAAAAGAAGCCTCGGGATTGACAATGGGATGTGCATGTTGTATTGTATGTATAGACAAGCAAAACACACAAGGAGCGTGCTGATATGATTATCATTGGAGAAAAAATCAACGGAGCGATCCCCTCTGTTAAGGCTGCGATTGCCTCCAGAGATTCCCAGACGATTCGGGATCGTGCCATTGCCCAGGACAAGGCAGGAGCGCACTATCTTGACTGCGCCCCCTCTACGTCGCCGGAGCTGGAATACGACGCGATGGTATGGCTGATCAACGAAATTCAGGCGGTTTCCCAGGTGCCGCTGTGCGTTGACAGCCCCAACGCCAATCTGCTGGCCCGGATTCTGGAAGAGGGCCACGTCACCAAGCCGGGCATGGTCAATTCCGTCAACGAAGAAGGAACCAAGTGCGAAACGATCTTCCCTCTGATCGCGGGGACAGAGTGGAACGTAGTGGGTCTGACCTGTGACCGGGACGGCATCCCCAGCGACCCCGAGAAGAAGATCGACATTGCCAAACGGATCATTGACAAGGCGGTCAAGTACGGCGTGGAGCTGTCCAGACTGCACATTGATCCCTGTGTCATGGCACTGGCAACCATGCCGACCTCGATGAAGGATTTTGAGCGGTGCATCATTGGTATTCACGAATACGCGCCGGAAGTTAAGGTGACGGGTGCCATTTCTAATATCAGCTTTGATATGCCCGCCAGAAAGTATGTCAATTCCAACTGCATGGCGTATGCCGTCGCTGCGGGGCTGGACAGCGCAATTCTGGATCCCTGCAATGTGGACATGATGAGCACCATCTATGCCTGCGAAGCCCTGCTCATGAAGGATAAGGGCGGAAGAAAGTACAACCGTGCTTACCGGCAGGGTAAGATTGGCGTGAAGAAGTGAACTTGTCGGCGCGGAGAAGGGCAATCCTCCGTGCGGACTGTATAAACCAGGAAGATAAAACAAGGGGGAAACAATCATGATCGATTTTGAAAAACTGGCCCAGGCAATGGGCGAACTGGATGAAGACACCGTAGTGGAGCTGCTGGAAGCCGTCATGGCGGAAGGCGGCACTGAGGCATCCAAGGCCATGGAGGCATGCCAGAAGGGCATGGACACCGTGGGCAAGCTGTTTGAGGAAGGCGAGTATTTCGTCGGTGACCTGATCTATGCCGGTGAGCTGATGACCCAGGCAGTGGTCATTCTGAAGGACGCTCTGGCCACCGGCGACGCCAGCGGCCCCAAGATCAAGATGATCCTGTGCACGGTCAAAGACGATCTGCATGACATCGGCAAAAATATTGTCAAGGCCATGCTGGAGGCCAACGGCTTTGATGTGCTCGACCTGGGCATCGATGTGCCCGCGGAAAAGGTTGTGGAAACAGCCAAGGCGGAAGGCATCAGGATCGTTGCTCTGTCTGGCGTTCTGACGCTGGCCATCGATTCCATGAAGGCCACCATCGAAGCGCTGAAGGAAGCGGGACTGGACTGCAAAGTCATCATCGGCGGCGCGCCTGTGTCGGAGGCTGCCTGCAAGGTGACCGGAGCGGATGAGTGGGCGCACAGCCCTCAGAAAACGATTCAAACCTGTAAGGCCTGGGCAGCTGAGTGACCTTTCAGATGATCGTTCTTGTCAACATTACAGTAGGAGGTAACATATGAAAACAAAGTCGAAGCAGATCCACATCTTGATCGCGGCAATTGTTTTTGTCGTACTTCGTCTGATCCTCGGAAACTGCACAGATATGGGGATTACCACCGCCGGTGCAACCGCCCTGTCTCTGTTCATCGCAACTATCTACCTCTGGATCACCTATGGTTCCGGCTGGACCAGTATGCTGTCCATCGGTCTGCTGGCGTTCAGCGGTGTATGTCCCGCAAAAACCGTTATGGCGAATTCCTTTGGCAACTCTACAGTCGTCATCTGCATCGGAACGCTGATCCTCTGCGTTGCGCTGGAAGAAAACGGCGTTACCAACATGATCGCAAACTGGTTCATTTCCCGGAAGATTGTACATAAGCGGCCTTATATGTTCCTGTTTATGTTCTTGCTGGCAAATATGGTCATCACCTACTTTATGGAAGCCACCGCTGTCGCAATCATTTTTGTAGCGCTGGCCAAGAGCATTTTGGACAGCTTGGGCTACACCACCAAGGACAAGTTCTCCAAAGCGCTGTATTTTGGAATTCTCTGGATCACCTGCATTGGCAACGGTGCGACGCCTATCGGCCATCCTGTGCCCCTGTTGATGCTGAACACCTTGGCTACGGTCACTGGTGAAACTGTTTCCTGGCTGAAATATATGGTTATCGGCATTCCTCTGTCACTGGTCACCCTGGGACTGACCATGCTGATTTTCCGCTTCATTCTTCGCCCTGACTGCTCTAAATTTGATGCCTACGATGTGATGGAACAGAGGAAAAATATTGGCAAGCTGAGCAAAAAAGGAAAGATCTCCCTGATCGTCTACATTGGCCTGATCGTATTCTGGCTGCTGCCTGATCTGGTCGGCGGCTTCCTGCCTGGCCTAGCGGAGACAGTTGAGGCTGTCGGTGCTTCCATTCCGTCTCTGATCGCGGTGGCCATCGTATGCGCCATCCAGGTTGACGGTGAGCCTGTGCTAAAGTATGAGACCGCAGTCAAGAAAATCCACTGGTCAACCGTTATCTTTATCGCCTGTATTTTCCTGTACGCCTCCGTATTCAATATGGAGTCCGGCGGCATCAACGTATTCCTGAAAGCGCTGGTCAGCCCCTTGACCAACAGCCTGTCTGCCGCGGCCCTCGCAGCGGTGTTCCTGTTCCTGGTAATCTACGTCACTAACTTTGCCTCCAACGGTGTTACCGGCATTGTGGGCATCAGCGTCTGCGCCCCTGCCCTTTTGGGTGTATCCTCCGTGGGATATGTCACCGCCTACGGTGTTCTGGTCGCGATCCTGTGCAACATGGGCATCGCTACCCCCGGCGGCAGCGGCTTCGTTGCCATTGCCCAGAAGGACGGATATATCGAGGGCGGAGAAACCATGCGCTACAGCCTTCTGCTCATCACCATGATGTATGTGGTGACGATGCTTATCTTCTGGCCGGTAGCAAACCTGATTTTCTGAGCCATTTCAAACCGTTAACCGCACACTAAGAAAGGAGTACCGCCGGTATGGCTGAAATTGCAACAAATTTGGATGGAAATACACTGGAAGCTTTTGAATTGGCAGCAAAGCAGATCGCACAGGAAACCGGAAAACCGGAAGAGGACGTGATGAAGTCCATGAAAAAGCTGATATACCTCATTGTCACCAGAATCTGATTTTATGAAAGCTATCCACATTCCGCAATATAGGGAGTTGATACGATATGAATGCAAACGATTTGTATGAGCAGAGACTTCAGCGGTTCGATGATGTGATGAGCCGCCGGATCCCGGACCGCGTTCCCATTATCCCCAACATGAACACCTGGATGTATCATCTGGCGGGTGTCAGTGTCAAAACGGCGTTTACTGAAGATCCTAATGAGATTTTCCGCGCTGCCAAGCATTTGAACGATACACTTCCACTGGATGGTCTGGTCAGCACTTCCAATACGATCCCCATCAATTTGGCAAAGAAGATCGGTGATGGAATTTATACCTTCTCCGAGAATGGTGTCCAGATCAAGGGTAGCGGCGGTCATCTGATGGAGCCTCAGGAGTACCCGCTGCTGGCACAGGATCCCATGAAATTTTTTGCAAATGTACTGATTCCCAGAAAGTTTGAAATCTTTAATACCCCCAGCATTGAGAAAAAGGTCGACATCATTAAGCAGGCTTACAAGGACAATCTGGAATACATCAAGTATAACAGTGGTGTAAACGCCAGAATCGAGAAGGAACTGGGACTGCCTATCATTGTCCGCGGCACCAATTTCCTCGCACCGGATGTGGTTCTGGACTACCTGAGAGATTTTGTAGGAATTTCTCTAGACGTTCGCCGCCACTCAGATGAGTTGCTGGAGGCCTGCCTGTCCTTGTATGACTATATCATCGGGATGTTTGATGACACAGCTACACCGCCCAATCGAAAGCTGCTCTTCTCCCCGCTGCATTTGCCCACATATCTGCGGCCCAAGGATTTCCAAAAGCTGTACCTGCCCTTCATGAAAAAGTATCTGGAGGAGATGGCGGTCAAGCGCGGCTACTCCTGCTATTTCTTCATGGAGAACGACTGGATGCCTTATCTGGACCTGTTGCGGGAAGAACTGCCTAAGGACGCAAAGGTCGTAGGTTTGTTTGAAAAAGGAGATCTCAAGATCATCAAGGAAAAAGTCGGCAAAGAAATGGTGATCATGGGCGGTATGCCTGTGGAACTGCTGGCTCTTGGTACAAAGGAGCAAGTCATTGACAAATGCAAGGAGCTGCTGGATACGCTGGCACCCGGCGGCAACTACATCTTCTCTACGGATAAGTCTATGATGACTCTATCTGACGGCACACCGGAGAACACCATTGCAGCCTGTGAGTATATCGCTGCCCACGGACAATACTAATTCTCCTTTACCTCCTTACATCGGGGCTGCGATTTCCGCAGCCCTGAATTTATGGTTGCACTTTTTGGATTTTCTGCTATGCTCATATACAGATGAGACGAAGAAAGGAGATGTGGCTATGAGCGATTGGGTCATCACCTGCAAAACGGTTGAGAAAGAGCTTTTGACTGCCATAGAACGAACAGGATGTCAGCACCCGGTTCGCTGGGTGGAGTCGGGGCTGCACAACTGGCCCGATAAACTGAACGCCCGGCTTCAGGCTGAGCTGGATGCCTGCGACGGCTGTGAAAATGTGCTTTTGGCCATGGGCTTTTGCGGGAATTCCGTTTTGGGTCTGCATACTCACGATTTTAAGCTGGTCATCCCCCGGTGCGACGACTGCATCACACTGCTCCTTGGATCGGATGAGGCGCGGAAGCAGCAGTTTGCGACCTATTTCCTGACAGAGGGTTGGCTGAAAGGGGAAAAGACGATTTGGCAGGAGTATCAGGTCTGCCTGAAAAAATACGGAGAAAAGCGCGGTCGGCGCATTTTCTCCGTAATGCTCCGGCATTATGAAAAGATGGCATATCTGGATACCGGCTGCACAGACGACCCCGGCATAGCGGAACAGATCCAGATGATCGCGAAAGCACTGGAACTGTCCTATGTGCATTTGGACGGATCGCTGGACTATCTCAGCGACCTGCTCTCCGGCCGCTGGGATCCCGGGCGGTTTCTGGTCGTGCCGCCCCATTCGACCATATCTCAGGATATGCTTATATGGAAGGGAAAGAAACATGAAGGTAAAAGTTACTGTCCAGCCGAATAACCTGACCTTTTTCGCGGAAACGGAATGGAACCATACCCTGATGCGGGTATTGCAGGATGTGGGGATCACCGTGGATGCGCCCTGCGGCGGCAACGGGAAGTGCGGAAAATGTCAAGCTGTTGTTAACGGGAAAAAGACGCTGCTCTGCGCTTCCGTGCTGGAAGGCGACACGGAGATCATCCTTCCGGGGGCTGCGGAAAATGTCATTCTTACCGAGGGGGATTCCGTCAGTGTCCCGGTAGACCCGCTTCAGAGCGGCTATCTGGCGGCCTTCGACATCGGTACGACCACGGTCGTCTGCTATCTGATGGATCCGCAGGGGAAAACTATTGGCGTGGAAAGCGCCCTGAATCCCCAGACTGCCTTTGGCGCGGATGTCATTTCCCGGATTCGATACGCACTGGCGGGGAATTTGACGGAACTTTCCGGGCTGATCCGCAAAACCATGGGAGAATTGCTCCAAAACGCCTGCGCAAAAGCCGGGATCCCGGCGGCACTGGTAAAAACCATCAGTGTGGTGGGCAATCCCTGTATGCAGCAGCTCTTTCTGGAAATTTCTCCGGGCAATCTGGCTGCCATTCCGTTTTCTCCCGTGATCACCGAAACAGTTGTGTGCCCTGCCGCGCCTTACTTCCCGGAATGTCCGGACGCTGTTTTGACCACGATCCCTGATATTTCGGGTTATGTGGGTGCGGATACAGTGGCCTGTATTCTGGCGTCGCAGCTGGACAAACTCCCACAGACGACCCTGATGGTGGACATTGGAACCAATGGAGAAATGGTTTTGCAGCATCAGGGGAAGATGATCGCCTGTGCGACTGCCGCCGGGCCTGCTTTGGAGGGGGCGAATATCCAGTGCGGAATGAGGGGTTCCCCCGGTGCCATCGATCATGTCTGGACAGAGGGCGGACAGCTTCGTTTTCATGTGATCGGGAACGGGGAAGCCACGGGCATCTGCGGAAGCGGTCTGATCGACGCGGCTGCCGTGTTTTTGGAGCTTGGATGGATAAACGAACGGGGCAGGATCCTTCTGACGGAGAAGGAAAATGGCCAGCGGGCGATCCATCTTTCAAAACGGGTTTTCCTGACGCAGGATGATATACGGCAGATTATGATGGCCAAGGGCGCCATCGCCGCGGGTATTCAGCTTATGTCCCAACAGGTGGGGATACAGCCGGAGGACATCCGGTGCGTGCTGCTGGCTGGGGCCTTCGGAACCTATATGAATTCGCAGAATGCCTGCCGGATCGGGTTGCTGCCGCCGGAGCTGCATGACCGCATTCGGTCAGCGGGCAATCTGGCGGGAGAGGGCGCAAAACTGATCGCCCACAATAAAAACTTGGCTGTGCTGGCGCGTGAGCTTTGCGGCCAGACCGAATTTTTGGAGCTGGCATCCTGCCCGCAGTTCTCCAGGGTGTTCTCCCGTAAAATGTTCTTCCCGGAATCTGCACTTGTGAAAAAGTAGGATTATTGTGAGAGATGTTTTTAAAAGATGCTGCTGAAGGAAACAAGCCAATCGAAAAAGGGCGCAAACAGAGAAAAGGGAAGCATTTACGGTCACTTCAAATAGATTAGATTCATAGCAAATGCAAACAAGAGGCATTGTTCGGTCGCTCGTTCAATGCCTCGTTTTTGTGTCCGCTTGGCGAATGACTTTCTTGCGTGATAAATTGTTCAACTGCATCAGATTTTTTGTACTGAGATAATTCCTGATGTACAGATGACGGTTTAATCCAACAACAGCAATTCCCAATTGCGCAGCCGATGCCCAGAGGGCAGAGTTATTCAGAACAATTTCTTGCTCACCGGGGATTGAGGCTTCGCCCCAGTCCCCGGTAGTCGCAGTCTGTTCGTCTGCGGCTGCGCGATCTTCAATCGCTTTTGTTTTTGCCTAAGCAAAATTTATTTTCGAAAATATTTTCGAATTAGGTATTGACATTGCGTTTTGGATGTAGTATACTCTTGATACACGAACAAACTTTCTAAATCAGTTCGTGATTACAACTTCATATTTTCTATTGACACGTTTCGTACATAGTTCAACCGCCGGACACGCTGGATTTTTCCAGTATAGGAAGCCGGATAAGAGCCTGCATCCACCAGCCTTGCTGGTGAGAACGAGGACCATCGAGTTAGGGCATGACAAACAGCTTACCACGCTGTTGTCATGCCCTTTTTTCGTCCTCCGGGCAGTTTTGCCCATGTACCTTGACAACTGAATACACGGGGATACCCGGTCAATGGGTATCCTGTGACCACTTTGAACGAAGGAGAAGAACATGAGTTACTATCCAGCGTTGAAACAAAGATTGACCTGCCGGGAGGTGGCTCCCCGCTACGGCTTGAAAGTGAATGCCGCCGGGATGGCGTTATGTCCCTTTCACGATGAGCGCTCGCCCAGCCTGAAGCTCAGCCGGGGCTTTTACTGTTTCGGTTGCGGTGCCCAAGGGGATGTTATCACATTTGTGTCCCGGCTCTTTGAAATTCCACCGGGGGAAGCGGCACAAAAGCTGTCCGCGGATTTTGGGATTCCAGTGGATGATCACCCTCGAGTCCCACCGGCTGCCCGGACAGAAATGGAAAAATGGATTTCCCATGCGAAGGAAATCCTTCACAGCTACTACGATTTGCTGCTTGACTGGAAGCGGAAGTATTGTCCAAAAGCGCCGGACAAGAATTGGCACCCGCTGTTTATCGAAGCACTTCAAAGGCAGGCAGACATTCGCCAGTTGATTTTTGAATTGGAGTTCGGAACTGCGGAAGAAGTGAAAACCGTTTACGAGCATTACAGAAAGATGGTGATAGAGATTGATGAACGAATCCACAGGAATGACACAGCAGGAGATATTTCTGAATCTCAAGAAGAGCGGCAAGGACAATGTTCTGCAAACCATTGACAACTGCATTTTTGTTCTGGAGCATGACGAGAATTTGAGGGGAACCATTCGATTCAACGTGCTGACCGAGCGGGACTGTATTGTAGGCGATGTTGGCTGGGAGAGGACAGGCAGTGCCATTACAGAACGGGACATGAGCTACCTCAAGCTGTATTTCGAGCGGCACTACCATCTGAACCACGAGAAGGCATTGCGGGATGCCATCCGCATAGTCGCCAACGAAAACCGCTTCCATCCCATTCAGGAATATCTCCAAGCGCTCCGCTGGGACGAGCAGCCCCGCATTCAGCACGCCTTGCACAGATTCCTGGGGGCGGAGGAATGTCTATTCAACACCGAATGCCTGAAAATTTTCATGCTGGGTGCCATCAGCCGGGTATTCCATCCCGGCATCAAGTTTGAGCTGATGCTGTGTCTGGTGGGCAGTCAGGGGGCGGGTAAGTCCAGCTTCTTCCGGCTGCTGGCCGTGCAGGACGAATGGTTTTCCGATGATCTGAAAAAGATCGACGATGACAATGTATACCGAAAAATGCAGGGACACTGGATCATCGAAATGTCGGAGATGCTGGCCACCGCCAACGCGAAAAGCATTGAGGAGATCCGCAGCTTCATCAGCCGCCAGAAGGAAACCTATAAGGTGCCCTACGACATCCACCCGGAGGATCGGCCAAGGCAGTGTGTATTCGCCGGCACCTCCAATTCGCTGGACTTTCTGCCGCTGGACAGGGCGGGCAACCGTCGTTTTCTGCCGGTCATGGTGGAGCCGGACAAGGCGGAAGTACACATTCTGGAAGATGAAGCAGCGTCCCGCGCATATATCGATCAGATGTGGGCAGAGGCGATGACCATTTACCGCAGCGGAGATTTCCGGCTGTCGCTGCCGAAGGAGTTGGAGGAGGAAGCCCGGAACCGTCAGAAGGCATTCATGCCCGAGGACACCACAAGCGGACGCATCCAGTGCTTTCTGGATTCTTTCGGAAGTGATGATGTATGCTCCCGGCAGATTTTTGAATTGGGACTGGGACGCATAGGTGAACCAAAGCAATGGGAGATCCGGGAGATCAACGACATTATGAACCACACGATCGAGGGCTGGGAGCCGGGTACAACAAAACGGATTCCCGGCTACGGTATCCAGCGCACATGGCGCAGAAAGGCTGGGGTAGGAGTGGAGCAGTTGGAACTGCCGGAGGGCTGGTAAGCAGTCATCCTCTATCCCAGTAAACAGCCGGTAAACGAGCCGGTCAACGTATTTTCAAAACCTTCAAATGCCGAAAAGAGGAATAATCCTTAAATTCTCTTTGGATTCCTTGCTTTTTTCTTTTTGAAGAGAAGATGTAAACAGAGAATTGCAAAACAGGAAACGAGGGTGGAAAGGGCCAATGTCAACTGCACAGAGGTTTTCTTGCGCCCGTTTACACCAGCCCGTCAACGATTAGTGGCGCAATATCTGCGCAGGGAAAATAAAGGGTTTGGAAAACAGCGAAATAGTTTTTCCTTCCCTGTGAAAAATGCGCCAACAAGCGATGAAGCAAAGATCGAATCCAATTCGCAGTACGGGAAAGGACTGCACTGGTTGACGAATTGGTTCGCAAATTGCTGCATTCGCCGGGTCAGCCTGTGACCCGGACATGGCGGATGAGAAAATGGAGGGATTTTCAGGACCAAAGAAAATTCGCCGGACAGCAAGGTTACTGTACAGAAAACAGAATTTGATTCAGGAGGGAACGAACATGAAAAATGGAAGAAAAATCAACAGAGTCCGCTGCGACATTCAGTCTCACATCATTGCCGCGGGTTACACCCAGAAGGAAGCGGTGGAGGCCTGCTCCGCCGAGTATGGATGGAGTGACAGCGACTCCAATTTTTCCGCCAAACTGAGTGACCAGACCCTGCGCTATCGGGAAGCACTGGAGCTTGCCGACGTGCTGGGCTATGAGATCGTCTGGCAGAAGCGGCGGGATAATTGATCTCGTCCTGTTCGAAAAGAAATCCGTTTACCATCGGAAAGGAACGCGAATGGAATATAAGGTGCCAATTCAAGAAAAATATGCGCTGACTGTCGATGAAATGGCCGCATATACCAATATCGGTCAGAAGAAACTCCATTGGGTCATCAACGAATACAAGGACGCGGATTTTCTTCTGAGGATCGGGAACAAGACACTGTTCAAGCGGGCAGCGTTTACCCAGTTCCTTGATAAGGCTGAGTGCTTATAAACTGAAAATCAGTCTTTTCATTTCGGGGCAGACATGGTAATATAGAGGTGTCATGTCTGCCCCTTCTTATGAGAAAGGAGCTGCGAATGAGCGTAAAGAGAAGGGACAGCAAAAACCGAATTTTGCAAAATGGTGAAAGTCAGCGTCCCGACGGCAGGTATCGATACAAGTACATTGACGCCAATGGAAAAGAGAGGGATCTCTATTCCTGGCGGCTGGTTTCCACGGACAAGGTTCCGGCTGGCGTAAAGAATTGTGAACCCCTCCGGGATATGATCCGAAGGGTTCAGGCAGATTTGAATTTCGGCATCGTTCCAGATGGCGGCGGCTTGACGGTTGTGCAGATGTGTGAGAAATACCTGCTGACACAAAATGGTATCCGGGAAAACACCAGAGCCAACCATAAGACGGTGATGAACATTCTGAAGAAGCATCCCTTTGGAAGCACCAGAATCGACAAGATCAAGGTTCTGGACGCCAAGCTGTTTCTGGTGAGCCTTCAGAAAGATGACGGAAGGTCTTACAGTTCCATCCACAGTATCAGAGGAGTCCTGCGTCCCGCGTTCCAACTGGCTTTGGAGAGCGACTATATCAAGCGGAATCCCTTTGATTTTCAGCTGAAGGATGTACTGGTCAACGACGCTGTGACCCGCGAAGCCATTTCCAGGCAGGACGAGAAGAAATTCCTGAAATTTGTGAAGGAAGATCCGCACTTTTCCGTTTATTACGACGCAATCTATATTCTGTTCAAAACAGGAATGCGAATTTCGGAGTTCTGCGGATTGACGCTGGCGGATATCGATTTGGAGCAGAGAACCATCAACATTGACCACCAGCTCCAGCGCAAGGGCAATGGCGAACTGTATATTCTTGATGGTCAGAGCCTGTCCGCAAAAACGAAGACGCCTTCCGGAACACGGTGCATCCCCATGCTGACCAACGAGGTACACGCAGCGTTCCGAAATCTGGTTCAGAACCGAAAGACACCGAAGGTGGAACCTCTGGTAGATGGCTACGGCGGCTTTTTGATCCTGAATGAGATGGCGCGCAAGGGCCTGCGTCCGATGGTCGCGATGGATTGGGAGCACATCTTCAAGCGCATTCTGGACAAGTACAACAGCATCTATAAAGTCCAGATGCCAAAGGTCACACCCCACGTCTGCCGTCACACATTTTGTAACAACATGGCCAATTCCGGCATGAATCCGGCGCATCTTCAGTATTACATGGGCCATTCGGATATCTCCGTGACCATGAAGCACTATGTTCATACGAAGACCGAGGATACCCGTCAAGAGGGGCTGCGCCTGATGAAGGAAGGAAAACTGGCCAATTTTCGCTGAGTGGTAAAACCAGCTTAGAGCGGGTATTTTACCACGATTTTTACCACTTTCGGGTGGTAAGCTATGCGCTGATATGCCAGGATATGCCGGAACGGCAGGGAAGAACGGTTCTGAAAACCGGAGTGAATTATGGCATATTCCGGCATAAAGGCGCAAGAAATGGAGTTTAGAAGATGGTAAAAATCTTATTTTTATGCCACGGCAATATTTGCCGCAGTCCCATGGCGGAGTACATATTAAAGGATATGACTGCCCGGACGGGACGGGCGGCGGAATTTGAGATCGACTCGGCGGCGGTGAGCCGGGAGGAGATCGGAAACCCGGTCTATCCGCCTGCCCGGCGGGAGCTGGAGCGTCAGGGGGTGCCTTGTGGCGGGCACCGGGCCCGGCAGGTCACCATGGAGGACTACCGGCATTTTGACCGCATCTATTACATGGACAAAAGCAACGCCCGATTCCTTGACCGGCTGCTGCCCCGGGACCCGGACAAAATTCGCCCGCTGCTAAGCCGGGACGTGGCCGACCCCTGGTACACTGGGGATTTCACCCAGACCTATGAGGATCTGGCGGAAGGATGCCGGAAGATTTTGGAGGAATTTTAAGTGAACAGAGCATTACTGGAAGAAAGGCTGGCAGAGCTGCCGCTGTACATCTATGATTTTATCGATCCCGCGGAGCTGGAATTTTCCGACCGCATTCGCTGGATCTGCCGGAATGAGTGCCCCAAGTACGGCACCAGCTGGGCCTGCCCCCCCGGCGTGGGCACGGTGGAGGAATGCCGGGCAAGGTGCGCGGTTTACCATAATTGCCTTCTGATCTCCTCCATTGCCGAGGTAAACGACATCGCGGATATTGACGAGACGCTGGCCACCCGCCCGGCGCACGAGGAACTGACAGAACAGGCGGCGGCACTTCTGCGGGAGCAGGGTGAAAATCCCTACATCCTGTCCACCCAGGCCTGCGCCATCTGCGAGCGCTGCGCCATTCTGGATGACCAGCCCTGCCGGTTCCCGGAGAAAATGCACCCCTGTGTGGAGAGTCACGGCATCAATGTGGTGCCCATTCTGGAAAAACTGGGGCTTGACTTCCAGTTCGGCGCCAATGTGGTCACCTGGATCTCTCTGCTGCTGTTCTGAATAAAGGGCGGGCCAATGACCTGACCCTACAGTACCTGCATTGCCGTCGATACCGAGCAACACCCAATGGAGAAGCGAAAACAACTGGCTTGCGCACGCATTGGCTGGCCGCCCTGCGGGTCATTTGGGTATCGTAATGGTCAGAACGATCTGGCTGTCGGTTTCCCGGCGCTCCGATACCGCCGGGATGCCGGACAGCTGGATTTTTTGCAGATTCTGGGTCAGATTGTTTAGGAATGCCCCCACGCTGGCACTGCGCTTTTTCGCCGTGGAGGTGCTGAGCAGGCTTTCGATGTACCGCTCCGTCCGGGCCACGCTCATGTTCTGCCGGACGATCTCCTGGATGGCTGCCAGCACCGCCGCCTCGTCGGACAGCCGCAGCAGCGCCCGGGCGTGGCGCTCTGTCAATCCCGCCTCCCGCAGGGCTTCCAGCACCGCCGGGGAGTGGCGCAGAATACGCAGCTTGTTGGCAACGGCGCTCTGGCTCTTTCCCAGCAGCCGCGCCGCCTGCTCCTGACTCATGCCGAACCGGTCCAGAAGACTGCGGATGCCATGGGCTTCCTCAATGAAGTCTAAGTCCTGCCGCTGTAAATTCTCCACCAGCGCCGCCATGCCGGATTCCAGATCGTCCATACGCATGAGGATGCAGGGGATGTCCGTGACCCCGGCCAGCTGGGCAGCCCGCAGCCGCCGCTCCCCGGAGATCAGCTCGTAGACGTTGTCCCGGCGGCGGACGGACAGCGGCTGCAAAATGCCGTGCTGCCGGATGGACTCCGCCAGCTCGTCCAGGGCTCCGGGGGCAAAGACCTTCCGCGGCTGGGCCGGGTTGGGCTGGATGGACTGAGCCGGCAGGAACACCACCCGCCCGGTTTCCATATAGGTTTTCAGCTTCTGGCACTGCATTGCGCCGTCCTCCTTATAGAATGATGGCTCCATTTTAGGCCATGGAACGGGGGAAATACAGCGAAAGGGGTGAGCAGGATATGGAAACCTTGCGACTTTTTCTGCAAATCGATTTTCAGGGACGGGTCACCGCCTCTACAGTATAAAAATTGGAAAAACCTATTTACTTTTGTGAACAAATCGTGTATATTGACCCTTGAACAGAGTAGGAGACCGCGCGTCAAGTGCCACCGGGACGGGGAGTTTGCCCGGAGGACGAAGGACGAACGTCCACGATGAGGTCTCCGCACCCGCTGTTGCATATGGGATAACCTCCTTTATGTAGCAACGATACTCGGTCGGGCAATGGGCTTGACGAGAGAAAACTGCTCCCCGGTGAAATTCACTGGGGGATTTTGATTTTATGTCAACCGTTGCCACAAAAAGGAGGCATTTTTATGCAAAAAATTCAAAAAAGCACCACCCTCTATCCCCATCCCTTCTCCAAGGCCTACTGGCGTGACGCGGCCATGGAGCTGAAGGACACCAAAATGCTGGTCATCGCCGCTCTGATGATCGCCCTGCGCGTTTCCATGAAGTGGACGGTGATTCCTCTGGCCCCTAACCTGAACATCAATGTGGGCGCCCCTCTTGTCAACGCCATGGGCGCCATGATCTTCGGGCCGGTGGTGGCGGCGCTGGCGGCCTGCATCTCCGACCTGCTGGGCTTCCTGCTGTTCCCCCAGGGCGGCGTGTACTTCGTGCCCTATATGTTCGTGGAGGTGGCAGGAAGCGTCCTGTTCGCCCTGTTCTTCTACCGGGCGAAGGTAACGGTGACCCGTGTTATTCTGGCCCGGTTCTCCATGGATCTGTTTGTGAACATCATCCTCAATTCCTTGGTGTCCATGTGGTACTACGCGGCAGTTATGGGCAAGTCCTATGCCTTTATGATCCTGCCCGCCGTCATCAAGAACCTGTGCCTGTTCCCCATTGAGTCTTTCCTGCTGGCCCTGTTCCTCAGCGTGGTGATCCCTGTCACCCGGCGGCTGAAGCTGACCTACGTGGCCCCCAGCGATGGCACCGAAGTGGCAGAGCCTGACAAGAAGAAGTCCCACCGGGCTGACGAGCTGAAGTTCGACAAGAAGCATCTGGTTCTTCTGCTGGCCCTGTTTGCTGTGGGTGTGTGCTGCGTGGTAGGTTACCTGGCCTACTACTATGACCACACCTCCATTTCCGGCAGCTACTCTGCCGAGGAGCGCTACGACATCAACACCCAGATGATTGATGTGGTGCAGGCCCAGTCTGACGAGTACGACGACGCGGTGCTGGTGACCACAGTGGAGAGCGCCTATAAAAAGTTTCTCGGCGACACCACCACCTACAACGTGGCGGTGTACGTGGTGGACGAGAATGCGTTAAATGGCTATGACAAGGATTTGGGAAGCATTCGCGGCCTGTCCAAGTCCAAGGCAAAGGCTGTAGCCGACGACGGCGTTATGACCCGCGCGGCGGATGCCACCATTGTCCTGAATACGGATACCGGCGACGTGGTGTCCTTTGAGATGAAATAATGAAACAGCTGGCATTGCACAAAACGCGATGCCAGCTGTTTTTTGCATTCGTAGGGGCGATGTGGACATCACCCTCTACGGTATGCGTTCAATTTTCCATCTGCCGCCCGAGGAAGCCTGCGGCGGTTTTGGTCAGGGACTGGTCGCTCTCTGACAGGGGGCTGTCATGCTCGCCCAGCAGGAGCATGACGCAGCCCATCAGATCCCCCTGGGACAGAATGGGTGCCGCCGCGCCGAGGCGGTATTTATCTTCCCCGTCGGCAGCGTAGATGGGGGTATCACCGGTTTTGAACAGATAATTTTTCCGCTGCTCCATCAGCTTTTCCAGTTCCGGGGAGTTGGGCTTGTCCACCAGCTCCCGTTTCGGCGCGCCGTGGAGGGCGATGATGCTGTCCCGGTCAGATACGGCGGCAATGTGCCCCGTGGCGGAGCCAATAGACTCGCACATCTGCGCCGCGAATTCCTGTAAATCCCCCATGGGCGAATATTTCCGAAAAATCACCCCGCCATCCTTCTCTGTATAAATCTCCAGCGGGTCACCGTCACTGATAACATTGACACGGAAAACTTTGTCCTCGTGGTTTTTGGAGGACTGGATCAGTGTATTTTCGCTATTTTCCGTGCCGAAATTAAAATTTACGGCGATGTCTCCCTGGTTGACGTGGAGCAGGGTGTCCACATCGCTGTGGAGCCGGATCTCCAGCCGATCCTCGAATACGTCGATGCGCTCTATCAGCAGTTCTAAATCGTTTCGTTCCAGCGTTTCCTTGGAAAGAATGTCCCCGAATACCTCCATGGCGGTTTTGGCGGCACGCCCCGCCTGAATGATGGTGTTCCGTTTGTCCGAGAGCATGTTAATCTGGTGATTCAACCCCTCGATTTTCTTTTGCAGATCGGCTTCCAGCTCGTCATAGGTCTCCGCCAGAAGTTCCTCTTGATCCGGGTGCTTTACCATGTCCCGGATGCGCTGCCGCTTGGTGGCTTTCAGCTCCTCCCGCAGCTCCTCCATGACCTGGGCCAGATGGTCGGCGGACTGTTCGGTTTCCACCACATCGGAATCCTGCCGTGCAAGTTCGGCGTTCAGTTCTTCCATCATGGCATGGGAATGCTCCATGACCCGCCGCACATAGATTTTCAGCAGCTCGTCCAGCTTGTCCACCCGGATGTGGTGGGAGCTGCACCCGGAACGGCCCCGGCGGTGGTAGGTGCCGCAGGTGTAGGCGGCACTCAAATCCCTGCGGCTCATGGCAAACATGGGGCTGCCGCAGTCCCCGCAGAACAGGAAGCCGGAGTACACGTTGTCGTACTTCTTCACGCCCCGGTAATTGGCGGTGGAACGCTTCTCCCGGAGGGCCCGGGTGATGGCAAAGGTGCGGTAGTCGATAATGGGCTGGTGGTGGTTCTCAATGACGATGTGTTCCTCCTCGTCCCGGCGTACATCCTTGCCGTTGATCTTGGCTCGGGTGTATTTGGCCTGGCGGAAAGTGCCGATATAAAAATCGTTGTCTAAAATCCCCTGCACCGTGACGATGGCCCAGGCGGCCTTGGTTTTCCGGCTGGTGGTTTCCCCCGCTGCCTCTTTGCGCATCTGCTCCGACATCCGGGGAGTTGGAATGCCCTGCTCCGTCAGGTAGTTGGCAATTTTCTTGTAGCCCCAGCCCTGGTTGTTGTACAGGTCAAAAATCTGCCGGACGATCTCCGCTTCCGTAGGGACGATCTCAAATTCTTTCTGCCTGTTGATGATATAGCCGTAGGGGGCGGCGCAAAGCCATTTCCCGTCGGCCTGCCGCCGCCGGATGACGTTTTTCACCTTCTTGCTGGTGTCGGTGACAGGCATTTCGTTGATGAGGAATTGAAACTGGATTTTCAGCCAGTCGTCATCGTTGGGAAAGTCGATGTTGTCCCCCACGGAAATGATGCGAACGCCTGCATCCCGCAAATCTTCCAATTCCACCAGTCCCCGGGAATTTCGCCGGGAAAATCGGGAAAAATCCTTCACCACCAGAATGTCATACTGATGCCGGATCAGCCCCTTTCGCATGGTCTGGTAGCCCTCCCGCTGTTCAAAGGTATAGCCGGAACGATCCCGATCCTCATAAAAGGTCAGGCTGCTTCCCGGAAATCGGCGGTTCACAAAATCCCGGATGATGGCTTTTTGGTTTTCAATGGACACATTGTCCCGGTCCAGTTCCTCGTCTACGGAGATGCGGCAGTAGCCGGCAATGTCAAAGGTTTCGGTCATGGTTATTCTCCCTTGAGGTATTTTTCGGTCTGGCGGTCAAATTCGGAAATATAGTCTGCATCCTGCCGTTTGCGGAATTCCTCATAGATGCCGCTGACCTTTTTCACCGCCGCCTCCCGGGAAATGTGGCCCTTACCGTCCAATACCTGGCGGCGGTTGTTGGTCAGAAACCGGTCCGTCTCTTTCAGCCAGTCTTGCATGGACATGAGCTGCTCGTCCTCGGCCATCAGCTCGGCATAGTCGATGAACATCGTCACCAGCCGATTCAGCCGGGAAAGCTCCTTCTGATTCAGGTAGTTCTTAGCCACCAGCGTATCACTTTTCAGAATTTTCCCATCCGGTGCCCCCTTCCAGGTGGTCAGACCCATGGTGGGGCTGTCCAGAGTAGCCCGCTGGGAAAGCAGCTCCGCCGCCGTCTTGCCGGTGACGGCATAGTGCAGCTTGTTCTGGACAAAGGCATAGAATGCTTTCGTTGTCTCGCTGTTTTTGTCGTAGTCATAGCTGCACTGTTCAAACACATCCGCAATTTTCTGATAGGCCCGCCGCTCACTGGCACGAATTTCCCGGATCCGTTCCAGCAGCTCATCAAAGTAATCCTTGCCAAAGGGGCGGCCGTTCTTCATCATCTCATCGTTGAGAACAAAGCCCTTCTGGATGTACTCTTTCAGCGTTTTCGTCGCCCACTGGCGGAATCGGGTGGCCTTTTTGGAGTTGACACGGTAGCCTACGGCGATGATGGCATCGAGATTGTAGTGGTCAATGCTGCGCTGCACATTGCGGTTGCCCTCTCTGCGAACCACTAAGAATTTCTTAGCAGTTGCGTCGAGGGACAATTCTTCTTCAGCGTATATGTTCTTCAAATGCTGAATGATATTTTCTGGGGTACAGTCAAACAGCTCTGCCATACCATTCTGACTTAGCCAGAAGGTTTCCTCCGCAAATATCACACTAACATATTGCTTCTCGCCCTCGTCATTGTACAGCAGAATTTCTCCCTGATTTGCAATTTCTTTTCCCATTTCTTTCCCTCCAGTATCCGTTGTATCAGTGTATTTGCAGTACATTGTGGTCTTTTGCTGAATGATGTAATTACAGATAATATTGTACATCATATTCCTGTACTTTGCAAGGACAAATTGAAAATGGGCAGAGGAAATTTCTTCCCTCCGCCCCAGAATTCAACGTTCCAAGCTTGCCGTCCGCTGCTTCTTCTCCCGCTGCACCGCCAGTTCCACACTGCGCCGTTTGTTATACGCCAGCAGGGCCATGGTGTTCTCCTTCAAATCCTCCTGCCCGGAGTGAAATACCGCCACCATATATTTCTGCTGCTTCCACTGGGCATACATGGGCTTCAACTGATTTTGCAGAGCCTCGTCCCCACTCTCCTTCCGGCTCAACCACACCTGTACCAGCTTCTTTGCATCATCCTGAATAATTTCCATGTTACTGCCCCCTTTTCTCCGAATTGTTCCCAGAGTTTCCTTTTTTAATGCGAATAGGCGTACTCCTTTCTACAGCAGGGAATCCTGCGCGCATTGGTCTGTAAACCTGTTCCCTGTCAATCTTCCCGCCGCTTCTGCCAGACAATCTCATAGCCCAGCACATCAGCAAGTTCCAGCACTTCCCGATAGCGCATACCTTTTGCAGGACTTTATATGAACCCTATCGATATTCCCCTAAAAAGGATTCCAAGCGTCCGGAATATGCGAACGATGTATGGAACAGCAAATACCGATGATAGTGCATAGAATATTGCTATGATAGATGTCCTACTTGAGCGCGATTTTCTGCTAAGTGCCGATGATGAATTTGGAATAGCTCCACCAAATTTTAATCCGATTATCCCAGATAGCAATTCTGTTGATGAATGGGCTAGTGCAATTCGCAAACAATTCTCTATCGATTTAAGTGAGCAATATAGGTGTGGTTCGTCACGCCAGCTTTACCTATATATTCGCAATAAGATTGAGGCCAAAGGTGTTTTTGTTCACTGCTTCACGGATGTGGCAATTGATATAGCACGGGGATACGATGCTCTCTGCTCTGTGATGTAAGTGCGAATGGAATTTGTTCCGTATGCTTTATCACCCAGAATGTTGCTTCCGGAAATTTTCACTTCCGAACCTTCGGCCTCTATCCCCAGATCGCCGCCAAGTTCGACACCACCGCCTCCCGGGTGGAGCGGGGCATCCGCCACCTGATCGAGGTCACCTGGACCCGGGCGGACATGGACATTCTCTGCGGCTACTTCGGCAACACCGTCAGCCCCGACCGGGGCAAGCCCACCAACGGGGAGTTCATCGCCCGGATTGCCAACGTAGTCCGCCAGCGAATGCGGGAGGCCGCCTAGCGGGTCGGCAGGACCGACAGCCAACGCGCACACGGCTGGCCTGAAATCGTCAGACCTTTGGGTACCGCCCGGTATCGACGGCGTGTCGCCGCTGACAGTGCGCAGTCGGCAGGGTCGACGTCCAATGCGCGCGCGGCTGGCCTGAAATCGTCAGACCTTTGGGTACCGCCCGGTATCGATGGCGTGTCGCCGCTGTCAGTACGCAGTCGGCAGGGCCAACAGCCAACGCGCCCACGGCTGGTCCGAAATCGTCAGACCTTTGGGTACCGCCCGGTATCGATGGCGTGTCACCGCTGACAGTGCGTAGTCGGCATGGGCGGCTATCCGAAAAACCGCCCTGCGAAACGGAAGCCCTGCACCGGAAAAGCCCGGAAAGCAGAATTTTGCAAAAGAAATTGGGCAATCTGCTCGGAAGTCAAGCAGCAGCTTTGTGCAATATGCTATTTTTGTGAAGGCAATTGACATTTTAAACTGTTTATGATATATAGACTCTACAAGTACCGGTGTCTTGAATTTGGTGCTTGCGTATTCAACGGCACATGGCCGTGAATCGAATAGAACTGGAGGAATACAAAATGAAAAAGCTGATTGCTATGCTGCTGACGCTGGCTATGGTTCTGTCCCTGGCCGCCTGCGGCGCACAGAGCACCCCCACCCAGGCCGCAACCGAAGCGCCTGCCGCTGCCGAGACGAAGGCTCCCGCCACGACCGAGGCTCCCGCTGCCAAGGAAATCAAGGTCGGCATCGCCGCTCCCGACGTTACTCACGGCTGGGTTGCCGGTGTTGCTTACTACGCTGAGAAGTACTGCAAGGAAAACAACCTGGACTACATGATCACCACTTCCAAGGACGCCGCTTCCATGACCACCGCTCTGGACGATCTGGTTGCCTGGGGCGCAACGGTCATCGTCTCCTGGCCCCAGTGGACCGGCATGGAGACCGCTCTGCAGAACATCATCGACAGCGGCATCCCCGTTGTGAACTTTGACGTGGATGTGGACTGCCAGGGTATCTACAAGGTTACCGGCGATAACTACGACATGGGCTATCAGTCCGCCAAGTACATCACCGAGAAGGTCGGCCCCGCCGCCAATATCGTTGTGATGGAC
This sequence comes from Clostridiales bacterium, assembly GCA_022775085.1. Classification (GTDB taxonomy): domain Bacteria; phylum Bacillota; class Clostridia; order Oscillospirales; family Oscillospiraceae; genus Faecousia. Next base: position 34,026 of record JALFJQ010000068.1, on the reverse strand, counting down.
GTTCCCTCCTCCGGCTCCGTCTGCGAGCTGCGGAAGCAGGGCTTCTATGACTACCTGAAGGAAGTCAGCTACGACGAGTCCAACATCTTCGAGGTTCAGCTGGAGTCCTTCGCCCGTGACAAGGGTCTGGCCGGCATGGCCGACGTTCTGGAGGCTCACCCCCAGATCGACGCCGTCTTCTCCATGGATGACGAGACCTCTATGGGTGCGATCCAGGCCATCACCGAGGCCGGCCGTAAGGACATCAAGGCCATCACCGGCGGCGGCGGCTGCCAGGAGTACTTCCGGATGATTAACGATCCTGCCTATGCGGATCTGGGTCTGGCTTCCGCTCTGTACTCTCCCGCAATGTCTCAGGATGCCATCCGCACCGCTATCGATGTGCTGCAGGGCGGCCATCCCGAGTCCGTCGTTGTGATCCCCACCACCATCGTCAGCGCGGATAACGTGGCTGACTACCTGGATCCCGAGAACACCGTTTACTAAGCGGATCTTCCCGATCTCCGCGCCTGTCGGCTGCGGCAGAGTCAAGGGCGGCATCTAGAACTTTACGCGGGGCTATGGCTGGGTAGCCATAGCCCCGCGCGTTTCCTATGAAAAAGTGCCGAAGCCGCCTTTCCGGCGCTTTCGGCACTTTTTTGTGGGAATTTACTACAAGCAAAAGAATGGAAGTGATCGTTTGAATCTTTCAATGCAAAAAATCAACAAATCCTTCGGGGCGAACCGTGTACTACGGGATGTGGACTTTTCCCTGGGAACCGGGGAAATCTGCGCGCTGCTGGGAGAAAACGGTGCCGGCAAATCGACCCTGATGAATATTCTGGGCGGCGTTCTTCCCGCCGACAGCGGCACCATTTGCCTGGACGGGAAGGAAGTACATTTTACAACGCCTCTGGAATCGCTGGACTCCGGCGTGGGATTCATCCACCAGGAGCTGAATCTCATCAACGATCTGACGATCTACGAGAATATGTTCCTGACCCATCTGCCCCACAAAGGATGTCTGTTGGACAAGGCCCTGATGCGGAAAAAGACGAAGGAGCTGTTCGAGCGCATGAATCTGGAGCTGGATCCCAATACCATGGTTCGGGATCTGGATGCCAGCTACAAGCAGATTGTGGAAATTTCCCGGGCCCTGATGCAGGATGCCTCCATTATCATTATGGACGAGCCTACCACCTCTCTGACGGAGCCGGAAATTCAGCGGGTGTTCGCCATGATGCGCACGCTGAAGGAGCAGGGCGTCGGAATTATCTTCATCTCCCATAAGCTTGGCGAGGTCATGGAAATCTGCGACCGCTATACCGTCCTGCGTGACGGCTGTATGGTGGCCCAGGGTTTGGTGAAGGATACCAATTCCAAGAAGCTGGCCGAGTATATGGTGGGCCACGAAATCCGGACGGAATCCCTGAAACGGGATCAGAACTATGGCGATGAAATGCTGCGGCTGGAGAATCTGAGCGACGGGAAGCATTTCCGGGATATCTCCCTTTCCGTCCGGGCCGGTCAGGTGCTGGGAATCACAGGCCTGCTGGGTGACGGCAGAAGCGAGCTGTTCCAGACGGTCTTTGGTGCCATGGGCGGCCGTTACACCGGCAAGGTGGTAATCGGCGGAAAGGAAGTCCATCTGACGGACACCCACCAGGCGCTTCTGGAAGGTCTGGCGTATCTGCCCAGAAACCGTAAGGAAAACGCCATCCTAAAGGATATGTCCATTCTGGACAACGGCACCATTGTGCAGCTGCCCAAATTCGTCCGGGGACTGTTCATCAACAAGAATCAGCAGCAGGAGGCTTTCCGGATCCAGCAGGAGAAGCTGCGGATCAAGATGGGCGACAAGTATGACCTGATCACCAGCCTTTCCGGCGGCAACCAGCAGAAGGTAGTCCTGGCCAAGTGGGTCATGTCCGACCCCAAGGTGCTGATCCTGGACAATCCCAGCCAGGGCGTTGACGTAGGTGCCAAGGAAGAGATCTACGGCATCATCCATCGCCTGGCCCAGGAGGGCGTGGCAATCGTCGTTCTCAGCTCCGAGGCCCAGGAGATCATCCGCGTCTGCGACAGCAGCCTTGTGATGTACCACGGCCGGATCGTAGGTCATGTATCCGGAGAGGATATGAACGAAAAGCACATTATGTATCTTGCCACCGGTGGCAATCAATCCGAGAAAGAGGGGGCAATGTAACCCATGAATAACAAAACAAGCAAGCGAACCATCGGCAGCGTCGGGGAAATCTGGTCGAAGAACAGCTTCCTGTCCACCCTGTTTGCCCTGCTGGTGATGATCCTGATTCAGGCCGCGGTGCAGGGCTTCAACGCAGGCTCCTTTACGGGCATGCTCGGCAAAATGTGGATCGCCTGGCTGAACATTCTCCGGAACAACGCCTACGCGGGCGTAATCGCCCTGGGCATGTGCTTTGCCATCATTACCGGCGGCATCGATCTTTCGGTAGGCTCCACCCTCTGCGCCATCGGTGCGGGGCTGCTCTATATGCTCGATGAGACCAACGGCCCTCTGGCCGCCATGGGCATCACCGGCCCCCTTGCCTATGTAATCGCCATTCTCGCGGCGATCCTCATGGGCGTGCTGATGGGCGGCCTGAACGGCGCGCTGATTGCCTACGGCAAACTGCCGCCCTTTATCGCCACCCTGGGTACCATGAAGATTTTCCGGTCCGTGACCCAGCAGATGACCCAGACCTTCAATCCTTCCGTTCCTGCGGGTTTCAAGACAATCGCCTCCGCCCGGATTGGAAATCAGATCATCCTGCCTATCCTGTACTGGGTCATCATGGTTGTGATCATGCACATTATTTTCCGGAAGACCGCCTTCGGCCGCCAGACCATCGCCATCGGCTCCAATGAAAAAGCCGCCAAGCTCTCCGGCATCAATGTGGCCTGGGTCAAGATGAAGGTCTATGCGCTGGGCGGCGTGATGTGCGCCATCGGCGCAATCATCTACATTGCCAGAATCGGTTCCATGGACTTCGCCAATGCGGGCTCCGGCTATGAAATGGACGCCATCGCGGCAGTCGTCGTGGGCGGAACCTCCATGGCAGGCGGCAAGGGCAGCCTGGTGGGCGCGTTCGTGGGAATGCTCATCATCGGCGTTATGAACAACATCCTCAATACCGTCGGCGTGCCCACCTTCCTGTGTGAGGCCGTCAAGGGACTCATCATCATCTTCGCCGTTCTTCTGCAGAAGAAGGACAGCAATTAACCAATCGGGAGGAAACAGCTATGTTTGGAATCGGTATCATCGGCTGCGGCAAAATCGCACAGGTTCGCCACATTCCGGAGTACGCGGCCCATCCAGAAGCAAAACTGGTGGGCTTTTACGACATCAATCAGCAGCGGGCAGCAGGGCTGGCGGCTAAGTACGGCGGCCGTGCCTACGCCACCGTAGAGGAGCTGCTGGCAGAGCCGGAAATCCAGGCCGTGTCCATCTGCGCCGCCAACTTTGCCCATGCGGAGCTGACCATCGCAGCCTTGAATGCGGGCAAGCACGTTCTGTGTGAAAAGCCCATGGCGACCAACCTCGCCGACTGCGAAGCCATGGTTCAGGCTGCCGACGCAAACGGGAAATTTCTGATGATCGGTCACAACCAGCGTCTTGCCAAGGCCCACAGCCTGGCACGGAAGCTGATCGTGGAGGGTCTGATCGGCGATATCATCACCTTCCGGACCATCTTCGGCCACGGCGGCCCGGAGACCTGGTCCATTGACCCGGGCAAGAACACCTGGTTCTTCGACAAGAATCGGGCTGCCATGGGCGCCATGGCCGATCTCGGCATCCACAAGACCGACTTGATCCAGTTCCTCACCGGTCAGCGGGTAATCCGCACCACTGCCAGGGTGACGACCCTGGACAAGAAGGATGCCTCCGGCAATCTGATTGGCGTGGACGACAATGCCATCTGCGTCTACGAGCTGTCCGGCGGAGCCATGGGCACCATGACCGCCAGCTGGACCTACTACGGTGCGGAGGACAATTCTACCATTCTCTACGGCACCAAGGGCATTATGCGCATCTATGACGATCCCGCCGCGGCCATTAAGGTGATCCTGGCCGACGGCAGCAAGATCAGCTATGATGTGGAAGCCATTCAGACCAATGACAATCAGACCAAGTCCGGCGTCATCGACCTGTGGATGGACAGCCTGGTGAACAACAGGGAGCCGGAGATCTCCGGCCGCAGTGCCCTGGCTGCCATGCGTGCCGTGTTTGCCTCTCTGCGGTCTTCCGAGCTGGGAACGGCCGTGGAAATCCCCGAAAACAGATAAGGAGAAAACCGTTATGATGAAATTCGGTCTGCTCACCGCCATTCTGGATGGATGGAGCTTTGAGGAAGTTGTGGACATCGCCTCCCAGATGGGCTTCAAATGCCTGGAGGTAGCCTGCTGGCCCGCGGGCAAAGCGGAACGCCGCTACGCCGGTGTGAGCCACATTGACTGCGAGCGTGTCTGCCAGGACGATTCCTACGCCGACTATGTCAAGAAGCTGACTTCGTCCAAGGGACTGGAGATTTCTTCTCTGGCCTTCTATCCCAACACCATGGACCCGGACCTGGAAAAGCGGGAAGCGGCGATTTCCCACCTGAAGGCCGTCATCCGGGCTTCCGCCAAGCTGGGCGTAAACATGGTCACCACCTTTATCGGCAAGGATCAGCATAAGACCTTCGAAGAGAACATCGAGCTGTTCCGGCAGATCTGGCCCGACATCATCGCTCTGGCCGAGCAGTGCGGCGTGAAGGTCGCCATCGAGAACTGCCCCATGCTCTTCGGCGCGGATCAGTGGCCCGGCGGACAGAACCTGATGTGCACCCCGAAAATCTACCGGCAGCTGTTCGAGATCATCCCCTCCCCCAATTTCGGCCTGAATTTCGACCCCAGCCATTACGTCTGGCAGGGGCTGGACTATGTGAAGACCATCTACGACTTCTCCGACCGCATTTTCCACGTCCACTTTAAGGATATCAAGCTCTATCCCGAAAAGCTGGCCGAGTGCGGCGTGCTGGCATATCCGCTGGACTATATGTCCCCGAAAATCCCCGGCCTGGGAGATGTGAACTGGTCTGCCTTTGTCTCCGCCCTGAACGACATCCGCTATAACGGCTGCGCCGTCATTGAAGTGGAGGACAAGGCCTTCGAGGGAAGCCGGGAGGACATTCTCAATTCCATTCGCCTGAGCAAGCGGTATCTGGATAATTTCCTGATTTGAGGAGGGAGATTCCATGACGGACAGAATCATTGCGGTCAACTCCAATTGCTACCATGGCTATTCCATTGAGGAGGCCATTGCCGGCATCCGGGCCGCAGGCTTCCATTACATTGAGCTGACCGCCACGAAGGGCTGGACGGAGCATGTGTTCCCGGATCAGAGCTTCCAGCGGCTGCTGGAAGTGAAGGACAAGCTGGACGAGGCAGGCCTGATCCCCTTCGCCATGAGCGGACACACCAATCTGATGGACACGGCGCGAATCCCGGATTTCGTAAAGAATATCCGTCTGGCCCATTTCTTCGGGGCAAGGTATATTGTCTCGTCCGTTGGCGAAGCGCACCTGAAGGACAATGCCGTCGCCTCCAACGCGGTGGTAGCGGAGCATATCCGGGGGTTCCTTCCCTATCTTGAAAAATATGACATGATTCTGGTGCTGGAGGTTCATGGCGACCATGGCACCGGCGCGATTCTGAAGGAGATCGTCAACCTGGTAGACTCTGACCGGGTGCGGATCAACTACGACACTGCCAACGCTATTTTCTACGGTGACGTGGACGTAGTACAGGATCTGGGGGCCTGTATGGATCGGGTTGGCTATATCCATCTGAAGGACAAGGCCGGCGGCCGGAAGGAATGGGATTTCCCCGCTCTGGGCAAGGGCTACGTTCCCTTCCCGGAACTGTTTGCCATGCTGGACAAGGCCGAAAACCGCTGCCCCTTCTCCATCGAAATCGAATTCACCGCCGCGGGGCCCAAGGATCTGGCCGAGGTCAATCAGGCGGTGCTGGATTCCGCCCGGTATCTGAAAGAGCACGGCTTCGTCCTGTGAGCTCGGACAGTCCCCTACGCTTATGGAGGTCATTATGAAAAATCTGAGAATCGGCATTGTGGGCGGCGGCGGCATGGGCCGGGTTCACTTTGCCAACTGGCAGGTGGTGGAAAACGCGTCCGTGGTCGCGCTGTGCGATACGGCTCCCAGTGCGGCTGACACGGCTGCCCAGTGGGGCGTTCCTCTGTACCGCTCTATCACGCAGATGGTTCAGGAGTGCGATTTGGACGCGGTGGATATCTGCACGCCTACCTTCCTTCACCACGATATGGTCATGGAAAGCCTGAATCTGGGCATGGACACCATCTGCGAGAAGCCCATTGCCCTGCACTACGCGGACGCGAAGGAAATGCTGGATACCGCCCAGGCCAAGGGCTGTCATCTGTACATTGCTCAGGTACTGCAATTTACCAAAGAAATCCAGGCTCTGCGTCAACTGGTGAAATCCGAAGAATACGGCAAGGTTCTGGATGCCAGCTTTGAGCGTCTGTCCGCGGCACCCCGGTGGGCCGTCGGCGGCTGGCTGTTTGACAAGAGCAAGTCCGGGCTGCTGCCCTTTGATCTGCATATCCATGATCTGGACGTGATCGTCTCCCTGTTCGGCAAGCCCGAGCGCTTTACGATCAACACCTGCCATGGCCGGGGCAAGACCTACGCGGAGCATCTGCGGATCGATTACGATTTCGGTGACAAGCATGTAAACGGCGAGGCCGCCTGGTTCAACGCCGACAGCCCCTGGACCGCCCGCTGGCGGGTCTACTTTGAGAATGCGGTGGTCATCAACGACGGAAAAACCATGACGGCCTATACCTTTGACGCACCGCCCAGAGTGTTTGATACCAAGGACGAGGTGGAGATCTCCACCGGCATCAATGTGCCGCCCTGCGGATGGTACTATAACGAACTGAAGCACTTTGCCCAGTGCATCCGGGAGGGTGTTCCCACGCCCTATGTTTCCCAGGAGCAGCTGCTCACGGTCATGGAAATTCTGGAAGAGGTCAGCAAATGGACGTAAATGCGTATTTTCATCGGCTGGGACTGGAAATGCCGGAAAAAATTGTCCCTGATTCCGCACTGCTGCGAAAGCTCCATCTGGCGCACTGCACCGCGGTTCCCTACGAGAATCTGGATATTCTCCGGGATATTCCCACCTCTCTGGAGGCGGATGCCCTTTTCCGGAAAATTGTCACGGAGGGCCGGGGCGGTCTGTGCTTTGAGCTGAACGGGAGCTTCGGAAATCTTCTGCGCTGCCTTGGCTACGGAGTAACGGACTACGCCGCCCGTTATCTCCGGGGGGAACCCACGCCGCCCATGCGCCGCCATCGGGTGATGCGTGTGCAGGCCACCGACGGGGTCTGGCTGTGCGATGTGGGCATCGGCGAAACGGCCCAACGGGAGCCCATCCGCCTGGTGGAGGGTCTGGTGCAGGAGCAGTTCGGCGAGAGCTATCGGCTGGAAAAGGAAGACTTCCTGGGTTGGGTGCTTTGGGATCTGTACAAGGGCAGTTGGCGCAAGTTCTATTCCTTCACTGAGGAACCCCAGCTGGTGGCAGATTTTGTGGCTCTGAACTTCTACTGCGAAAAGCATCCGGAATCCCCGTTCAACAAGCAGGAGATGTTCGCTCTGAAGACCCTGGACGGCCGCCGAACCCTGGACGGGAACCTGTATAAGGAAATCCATAACGGCACAGTCACAGCCAGAGAGCTTCGCCCGGAGGAAATGCCCGAAGCCTATGCCAGATTTGGCCTGACCTACGGAAAATGATAAAACAATAAAAGAAATCCCCCTGAAGCAGACTTTGGAAATACCAACGCCGCTTCAGGGGGATTTATACGAGTTTTTAGAGCCTATCTGAAAACATAGTATTCTTGTGCTATTTCAACAAAATCCAAATGGAAGCAAGCTGGACAAAAGCAAGAAAGGACACAGCAAGCTTATCATAGCGTGTAGCGACCCTGCGGAAAACTTTAAGTTTATTGAAGAAACACTCAATCAGGTGGCGTTCCTTATAGGTGTGGAAATCACAGAACCAAGGCTCGGTCACATTACTTTTGGATGGGATCGTATACGATGCTCTCTGCTCTGTGATGTAAGTGCGAATGGAATTTGTTCGTAAGTATTACAGCCCACCGGTCGGATGGAACGGTGGGCTGCGCCGTGGTTATTTAGTTAATCAGCCAACTGGTGTTCAGCCGGACCTTTCAGGTATTCCTCCAAGCCGCCGGAGAGGACGAACCGAGCGTACTCCATTGGCTTATTGTAAATCAGCCAATCCAACTCTGAGCGTTGATACATACTGTCTGCAACTTCGTTTTCCACGGCGATGGTGCTGATAGCGACCATGCTGCCATCGGAAAAGTGAAGCTCCACGCAGGCGGTGTCCATGTTAAATTCGCAGGAAGTGACTTCTTTCGTCTCAATTTACCCCTTTCGTATACGCACAGTTTCGGCTCTCTTTGTTGTCACTATGTACAACTACCACCCCCGCCGTTTGGCCAAATCCAACATAGAAAAACAGTATTTCTCCCACCGTGACAATGATGTCTGCAACGGGTCGCCCTCTCTGATACGAAGGGTTCTTCTTATTTCCTTCGGGATGACGATTCTTCCCAGATCGTCCACCCGGCGAACGATGCCTGTTGCTTTCATTGATATTCCTCTCCTTGCGGTAAATTCCCAGTGGTATTGTTTGCAGGAATTGGGGGATTATGCGGCATTCGACGGGGCGGACATGTATATCTGCGATCCGGTCAACGAAGATTTCAATATCCACCATTGTGCGCCGAAAATCCTTGTGGAGTGCCATCTCACAAGGCAAACGGGCATTGCGTTTCCCACGCATAATCCTGGCAAAAAGATTTTTGCTTTTCACCTGTCTGCTGACAGGGAGCGGTTCCTATGGTGCCGTCAATAGTGTATCACGCTGCCCGCCGAGCGGATGCGCGCCAGTACCGGGGCGGACTCCGGGCTGGTGAAATAGTCCAATGTGGTCTGGGGCACCAGTGTTTTGAGGGTTTCCCAATCGGCGTTTTGCAGGGCAACCCGGACGGTGGAGGCGCTGATGGCTTTGCCGCCGGCCTCCTTTCTGGGGATGATGTGGCACTGGATGCCCGCCTTGGGCAGTTCCTCCACCATAATTTTGTTGTACAGACCCGTGACCTGACTGGTGGGTTCCTCCCCCACGAACCGATGGGTCACATTCAGGGCCTGGGCGATTTTTGTGAACACCGCCAGATCCAGACGGGCGTGACCGTCAATGACAGCGGCCTCGTCCTTGAGAAAATAGCTGGGGAAGGTGGCGCTGCTGATGATGTAGGGGCCGGAGTCGTGGAGCACCACATTGGGGATATGGGCAACCCCGGCCTGCACCAGTTTTTTGCGCACGGCGAAGGGCACCAGAGACGCGTCCTCACTGAGGACAAACAGGTGCAGAGTGCCGCACTGGCTGGCGGCAGTCTCCACAAGGTACTGATGGCCCAGCGTGAAAGGGTTGGCGTTCATGACCAGAGCGGCGGAAACGCCCTCTTTTTTCGTTTTTTCCAGATTTTTCAGATAATTGGGGAAGCCACTTTTGCGGTTCTCCATGAACACCAGCGTGCCGTCCACCCGGGCAATTTCGTGAAAGCCCAAATCCCTAAAAAATTTGGCGGACTTGACTTTTGTGTACAGGAACAGGTGGAGATTCCCCCGTGCCTGCTGCACCTCCATCAGGTGGGAAATGAGCTCGTTCAGCAGTCCCTCTCCCTGATGCTCGGAGCTGACGGCAATGCACCGCAGGGTACAGCCAAAGCAGCTGCCCGTGGCGATGATTTCATCGTTTCCATCCCGCATGGCGCAGATGTAGTCCAGATTGCCGTCCCGGGTGATGCCCTCCCTTTGCAGCAATGCGTCAATTTGGGCCAGACTCCGCTTGTCCGAGGGGTAGACTTGGGAAATGGCGTAATCACTCATGGGGTTCCTCCTTCAAAAAATGCAGCATATAGGTAAGGCTCAGCAGGTCAGCTGTACCGCCGGGGGACAGGTTCTTTTTGATAAATTCCGCGTCCAGGGCTTCCAGTGTTTCCGGGGAGGGAAATGGTTCCTTTTCAAGCAAGGCTCTCAGCTTCTGCGATGCTTCCTTCGCCAGCTCATAGCCGCCCCGGTGGATCATGTTGGTGTCTGCGGTGCTTGCCAGCATGGCAAGGAGCGCGGCGCAGCCAGCTTCATTGATGGATTTTCCGGCGGCAAGGGCCGCTTCCAGTTTGGGAAGACCCACATGGAATACGGCGGGGAAGCCCGCTTCCGCCTGTCCTCGAACCCCGGTGATGCCGTATTGCAGGTACAGCTTCTGCCCGGCGGTTTTGGCCGTCTCCAGGGTCAGATTTACATAATCAGAGTTGACCAACCCCTTCGTCATGGCGGCGCACTCCGCCAGCACAGCCTTGGGGTCGCTCCACTGCTGCCGTTCCAGCCGCCCCAGCGCACCGCAGAGGATGCCCATGGAGAAAATGGCCCCCTTGTGGGTGTTGACCCCGCCTGTGGCGTGGAGCATTTCCCCCTCGGCGAGTTTCCCCGGAAGGCGCAGACGGCGGAAGGTCTCCCGGGGGTCTTCTGTGGTTCTTCCAATTTTCACACATTGCGAAAAATAGGGGTATAGGGCGGCGGCACTGGCCTGAAAGGTGAAGAAATCCATATCCTTGTGACTGCCGCTGTTCTCCCGGTCTACCAGCCCCGGCTTGGGGGTGGCGGCTACCTCATACAGAAGGGCCTGAGTGGCAAGCCTTGCGGCATCCGCACTATCCACGGTATCCAGAGCATCGCACAGGATTCCCCATGTTTTCTGCTGAAGTTCCGCGACAGAATGTGCCCTGCTCCGGGCGCAGCCCTGGGCCATGCCGCCGCAGATCAGGCATTTGCGGCCCTCCCGGCCCAGCTCCTGCCGGTCTACCTTCCTGCCATCGGGGCAGAGTACGTCCATGTCAAACAGCCGTCCTACCGGGGCGCAGTCCTCAATTTCTGTTGTCACGCTTTTCACCGCAAGGGGCTCGGCATCCAGCAGAAAAAAAGCCTCATTCCCTGTATTTTCCCGGATTTCCTCAAAATACACCACAGGGATTCCGGCTATGGCCAATTGTTCCCTGAGAAGCTTCCTGCCCAGAGTATAGCCCCGGCGGATCAGGGCATTGTTTTTCACCGGCCCCGCAATGTTCATGGTAAAGCAGACCATGGTCTTTCCGTGGGCGCTCAGCAACTCCCGCTGCCGGTTTGCCCGGCGCTCCCGGGCCTCCAGCATTTCCAGCAATGTCACTTCCATAGTTTTCTCCTTTACCATTTTAATCATTATCATACACCCAATATGGCCCTTTGTGAAGCCTGATAATTATGAAGAATTATCCTGATTCCCGTTTTTGAGTGGTCGTTTCCGTGGAAATTGGGGTCTAACTCAAAATGGGTAGTTCCTGCCTCTATGCAATGTTACGCTGTCGAAAAAAGTCGATAGGTGGTCGTCGCTGTGAAAAAAGAGATGATTTGTTTGCTGCTATCAGTTTTACTGAGTGCGGCATTTTTTTGCGCCCCGGTACGGGCTGAGGAGGTGCCCGGAGAAGAGCAGACACTGCTTCTGCTTGAGGAACCGGAGGTGCCGGAGCTGCTGGGAGCGGAGCCGGCGGCCGTGATCTCCATTGACCGGGTGAAACGGCTCCCGGAGGGATCCATGGGAGTCACATTCCGGGGAACGGTGGTCTGGACGGAAGCGGAGTTGGTTCTTGTGCAGGACGACACCGGCAGTATTTTTCTGACCGTTTCCCAGACGCTTTGGCCGGGAGACGTTGTACTGGTCACCGGACAGACGGGGCAGGAAAAATTCCTGGTGGAAGCGCTGCTGGCGGAGGGAACCGGACCGCTGCCCGCAGCGGAGCTTGGCTCCCTCGCCGACCTTCCGGAGGGCCTGCGGGTCGTGATCCGGGGCGGCATCCTGAAAGACGGCGTGCTGATGCGGGACGGGTGCCGCGTCCCGGTGAGTGCCGACAAGATCCCCGAGGGGACGGCGGACGTTTACGGCATCCTTCTGGGGGAGACGTTCTATGCCGATACCATCGTCCCCGCCGGCAGGCCGAACCGGGAATGGAACGTATATTACGGCCTTCTGGATGCCCACACCGCTTTCTCTGATGGCCTGGGAAGTGTAGAGGAGGCTTTTTCCACCGCAGCGGCGGTGGAAGGGCTGGACTTTTTTGCCGTGACGGATCACAGCGACTCCTTTGACAACGCGGCAAACGGCAGCATCACCCGGGACGGCTCCGCCGTCAGCGCCGAATGGGCGGCGGGGAAACAGGCTGCCGCGGCGGTGACCGGGGAGAACTTCGTGGGGATCTTCGGCTATGAGATGAGCTGGAGCGAGGACAAAATGCTGGGGCATATCAACACCTTCCACACCCCCGGCTGGCAGACGCCCCGGCAGCCCGGGATGGGCACACTGGCGGGTTACTGCGCCGCCTTGGCGAAGGTTCCGGGGGCGGTGAGCCAGTTCAATCATCCCGGCCTGATGTACGGAGAATTCGACTGCTTTCAGGATTACGACCCCGCCTGTGACCGGGTCATGCAGCTGCTTCAGGTGGAGGGAGAGGACGGCGCGTCCTTCTATCCCTATTATCTCCTGGCGCTGGACGCGGGCTGGCATGTGGCGCCCACGGTGGGGCAGGACAACCACAGCGCCGACTGGGGCACCGCGGGCAGCAGCCGCACGGCGGTGCTGGCGGAATCTCTGACAGAGGAAGCACTGTATGAGGCGATGGGGGCCTGCCGGGTCTACGCGACACAGGATCCGGATCTGTATATCGATTATCGGCTGAACGGCCAGATCATGGGTTCCATTCTGAGCGCGGCGGAGGGACTGGAGGTTCGGGCGGTGCTGGAGGATCCCACCGACGGCGCGGTCGGCACCGTGGAGGTCATCAGTACAGGCGGCAGTGTTCTCGCGTCCTGCAAGCTGGATACGTCGGCGGGGGAAGTGACGCTGCCGGTGCCGGATGGATACCCCTACTATTTTCTGCGGATCACCCAGGCGGATGGAGATGTGGCAGTGACGGCACCCGTGTGGGTGGATGATTATAAGGATGTGGGGATCCTGTCTTTCCAATGTGACGCAGAACAGCCGTTGGCAGGGCAGACTCTTACGTTGGAGCTGACGCTGTTCAACCGGGAGCTGGTCCCCTTTACGGTGACCGACGCGGTGCTGATGGGAGACGGAGAAATCCTGGGGAATTTTACGCAGGCGGGAGATCTGCGCTATACCTGTCCCCTGCGCTGGGAGAGACCGGGACAGCTCCGGCTGACGGCGGTGGTTCGGGGGACTGTGAACGGCAGCCAGAGAAGCTATGAAAAGGAACTGATCCTGCATTTTGCCGCCCCGGATCCGGTACAGGCGTCCATCCGGCAGACGCGGAATGGGACAGAAGGCACGGCCTATGCCATCGAAGGCTACGCCACCTCCGGAAATACCAACCCTTACACCACGTTCCCAGATATGATCTATGTGCAGGATGACACCGGCGGCATTCCCGTAAGGGGAACCTTCACACAGAAAATTCAGATCGGCACGCCGCTGCGGATTACCGGCGTGCTCCGGGAAGGAGCGGAGGAGCGGTATCTGGAACTGGCGGAGTGCCAGACACTCACAAAGACCATGCGCCGCTATACGCCACGATGGCTGTCCTGCCGGGAAGCGGCGGATTACGCTCTGCGGGGCGGAAGCCTGGTGGGAACGGAAGGAACGGTGACCGAGGTTACTCTGAGCGCGGACGGAAAGGGCGTGGAGCGCTTCACCCTCCGGGACAGCCGGGGAGACACTGCGGAAGCGGTCATCGGGGCGGAGATCCGCTCCGGCGCCTACGGTGTAAACCGGCTGGCGGGAACGGTGAAAGCGGGCAGCACTGTTCGTGTGATCGGCCTGCTCTCCCGGGAAGAGGACGGACAGACTGTCCTTCGGGTGCGAAACTGTGACGAGGTCACGGCGGTGGCGGCACGGCAGACCGCTCCGGCGGAGGTGACTGCCGATGAGACCAATCCGCCCACCGGAGACGGTCAGATCTGGTTCCTGCTCTTTGGCCTTCTGAGGAAATTGGGGTAAAGAGTTGCATTCGCCCGGAAAATGTGGTATGCTTTCCGGATGAAAGGATCTGCTTCCTCAGCAGAAAAACAACCGGGAGGATTGTCCATGAGCAAGAAATTGGTTACAGTTCTGGCAATTATCGCGCTGGTGCTGGCGCTGGTGGTGACCGGGGCTGTGGGATTTTTGTGGTATCGCAATACCCATGTATTTGTGGAGGGCAAGGCCTACTCCAACCGGGAGGACACCTTAGACCTGCGGGAAGAAGCCATGTCCATTGAGCATTACGACCAGCTCCACGCCCTGCTGCCGGACTGCGAAATCCTCTGGAACGTACCCTTCCAGAGCGGTGCGGTAACCAGTGACAGCGCGGAAATCAGCGTTGCCACCCTGTCGGATGAGGACATCGAAGTGCTTGCGGCTTACTTCTCCAAGCTGAAAAAAGTGGATGCGTCCCAGTGCGGCGACTACGCCATGCTGGAAAAGCTGCAGGAGCGGCTGCCGGATGTGGAAGTGAGCTATACGGTTTCTCTGGGCGGCAAGTCCTTTGCCCCGGATAGTGTCGAGCTGGCACTGGAACCGGGAGACTACGATCTGGATACGCTGAATGAGAATCTGCAATACCTGCCGCAGCTGACGGCTGTGACCTTCCTGCGGACGGAGCTGACTTTGGAGCAGATTGAGCAGCTTCGCACCGATTTCCCCGGCATCACCTTCCACGTTACCGTGTCCCTGCTGGGACAGGAATACGGCGAGGACACCACAGAGCTTGACCTGTCCGCCATGGCCTCGGAGCAGGTGACGGAGGCGGCAGGGAAGCTGCCCATGCTGCCCGCGCTGGAAAAAATCATCCTGACCGATGCGGAAGGGAACAGCCAGCTGCCCAAAGAGGACGTGAAGACATTGCAGGAAGCCGTCCCCAATGTGGTCATCGACTACAGCTTTGATTTCTTCGGCACAAAGCTTTCCACCGCCGAGGAGGAAGTCCACATTAAAAATGTAAAGATCGGCGACGAGGGCGAGAGCGAAGTCCGGGCGGCGCTGGATCTGCTGCCGGATTGCAAGCGGTTCGTACTGGAAAACTGCCAGATTTCCAACGAGGTCATGGCAAAGCTCCGGGACGACTACCGGGACCGCACCAAGGTGGTCTGGCGGGTGTCCTTCGGCAAGGGCAGCTCCCTCACCGACGCCCAGATTCTCCGGGCGGTCTATGACCTGGTGGACACCAACTGCGCGAACCTCACCTACCTGGAGGACGTCCGGTTCATGGACATCGGCCACAATGAGTTTTTGAAAGAATCCTCCTTCATTTCCGGCATGAAGAGTCTGGAATATGTCATTATCTCCGGCTCCATGATAAGCGATCTGAAGCCCTTCGCCAACTGCAAGAACCTGAAGGTGCTGGAAGCGGCTTTCTGCGAGTATATCTACAGCGCGGAAGGTCTGGAAGGCTGTGAATCTCTGGAACGGCTGAACATCAGCTACACCCATATCACCGACCTGTCCCCGCTGGATAACCTGAACCTTGTGAACCTGTGCGCCATGTACGAGGGCAAGTCCCGGGTGCCCCAGGAGGAGCAGGAACGGTTCCAGGCCCTGAAGCCGGACTGCAAGATGACCTTCGTGGGCTCTCAGCCCTATGGTTCCGCATGGCGGTATGACGATAACAACGATCCTTTGGAATGGTATTCCACCATCCGCAAGGTCTTCCGCTACGACATTTTCCCCGCCACCCCCAACCATGTGGGCTGGTATCTGGCTGACGAGCTGGACTGAGCGCTTTCAATCTCTTGAGGGCGGGTCATTGACCCGCCCTTTCCCTTTTTGGTTTCGTGATTTTGTTACTTTCGAAAAGGGCGGAAATATGGTATACTGACAAAAAAGGAGGCAGTAGTATGACCTATGAAGAACTGAAACAGAAAATGGATGAAGCCCATTATATTTATGACGAGACCCTTGCCACGGTGCTGTACGTTGCCCTGCAATTGGGACGGCCCCTGCTCATCGAGGGTGCGGCGGGTGTCGGTAAGACGGAGGTAGCCAAGGTCATGGCCTCTGCTCTGGGCCGGGATCTGGTGCGGCTGCAATGCTACGAGGGGCTGGACGAGAGCAAGGCCCTCTACGAGTGGAACTATCAGAAGCAGCTGCTGAGTATTCAGGTGAATATGAATACTCAGGACAAAGACAGTTTGACAAAATCTCTGTTCAGCGACGAATACCTGCTGGAACGGCCCCTTTTGCAGTCCATCCGCTCGGAAAAGCCGGTGGTGCTGCTGATTGACGAAATCGACAAGGCGGATGAGGAATTCGAGGCCTTTCTGCTGGAACTGCTGTCGGAGATGCAGGTGACGATTCCCGAGATTGGCACAATCAAGGCCAAGTCCATTCCCTTCGTGGTGCTGACCTCCAACCGTGCCCGACCCCTGAGCGAGGCTCTGCGCCGCCGCTGCGCCTACCTCTACATTGAGTATCCCGACATGGAGAAGGAGTTGGCGATTTTGCGGGCAAAGCTTCCCCATGTGGATGACCGGCTCTGCGCCCAGGTGGCCCTGGCGGTGCAGAAGCTGCGGGCCAATGATGTGATTTTGAAGAAGCCCTCCATTGCCGAGACTTTGGACTGGGCGGCGGCGCTGGATGCCCTGGGTATCCGGGAGCTGACCCCCGACGCCCTGCGGCAGACCGCGGGCTTTGTCCTCAAGAACAACGAGGATCTGGATGCCATGGACTTGGAGGAGGAACAGCCCCACACCTGCTCTTGCGGCGGCAGCTGCGGAGGACACCACCATGGCTGAGCCGGAGGTGTATCTCGAAAAACTCTCCGCTTTTTCCCGAATCCTGCGCATGGAGGGCCTGACCGTCAGCCCGAAAGAAACGGAGGATGCCAGCCGTCTGCTGATTGCGCTGGGCCTTGATGACCGGTAGCGGGTGAAAACCGCTTTGCGCACGGTCTACGCAAAGTCCCGGGAGGAGCAGATCACCTTCGACCGGGCTTTCGATGGCTTCTTTATCTCCGAGGAGGCTATGCGCCGTCAGGCAAAAGAACAGATGGAGCGGGAGAAGGAACTTCAGCGGCACCGCCAGGAAGCGGAGGAAGAACTCCAATTAAACGGCAAGCCCATGGACTTAAACGAGCAGCAGCGGGAGACCTATGCCGCCATGCCCGAGGAAACCCGGGAGCGGCTGCGCAGTTTTATGGAAAAGTATCGTGGCACCGCCGAGCGCAACCCTCAGCTTTACAGCGAGTTCATCCACTCCGTCTTCGCCAAGACCCTGATGGAGCAGCAAATGCTCATGGAAAACGCGGGGCTGGGCGCTCAGGAGCTGGACCCGGAAATCGGCATTCTCTACCGGGATATTTCTGATTTTAAGGATACGGAAATTCCCAAGGCCATCGAGCTGATCCAGAGCGTGGCCCGTCAGATCAACGGCGAATTGTCCGCCCGCCGCCGGGCCGGGGGCCGCACGGGCAAGCTGGACTTCCGCAAAACCATCCGCAAGGGATTGGAGACCGGCGGCAGCTTTTACCACCTGCGCTATAAGAAAAAGCGGGCACACCGGAAGCATCTGGTGCTTTTGTGCGATGTGTCCGGCTCCATGGTGCAGTTTTCGGAGTTTGCTCTGCGGTTCATTCAGAGCCTGAATCAGGTCTCCGACAATTCCCGCACCTTTCTGTTTTCCGAAACCATCACCGAAGCCGACGCTTTCCAGCTGCAAAATATGGACCAGTTCCGCGCCTTCGTCCGGGACTCTGGCATCTACGGCAAGGGCACCGATCTGGGCACAGCGCTGGAATACCTCTGTCTGCAAAAACCGGCGGTGCTGAATTCTGCGACTACCCTGCTGATTTTGTCGGACACCAAGACCATCGACCAGCCCCGGGCCCTGGCGGCGCTGACGGAGGCTAAACGGCAGGCCGGACGGGTGCTGTTCCTGAACCCCATTCCGGAGCATAACTGGCAGTACCTCAGAAGCGTCCAGACCGTGGCGGCGGTGTGCCCTATGGTATCCTGCGGAACCCTGCGGGAGCTGGCGGCCGCCTGCCGGAGACTGACGCTGAGCTGAAAATTGGAGCCTGATTCCCCAAGAGTGAAAAGCAGCATAGCGGAATGTCAGCCTCTGATAAACTTTCGATATTTTTGTAGCAAAAGAACCGCATTTATGCGGTTCTTTTCTTTGTTTTCTATGAAAATTGTACAAACTTTGCCGTCAAAATCTGGAAGATACATTCATGGAAACTTGTCCCTTCCTTTGCTATAATAGACTAGGAAACCGAAAAGCACTTATCATCGGGATAAGTATAAGGAGGTAAACAAAACTATGCTGGACGCATCCTACTACCGCAAAACGGACGAGATCATTTCCCGTTACGTGCGGGATGCCCGCTCCCTGATCCCCATTATGCAGGACATTCAGGCGGAATACCGCTACCTGCCCGCGGAACTATTAAGCTATGTCGCTAAGCAGATCGGGATCACCGAGGCGAAGGCCTACTCCGTGGCCACCTTCTATGAGAACTTCTCCTTTGAAGCAAAGGGCAAGTACGTTATCAAGGTCTGCGACGGAACCGCCTGCCATGTTCGTCACTCCACCCCGGTGCTGGAGGCCCTGTGGAAGGAACTGGGACTCAGCAAGAAAAAGCACACCACCGACGATATGCTCTTCACGGTTGAAACGGTATCGTGTCTCGGCGCCTGCGGTCTGGCCCCGACCATGATGGTCAATGACCAGGTGCATCCGTCTATGACCCCGGAGAAGGCATTGGCGCTCATCGAGGAATTGAGGGGGAAAGGCTAATGATTAAGACTGTTGAAGAACTGGCCCAGGCCCAGAAAACTGCCTGCGAGGAGATCAAGCAGTATGATTGCCGGATTCTGGTCTGCTCCGGCACCGGCTGTATCGCCACCGGCTCCAACAAAATTCATGAAATTTTCTCCGATCTCGTCAAGCAGACCGATGGTGTGGAGCTGGTGTTCTCCCCCTGCGGCGGCCATCACGACGAAAAGTCCGTGGGCGTCAAAAAGACCGGCTGTCAGGGCTTCTGCGAGCTGGGCCCCCTGGTGCGCATCCAGAAGGGTGACAAGGTCATCCAGTACGTAAAGGTTCAGCCCGACGACTGCAAGGAAATTCTGGAAAAGAGCGTCCTTGGTGACGAGATCATTGAGCGGCTGCTCTACAAGAAGGGCGAGCAGGCCTACGTCCAGCCAGACGAAATTCCCTTCATCGCCAAGCAGACGAGAATCGTTCTGGAAAACTGCGGCAAGTTCGACGCCGAGTCTCTGGACGAGTACCTGGCTGCCGGCGGCTTTGCGGCGCTGAAGAAGGCCATGTTTGAGTTGACCCGGGATCAGGTCATTGACGAGGTGGACAAGTCCGGCCTTCGGGGCCGGGGCGGCGGCGGCTTCCCCACCGGCAAGAAGTGGAAGCAGGTTGCCCGGCAGAAGGAGACCGAGCGCTACGTGGTCTGCAACGGTGACGAGGGCGATCCCGGCGCATTCATGGACGGCTCTGTCATGGAAGGCGACCCCTTCAAGCTGATTGAAGGCATGATGATCGCGGGCTACGCCGTCCGTGCGGAAAACGGCTACATCTATGTCCGTGCCGAGTACCCCATGTCCGTGGCACGGCTGAAGAACGCCATCGCTCAGCTGGAGGAGCGGGGCCTGCTGGGTGACAATATTCTCGGCAGCGACTTTAACTTCCATATGCACATCAACAAGGGCGCGGGCGCTTTCGTCTGCGGCGAGGGTTCCGCCCTGACCGCCTCCATCGAGGGCAACCGGGGTATGCCCAGAACCAAGCCCCCCAGAACCGTGGAAAAGGGCTTGTGGGAAAAACCCACGGTTCTGAACAACGTGGAGACCTACGCCAACGTGCCCAAGATCATCTTGCAGGGTGCGGATTGGTTTAAGTCCATCGGCACCCCCGGCAGCCCCGGCTGCAAGACCTTCTCCCTCACCGGTGCCATTGAGAACACCGGCCTCATTGAAGTGCCCATGGGTTCCACCCTGCGGCAGATCATCTTCGACATCGGCGGCGGCCTGAAAAACGGTGCGGATTTCAAGGCCGTGCAGATCGGCGGCCCCTCCGGCGGCTGCCTGACGGAGGCCCATCTGGACGTGCCTCTGGACTTCGACTCCGTCAAGAAGTACAACGCCATCATCGGCTCCGGCGGCATGGTGGTCATGGGTCAGGACACCTGTATGGTGGAGGTCGCCCGGTTCTTCATGAGCTTCACCCAGCGGGAATCCTGCGGCAAGTGCACCCCCTGCCGGGAGGGCACCAAGCGGATGCTGGAGATTCTGGAGCGCATCGTCAACGGTCAGGGCAAGCTGGAGGATCTGGATACGCTGGAGGAGCTGGCGAAGATGATCCAGACCATGGCTCTGTGCGGCCTGGGCAAGTCCGCCCCGCTGCCTGTCCTGTCTACCCTTGCCACCTTCCGGGACGAGTACATCGAGCACATCGTGGACAAGAAGTGCCGGGCCAAGCAGTGCACCGCTCTGCGCCGGTACGTCATCAATCCCGCGTTCTGCAAGGGCTGCTCCAAGTGTGCCCGGAACTGCCCCGTCAACGCCATCTCCGGCGTGGTCAAGAAGCCCTACACCATCGATTCCGACAAGTGCATCAAGTGCGGCGCCTGTAAGGAGAACTGCGCCTTCGATGCCATCTATGTGGAAGCATAAGGAGGGGAAATCATGGGAACTATCACGATTAACGGTAAAAAATACGAATTTACCAATGAGAAAAACGTCCTGACCATCATCCGCAACGCGGGTATCGAGGTCCCCACCCTGTGCTACCAGCCGGAGCTTTCCGTGTTCGGCGCCTGCCGTCTGTGTACGGTGGAGGACGACCGGGGCCGCTGCTTTGCCTCCTGCTCTGAGGAGCCGAGAGACGGCATGGTCATCTATACCCACACCGAGCGGCTGCGCAAGCACCGCAAGCTGATCGTGGAGCTGCTGCTGGCGGCCCACTGCCGGGACTGCACCACCTGTGATAAGCACGGCAAATGTAAGCTGCAAAAGCTGGCCTACCAGCTGGGCGTCAATCAGGTTCGGTTTGAAAACCACCGGGAAGAGCAGCCTGTGGACTTCTCCTCTCCCTCCATCGTCCGGGACCCCAACAAGTGCATCCTGTGCGGCAACTGCGTCCGGGCCTGCTCTGAGCTGCAGGGCATTGGCGTGCTGGGCTTTGCCCACCGGGGCACCGACGCCATCGTCACACCCGCCTTTAACCGCCTCATGGGCGACACCAACTGTGTTGGCTGCGGCCAGTGCCGGGTGGTCTGCCCCACCGGCGCACTGACCATCCACCACAACATGACCGATGTGTGGCAGGCGCTGGGCAATCCCAACGTCCGGGTGGTTGCCCAGATCGCTCCCGCCGTCCGCGTGGCGGTCAGCGAGGCCTTCGGCCTGCCCAAAGGCGAGAACTCCATCGGCAAGATCGTGGCGGCCCTGCACCGCATGGGTT
Source organism: Clostridiales bacterium (assembly GCA_022775085.1). Taxonomy (GTDB): domain Bacteria; phylum Bacillota; class Clostridia; order Oscillospirales; family Oscillospiraceae; genus Faecousia. The sequence continues at coordinate 12,417 of JALFJQ010000068.1, read as the reverse complement.
TTGACGAGGTCTACGACACCATCTACTCCGCCGACCTGACTATTATGGAGGAGTCCGCCGAGTTCCTGGATCGGGTCGCCAACGGCGGCACCTTGCCGCTGCTCACCTCCTGCTGCCCTGCCTGGGTCAAGTTCGTGGAGAACGAATTCCCTGAGTTTAAGCCCAATGTGTCCACCTGCCGTTCTCCTCAGGGTATGTTCTCCGCCGTGCTGAAGGAATACTACCGGGATGAGAAGAACGCCAAGGGCAAAAAGACCGTGGTGGTCTCCATCATGCCCTGCACAGCCAAGAAGCTGGAAGCCCGCCGCCCGGACTACCACACCTACGGCGAGCAGGACACCGATCTGGTGCTGACCACCACCGAGCTGATCCGCATGATCGATGCCCACGGTGTCAACTTTGAGACGCTGCCCAGCGAGGCCTGCGATATGCCCTTCGGCATGGGTTCCGGCGGCGGCGTGATCTTCGGCACCACCGGCGGCGTGACCGAGGCGGTTCTGCGCCGTCTGTCCGGCGGCGAGGACACTCCCTCCCTGGACGCGATCGCCGACTGCGGTGTCCGCGGCAAGGAGGGCATCCGGGAATTCACCGTGCCCTACAAGGGAATCAACGTCAACATCTGCGTGGCCTCCGGTCTGGCAAACGCCAAGAAGGTGCTGGAATCTGTCAGGTCCGGCGAGAAGAACTACCACTTCATCGAGGTCATGGCCTGCCCCGGCGGCTGCGTCATGGGCGGCGGTCAGCCCATCTACGGCACCAAGGCCACCCGTGTGGCGACCCGCCGTCAGGGCCTGTACAACGCCGACAGCGACATGGTCATCAAGAAGCCCCATGAGAATCCCCTGATGGATGTGTTCTACAACGGCCCCTTCAAGGATAAGACCCACGAGCTGCTGCACACCAGCCACCACGAATAATACCATATCCACTGCGGCCCCCGCGAATATCGCGGGGGCGCTTTTTACGCTGTTGACATTTGAAGGGAAAAGGGATATGGTAGGAGGGAAAGTATGTGAAGTACAGAATGAAGAATGCTAAATGCAAAATGAGGGAGTCCGCTTACGCGGACAGATCAAAATTCAAATATTTCCGGAGGAAATACCACAATTCTGCATTTATTATTTTGAATTTTGCATTTCAGAGAAAGCGGAGAGAATTTTATGAGCAATACGAATCTGCCGCCCAGATTCCGGGAGCTGGGCCTGCCCAGCGTCCATACCAGCGACGGCTTTTGGATGTCCCGGAAATCCGTTGCGGACATCCTGATTGATAAAAATATCCGCACCTTTCCCAACGACCGGGGGGAAGAGCGGGAATGCGGCCTGTTTTTTGACGACTGGCATCTTTATGCCGTCGAGGACGGGGGCTGGATCCACTCGCTGGTGAAGCTCCGGGAGCAGGAACACGATAAGGAAGAAGGCCGTATCGGCGATGGGGACACCCCCGGCGTGACGGTGAGTTTTATTGCCTTCCAGCCTGAGATTTTCATGAAATGTCTGGAGTCGCCGACCTTTGAAAACCGGCAGGCTCTGAACCGGGAGATCAACCGGGTGGTGTCCCTGCGGGGGCAGCACCATCACCCGGCGCTGAAAGCCTATTTTGGGAAAACCGAATCTGCGGGCGCCTACCTCATTGCGGAGGAATATGTGCGGAAAATCGCCTTGTTGGCGGAAAATGGCAGAATTCCCACGCCAGACGCCTATCAAAAAGCGAAAAAAGATGTACGCCTGCGGTCATTTATTGAAGAAAACAACGCCGCAGCTGGTTACACTGTCTGCGACCACCGGTTCATCTTTACCCGGGATGCCGACAGCTTGAATCCCTTTGAAAAGCTGGCAATTCTCGCGGCCTACACCGCGGACATTTCCTTCCCCAGCTTTGCCGCCGAGGTGCAGTACCACGCCTGCTTCCTCACGGCCCCGGCCCGGATTCCGGTTCCCTTTCTGGGCCGTTCCATCTACGACAGCGCCATCCGGGCGGATATGACCATCGACGACTGTGAGCTGGAAGGCCCTGCGCCTTATCATAATTTGAACAGCCATTGGGTCCGCCGTCAGGCCAAGTGCCACCCGGAGTATGCCGTTTTTTGAAAATTTGGAGGAAAAACAATGCCGATTGATTTGATTTTGCGAAAATTGAGACAGAAACATACGCTGGTGATTACCGCGGTGTGCCTGCTGGCGGCTCTGGTTGGCGTGGCTGTGTACCTCAGCCTGCCTATGCCGGAGGGGGCCGCGCTGGATGGGCAGGATCTTTCTGGTCTGCCCTATTGGAAAGCCTGGTCTGCGGCGAAGCAGCTGTATCCGCAACCCATCCGGGTGTCTCTGCCGGAGGAAGAACTGAAGTTTGAACCCCGGGAGTGCGGTGTGAAATTTGATATGGGTGCGGCGGTGGGCGCTGCCCGGAAGACCCGCTGCAATGTGGAGCTGCGCCCCTTTCTGAAAGCCGATGAAGATGCTATCCGCACGAAGCTGGAAAACTATGCCGAAAAATATGACACGACCTACCGGGAGGCGGAGTGGCATCTGACGGGAACCGCCCCGGAACTGGCAACCGACCGCTTTGATCCAACCGCTCCGGGCCAAAGGCTGGTGGTGGGGATGGGCCTGCCGGAGGCCCATCTGAACGTGGACGGCGTGCTGGACGCGATTCTGGATTCCTTTTCCCACCCGGTTTCCCGGAATGGGGATCTCATCGCTTCCGTAGTGAAGCCGGAACGGATTCCACAGATGCCTGACGCTGAAAGCCTGTACAAGGAAGTGTATATCGAACCGGTGAATGATTCTCCGGATTTGACCACCGGCGGCGTGAAGCCCGGAACCTATGGGCAGTCTGTGGATTTAGAGGCACTGAAAGCGGCTCTTGCGGCGGCGGAATACGGACAGACGGTTGACCTGCCGCTGACTTACACCGCCCCGGATGTGATTGGCGAGGACGCCCTGTTTCAGGATGTTTTGGGCGAATACGAGACAAAGCACAACACCAACGAGAACCGCAACAACAATCTGCGGCTGCTGTGTCAGGCGCTGGACGGGTACATCGTGGAGCCGGGGGAGACCTTCTCCTACAACGCTGTGGTGGGCGAGCGGACAGCGGAGCGGGGCTACCTGCCTGCCCCGGCCTACTCCGGGAACCGTCTGACGGACTCGGTGGGCGGCGGCGTGTGCCAAGGCTCCACGACCCTGTATAACTGCGTGCTGCTGGCGGATCTGGAAGTGGTGTTCCGGGCCTGCCACGGGGCGGCGGTGAGCTACGTTCCTGCCGGACTGGATGCCACGGTGAACTACCTGACCACGGATTTTCAGTTCCGGAACCAGTACCGCTTCCCTGTGAAGATCCGGGCGGAGGTCAGTGATGGCTATGTAAAAATGAAGCTTCTGGGCACCGATGAGAAGGATTACTATGTGAAGATGGAGACCTCCTCCGGGGAGGACGATCTGGCGGTCTACGCCCGGAGCTACAAGTGCAAATACGATAAGCAGACTGACGCGCTGATCAGCCGGGAAATCGAAGCCTTCTCCACCTATTACAAGAACATTGGGTGAGTTTTCCTTGACATTTTTCTCCATCCGGTTATAATGAAGCCAGCAAAGCAAATACGTCTTCGGGGGGCCGGATGGATCCGGCTGAGAGTGAGCCTGCCGGCTCTGACCCGTGAACCTGATACGGTTAGTACCGTCGGAGGGAAAGATCAGAATACCGGTTTTGGTATCGCGCTGCATCCCGGACGGTTTGCGGCGCGATTATTATTATGGAAACTCTGAATCAACCGTCTGCGGCTGAACATCCGATCTTTTGCCCCAGTCGTGCAGCTTGAGAACAGGAAATTTATCAAGTATTCCTCTGCTTTTCAAACTTTCGCCTGAGCCAGAATCTTCGGCTGCCAGCGCTTGCCGATTAAATCGGAGCTTCCAATTTGGAGGTATTCTCAATGAACAATTCCCATCGTAAGGTGCGGATGCTGACCGAGGGCGCCCTGTGCATCGCTCTGGCGGAGATCCTCAGCTTCCTGCCCCTGTACAAAATGCCCTGGGGTGGCTCCGTGGATCTTGCCATGCTGCCCATCATCCTGTTCTGCGTCCGCTGGGGCTTTGCGCCCGGCATGGTTGTGGCTTTTGCCCACGCCGTGTTCCAGACGCTCTTTGAGGGCGGCATCGCCATCGGCTGGCAGAGCATTATCGGCGACTTTATCCTGGCCTACACCGTGCTGGGCCTTGCCGGTCTGTTCAAGGGAAAGTACGTGCCTGCCACCATTGTGGCCTGCGTTGCCCGGTTCCTGATCCACTACGTGGTGGGCGCCACCATCTGGGCCGAGTACATGCCCGAGACCTTCTTCAACATGACCATGACTACCCCCTGGTTCTATTCCGCCCTGTATAACGGCGCGTACATGCTGCCGGACATGGTGATCCTGCTGGTCATCGGCGTGATCCTCATGAATACCCCCGCCAAAAAGTACATCACCGGCCAGGATCTGGCCTGATGCGGCGAGTCGCCGCGGACAATGCGTGCACGGCTGGTGTATAGTCGCAACACCATAGGGCACCGCTCGGTATCGTTCCCTGATGTGATTCTTTACAGCGTAAACCGCTCCGGCATTTCGCCGGAGCGGTTTCGTTTTGGGAGCGGGGCGGAGTGTTAAGGCAACACCGCACAATGGGAGCTACGGGCTTCAGCGGATCTTTTGCCCCAATCGTGCAGTATGAAAAATGGGAAATACATCCAGTATTCCCGCACTTTCCATACTTTCGCTTGGGCCAAAATCTCCCGCTGAATCTCCTTGCCCCATTATGCGGTGTTGCCTTAAGTGCAGATGTCACTCCAAATTCCACTCTTCACTGATGATGTGTGCCCCCTGGAATTCCACGTGCAGGGGCAGCATCTGCCAGCTGTGCTCCGTGACGGCGTTCAGCTTATTTTCCAGTTTCTCCTGCAAGCCGGGGTTCCGGGTGATGCACAGCAGGGTGGGGCCTGCGCCGGACAGACAGAAGGCCGCGCCGGTGGTGCGCACCAATGCTTCAATTTTTTCGTAATCCGGAATCAGCTTTTTGCGGTAGCGCTGGTGGAGCCGGTCCTGCATGGCGTTGCGCAGGAGCTTTTCGTCGCCCAGCTCCAGCGCTTTCAGCACCAGCGCACCGTGGGAGATGTTGTAGATGGCGTCGGCCCGGTTGACCTGCTCGGGAAGCACGCTTCTGGCCAGGGTGGTGGGCAGGTTGAATTCGGGGATCAGGGCCAAAAATTCCCAGCCCGGGTGCAGGGGGAAGCTGACGCACACGGGCAGGCCGCCGTCTACCATGGAAGCCGTCAGGCCGCCATAAAAGGCCGGGGCCAGGTTGTCCGGGTGGCCCTCCATGGCGTTGGTGATGTTGAGCAGGCCCTGGGTGGACAATTTATTGCCCCGGAGCACGTTGGCACCCATGGCTCCCGCCACCAGCAGGGCGGCGGAGGAGCCGAGACCGCGGCAGATGGGAATGTGGGCGTCAATATGAATTCTCACGCCTCGGACTTCTTCACTCATGGTGTTCAGCACGGCGCAGTAGGAGGTGTAGGCCAGATTGTCCGGGCCGGTAAAGGCTTCGTCGCAGCCGGTGATCTCCAAACCGCAGTCGGTTTCCTCAAAGGTCACGTCGGTGTAAAGACTCAGGGCGCAGCCGAAGGCGTCAAAGCCGGGGCCTAAGTTGGCAGTGGTGGCAGGGACACGAATGGTAACACGTTTCATTTTATTCTCCAATTATGGCAATTGTATGTCATTGCGAGCCAGTGCGCGCACTGGCGTGGCAATCCGTTTTCCCTTTGCGCGCCTCGATTTCGAACCCGGTACAAAAGGAACGCGGATTGCTACGTCGCTGTGCTCCTCGCAATGACAGTATTCTTTACAGATTCAACACATAATCCAGCATCTTATCCTTATCAATAACGCCGGTGTGCTTCTCCTCCTTGCCCTGCAAAGAAGCAAGGTTCTTTGGTACAGGTACGCCGGTGAGATCGCTGAGCCGGGCCATCTGGTCAAATTCACTGCCGGAGGTGTCGCCGCCGATGGCGGTGAGGACGGCAACGGGGAACTTGTAGGGGGAGGCGGTGGACAGCACCACCATGGGCCGCTTGTCACCGGTTTGGTTTACATAATCTTCCGCAGCAGCCCAGCCGGAGGCGGTGTGGGGGTCGCACAGATAGCCTTTTTCCTTGTAGACCCGGCCCATAATTTCAGCAGCCCGGGCATCGTCACAATAGGCGGCCCAGAATGCACTCTGAATTTTCGCCAGCAGATCGGCGGGCACGGTGTAGCTTCCCTCGGTATTCAGCTGTTTCATGAGATCGGCAACCAGACCGGTGTCGCCGCTCAGCAGATAGAGCAGGCGCTCCAAATTGGAGGACACCAGAATGTCCATGGAGGGGGAGGTGGTTTTCAGCAGGGGGCGGCGGCGGTCATAGGTGCCGGTGCGGATAAAGTCCGTCAGGACGTTGTTGGCATTGGACGCGCAGATCAGCGTGCCCACAGGCAGGCCCAGCTGCTTTGCCAGATACCCCGCCAGAATGTCGCCAAAGTTGCCGGTGGGGACGGAGAAATTCACTTCATCGCCCAGCTGAATTTTTCCGGCATCCAGTAGATCCCGGTAGGCCCGGAAGTAGTACATGATCTGGGGGGCCAGACGGCCGATGTTGATGGAGTTGGCGGAAGACAGGGCGAAGGGCAGTTCCTTTCCCTGACAAGCGGCGAAAATGTTCTTGACCCCGGTCTGGGCGTCGTCAAAATTGCCCCGGACGGCGCAGACGGCTACGTTTTCACCCTCCTGGGTCACCATCTGGGCACGCTGCACCTGAGACACGCCCCCATCGGGGTAGAACACGCAGATGCGAACGCCGGGTACGTCGTGGAAGCCCTCCAGAGCGGCCTTGCCGGTGTCGCCGGAGGTGGCAGTGAGAATGAGGATGTCCTTGTCCATGCCCTTGACGGTCTTTGCGGCGGTGAGCAGCTGAGGAAGCATACTGAGGGCCACGTCCTTAAATGCGGACGTGGGGCCCCGGAACAGTTCCAGAACGCCGAAATCGCCCACGGGAACGGTGGGGGTCAGGTCGTCCGTCTCGAATTTGCCGGTGTAGGCCCGCTTTACAAGCTCCGGCATATTGGGAATATCCGGCAGCAGGGCGGAGAGAATTTTCGTGGACATATCCATGGAAGAACCGGTCAGGCAGTCCTTCCAGTCGAATGCGGGCAGGCCTTCGGGCATATACAGGCCGCCGCCAGGGGCCAGACCCTCGAGAACCGCCTCTGCGCTGTCAACGCTGGGGCTTTGACCCCGGGTGGAATGATAAAGCATAGTAACCTCCTACTGTGAAATTTGCCTCCCCTGTCAGGGGAGGTGGCACGGCGTCAGCCGTGACGGAGGGGTGCACCCCTCAGCCTCGCGATGCTCGGCAGCTCTCCTGTCAGGGGAGCCAGCTGTTGGCGAAATGCCAATTTCTTTGTTGCGTATTGCACAAAAAGCGGAAAATTCCAACATAATCCTTGGCTTTTTGATGCAGTTGCAATTTTCACAGGGATATGATATACTGTTTTTCGTCAAAAAGCAAGTGTTTTCAGCATGGATACAGTTCTTTTGCGCATCCTGCCGAATTCCCCGGAAAAAGGGAGGAAACTTTTATGAAAATCGGTTTGCTTGGCTTCGGCGTGGTCGGCCGGGGCGTTTACGAAATCACGGAAAACCGGGACGATATGCAGGTCGTCAAGGTCCTGTGTCTGGAGGACATCAAACTTCCGGACGCTGAGGCGGTCAAGGACATTCGCGCCATCGTGGAGGACGACTCCATCGATACTGTGGTGGAGGCCATGGGCGGTCTGCACCCGGCCTACGAATTCGTTCGGGCTGCCATGGAGGCGGGCAAGAACGTTGTCACCTCCAACAAAGCGCTGGTGTGCACCTTCTATGATGAACTGCTGCCCCTGGTGAAGGAAAAGGGAATTTACTTCCGGTGCACTGCCGCTGTCGGCGGCGGCATCGGCTGGCTCAGCGAGCTGGAGCGTGCCCGCCGGGTGCAGAAGATCGTTGAGGTCGGCGGCATTATGAACGGCACCTGTAACTATATCCTCGACAACATGACCCGAACTGGGCTAAGCTACGATGAGGCTCTGAAGCAGGCTCAGTCCCTTGGCTATGCCGAGGCCAACCCCTCCACCGACGTGGACGGCATCGACACCTGGCACAAGGTCATCCTGTCCTCCAATATCGCCTTCGGCGTGACCGTGGACAAGCAGAGCGTTCCCGTGGCGGGCATCCGCAACATCACCGCCGCCGACGTGGATGCTTTCAAGGCCCACGGCATGGTGTGCAAGCTGATCTCCACCGGCAAGCGGGTGGGGGACGGCTTCAGCGTCTACGTCCAGCCCACCCTGGTGAAGGCCGGGGAACTGGAAGCTGCCGTGCCTATGAACTACAACCTCATTACCTTCCTGGGCGAGACCTCCGAGCGCATGAGCTTCTATGGTCAGGGTGCGGGCCGGTATCCCACCGCATACAATGTGGTGGAGGATCTGGTGGATGTTTTGAATGGCAAGGGCTTCTACGCTCCCTACGGCGGCAGCGTGTCCGCCGACAATTCCGGCAAGCTTCGCTACTACGTTCGTGGCGGCTGGAACGGCGCGGCAGAAGAAAGCTGGGGTGACGGCGTTGTGACCGCACCCGTGGCCGTCGGCGAAATCCACGCCTGGCTGAAGGAAAACCCGGACGCGTTTATCGCGGCCATCAAAGAGTAATACGCGGCTGAACGGCTCCCCTTTTAGGGGAGCTGGCACGGCGAAAGCCGTGACTGAGGGGTGACACCCTTCGGTCAGCTTCGCTGACAGCTCCCCTCAAGGGGAGCCGATTTTGAGTTCTATTAAATAGAGAGGAAAGACCAATGAAAGTAGTAAAATTCGGCGGAAGCTCCATGGCGGATGCCGGCCAGTACCGCAAGGTGCGGGATATTCTCATGGCAGACCCGGAACGCAAGGTGGTGGTGGTTTCCGCCGCCGGCAAGCGCTTTTCCGGCGATCACAAGCTGACGGATCTTCTGTACCTGTGCTACGCCCACATCCAGTACGGCGTGGACTGCTCCACCATTTTTGACGCCATCGCCAACCGTTACATCGACATCCGGGACGACCTGGGCCTTGACCTGCCCATCGAAGTGGATCTGGAACTGCTCAAGCACCGCATCGATGCCAAGGATATTTCTCAGGAGGAGCTGGTCAGCCGGGGCGAGTACCTGTCTGCCAAGCTGATGGCAGCTTACCTGGGCTTCCAGTTCATTGATGCCGCGGACTGGGTCAAGTTCAACATGGACGGCACCGTGAATGAGGAGGAATCCTATAAAGCCCTGCAAAGCCAGGTGATTCTGGGTTACGGCGCGGTGATCCCCGGCTTCTATGGCACTATGCCCGACGGCACCATCCACACCTTCTCCCGTGGCGGCAGCGACATCACCGGCGCGCTGGCGGCGGCGGCCCTGGATGCTGACGTGTACGAGAACTGGACCGACGTGTCCGGCATCCTCATGGCGGATCCCCGCATCGTGGATGATCCCCAGGCCATCCCTGAGGTGACCTATGACGAACTGCGGGAGCTGAGCTACTCCGGCGCTCAGGTACTCCACGAGGACTCCATTTTCCCTGTCCGGGAGAAGAACATCCCCGTGAACATCCGCAATACCAACGATCCTGCCGCTCCCGGCACCATGATTCAGGAGAAATTCAGCGGAGACCATGACCCGGATCGGTTCATCACCGGCATCACCGGCAAGAAGGACTTCTCCATCATCTCCCTGAGCAAGCGGGGCATGAGCAACCAGGTTGGTGTTCTGCGCAAGGTGCTCACCGTACTGGAGCGCCACGGCATCTCCGTGGACTATGTGCCCAATGGCATCGACAATGTCTCCGTGGTGCTGCCCACCAGCTCTATTGAGAAGGAGCTGTATACCATCATGGCGGAGATCAAGCGGGAAGCACAGCCTGATACATTGGATGTTCACCACCAGATCGCGGTGGTTGCTGCTGTCGGCCGGAAGATGGCCTTCCGTCCCGGTATTTCCGGTAAGATTTTTGCGGCTCTGGGCGAAAGCGGCATCAATATCCGCATGATTAACCAGGGACCCGACGAACTCAACATTATCTTTGGTGTGGACAATAAGGATTTCAAGGAAGCCATCCGCGTGCTGTACAACAGCTTCGTGACGAAATAAGCAAAACCGATCCGTAGGGGCGGGTCACCGACCCTCCCCTGCGATTCATAATTTGGAGGTAATGAAAATGAAACTCTATACTGTCGCTGTTCTGGGCGCCACCGGCGCTGTGGGACAGGAAATGATGAAAATTCTGGCCGAACGGAACTTCCCTGTTGGGAAGCTGATACCCCTGGCCTCTGCCCGCTCTGCCGGCAAGACCGTCAAGTTCAAGGGTGAGGACGTGACCATCCAAGAAGCCTGCGATACCGCTTTTGAAGGCGTGGACATTGTGCTGGGCGCGGCGGAGAACGACATTGCCCAGAAGTTTGCTCCCGCCATCGTCAAGTCCGGCGCGGTTTTTGTGGACAATTCCTCTGCGTTCCGTCTGGACCCCAAGGTCCCTCTGATCGTTCCTGAGATCAATCCTGAGGACGTGAGCTGGCACAGCGGCATCATCTCCAATCCCAACTGCTCCACCATCATCACCGTCACCGCCGTCAACGCCCTGAACCAACTGTCCCCCATCAAGGCTATGACCGCTTCCACCTATCAGGCGGTTTCCGGCGCCGGCGCCGGCGGCCCCATTGAGCTGATGAACGAGGTGGAGGCTCTGCGGGAAGGCAAGACCTACGAGCCCAAGGTATTCTCCCACCAGATCGCCTACAACCTGATCCCCCAGATCGGCGGCGAGCAGTTCGAGGGCTACACCAGCGAGGAAATGAAGATGCAGAACGAGGGCCGGAAGATCATGCACCTGCCCGAGCTGAAGGTCAGCTGCACCTGCGTCCGGGTGCCTGTTGTCCGCAGCCATTCCATCTCCGTGTCCCTGCATTTTGACCATCCTATCACCGTTGCCGAGGCCCGTGAGGTTCTGAAGCGCGCCCCCGGTGTCAAGCTGGTGGACGATCTGGCCAATAAGCAGTACCCCATGCCTCTGGATACCTCCGATCAGGACATCGTGTTCGTTGGCCGTATCCGCCCGGATCTGACCGATGACAACGGTCTGTGCCTGTGGTGTTGCGGCGATCAGGTGCGCAAGGGCGCTGCCACCAACGCCATCCAGATCGCGGAGCTGCTGGTCAAGTAAACGATAAGAATATGTATAAATCCCTCCTGTTCGGGCGATACTCCCCGCAGGAGGGATTTTTATGAAGATTCGGGATATTATGTCAACACCGGTGATCCGTATTCATCCGGAGGAGACGGTGGCAGTTGCGGCGCGGATGCTGGAGCGGAGCAATATTGGAGCATTGCCGGTGTGCGGAAACGACGGACGGATGTGTGGACTGCTCACCGACCGGGACATTGTAACGCGATGCCTGGCAGCGGGACGTTCGCCGTCCACCACGCCCGTAAGAGCCATTATGACAACAGGCGTGGTGTCCGCGCCGCCGGATATGGAATTGGGCTTGGCGGCGGGGCTGATGGGCAGCAGACAGATCAGAAGGCTGCCGGTGACGGAAAATGGGAAGCTGTGCGGTATGCTGAGTCTTGGAGATCTGGCGCTAAAGGAGGAGAGCAGCATTGACGCGGGGGATGCCCTGACGGAGATCAGCGACCATCTGTCCAGCCGTTTCTAAGAAATATGTGCAATGGAGGAGCAAATGTACGCAATTAAACTACACAAAAAGAAATGCCATTTTTTGTGAAAAAAAGCTTGACAAATGGGGAGAGAGATGGTATTATACCAGAGCTGTCCGCGAGGGCAGCTAAAATATGCTGAAAACAAGGAAAATTTGAGAGAATTTGAAAAAAGTTCTTGACAAATTGGACTTGCTGAGGTATAATAAAAAAGTTGCGTGATGAAAAGCTTTGACTTGGAACGTAGCGTCACAGCTCAAAAAACTTCGAAAAGAATCGAAAAAAGTTCTTGACAAGTTCAAAAAGATGTGATAAACTAAAAAAGTTCATAGCGAACCAAAAACTGGGAAGCGCGAACACGTCTGTACCTTGTAAATTGAATAACGTAAAGACGATTTTTAACACCTTGGACAATTAATGGATTGTTTAAGCGTAAGCGAAAAAACAGCCAACGAAAATTCTTGAGTAATATTGCTAGAAGCAAATTATTCAAAAACTTGATTTTAGAGCTTCGGCTTTAAGATACAATTTTTTGAGAGTTTGATCCTGGCTCAGGACGAACGCTGGCGGCGTGCCTAACACATGCAAGTCGAACGGGGTTGAGTGCTTCGGTATTCAACCTAGTGGCGAACGGGTGAG
>JALFJQ010000052.1 GCA_022775085.1 Clostridiales bacterium | reverse complement strand
CTCGCAATGACATACGAGTATTTTAGTGCGCAAAATAACAATTTTCATCACGGTTATGGTCGAGGGGCCCAAAGGATGTGCGATAACCACCCAGAGTTCGTAACGCATTGGCTGCGGGCCCTGCCCGCCAAATTCCAATTTGTTTCGTTGCTGATTTAACCCGATAAGCACGATTCCTTATAAATCGGTTAAGATTTCCACCAGCAGCTTTACGCACAGCTCCATGTCTTCCACGGGGATATACTCAAAACGGCCGTGATAATTCTCGCCGCCGGTGCACAGATTGGGGCACGGCAGACCCTCATAGCTTAAGCGCGCGCCGTCGGTGCCGCCGCGAATGGGCACCTCTCTGGGGTTCATGCCCACGTTCGCCATGGCCTGTTTGGCCCGCTCCACCACGTACATCACCGGCTCAATGCACTTTTTCATATTGAAATAGCTGTCCCGAATGGTCAGCTCTACGGTACCAGCGCCATATTTCGCGTTCAGGAAGTCCGCGGCGGCAGTCATGACCTTCTTCTTTTCCTCAAATTTTCCCATATTGTGGTCACGGATGATATAGCGCAGTTCGGACAGTTCCACCTCGCCTTTCATGTCCATCAGGTGGAAGAAGCCCTCGTAGCCTTCCGTGGCTTCCGGACGCTGGTGGATGGGCAGCAGGCTCTGGAACTCCATGGCAATATACTGGGAATTCACCATGGCGTTCTTGGCGGAGCCAGGGTGGATATTGCGCCCATGGAACACCACGGTTGCCCCGGCGGCGTTGAAGTTCTCATACTCGATCTCGCCCACTGGGCCGCCGTCGGCGGTGTAGGCGTAGTCCGCGCCGAAACCCTTGACGTCAAAGTGGTCGGCACCGCTGCCGATCTCCTCATCGGGCGTAAAGCCGATTTTCAGGGTAGCGTGCCTGCCGCCCTGCTTCAAGATCACCGCAGCGGCGGTCATGATCTCAGCCACGCCTGCCTTGTCATCGGCACCCAGGAGGGTGGTACCATCGGTGACGATCAGGTGCTTTCCCACATGATTTTTCAGATTTGGATAGTCGCTTTGCCGCAGAAAAATGCCCTTTTCTTCATTCAGGCAGATGTCCTCGCCGGTATACTCCACGATCTTCGCCTTTACATTGGCACCGGAAGCGTCCGGGGAGGTATCCATGTGGGCAATCAGGCCGATGGTGGGAAGGGACGGGTCACCGGGGATGGTGCCATAGACATAGCCGAATTCATCCATCCGGGCATCCCCAATGCCCATGGACAGCATCTCCTCCACCAGCGCCGCGCCCAAAATCTTTTGCTTGGCGGTGGAGGGACAGGTGGTGGAATTTTCGTCAGACTGGGTGTCGAAGGACACATAGCGGAGGAAGCGTTCAACAACCGTTTTCATGGGAATCATCCTTTCTCTTCTCCAAGTATAACCCTATCAGAAAGAAAATGGCCGCGGGAATCCCAAAATATACCGCATTGACCAGAATCGTTACAGAAAAGGGGGCGGAGTTCAAGGTTTCGGAATACCTCTGCCACTCCAGCAGAATATGGACAACGCAGACTACTTGTACTATTCCCGACGCCAGATACCAGAGGTTCCATCGTTTCATAATCGTTACCTCTTTGCAAAAGAAGCCGCCGCATGATGCGGCGGCTCCCGTTTGAAATAAAATTACTTGGCAGCCTTGACCAGCTCGGCGGTATCCTGAGCAATCATCAGCTCTTCGTTGGTGGGAATGACCCAGACAGTGACCTTGGAATCGTCGGCGGAGATAATGGCCTCCTTGCCGCGAACCTTATTCTTCTCGGGATCGATCTTCACGCCCAGGTACTCCAGACCCTCGCAGATCCGGGCACGCATGGAGGCGGAGTTCTCGCCCACACCGGCGGTGAACACCAGGCAGTCCAGACCGCCCAGAGCGGCGGAGTAGGAGCCGATATACTTACGGACCTCGTAGGCAAACTTGTCCAGAGCCAGCTGGCAGTCGGCATTGCCCTTCTCAGCCTCGCCCTCGATGTCACGGAAGTCGGAGGACACGCCGGACAGAGCCAGCACGCCGGACTTCTTGTTGAGCATATTCAGGCACTCGTCAGCGCTCATGCCGTACTTGTTCATGATGAACTGCACCACAGCGGCGTCCAGATCGCCGGAGCGGGTGCCCATGGGAACACCGGCCAGAGGGGTAAGGCCCATGGAGGTATCCTGGCACTTGCCGTCCTTCACAGCGGACATGGAGGAGCCGTTGCCCAGGTGGCAGTTGACCAGCTTAATGTCCTTGGTGCCCATCAGCTCAATGGCCCGCTTGGTGACATACTTGTGGGAGGTGCCGTGGAAGCCGTAGCGGCGGATGGAGTCATTCTTGTAGTACTCGGTAGGGATGGCGTAGCGGTAAGCCACGGGAGGCATGGTCATATGGAACGCGGTGTCGAACACGGCGACCTGAGGAGTGGTGGGCATAACAGCCTGGCAGGCGCGGATACCCATCAGGTTGGCGGGGTTGTGCAGGGGGCCCAGAGGGATGCACTTCTCAATGGCGGCGATAACGTCATCATTGATGATGCAGGAATCGAAGAACTCCATGCCGCCGTGCAGGACGCGGTGGCCCACAGCGTCGATCTCGTCGGTGGACTTGATGACACCGTCAACAGGGTCAACCAGAATGGCCAGAACCGCCTGGATGGCCTCGGAGTGGGTGGGCATGGGGATGTCCTTGACAACCTTCTTGCCGTTTGCGTTGTGGGTCAGGCGGCCGTCAATGTAGATACGCTCGCACAGGCCCTTGGCGGACACGACGCCGGTATCGGGGTCCATCAGCTGATACTTCAGGCTGGAGGAGCCGGCATTGATAATCAGAATGTTCATGGGAATCTGCCTCCTAAAAATTTTTATTTCCTTGTTGGGGACTTTATGATATGATAACCATAGCTGGAATTATTATATTGCATTTTTCCGGATTTCTCAACCCCTGAAACGGAAAAATTTCGCGAAGGAGGAAAAATTTCCATGAATGTGGGAATCGTCTGCGAATATAACCCCTTTCATCTGGGACACCGGAAGCAAATCGCATTCATTCGGGAGAATTTTGGGCAGGAAGCCGGTATTATCTGTGCTATGAGCGGCAATTATGTTCAGAGAGGACATCCCGCCGTGTTTGATAAATCCATCCGGGCGGAGGCCGCCATTCGGTGCGGCGCCGATCTGGTGGTGGAGCTGCCGGTGACAACCGCCCTTTCCTCGGCGGAAGGGTTCGCTTCCGGCGGCGCGGCGGTACTGTCCCGTCTGTGCGATGGGCTGTGCTTCGGTGCGGAGACTGCCGATTCCACGCTTTTGCAGGATACCGCCCGGGCGCTGCTCAGTGAGGAATTTCCGCCCCTGCTGCGCCGGGAACTGGACAAGGGCCGTTCCTTCCCTGCTGCACGGCAGGCGGCACTGGAAGCCATGGGGCTTTCCGGAAAAATTCTGGAATCTCCCAACAATATTCTCGCCGTGGAATACTGCAAGGCCATTTTGCGGCAATCTTCACCCATGAAGCCCCTGCCCATTTTCCGGGGGGGCAGCTATCACGCGGAGGAAGCAGACGCGGAAAACCCCTCCGCCTCCTCTCTGCGGCTGCGGCTGCAAAGGGGGCTGAAAATCTCCGGTTTTCTCCCGGCAGCGGCGGGGCAGCTCTTTGCAAACGCCCCCATTCATACGTTGGAAGCCGGGGAGCGGGCGGTTCTGGGAAAGCTGCGCACCATGACGGAGGCGGAATTTGAAGCCCTGCCCTTTGGCTCGGAAGGCCTGTGGCGGAAGCTCATGCACGAAAGCCGGAAGCGGGCCACTCTGGAGGACATCGCCGCCTCTGTCAAGTCCAAACGCTACACCCGCAGCCGCATCGACCGGATGATCCTGTGTGCCTTCCTGGGAATCACCGCCGAAATGCTGGAAGCCGAAATTCCCTATGTCAGGGTGCTGGCCTTCAATGACCGGGGGCGGGAAATCCTGAGCGACGTGAAAAAAGAGGGATTTTTTGTCAATGCCGGTCAGCCGGTCAGTCACCCCCTTTGGAATATGGAGCAAAGGTGGGAGGATCTGTACGGGCTGTTTCAGGCAGGCACCCCCGGTCAGCCCGGAGCCGCGAATCGGCGGCGGGTCGTCTACATTCCCGGATGATTGTTCACAAATCCGATATAGACTTTTCCCCTGTTTGCTGATAAAATGAACGCAGACTAATTTTGGAGGTTCCCCCCTATGAAAAACCTTCGCAGGCAATTCGAGCTTTTCTGCTATAAAAACCGGAATAAAGGCATCCCCAATCTGATGCTCTACATCGTTCTCGGCACCGCGGTGGTGTACCTGATGAGTGCTTTCGCGGGAAATAGCTTTCTTTACTATCTGCTGTGCTTTGACCGGACGGCAATTCTCCAGGGACAGATCTGGCGGCTCATCACCTACCCCCTGACCGCCAGCTCCGGAAATCTGCTCCTGACCGCCGTTATGCTGTTCTGCTATTATTCGCTGGGGCGGGCCATGGAGAATATCTGGGGCACCCTGCGCTTTAATCTTTACTATCTGTCCGGCGTGGTCATGATGGACATTTACTGCATGATCTTCGGCGGGGCGGCGGATGTGTCCTACCTGAACATGAGTCTGTTCCTGGCTTACGCCACCCTGTTCCCCGACGCCACCTTCCTGCTGTTCTTCATTATCCCCGTCAAGGGCTGGATTTTTGCCCTCATCGATCTGGTGCTGGTGCTTTTTGGCCTTGTCGCCTATCCCTTCCCCTACAACCTGTTCTCCGTCATCTCCCTTGCCAACTATTTCCTGTTCTTCGGCAAGGATGTGCTGAACGTGATCCCCATGTCCTGGCGGGCCAACGCCGCGCGGCTGCTGCACAGAAAGCCGCCGGTGCAGAAAAAGGCCAAGGTCATTCACTTTGACGCAGGCTCCTATGAAGCAAGCACCGCTTCCGTAAAGGCTCCCTACACCCACAGGTGCACCGTCTGCGGGCGGACGGATGTGAGTAACCCCGAGCTGGAATTCCGTTACTGCTCCCGGTGCAGGGGCTACTACTGCTACTGTCAGGATCATATCAACAACCATACCCATATCCAGTAAACCACGGGACTGTTAGAAAAGTCATCGTTCTCCTTTCACTGCACACTTTTTCCATAGAAAAATATGGTAGTTTCAGTAAAAAGTGGAACGGATTGCCACACCAGTGTGCGCACTGGTTCGCAATGACAGGCTTTTTAACAGTCCCGTCTGTTCTCTTTCCCGGGGCGGCGCATAGGATGTTCCATAGATCTACGTTTGAGGTGGTACTATGGAACTGACTGCAAATCACATTACGCTCCGGGGTTCCCTGTCCTCCATGCCCCAGTTCTCACACGAAAACCACGGGCGGCGGTTTTTTCGCTTCTTTCTCGAGGTGCCCCGGCTGTCCGGGGCGGTGGACCTGCTTCCGGTCATCGCCCGGGAGGATGTGCTGAACGCCATGGAGCTGTCTGACGGGGAAATGCTCACGGTCACCGGACAGGTGCGCTCCCACAATGTCCGGGAGGACGGCAGACGGCGGCTGCTGATTTTCGTGTTCGCAAACCTCATCGTCTGCGAGGACGGAGAACCGCTGAACGAGGTCGTGCTGGAAGGGCCCCTGTGCCGGGAACCGGTTTACCGAAAGACCCCTCTGGGCCGGGAAATCTGCGATATGATGCTGGCGGTGCCCCGGGCCTTTCAGAGGGCGGATTATCTGCCCTGCATCCTGTGGGGGCGGACCGCGGTGGAGGGCGCCCAATACCACACCCGGGACATCTTACGGATCACCGGCCGGCTGCAAAGCAGGACTTACATCAAGGTCACGGAAACCGGCAGTGAAGAACGAACCGCCTACGAGATCTCCGCCCTTACCGCCGAGCCGGTGGAAAAAGATACATAAATCACCTATTGTTTTTCCGCCGGTTTCGTGTTATAAAGAGAAAAAACGAAAAGGAAAGCCGGCTATGGAAGAGAAAGTCAACGCCATTATTGAGATCCTGAAACAGCGCTACCCGGATGCGCTGTGTGCCCTTCACTACAAAAAGGACTACGAGCTGATGATCGCCGTGCGGCTGTCCGCCCAGTGCACCGATGCCCGGGTGAATCTGGTGACACCTGCCCTGTTCGCCGCCTACCCCACGCTGGAGGCCATGGCAAACGCTGACATTTCCCATGTGGAGGAGCTGGTGCACTCCTGCGGCTTCTATAAACATAAGGCCCGGGATATTGTTCTGGGCTGCCAGATGCTGCTGAACGACTACGGCGGGAAGGTGCCCGGCACCATGGAGCAGCTGCTGAAAATCCCCGGCGTAGGCCGGAAAACCGCCAATCTGCTGCTGGGAGACCTGTATAAAACACCCGGCAGCGTGGTCTGCGACACCCACTGCATCCGCATCTGCGGGCGGCTGGGACTGTCCCGCGGCAAGGAGCCGGAAAAGGTGGAAGCCCAGCTGCGGTCTATCCTTCCCCCGGAGGAAAGCAGTGATTTCTGTCACCGCATTGTCCTGTTCGGCCGGGACTGCTGCACCGCCCGGAACCCGGACTGCGGCAGCTGCCCCCTGAGCCTGTACTGCCGGGAATATAACCCGGAAGCTTGACCAGCATATCCCCTCCCCTGTCCGCATAGGCTGTGGACAGGGGAGGGATTTTCTTTGCGCAAAAGACTTCCAATTTTTTATTCTGCCCTGCTGCTCACCGGCGTCAACCTGCTGCTGCGGCTGGCGGGCACATCCTTTCAGGTCTATCTCTCCGGGCGCATTGGCCCCGCCGGTATTGGGCTATTGCAGCTGGTCTTATCCGTAGGCTCCTTCGCCATGGTGGCGGGCATCGCCGGTGTGCGGACCGCGGCTATGTACCTGACCGCCGAGGAATTGGGCAGGAAGCGCCCGGAGAATGTGGCACGAATTTTGTCTGCCTGTTTTGCGTACAGTATCCTTTGCAGCGGCGGGGCGGCGCTGTTCCTTTACACCATGGCCCCCCGGCTGGCGGAGAACTGGATTGGAAACCCGGACACCGTCCCGGCCCTGCGGCTGCTGGCGGCGTTCCTCCCCGGCTCCTGCCTGTGCGCCGTCATGACCGGGTATTTTACCGCCGAAAACCGCATTGGCACGCTGGCGGCAGTGGAGGTCTGCGAGCAGCTGTGCTCCATGGCACTGACCCTGCTGGCGCTGAAGATCTGGGCCGGGGAGGACACCGGACGGGCCTGCCAGTGCGTCATTCTTGGAAGCAGCCTCAGCGGCTGTCTGACCCTGTGCACACTGGTGGTAATCAGAAACCGGGAGCATCCCAAAATCAGCTCGCCATTTCCCATCGGCGGTCGGCTTCTCAGGGCCGCCGTTCCGCTGGCCCTGGCGGACGTGCTGAAATCCGGCATCAATACCGTGGAAAATCTCCTGGTTCCCCGGCGGCTGGCAAGAAACCCGGCAGTATTTGATCCGCTGGCCAGCTTCGGCACCGTCAGCGGCATGGTGTTTCCCATCCTCATGTTCCCTGCCTGTATCCTGTTTGGTTTGGCGGAGCTGCTGATTCCGGAACTGGCCCGATGTGCCGCCGCGGAAAGCAAGACGCGGATCTCCTATCTGACCCGGCGGGGACTGAAAATCGCCATGCTCTATGGGATCGTTTTTTCCGGCCTCATATATCTGCTGGCGGACACCCTGTGTCTGCGGTTTTTTGGCAGCGCGGATGCCGGGCGGTATCTGCGGCTGTACGCACCGCTGATCCCCATGCTCTACTGCGACGCCATCACCGACGCAATGACCAAGGGGCTTGGTCAGCAGAAGGCCTGTGTCCGCTATAATATCCTCACCTCCGCCATGGATGTGACATTTCTCTACCTTTTACTGCCGAAATATGGGATGGAGGGGTATTTTTTCAGCTTTCTTGTGACGCATCTGGTGAATTTCATTCTGAGCCTGCGGCGTCTGCTGCGCATCACCGGGGAACGTCTGCCCGCCCACGTGCCCATGCTGGCTCTGTCCGCCGCGCTGGCGGCATTATGGGGAGCAAGACGGCTTGGCACGATTTCCGCCCAGTGCGTAGTCTTTCTGATTCTGCTGTTCTGCCTTCTGACCCTGATGCAGGTCTGTGGGAAAGAGGATTTTTTGTGGTTTGCCCGGCTGGTTACACGCAAACAATATCAAACCGCCGGATAATCCATGGTGTCCAGATCCTGATAGGGATACACCCGCTTCCAGCCGTCTTCCGCTTTCACAATGCTGCTGCGATGCTGGGCCAGCAGACGTACAATATCGTAGACATCGATCCAGATCTCCGAATTACACTCCTTCTGACTCTCGTCGAACACCAGTTCCAAGCCAAAATGCAGGTGCACCGTCTCAATATTGTTGACGTTTTCCCGGTCAGAGTAGCCGGTACGGCCCATAAACCCAATGAGGTCACCCGCCCGAACCATGTCCCCCTCTTTGAGGCCGGGAGCAAAGGGGCAGTCCTTTTGCAGGTGGGCATAGTAATAGTAGCGCTTGCTGTCGAAGGATCGGATGCCGATGCGCCAGCCGCCGTAGCGGTTCCAGCCCATGGCTTCCACCACGCCGCCCTCCACCGCCACGATGGGTGTTCCCTGACCGCCCATCAGGTCGTTGCCAAGGTGCTTTCTGCGGAAGCCAAAGGAACGGGCCACGCCAAAATCGTCACAGTGGCTGTAGCCGTAGCCCGCAGCAATGGGAGAAAAGGCTTTCAGGCCATAGGTCGGAACCCACTGGCCGTCCTTTTCGATGGCGTAGCTGCCCACGAGGCCTCCCAAGGCGGCGGAATAGGCGTTGTGGTAATAGGAATAGTATTTGTATAGGTCTCCCAGCAATTCCTCGGGGGACTTGTCCTTTTTGAGGTCGGACACCGCCTGTTTTACCGCGTTCAGTCCGCACTTTCCCCCGGTTCGGCAGGCTGCCAGCGCAAGGGAATCGATCCAGGAAATGTGCTTTTCC
The DNA here is from genome assembly GCA_022775085.1 of Clostridiales bacterium. Lineage (GTDB taxonomy): Bacteria > Bacillota > Clostridia > Oscillospirales > Oscillospiraceae > Faecousia. The sequence goes on along the minus strand of JALFJQ010000052.1, from coordinate 4,151 downwards.
TGCTGGGCCGTCAGAATGTCCTGCTCCAATGCGTACTTCATGGATTCATAGGAGACATCAAAGTCCACCCAGCGGATGGTCTCCCCCCGCACCGGCAGCACCAACGCCGGAATCAGGAAAAACAACACAAAAAACCGCTTCATACCCTCACCTCTCGGGTTAGGGTATGGAGCGGCACTGTTTTTATTCGCGGCGAGTCGCCGCTGACAATGCGTTACGCACCCAGGCAGTCACCGCACATCCTTTGGGCCCCTCGACCAGCAGTGCCCAGTTAATGGGGAAAAGAAGAATATTGTTGATATAGATGTCATTGCGAGGAGGGCGAAGCCCGACGTGGCAATCCGTTCCCCTTTTCATGCTCCGATGATGCACCTATTACCAAAAGGAATACGGATTGCCACACCAGTCTGCGGACTGGTTCGCAATGACATGTTTTTTTGCCAGCGAAAGAACAATTTAATGCTTTGCTGACTGAACCGTATAAGCATTTTTATCATTTCAAATCCCGAACAACATCCTTCGCCACCCGGTAGATGTCCTCCATGGTGTTCAGGGACGTGATCTGATTTTTGTAGTAGCTGCTGTGGGGCACGCCCCGCAGATACCATGCAAAGTGCTTGCGCGCTTCCAGACAGGCAATGTGCTCCCCGTGATCCTGCTCGGCCAGCCGGAACTGCTCCACAGCCACACCGATGCGGTCGGCAAGGCAGGGACGGCCCTGATATTCCTCCCCATTCAGGCATGACCGGACTTCCTCAAAAATCCAGGGATCACCGAATACGCTTCGCCCGATCATCAACCCGTCGGCTCCCGTGCGTTTCAGGCAGCGCACTGCCGCGTCTCCATCCGTAATGTCGCCGTTGGCAATCACCGGGATGGAAAGCTGCTGCTTGACCTTGCGGATCATGTCCCAGTCGGCAGTGCCGGAATAGAGCATACTGCGGGTACGCCCATGGACAGCCACCATGGCCGCGCCGCTGTCCTCCATCCGCTTGGTAAAGTCCAGCACGTTGATGCTGCCCTTGTCCCAGCCCAGACGACACTTGACGGTGACGGGCACGTCCACCGCTTTGACCACTGCTTTTACGATCTTCTCTGCCAATTCGGGCGTGCGCATCAGACCGCAGCCGTCGCCGGAATTGGCCACCTTGGGCATGGGGCAGCCCATGTTAATGTCCAGAAAGTCACAGCCGGAAATTTCCAGAGCCAGCACCGCCGCCTGGGCCATGATCTCCGGGTCGTTGCCGAATATCTGCGCACCGCAGACGCTGCCCGCATTTTTTCGCAGGAGCTTGGCGCTTTTCTTGTCCTGATACACCAGCGCCCGGGAGGATACCATCTCCGTCACGGTCACATCCGCTCCCAGCTTCGCGCAGATGGTTCGGAAAGCCCAATCCGTAACCCCCGCCATGGGGGCGAGGAACAGGGGGTGATTCAGTTCTATGTTTCCTAATTTCATGGGTTTCTCTCTTTCTTTGCGTTGAGAAGATTATAGCACAGCCCGGCCTGCTTCGCAAGTCACAGCAGCACCGTCAGCAGCCAGATCAGCCCTGTGACCAGGGAGCCGCCTGCCGCCCACACCGCGCCGCAGAGGTAAAAATGCCGCCTTTTCCCCGGCTTTCCGGAGCTTCCCCGAATGGCATCGCGGGCCTCCTTCAGCAGGGCCTCGTCGGTGATGCCCTCGCCCACAGCGCCGTCCTTCAGGATGAAAATCGCCTGTTCAAAAAGTTTGGGGTCCGGCGCGTGGACCACGATCACCTGCCGGGAAATGCCTTTTACCATGTTTTACCGCCTCCTTACGGAGGAAGTATGTCCAAAATCTGTCAGACTATTCCTGCTCCTTCGGCCGCTTATACCGCCCGTGAGGCTCCCACTCAGGCAGAGGATACCGCTGCATAGCGCCGAAAATACGCTCCTTCAGATCGGGATAGGTCTGGCTCAGCTGATAGATCAGCTGCTTGACCTCCTCCCGCTTGGTTTCCTTGTCCACAGGACAGCGGTTTTCGATGACAGGCAGCTCCCGCCGCCGGGCAAAGTTGTCCACGGTCTTTTCGTGGATATAGAGCATGGGGCGAATTTGAATGATGCCGGTTCTGTCGAGATTCGTCACCGGCTGGAAGCAGCTGATCCGGCCCTCGAACAATAGGGACATAACGAAGGTCTCCACAGCGTCGTCATAGTGGTGGCCCAGCGCCAGCTTGTTGAAGCCCCGCTCCTTGATTGCCTGATTCAGGGCGCCCCGGCGCATTTTGGCACAGAGAGAACAGGGGTTCTTCTCCTGACGGTGGTCAAAAATGATGGGTGCGATTTCGGTCTTTACAATGGTATAGGGAACGCCGATCTCCCGGCAGAGGGTTTCCACTCCGGAATAATCCATGCCCAACCCCATATCGATGGTGATGGCTTCCAATTCAAAGGGTTTGTTAAAATATTCCCGCAGGCCTGCCAGCAGCACCAGCAGCACCAAAGAATCCTTTCCCCCGGAAACGCCCACGGCGATTTTGTCACCGGCTTCTATCATATTGTAGTCGTCCACACACCGGCGGACGAGGCCCATTAGCTTCTGCATTGGTCAAGATTCCTCCAAAACTTCATAAAATCGGATGTTAGAAAACAGGAGCATTTACGAGCATTTAAGAGCATTTGAAAGATTACTCCGGTTTTTGTAAAATCCGGCAAAATATCTGTTGACATTTGATTTTTTCTATGGTATAAAATTCAAGCGTCCAAGGGGTATTGTACCCCAGAGACCTGAAAATGTCAAAATATTTTATCCAAATTGGAGGAAATCATAATGTCCACTACTCTGCTGAAGAAGGAGACCCTGGAGCGTAAGTGGTACGTGATCGACGCTGCCGGTAAGCCCCTGGGCCGTACCGCTGTCGCCGCCGCGAACCTGCTGCGGGGCAAGCACAAGTCTGACTTCACCCCCAATGTTGACTGCGGTGACAATGTCATCATCATCAACACCGACAAGGCCATTCTGACCGGCAAGAAGCCCGAGCAGAAGAAGTACTACCGCGTGTCCGGCTGGATCGGCGGTCTGAAGGAGACCAAGGCCCGTGACATGATGGAAGCTCGCAGCGACTATGCCATGGAGCTGGCCGTCAAGGGCATGCTGCCCAAGAACACCCTGGGCAAGAGCGCTCTGACCCGCCTGCACCTGTACAAGGGCGCTGAGCATCCCCACGCCGCCCAGAAGCCCGAAGCCTGGAACCAGGACTAATTTGGAGGTAACTTAAATGTACGAGAGCAAGAAAAAGTATTTTTACGGCACCGGCCGTCGTAAGTCCTCCGTGGCCCGCGTTCGCGTCTACGAGAACGGCACCGGCTCCATCATCATCAACGGCCGCGATATTGACGACTACTTTGGTCTGGAGACCCTGAAGCTGGTCGTTCGTCAGCCTCTGGTCACCACTGATCTGCTGGGCAAGGTGGACATCGTTGTCACCGTCGCCGGCGGCGGCGTTTCCGGCCAGGCCGGCGCTATCCGTCACGGCATTTCCCGCGCCCTGGTCACCCTGAACCCCGAGTACCGTGCCTCTCTGAAGGCCGCCGGCTTCATGACCCGTGACCCCAGAATGAAGGAAAGAAAGAAGTACGGTCTCAAGGCCGCCCGTCGCGCTCCGCAGTTCAGCAAGAGATAATCAGCTGTACAAACTGCATCAAAATGGTTCAAAAAGCCCGGAAAATCAAGGTTTTCCGGGCTTTTCCTATGCCCTGAAAGGCTGATATAGTTTGACTGGACTTGACGAAACAAGATCCAGTTTCACCCAACTTTCAGTGGTTACCAAGTGGATAACCGGCAAAAAATAGGGTAAAAAGAGGGCCAAGTGGTTACCAAATAGGATAACCGAAGGCCGTTTTTTGCCCTTTGGAGAGGTGGCTTTTTCTTCTCCTTTATTGACCATTTTCATTTGATTGGTTTGAGATAATTTGACCTAATTTGAATACAACAGAATAAATCTAATCGCCAAGCGCTCAGTATTTTTCTACTGGGCGCTTTTTGCATTTCCGGGGAATTTCATTCCGGGATAAGAAAAGGCCGTCACTTTCAATTTTTGAAGTGGCGGCTTTTTCTATTTCCAGAAGCCATAGAACAATTCAGAAATGAGGTGAAGTCATTGAACACGCAAATCATCGCCATCGCC
>JALFJQ010000069.1 GCA_022775085.1 Clostridiales bacterium | reverse complement strand
ATGGTGAAAAGAACGATGCTAAGCTGACCTGGGGCGATGCCAGCAACACCGAGTGGAGCGAGACCGTTACCAAGACTTATCAATTTGAAATTTTGAAGTATGCTGCAACAGACACTAATAAGAATCCTCTGGCTGGCGCTACCTTCCAGCTGAAGGATGCAAGCGGCAACGTTGTGAAGCTGGTCAAGGTTTCCGATACCGAGTATCGTGTTGCCAATGGCAGTGAGACTGGCGCTGTGGAAAGCTTTACCACCGTTGCTTCTGGCAAGATCGTCATCAAGGGCGTTGACCTGGATAAATACACCCTGGTTGAGACTGCGGCTCCCGCCGGTTACAACACCCTGAAAGACCCCGTCGAGGTAACTGTCCTTGCAACCAATGCCCTGACGGTTGAAGTGCCTAACGCATCCGGCACCGAGCTTCCCTCCACCGGCGGCATGGGCACCACCATCTTCTATGTGCTGGGCTCCGTCCTGGTCCTGGGCGCTGTGGTGCTGCTGGTCACCAAGAAGCGCATGAGCACCAACGGCTGATCCCCCGATCCATACGAAAACGCACTGACATCCCGCTGTGACAGCCGGGGAGGCAACCCCTCCCCGGCCCACAGCGGCAAGGAGAACCCTGCATGAAGAAGAAAAAAGGCAATTTTATCACGATACTCCTGGTCCTGATCCTTCTTGTAGGGCTGTCCTTGCTGCTGTACCCCTCTGTCAGCGATTACTGGAACTCCCTCCACCAAACTAGGGCCATTGCCACGTATGCCGAAGAAGTGGCCAATCTGAACCAGGATCAATATGACGAAATCTGGGCCGCAGCCGAACGCTACAACGCATCTCTGACCGATCGGGACAATGCCTACCTGCTCAGCGACGCCCAGAAGGAAGAATACGAGCGCCTCCTGAACGTGTCTGGCCTGGGCGTCATGGGCTATATTGAAATCCCCAGCATTGATTGCTCTCTGCCCATCTATCACGGCACGGAGGAATCGGTCCTGCAGATCGCCGTGGGACATCTGGAATGGTCCAGCCTGCCCGTGGGCGGTGAAAGCACCCACTGCGTTCTCTCCGGGCACCGGGGACTGCCCAGCGCCAAGTTGTTCACCAACCTGGACAAGCTGCAAGCGGGAGACATTTTTATGCTCCGGGTACTGGACGAGGTGTTGACCTATGAGGTGGATCAAATCCTGATCGTGGAACCCCAAGAGACGGGTGCCCTTCGGATTGAAGAAGGGAAAGATTACTGTACGCTCGTTACCTGCACCCCTTACGGTATCAATACCCACCGGCTGCTGGTACGGGGACACCGGATTGACAATATTGAGGAAGCAAAGACCGTCCGGGTGACGGCGGATGCCATTCAGATTGAGCCGCTGCTTGTGGCTCCTGTTGTGGCGATCCCGATCTTGCTATTGCTTTTGATTTTACTGCTGCTGCCCAAGCAGCCAAGAAAGAAACACGGAGGTGACGCCGATGAAGAGGATTAGACGCATGACTGCTGCGCTGCTCAGTGTGCTGGCAGTATTCCTTCTCCTGCCCTTGCAGGCTCTGGCGGCGGGAAGTATTGACTTGAACCAGGATGTAAGTTTGACCATTTCCTATCAAGATGGAAACACGCCCCTGGTTGGTGCAGAGTTTGACATTTTCCTGGTTGCCACAGTAGACGAATACGGCGAGCTGACCACCACAAAAGACTTCGCCCAGTTCCATGTCAATATCAGGGGCAAGGATGACGAGGCCTGGCGGACACTGGCATCCACCCTGGAGGGCTATGTATTGCGGGATGCTATTTCCCCCGCAGACAGCGCAAAGACCAATGATAAGGGATTGGTTTCCTTTCCCACCAACGGAAAGAGCCTGAAAGCGGGTTTGTACTTCGTGCTGGGGCATCGACATACGCAAAATGGCTACCGCTATGATCCTGCGCCGTTCATGGTAATGCTGCCTGGATTGGACAAAGAGAATAACATTTGGGCCTATGATGTAACCGTCAATGCAAAGTTCGATTCATCCCAAATCCCTGATAACCCAGATGATAATACGATCGACCGGAAGGTCCTGAAGGTTTGGGCGGATGATGGACATGAAAAAGATCGTCCGAAAGAGGTAATTGTTCAGCTTCTTCGTGACGGCAAGGTGTATGATACCGTAACCCTGAACGCGGCAAACAACTGGCGGTACACCTGGACGGCTTTGAATGACCGCTATACGTGGACCATTGTAGAGAAAGAATTAGAGGGTTATACCGTGGAGGTCACACGGGAGGGTATCACTTTTGTCGTGACAAACACCTATAATGAGGAGATTCCTGACGAACCTACCCCCACAGCACCTACCACGCCGGACAAACCTACTACGCCTACAAAGCCGACGCTGCCTCAGACTGGCCAGCTCTGGTGGCCGGTTCCAGTATTGATTGCCGCCGGACTGCTCTTTGTCGTGATCGGCCTGGTGCGCCGCAGAGGTGCTGTTGATGAGGAATGAAGAAAAAAATAGCAGAAAGCAAGAGGGCTTGCTGTTGATTACGATTGGGCTGCTGCTGATTGCAGCAGCCCTTTTCCTTGTATCTTACAACTTGTACGACGAGCTGCAGGCAGAGCAAGCGGCCAAGCAGCGGTAACCCAGCTGGATGCGTATTTGCCCACAGAGGCCGCTCCAGAGGCGCCCACGGACCCTGTGGAGGATCAGGACCCGTTGGTACGCGATGAGCGGACTGTTATCCCGGATTATGTTCTGTCTCCCAATATGGAAATGCCGGTGGAGACCATCAACGGGATAGACTTTATCGGTGTTTTGAGAATCCCGGCCTTGGAGCTGGAGCTGCCGATTATCAGTGAGTGGAATTATCCCAATCTGAAATCTGCTCCCTGCCGGTACAGCGGGTCCGCCTATTTGAATAACCTGATTATTTGCGGCCATAACTACACGTCCCATTTCGGAAACCTGAAAAATCTATGTGAGGGTGATATTGCCACCTTCACGGATATGGACGGAAATGTATTCACCTACAAAATGGTGGAACGGGAGACGCTGCTGCCAACCTCCATTGACGCAATGGAGAGTGGAGAGTGGGACTTGACTTTATTCACTTGTACTGTGGGCGGTCAAAGCCGTGTGACAATTCGCTGTGAGCTGGAGGAGGAATAATTTGAACAAGGAGCATTTTTTTGTGTCTGGAAGATGCTTGCGTTTGCTGCGGCGCTCTGATATGTGAGGGCCGTCAAATCTGCACGGAATGCGAAAAAATGCTGAAGCAGGACGATATACCAGCTCCCCACAGGAAAGAGAAAAAGCGGGGATGGAAGGGATGGTGGTCAAAGATTCATGGCGGAAACAAAAAAACCAAGAATTGAGACAGGTTTCCGTATTGGCAAACTAACAGTAGTAGCGCCTACCGATCAGAGGAAAAATGGATATCTTGTCCCAACTGATGTCACTGCTGTCAGAGGTAAAGGATTATCAAGCCATTCAGGAAGTTGCCCTGCAAGCTATGAGGATTATGCCCGGAAACGTAAATGCCTGCTATTGGACAACGATTTCTCTGTACCAGCTTGGTGGCAAGGATGCCGCACAGAAAGTAATCGAATCCATTAAGCCCAAACTGACGGATGAAGAATATGCAGAACTAATAGAAAAAC